>JBBIRF010000042.1:10707-23553 GCA_037441905.1 Candidatus Aminicenantota bacterium
GTTTATTGGGTAAAAGCCGGGGTTGCGGGTTAAGTTGGAAAATATATTGCCATAGAAACCAAAAATTTGTTTATAATCAAAGCCTGGAGGCGGAAAATGAAAGCAAAGGAATGTAAAGCAGCTTTGAAGTTGGTCTTTTTCATTCAAATTTTATTAATCCATGTTTTCTTAACCAGCGGACTTTGGTCTCACCCAAGTATCCAGGTATCTACGCACCAAGCGGATAAAATTCCCGAAAGGGAGGTAGAGCGATTTGTCGGGAAAGCTGCCAAAGTCCAAGCGGAAAAAACGACCGAGAAGGTAGCGAATCCCACTTTCAACCCTGCGCCTGGCACCTTCGACCGTCCTGTAAGTGTCGCTCTCAGTTGTTCCACTCCAGGAGCAACCATTTATTACACCACCGACGGCACCGACCCGCTGACTTCGACGACACGGCCTCAGGCAAGACGGGCTGTGACGATTTCTTATACTTCTGTGGTCAAGGCAGTGGCGATAAAAGAAGGGTTACTGCCGAGCGACATCGTCGAAGCCAGGTTTATCATTCGGGTCGCCTCGCCTGAAGCCCAACCTGGCCCTGGCGCCTGGCGTCGTCTTCCCGAAGCTATTACTCTTTCCTGCGCCACGCCGCAAGCATTCATTTTCTACACTCTGGACGGTACTCCACCCAGCAGGCAGAGTTTAAGATATGAAGAGCCGGTAAGAATCGCTAAGGAGAAGACCAGTGTTATTAAGGCCATTGCCGTCAAAGATGATGGGTCACCTGATAGTTTAGTCGCCACCTTTACTTACGAGCCAAAACCCGACCTGGTGGTGCTAACAGATGTTCTGAACCCCGGAGTCAATATTCAGGAAATCATATCCCGGGTAATAAGTGAGATGACTCTCGAAGAGAAGGTGAGGCTCATCTGGGGAGCCGGCTCATCGCCAATCGGCGCGGCCGGCACGACCCATGCTATTCCGCGACTGGGGATTGTGAGTCTCGAGCTGGCTGACGGGCCAGCAGGCGTAAGGCTTAACGGTCGCTTGGCCACCTCCTGGCCAAATCCGCTAACGCTGGCCTCCACCTGGAATGTCCGCCTCGTCGAGCAAATCGGGGCGGCTGTCGGCCGGGAAGCTAATTTTTATGGCGTGGATATCATGCTCTCCCCAGGAATGAACATCCACCGCGACCCTCTCGGCGGCCGGGTTTTTGAATATTATTCTGAAGACCCTGTTTTAACGGGAAAAGTTGCTGCTGCTTATATCCGGGGAGTTGAAAACCAGGGTGTCGGGACAACAATGAAGCATTATGCCGCTAATAATTTTGAAAACAACCGGACTGGTATTGATGAAATTATCTCAGAACGAACTTTGCGCGAAATTTACCTGCCGTCCTGGGAGATCGCTGTCAAGGAAGCTTCGCCCTGGGCGGTGATGACAGCCTATAACAAAGTTAACGGCGAGTGGTGCGCCGAGAACAAATACTTGCTTGACGCGCTTAAGGAATTCGGTTTTTCTGGCCTCATCATGTCCGATTGGGGAGGTTATCATAACCCGGTAGCTTATACCCGCGGTTTCGACCTGAACATGCCGGGACGCACTGGCTGGGAGAGCCTTATCGATGCGGTTAAAAATAAAGTTATTACTGAGGATAATCTTAATCAGGCTGCGGCCGATATTCTGAAAATGCTTATTCGTACCAAGACCTTTAAAAACCAGGTTTATGATAAAAGAGAATTTGCGGCTAAAAACCAACTAACTGAGGAGCTCAAGGCAGCTCATAAAGTTTTGGCCGTGGAAGCCGAAGCTGAGGGAGTCGTTCTCCTTAAGAACGCTGAAAACACCTTGCCCCTGAGAAATGTTTCCAGGGTTGCTTTGATTGGGTCGGTTTCTATCCCCGAATACCGGACTTTGGGTTCGTCACCGGTCAAAGGCGTCATCTTCGAAGGCGGAGGAAGCGCCCGGGTAAACGTGGACCCCAATGAGGTTATTTCTCTGGCCGCGGCGCTGGAGGAGGCGGGGTTCACTGTGCTCCAGAAAAACGCTGTTAATGGTTACCTGCAGGAAGGATTGACTGAGGCTGATGCCAAGTATGCGGCTGAGAATTCAGATGCTGCCATTGTCCTAATCGGCCGGCCAGGGCAAGAAGGTGTTGATAATACTTCTATGGACATCAGTCAGGCGGAAAAAAATATGATTAAAACAATCTGGGATGTATATCACCAGGCGGGGAAGAGAGTTGTTGTCCTCTTGAACGTGGCATATCCGATTGTTGTTGACTGGGACGAATGGGCTGATGCCATTGTTTATATTGGTTTGCCTGGAACATACGGCGCCAGGGCCGTGGCCGATATTCTTAGAGGAAGGGTCAATCCCTCAGGGAAACTTGTTGACACCTGGCCAAAATCCTATGCCTTGGCTCCAACCTATGGCAACATGCCGAAAATTGACCAGCCAAGCATTAGTTATAACGAGGAAATCTATGTGGGCTATCGCTATTATGACCAGCATCCTGAGGCGGTAAAATATCCCTTCGGATATGGATTATCATATACAACGTTTTCCTATAGGAATATGCAATTAAACAAAACCGCGGTTAATTTTTCTAATCCGGATGAATTGCTCTCGGTTTCGGTTGAAGTGACCAATACGGGAAACACGGCCGGAAAGGAAATCTGCCAGTTGTACGTCAGGCCCCTGGCTTCGAAGGTAAAGCGGCCGCCGAAGGAGCTAAAGGGCTTTGCCAAGACGAGGTTGCTTGAGCCAGAAGAGACGAGCGCCTGACCTTTAAATTATCCGCCCGCGACTTTGCTTATTGGAACGAAAAGACTCATAACTGGACAGTAGAACCTGGAACTTATGAAATTATTGTCGGTGGGACCTCGGATGACAAGGTTTTGCAGACAACCGGCCTGAGAGCCCGCCTGCGGGTAACAAAATAAGCCAATCCGGTTTCCCTTTGGTTTGAAAAACCCGGGAGGCTGCATACCTTGAAAAACGGCGGCCGATAAACTATATTCTTATCGGCTCCTAAGCCAGTGCCGGAGTGGCGGAACTGGCAGACGCGCTGGACTCAAAATCCAGTCCCTCTCTGGAGGGGTGTGGGTTCGATTCCCTCCTCCGGCACTTTTCTCATAAATAAGTATCATTTACCCGCCATTTCGAAAGAAAGCAGCTTCTTTCCAGATGAGAACAACAGACAAGTTGGCTCTAAAGCTTTTTTTCAGGCTTTTGGTAAGACGACTCTAATAACTTCGAGCTGATTCTCCCTAAAAGCGGTTGAGTCCTCCCCTCGCGAGAAGGATATTGCTTTTTGGAAACTTATTCTGGTAATGATTTATTAATATTTTCCCTTAATTACGACCTGGCCGGGAAAGCGGCTATAGATTTTCTCCGAGACTCACTCAATGAGAGTATCTGATTATGGAAAAATGTCTACTCTAGAATAGGTTAACTCTCAGGGTATCTTTTATTCCTGACTATTTAACCGAAGCCGGGCTGACCTGGCGAGCGATCCACACATAAGCGTATTCTTCCCAGACCTTTTTGCCCTGACGGTGCTTTCCTTGCTCCTGGAATTCAGCGATGTATATTCCTCCTGGCCCAGGTCGAACTACGGCTGCCCCTTCGATAAAAGGAGACCAGCAGGGAAAAGGCGATTCAGTCTTAACCTTATTCACCTCGTATTCGGCGATCAAAGTATTGTTTGGCTCTCCACCGGGAAGAGTGAAATTCCCGACTTCGTTCAGAATCATCAGGAGGCCCTCAACCTCCTTACCGTGCTTGTCTTTGACAGGACCTCTCGTCACCTTGCCGGTGAATTTGAAGTGTCTGATTTCAGGGCCGTTTTTCAGATGAGGGGCGTCGTACTGAATCCGGGTGACTCCGGGAACTTCACTCGTCTTTTTACCGATTTCCTCGGCGGCAGCAGCCCCTGCAGCTCCTGTGCGGTTCTGGATCCCCATAGAAGGCACCTGGGCTAATCCCATCAACGCATGAACGCTGGCCACAAGATTATCTAAGCCTGAGGTATTGCTTTCCAGGTTGTATTCAATAGTGCCCTCACCATTGATCGAACCGTCAGGTGCGACCACAAACACGAACTCAGTCTTATGCTTGACGGTTAAAACCAGCAGTCTGGCCTTGTCTCTAAAACGAACTTCTTCTCCGGCCCCATGCCCGACCCAGGTTCCGGCAAGCTGGCTGAATTCGCCCTTTTCTGCCTGTTGACCAGGGCTAATTGTCACGGCACCAAGGAAAAGAATCAGTCCCAAAACTAATATTTTTTGGCCGCCTCTCATTCTTTTCCATCCTCCAAGGTTTATTTTTTCTGAGAGAAAAGGGGTGTTTCCGGAGCAATCCAATTTATTGTGGAGGGTGGCTTTAAAAAAGAACTTTCGTTTAATGTTCCTCATCTTTGGGCACTTATCAAGGGGAAAAATTTTATCTTTATAACGGGTAACACCCCTTTACCTCAATATCTATTTTAGCCAAAATTTGGATTCTGAGGAATACATTTTAGTCACAGGATTGTTTAGGATAATTTCAACCTGTCTTTGATGATTTCTTATCCTTTTCTTCAAGTGTGAGAGGCATCTAATCCTGGCAATTGAAACAGAATTGAACCAGGCTCTCTTGCCTTTCCCACCTTTTATGAAAAGACTTAGACGGCAAAGTTAAATTTATTTCTGAAAAAAAGAGGCTTTAATCATCATTCCTTTTCTTGGCCAATGGCAGAGGTAATTTCTTAAACGAATAAGGCGGTGAAGCAAGAAAATTTAGATCGTTTTGATTTCCGCGAGAAGGTAGAGAGTTTGTTGATTGTCGCTTCTGGCTAAAAATTATAGCGTAGCTGCTCGGGAAGCGGATTTGGGGGGTCAATCCACAAGCTGGAGCCGGTATATCGACTCATCGACCTTCTTGCCAGTGATATTGTCGCGCAGGGTCAAAGAAACAAGGAGCGTGCGGCCTTCAACACTCCAGGCGCTTCGCGTAACCAGCGGATGGGCCCTTCCCCAATCCTCGTCAGCAAAATAGGTCAACCTGGTGAGGACCTTTCCCCGGCGGTCCATAAGATAAAGGTCGGTGGTTAGCTCTTGAACTATAAACGAGTTAAGCTCAGGCCCGGATTTCCTCCAGGCTTCCATTATCCGGCTCTCGTAGCTCGCGTCGAAGAGATTGGCCATAAAAGCGATTAAGGTTTGGTCTGGAGAAAGCGACGCCTGCTCTTCGTAGAAATTTTTGGTTCGGGTAAGATTCTTAAAGTTTTGGAGCCGGCCGTTTCGACCGATTTCAGCTTCCCAGAGGTCAAGCCGGTAAGCGGGATAGGGAAGGCGGGCATAGCCTGGGTCAGCCGCAAAAATTATCTTGTTGTCGGCCGTCCAGAACTGAGGTTCGAAGATGGCCCCGTCTCGTACCGGATGAGTTCTTACGTCAGCCAGTTGAGGTTCTCCGTCAGACCAGTCAAGTCGAGCTGTTTTCAGCACCCATTGAGCAAACGGGTAGCGGTCAAATGGTCTGGCGGGGCCTATTTTTTCAGCCCAGCAGAGCCTGGTCCCGTCGGCGGAAAACTTGGGATAGAGCACGCCGGATTCGATGTCCTCGGCGGTAAAATCAGTTAGTCTGACCCATAAAGAACCATCAGCCTTGACCAGAAATAGATTATTCCACCAGCCGGCGCCTGGCTCCGCCAGGGCCCGGGCTTCCGGCATTGTCCGGATGTATTTCCAGGAGATGTTATTCGGAATTTCAACTTCGGTCACAAACCATTCACCGGAAGGATGCCAGTCCGAGGCTCCCTTATGAACCCGGGGAATCCACGTTGGTTCAATCCCCACGGCCCGTAGGGGCCTGGTGCTTAATGGAACCGCCTCTGCCTGCGGGTTCTCCGCCATTTCGTCAACTTTATAAAGTTGCCAGATACCCTGGTTATCCCGGCGCATAAAAATAACTTCATTCGTCCGGGGATGCCAGGCGTCAAGAGCTGCTTGAGAAAGAAATTTTTCGACGCTCGAAACGGCAATGTCTTGAGACGGCCGACCTTGCCTCGTTAGCTCCCCTTGGCCTAATGAGATTGCCACCAGGCTGCAGGCGAGAATCATTAAAAAAAGACCTTTTCTTTTTCCCATCAAGTCATCTCCTGGAAAATTGCTGGCTGGAAAAAGTAATCCCTTGACTGTATTTCCCCTCGATTAATATTTCTCTTGGAGGAAGCTTGAGTCGTCTTAATAAGAATCGGCGAAACTTCGACAATCAGACACTTAACTTTTTTGGCGCCGAGTAACTTTAAGAAATCTCTGAAGTCCTTTTCGACTTTCATGTTTTAGATCATAAACCATTTCTCTGAGGTATTGAAGGACCTCGAGTTTTTTCCGCGGTGACGCTTTTAGCCAGTAATCAAAATCAACCGACTCGGATTTCCTCAGGCTGATGACCCTAATTTTCTTTTGCATTTTTTCCAGATTACCAAAATGGGCGTCGCTTTTCAACGAAAAAGAAGCCGGCAGGTAGTTATCTCTTCCAGGCGTTTCTGCTGTTATTGGACTTCCTTAGGTCGGCGATTGAGGTCAAACATTTCCCTTTTTTAGCCTCACTATTTTGCTCTTATCCCCTCGATAAACAAGCCTCGACCTTCTTGGCATTTTATTTATGCTGGCTCCTATTGGAGCAGGGTTAGCAGGTGTAAAAGAATTTGGTTTGTGATAAATAGATTAAAAGAGACCAAAAAGTTTAGCCACTTGGAGAAAAGATGAAACGTCCACTTAATCTAGTTTTGATGAGCAAAAAAATCAGCTGGGCTAAAATCAGCTTTAGGGATTCAGAAAAAAACTCGTGGGTTAAAAGTTTTGGGGACTACGGTTTGAATCAGATGAAAAAATACTTTGTCATGCTCGCGGTTATTAGCTTTTTCTGGGGGGGAATTTTTTCTATCGCGTGCCAGGCCAGGAAAACTGAGGCTCCTCCAGGAAACGTTTCGACCGCGGCTGTCGTCAAACCCGGGTTGGAGGTGTTGTTCGAAAAGCATCTTGACTTGATAAAAGGAAGAAAGGTAGGCCTTATTACTAACCCGACCGGCGTTGATAGTCGGCTTGTTTCCTCCATCGATAGGCTGCTGGCGGTGCCCGAGGTCCGGCTGGTGGCTCTATATGGCCCGGAACACGGCGTTCGCGGCAACGCCCAGGCTGGCGAATACGTGCCTTTTTATGTAGACGAGAAATATCGCTTGCCCGTCTTTTCTCTTTATGGCCAATCGATGAAGCCGCCTCAGGATATGCTTATTCATCTCGATGAATTCATGCGTTCCTTCGACACGACTGAAGCCGGGAAAATTCCGGAAAGCTCGATGGTCAAGGAAATAGACGTCATGCTTTTTGACCTCCAGGATGTGGGCACGCGGGTTTATACTTATATCGCCACTATGGCTTATGCCATGGAGGCTTGCGCTGAGGCCGGTATTCCCTTTATTGTCCTTGACCGTCCCAACCCGATTAACGGCCTTGTAATGGAAGGTCCAATCTTAAGATACCCTGAGTTCAGTTCTTTTGTCGGGCTTTATCCGATTCCCTTGCGCCATGGGATGACGGCGGGTGAGTTAGCGTGGTTCTGGAACGAAAAATACCTGGAGAAAAAAGCTAAATTGACCGTGATTCCGGCTGAGGGTTGGAAGCGCTCCATGTGGTTTGACGAAACCGGGTTGCCCTGGGTTATTCCCTCACCCAACATGCCGACGCTCGAGACGGCGACTGTTTATCCGGGTCAGGTGCTTCTCGAAGGGACGAATGTATCCGAGGGCCGGGGGACGACGCGGCCGTTTGAATTATGTGGCGCTCCCTGGATTGACGGCTATGAATTGGCCCGGGCGATGAATGAGTTGTCGTTACCAGGTGTTCGTTTCCGCGAGGCCTGGTTTACGCCAACCTTTTCCAAGTACAGGGGAGAGCGGTGCGGTGGAGTGCAAGTTCATGTCACCGACCGCAAGGTTTATCAGCCGGTTAAAACCAGTCTTCGCCTCATCCAGACGATAAGAAAAATGTATCCGGAAAAATTCGAATTTCATCAAGCCTATTTTGACAAGCTGATGGGAACTGATGAAGTCAGGCAATTGATGGAAAGCGGCGATGATTTATCCCCTCTATTTGCCCGCTGGGAAGAAGACCTCAGGGTCTTTGCTTCCGAGCGTAAGCCATTTCTTTTATATAAATAATTCACTAACAAATAAAGCTATATAAATAAATCTGGTCAAATTGAGCTAAGTCAATTTTTGGTCAAAATCTGGTCGAGGCGACTATCTCATCAACAAGATCGATAAAAGAAGACTGATTTTCCTTAGGTGGGAGAACTCTGCTTGGCAAAGGGCTTAAGCTCTCATTATTGGCAATCAAAACCAAAGCGCTAAACAAAAACTATTTTCCTGGCGGCAAGTTTCTTTACCTTCTCCTGTGAATAAAAAAGGGCGAAATTCTCAGACTATCTTTGGCCAGGTAGCCTCAGGCCATCGTTCCTCAGCTTCAAAAGCTTCTCAAGATGGTTTCGGCAACAACTTGAGTCACCTTCTCGGTGAGTTCCTTTACGACTTTATCTATAGCTTTTTTACAATTACTTGACCAAAAAGCAGCCACCAGGGGAGGAGGCTGTCTACGGGAAGGTAAACGGGCGTCATCCACCTCGTCAGGAGAAAAACTAGTTTTAAAATCCTCATGGTAGCCGGCTATAGATTGGATGGTTTTTCTCTTCTTCAAGACAAATGTCTGGCCATCATAAATTTCCACCGCCACGGCTAAATTAAACCGGTTGACTGAGATTTCTTCGTCAACCCAAGCAAAACTCATATGACCGCTTTTTTCCTCAACCAGAGATAAACGAACCACAACGTCACAGATGCCAGGAGTTGCAGCTTTTTCAATTTCTTTTACCTTGAAACCTGCCGATAAAGCTTTGAAAATATAATCGTGCAGTTGTTTTCCCACATAAAAATTGGTTTTTAGCGTGCCATAAACGTATTTAGTCTGATAATTATTTAGTTCCTCTGAAATAGACACCCCTACGATGAGGTTTTTTTTCTTTTCGCCAACAGTTCTAATATCTATTTTTTTTGCGGAGCAAGAAAAGGATATAAAATAAAGTGGCAATATCAATAAAATTAGAACTCTGTTTAAATTTTTCATCTTTCTTCTTTAAGCTATATTGCTATTTATATTCCTTTTCTATGCATTGGTCCGACCCTAGGCAGCACTCGTGCGTTGAATTTACTCCATTTCTGCAGATAAGCTCCCAAAAGCCACAGCAATCGCACGGGTCAATGTAACCCCCTTGTTGACACCAGCTATCAATTAGCCTTACGCCTACACAATCAGAGCCCTGATATTCGCACCAAAAGTGACATTCGCCCCTTGCTTCAAGAATGCACTCAAAATCAGGATTACAATTTATGTTTACCGGTTTACATACAGCACCTGGAGCCGCAAGTAAAACCTTAAAAAAGGCTAAGCAAAGCAAGCCCATAGAGGCAGCCCAAACAATAACAAGGAGCGGCTTAATTTTAGTATTCATTGTTAGCCTCCTTTTTAAATACCCCAATTTTTTCTGGACTTAGCAGGTTAAAAATATACCCCTTATTATTAATCCAACAAATTCTGATGGTTTTCTTATCAGGGAAGACGAGCGTCTGCAATAATTTTCCTGTTTGAGTAAAAACATAGATTTCATCGCAGTTATTTTTTTCATTGTTATAGAGAAGCCAAATATTTCCTTTTTCATCAAGGCAAGAATTAAAAGGATATAAAAACCCGCCCGCTTCAACAGCCTTATTCATTCTCACTTTAAAATCTTCAAGAAAGCGAGTATTTTTGATAGGAAATTGCCTTATTATTCTAAAATCTTTGCTAAGAATTAGGACACTTAAAGATAAATTTGATACCAGAATCAGATTATCATTCTTGTCCATTAATGTAATTAAATTATAATCATTAATATGACGCCGAGGCGAGTTTGGCTCTCGATATGGGTAGCGAATAACTATTTCTTTTTCCAAGAATGCTCTAGTTTTCGTGAGGTTCGAATCAAGACAAATAAGAGCAGTTTTATCATTAATATCGGGGTTAATTAAAATAAACTCTCCCTTAGAGTTTATAACCCCGGAATCGTCATAACGCATCGGTAGATCAAGGGACTTTATTAAGATACCTTTCTTGGTAAACTTGGATATTCTATAGATACCGCTATCAAAAACATAAAGATAGCCATCATTTCCTGGGCGTATTTTTAATGGATTCATAAGGGGCCGGCCCAAAAATTCACCTGGACCCTGACCTTCTCGCCCGAAAGAAAAAAGAAATTTGCCCTCGGAGTCAAACTTGAAAATTTTATTCCACCCGGAATCAGCTACATAAAGGTCCCCTTCCTCGTCGCAACAGATATCGCTTATACTCCAGAAATAAAGGTCTTCTTCTTTTGAAATTATCGGGCCAATCTCCTCTATCTTCTTTAACTCTTCTCCTTCTTCTACAAACCCGGTTTCAAGCGAAAAAAATAAGAGCATTAAAATCAATGAAAATTTTAGTCCCTTAATAAAAAATCTCATCTTATTTTTTCTAAAATAAATTCAGGCTGGAGATATCTTTGATTATCCTTAGTTTCAGCAAAAATTAGTTTTCCCTCCTGGTTAAATATAAAAAGACGAGGGTCAACTTCAAACTCGAATAAATCTAAGTATCTCTTTTCTAAGAGACCTCCATCGCAACAAATAATTCCCACCCTTAAATTAGTTCCAGAAAGTTTATTTCGTAACGCAAACTCTTCTATTAGATTAAAATTATACCCTCGAGCAAAAAGGAAAAAAACAACTGCCTTTTTATCCTGAAACGGGGTCGCAACCTCCCTGAGCATAGATATTTTTCGAGCCTCAGGACAGCTAAAACAAGGTGAAAGGCAAAGGACAATAATAGCGGGCCTCTCCACTATTTGCTGGCCCAGGTTTATCATATCTTTCGTTATCATATCAATAAAATATAGATCCAAAAGATAGGAAGCTAAATTCTCCAATGAAGGGGGAGAAGAGGCCTCTATATCCAGGTATCTCCGCACTTGACGGTAAATCGTGTCTTTTGGTGGGTTAGCTAAATTAAATTTTATTTTGAAATTGCGGTCAATAATAACCACAGTTCCAGGCTTTGCCCCAAAGGGCGCGGCAATCTGTCCGCTACCTTTAACTATGGGAAAAGTCCATTGGTTATTCCTGAAAATATAATCTAAATCTATTATTTCTGAAGGGAAAACAACAAAAAGCCTAAGGCCATCAAGTCTAAATTTTTCCCAGAGGTGATTGAGGAAAATTAATAAAGGAACCTCTGAGGCATAAAAGTGGCTGAAATACAATAATATTACCTGACCCTGGAAATCCTGGAGATTAATTCTGTTTCCGGCAATATCAACCAGGCTTAAGGCCGGACAAGGGGTATCGTAAAAAGAACTCTTAAGAAAATCTGGGGAGGCCGGAGTAATTCTTTCTTTAATACCAGCCCTTTTATGCAAAAACCAGACTAATAAGACAATATTCAGGAAAATTAAAAGGATTACCAGAAACTTAAAAAAGATTTCTCCTTTGCCCTCCCTCATTTGTCCCCTCATATAAAAAATAAAAAAAAACCGCTTTTGTCAAGATCTTGCCTTGATCGGCGGAGTCAACTCCTAAAGTCAAAATCCTGGCAATTGATTCCTGGGCTTGCCCTCCCCAAATTCCCCAAAACTAGCTAATTATTATCCCAGCGAATACTTAGCTTATTTAGGAAGACGGTTGTTTAAGAAAACTAGCGAGGAAGGTAGGAAAACGGAACAATTGCTCTTGACCTTTGCTTTTGTTGACGTTATTTAAATAAACGTTTGGGATGCGTGTTATTCGATTAAAGTAGCTCGCTAAGAACAAATATTCATGCTACCACCCATAAGAGTACAGAAAAAAAGGCGCCAAATAAAATAAATGGCGCCAAAGGTTCATTTGGCGGCTGGCGCTGGCGGAGCGGTGTCGAGTTTATTCCAGTTCAACAGGGCGTTAAAAACCAGGAAGAAGGAGCCGTGCGTTTCGTGGCGCCACATCGGGTTAAAGGCGAACAAAATCACATGCCCCTTTTCGAAAGGAGCGTCGACCAGCGCCGGCGTTCCCGCCAGTTCCTCCCCGTGGTCCAGGCCGCCGCTGATGAGCAGTTCGTTGACGTTGCGGCCGAAGTTGATGACCGCTCTCGCTCGCGTTCTGGGCATACCCATTCCAAACGGAAATTCCTCGCCTCTGGCTTCAGCCGGCTGTTGTTGCTGTTTTTTCCTGAATTCCTCGATAGTTTTCTGGCCAAGGTCGCGAGGTCTTCCCTGGGGGATATCAGGGTCGTTAATTCCGCCCCGTCCTGAAGGCCGACCCGCTGTCGGCTGACCAAAAGGTCCTCCGGCCATTCCCATGCCCCGGCCGCCAAACCCGCCAATGGCCAGCACCGGACTCTGGCTGAAATAGACTCCTATGGTGTCATCATAACCATAGACAAGCGGGCTTGATTTATCAGCTATTTCGGCTTTATAGACACTGCCTCGTGCCCAGAGGTTCTGGGTCTGCCTGATGCTAACTCCCTGGGCCAGACCAAAATGAATAGGCAGAGAGCAGCTGCTGGTCAGGGTTATAAAAACGCCGCCATCCTTAAGAAATTCTCGCAGGTGGAGGACTCCTTCAAGCTCAAGTCCGCCGCGGATATCGTCGCTCGAATCCTGGACGCCGATATTTGGGGTAAGGGGTGTTTTCTTCCAGGGAATGGGTCGGTCCCCAGTCACTCCCTGGACAATGCTTAAGGCGTCAGCTGAAGAAGGGCCAAAAATAATCACATCCCACTT
>JBBIRF010000043.1:0-22451 GCA_037441905.1 Candidatus Aminicenantota bacterium
GTGGACCTGTTTCAGGTAGGAGCCCGGAACATGCAGAACTTTTCCCTCCTGAAATAAGTGGGCCAGACTAAAATTCCCGTGATTCTTAAGCGAGGTATGAACTCAACCATCCATGAATGGCTTCTCTGTGCCGAATACATCCTGGCTTCAGGCAACCCTAATGTTATCCTTTGCGAGCGAGGCATCCGGACATTCGAACGCTACTCCCGGAACACCCTGGACATAACAGCCGTCCCGGCGGTAAAAGAGCTCTCCCATTTGCCCATAATTGTCGACCCTTCCCATGCGGCGGGAAAAGCCAGCCTGGTTCCGGCGCTCAGCCTGGCCGCCGTCGCTGGGGGCGCTGACGGTCTGATGATTGAGGTTCATTACCATCCAGAGCAGGCTCTTTGCGACGGCGAGCAATCGCTCACGCCCTCCGAGTTTTCCCACCTCGCCAGACGGGTTTTAGCGTTAAGAAAATTCTTAGAGAATTCTTCGCCCGAAACTCATCAGGAGGAAAGGCTGTGAAGAAGCTGAGCTTTTCATGCGCCCTGGGGTCGAGCGATGTTTATGTCGGTAACGTGAAGAATTCTCTCGCCGAAGTAATGGGAGCCGGCGAGGTAGCCATGATTGCCTCCAGCCGGGTCGCTGCTCTTTATCCCTGGCTGCTTGAATCGAGGTTTTCCCACCTCATACCTGACGACGCCGAGGTCAAATCCCTTGACCGGGCTAAAGAGCTTTATAGTCGTTTCCTCTCCTGGAAGCTTGACCGCGCGTCAGTCGTGGCCGCGGCCGGCGGTGGCGCGATTTGTGATTTAGTTGGTTTTGTTGCCTCGACTTACATGCGCGGCCTTCCTTTTCTCCTTATCCCGACAACGCTTTTAGCCCAGGCTGATGCGGCGGTGGGCGGCAAGACGGCGGTTGATTGGGGGGAAATAAAAAATGTTATCGGCACTTTCGCCCTGCCGCGGGCCACTCTGATTGACCCTGAATTCTTGCGCACTTTGCCGCAACCGGAAATCCTCAACGGACTGGCAGAAGTAGTTAAGCATGCGCTTATTGCCTCGCCCGAATTGTTTTCATTCTTGCAAAAGAATTGGTTCGGTCTTGTCCAGCCTGACCTCGAGTTGATGACCCAGGTCATCGTGGCTTCGGTTGAGGTCAAGCTTTCTTTCGTTGCCGCTGATGCCCGCGACACCAACCAGAGGCACCTGCTTAATTTTGGCCACACCCTGTCCCATGCTGTCGAGAAGGAAGCCGGCTGGAGCCACGGCCAGGCTGTAGTTTGGGGCATGGCCCTGGCGACCAAAGTTTCAGCCCGGCTGGGATTCCTGAAAGAAAGCGAAGCCGGCGAAATTCTTGGTTTCCTCGAGGCAAGCTTTCCTTTTCTTCGCGTAGCCAGCGTCAGCCAGTTTGACGTTAATAAAATCTTTGAACGCCTGGAAGCGGACAAAAAGAGGGAGCAGGAAATGATTAATTTTGTGGTTTTGCACCGCTTAGGGGAAGCTGGCGTTCATCGGCTGCGGCTTCGAGAATTGAAAGAGGCTATTCATGATTTGTGTTAGCCTGGGAAATATTTCTTTCGATGAATGCCGCCGCGTTCTCCGGCGGGTTGAAATGGCCGAGCTGCGGCTTGATTTGCTCAACTTTTCCTTAGCCCAAGTAAAGACGATTTTTTCTTCCCACCCCAGGCTGATTGCCACCTTTCGGCCAGGGCGTTCAGCCGAAGAAAAAAGAAAAATTTTTCTTCGAGAGGCGATAGCCGCCGGCGCGCGGTACGTTGACCTTGATATCCAGACTGACGCCAGGCTTATATCGGAACTTAAAAAAAATATGAGCCAGACAGACTGCGAGCTCATAATTTCTTACCATAATTTTCGCTCCACCCCTCCCGCGGCCAGACTTCGTCAAATCATCGACAGGGCTTTTGCGCGCGGGGCTGATATTGTCAAAATCGCCTGCTTTTGCCGCGAGCCCAGGGATAATGCCAGACTGTTAGGCCTTTTAAGCAAAGGCCGACGCGTCGTCGTCTGTGGAATGGGCCCAGCAGGGACGATAACCCGGGCCGCCGCGACTCTATGCGGGAGCCCGTTTACATATGCTCATTGGGAAAGGATGAAACCAACTGCCCCTGACCAGCTTAGCTATCAACAAATCAAGAAAATTTACAAGCTTTTAGGCTTAAACCTTAACGCAAGAAATAACCCCGCCACTAGACGGGGAGAAATTGTGGGAAGATAAAAATGAACTCATCGAGGACCCGCTGAGGAGTGCGGAATGAAACCAGAAAACCGGATGAAACTTTTAGCTGTCGTCGGCCGGCCGGTTTTTCATAGCCGCAGCCCTGAGCTTTATAACCTGGCTTTTAGCCTCAAGAAAATTAATGCTTGCTATCTCAGGCTGGCGGCTCCAGAGCTGGAAGAAGTCCTGGCTACAGTAAAGGAGCTAAACATTACTGGGTTTAACCTCACTGCTCCTTACAAAGAAAAAATTTTTCCTTTCCTTGACGAGGTGGATGAACAAGCCGCGTCAATCGCCGCTGTGAATACAGTCATCCGTCAAGGAAGCAAACTCAAGGGGTTCAACACTGACCCGGAAGGATTCAAACTGGCCGCAGCGAGTGCTGGAATTAACCTCGACTCGACCAGGGTTTTAGTCCTGGGGGCCGGCGGCGCTGCCAGAGCGGTTCTTTTTGCTCTGAAACAAAGCGGCGTAAAAGAGGTTTGGGTGACCAATCGTTCCGAGGAAAAAGCGAAAAAACTGGCGGGTGAATTTGGTTATTCCTTTATTTCTTCCGCCGAAATTAAGAAAAAGATAAACGATTTTGCCTTAATTGTTTCTTGTTTACCCCGAACTGAATATCTCTTATCTCCGCATGAGATTCCCGCAAAATGCCGGCTGATCGAGGCAGGTTACCTGGCCTCCTCCCATCCCTTTGCCGGTTCCAAGCAGAGCGGTCTCGAATGGCTCTTGGGACAGGGGGTTGAAGCCTTTCGGTTATTCACTGGTAAAGACCTGAATTCGGAGGAAATCGAAACTCTTCGTTCGAGCATCCACCGGCCTCGACCTGAGAAAAAGAACCTGGCCCTGATCGGCTTCATGGGTTGCGGCAAGACCTCTGTGGCCAGGCTCTTGGCAGCAAAGTGGGGCTGGGACTTTGTTGACACAGATGAGCTAATCGAAAAACAAACAGGCCAGACAATCGAAGCTATTTTCGCCAAGCACGGCGAGGCAGAATTCAGGGAAATCGAGCAACAGTTTATTCCTGAAATTCTCCGGAAGGCTCAGAAGACGGTCATTGCTCTCGGAGGTGGGGCGGTAAAAAGTGAGGAAATAAGACAGGCTCTCGCCCTTCGTTGTGCGGTCGTCTGGTTGTGGGCGCCTCTACAGGAGTGCCTGAAAAGAACTGGCCGAAGCAAAAAGAGCCGGCCTCTTCTCGCTTTATACTCATCCTTTGCCTCCCAAGAAAAACTCCTCCGAACAAGAATTCCGCTTTATGCCCGTTCGAGCGACCTTTTGGTCGCCAACCGGGAAGACCGGCTGGAGCAAACGGCGAGGTTAATCGATGAAGAAATTAGTCCTTCCCTCCGAGGTTGAAGGTCGGGTAGCGGCTCCGCCATCCAAAAGTCAGACGATCAGGGCTCTGGCGGCATGTTTGCTGTCCGAGGGAGAGAGTCGAGTCATCAACCCTTCTTTTTGTGATGATGCCCTCGCCTGCGTTCATCTTATTCAGCAACTTGGCGCTGAGGTTGAAACCGTAAATGACGGCCTTAAGCAAGTTTTCAAGGTTAAAGGCGGTTTTCCAGAGAAAAATCTCTTGCCCCCGCGAGGGACAACGATCTCTTGCGGTGAATCAGCGCTGACCATGCGCCTGTTTTCCGCATTAATCAGTCTTCAGCCTAACCCTGTTAGGCTTGAGGCCGACGGAACCTTGCGCCGGCGGCCGATGGACATGGTGGCAGAACCTTTGAAGCAGGTTGGGGTTCGCTGCCAAAGCCAGGCTGGGTTCCCGCCGCTGTGGATTAAGGGGCCGATGACGCCGGGGTTCGTCAGCCTCGATGCTTCTCGTTCTTCCCAGTTTCTGACCGGCTTGCTGATGGCATTGCCGCTGCTCGCCGCTGATTCGGAGGTTCTGGCGTTGAACCTCAAGAGCAAGCCTTATGTCGAGCTGACTCTTGAAACTATCCAAAAATTTGGAATAAGAATAGAGGTTTTGGCTGAAGCCAAGAATTGCCGGTTTTTTGTCCCTGGAGGCCAAACCTACGAACCGGCTCAGATTGAGGTTGAGGGAGATTGGTCAGGAGCCTCTTTTTTTATTGTGGCTGGTGCCTTGACTGGCAGGGTGGAATTGTCCGGCCTCAACCCTGATTCCAGGCAGGCCGACCGGAGAATTCTCGAGGCGCTCGAAGCCGCGGGGGGAAAGTTTCATTGGGAAGATGGGAGGTTGGTTGTTGAGCCCTCGGCGCTTCGTGGTTTTGAATTCGACGCTTCGGATTGTCCCGACCTTTTCCCACCCCTCTGCGTCCTGGCGATAGGTGCCAGAGGCCGGTCTAAAATAACCGGCGCCCGGCGGCTGGCGGTCAAAGAAAGCAACCGAGCCGCTTCCCTGGTGGAGGAGCTCCGCCGGGTAGGAGCGAAAATTACTCAGGAAGGCGATTCGCTTATCGTCGAGGGAGGCAAGCTTGTTGGGGGGATGGTTGATTCACGGGCTGACCACCGCATTGCCATGGCCGGGGCTATAGCCGGGTTGATTTCCAAGGAAGGAATAGTGGTCAGGGGGTCGGAGGCCGTCAGCAAGTCCTTCCCGGATTTTTTTGAAAAACTCAGGAGTTGTCGAGGAGAAGTTCGATGAACACTTTTGGCCATTCTTTCAGGCTCGCCATCTTTGGCGAATCTCATGGCCCGTGGGTTGGGGTTATTATCGACGGCGTTCCTGCCGGGCTTGAGTTGAGCGGGGCAGATTTTCAGAAAGACCTCGGCCGGCGCTGGCCGAAGCTGAAGGGAGTAAGTCCAAGGCGAGAACGAGACATCCCGCAGATTGAAAGCGGTCTTCTTGACGGAAGAACCACCGGTGCGCCGTTGACAATCATTTTTGCTAACGAGAGGGTCGACTCGGCCGCTTATGAGGAATTGCGCTTCCTGCCCCGTCCTGGGCATGCAGATTTTGCCGCCTGGAGGCGCTACGGTGGTTTTAACGACTGGCGAGGTGGAGGGCATTTTTCGGGACGGCTGACCGTCGGCCTGGTGGCGGCTGGCGTGGTGGCCAAAAAAATCATTTCGCCGGCCCAAGTTGAAGCCTGGTTGGAAGAAGTGGGCGGGTCGAAGGATATCGAAGCCGCCGTGGAGGCTGCCAGGAAGGAGAAAAATTCTGTAGGAGGGTTGATTTCATGCCGGGCGAAACCGATGCCCGTCGGTCTGGGCGAGCCTTTTTTTGATTCAGTCGAGTCAGTTTTGGCCCACCTGCTTTTTTCGATTCCCGGGATTAAGGCGGTGGAATTCGGGAGCGGCTTTCGGCTGAGCCGGATGAGGGGGAGTGAAGCTAACGACATTATCATCGACACGGAAGGGAGAACGAAAACCAATCATAACGGCGGGGTAACCGGCGGGCTCAGCAACGGAAACGAACTTTTTCTCCGGGTGGCGGCCAAACCTACCCCGAGCATCAGCCGGCCGCAACCAACTATCGACCTCAGGACGGGCGAAACAAGAACGATTGAGATAAAAGGCAGACACGATGTTTGTTTTGCTTTACGGCTGCCGGTTGTCGTCGAGGCGGCGGTGGCCATAGGCCTGGCCGATTTGTGGCTGAGGTCTCAGGTGAACCCACCTGCCTGGGATAATCAGCCAGAAAACTTAACACGACGCAAACTGCAAAGAAGGAAAACCTCAGATGAACGCATTCGAAGTTAGGGCGGGGCGATTTGCTTGGCTATTTTTATCAGTTGATTCTTTTTTCCCAATTTCTGGATTCAGGCGGGCGCATTTTCAGGGGAATCTTCTTCTGATTATTAAGTGGGTATTCAGGCAAGCGTCTGCAATGAGTAAACCAGAGAACAATGCCTTAGCGGGGCACTGAGTGACCAAAGATGAAGTTAGAGTTCAACAAATAGCAGGGATAAAGCGAGACGGTGTCGCGGGGAAGGATGGTAAAAAAAAAGATGATAAGAAATCCAGGGAAGAAACAGAAATATTTAGACCGAAAAAACAACAGAAAAGAAGAGAAGGAGGAAACGCGAATGGCTATTAGCAATGACAACCAAATCGCGGTTTCTAAGGAAATAACTCTAAGCGGCTGGCGGCGAGAAAAAAGGAAGAAAAGCCGTAGTGGTGATTTAGGGAACAGGCTTCGTTCAATCAAACGAAGCGAGAAAACTGAAGTCAGATTAAACTTGTCTTTAATTAAAATCAGACAGGAGATTGACCGCCTCGATGAAAAGATTTTAGCTTTGCTCGAGCGCCGCTTTGCTCTGGCCATAAGCACGGTCGAGACCAAAAGACGTCTCCGGGATAGAAAGAGAGAGATGGCGATTATCGCTCGCCTGGGGAATAAGTTTGCCTGTTCTCATTACTTAACATTAGCCTTTATTAAAAAAATTTATGGTTTGATTTTCAACCAGAGCCTCGCTTTAGAAAAGAGGCAGCTAAGAGAACTGCGGACCAAGAGAAAAAAACAACAATTCAAAAAGGCTCAGGAGGAGAAAGATGAGCGAGAGAGACCATGAAAGCTCTTCAGTCGACATCGAAAGGGTGGCCGTCGTCGGTGTCGGGAGGATGGGCTCGTGGTTGGCAGCTGAACTGGCGAAATCTTACGAGGTGGCCGTTTTTGACCTGGATTCAAGCAAGGCTCAGGCGGTCGAAGGAGTCAGGGTATTAGGGAAGGCGGAAGAGCTCGAGTCCTTCTCGCCCGACCTTTTGCTCAACGCTGTCAACCTTCAGAACACCGTGGTGGCTTTTGAAATGGCCAGGCCTTATCTCCGGCAGGAATGTTTATTGGCCGATATAACTTCGGTTAAGGGCGATCTGCCTAAATATTATCAAGGATGCGGCCATCGATTTGTTTCCACCCACCCAATGTTCGGACCAACTTTTGCTGACCTCAGCCAGCTTTCCGCCGAGAATGTTATTATCATCAAGGAATCGGCCGAGGAAGGAAAGGACTTTTTCCAGAAGTTCTACAGCCGGTTCGGGCTGCGTCTTTTCGAGTATTCTTTTGATGAACATGACCAGATTATTGCCTATTCTCTGACAGTTCCGTTTGCTGCGACGATGGTGTTTGCGGCTCATCTCCATACGCTCTCAGTTCCGGGGACGACATTTAGAAAGCACCTTGAGATCGCCCGCGGGTTGCTGAGCGAGGACGATTACCTGCTGGCCGAGATTCTATTTAACCCGTATTCTTTGCCACAGTTAGAAAAAATCACCCAGCGCCTGGAGTTTTTGAAGCATATCATCCGCTGCAGGGATTATGAGGAGGCCCGGCGGTTCTTCGACCGCCTCCGCGCCAACCTCTAAAAATAGGGACAGGTTCTATATTTCCTATTTTTTGTTGCTGCAAGAGCTTTTGACCGGCTCCTGGCGCAGTGAAAAAAGGATGTCGACTGCTTCTCCTGTGTTTTGTTTTGAATGAACTAAAAAGGCCCTCCAAAGAAGGGTGCTTTTTTGGTGCCTTTTTTGGCCGTTGTCTGAAATGCAAGAGCACCGGTACACGCTGGAAATTATCATCCATGGGTACGTTGAAGTTTCCCTTTTTAAAGTGCCTTTGCTTTTAGTTACTTCTGCTTCCAGGCCAGCTTTTGGATGGATTCTGTTCTCCTCAATAGAACCCCGAAAGAACGCCTGATTGGTGGGGGGAATCAGGATGAGAAGAGGTTTTCTGACGTTGTCAGGGCTATTTGGTTTAGCTCTTTTTTAGTATCTTAAAAATAGAAAAGGTTCACCTGAATTCAAACTCTCATTTTCGATAAAGACGCCCTCCAGAGACTTAGCGAAGGCTCCTTCAAGCAGCGGCAAGATGATTTATGTCCATATGTTTCATCATGATACATGACCCTATTTTCCTTCAGGAAAGAAGCGAGGCACTCCCGAAAAATAGGAAATAAAATAGGAAATATAGAACATGTCCCGGTTTTTTTAGCGGAGGAAGGTGTTGAAGACGAGCTTGAAGGTCCCGTGAGTCTGGCAACGATGCTGCGGCCGGAAGGCGAAAAGCACTATCTGGCCCTTCCCGTAGTCAGCTTCGACCAGAGCCGCCTTTCGGCTTATCTTTGACTCGCCAATCAGCCAACCGCTCTGAAGGATGTCTTTTTCGGGATAGCGAGCCACGATGCGGTAGCGCTCGTTCTGGTCAGTCGGGGTTACTTCTAAAGCGAGGTTGTTATAAAAAAGTACGTATCCTTCTTCCGGCATTCCGTAAGCCAGCGGATGGCTGTTGGCAAACTCAGCGCGGAGCGTCGAGCCCGGACAGAAAAACTCCCTGGAGTCAACGTTACTCAGGACGTTCCGCAAACTCAGGTTAAATTTTTCGACCCCGAAGTTTACGGCTTCTCCCAGGCAAACCAGGACGCCTCCCTTAGCGACAAATTCTTTCAACCGGTCAACGCCATCCTTACCCAGGCCGCTGCGGTACTCAGGTGGAACGTTTCCTCCGAAGCGCCGGCCTCCTTCGCCTGCCTCCCCGGCCTCGCCCGTAATCATCGCTGTCGAGTCATTCGGCAAAATGAGGAGGTCAACCTTTTCGGCCAGCCTGCCGCTCTTGATATCTCCGTCCATGATTGTCGTATAGGGGAGCTTGAATTTCTCGAACATTAACCTCGTCCAGCCTTCATCCATGTGCCGCCCCGATAACGCTGGTAGAGACCAACTCGGAGCCTTCTTACTTGGTGCACTCCAGCCTGCGGCCATGAGGCCAACGGAAGGAAATCGACGCCAGTCGCCGCGGCCACTTCTTCGAGGACGTTTGTCGACGCATTCTGGATAATAAAATCGCCCGGCCTGAGATTTTCGCGGCGGGTATCTACGCGCCAGACATCGACTTTCTTGTCCAAGAGCAGGCTCACGGCCGTGAAGGCGTCGTTCAACCGGCCATCAACCAAATAGCCGCCTGGTCCGGCCTCCACTCTGCCTTTAACTCGAATTGCCTGTTTTACCACCTGGAAAAGTCCGTTGACCGGCTCGTCCACCGGTTCGACTCGCACCCCCATGAATTCGTTCATCGTATGGGTAGCCAGGTCGTAAGGCCGAAGCGGCCGGCCGTCGCGGCCGCGTGTCCATTCGTTGTCGGGATAAAAAGTCCGGCCAAGGAGGTTGCGGATGAGTCCCATCTTTGGCTGGGCCAGCGGGACGATGAAACTTCCGGCTGGATAGGTCACGCCTTCAGCCGTAAAGGGCTGCTGCGCCTGGAGTATTTCGATGTCAGAGAGAAGCAGCGTATTGACCATTTTGATGGCCGTCAGCCGGTCATGCTGGTTATAAGGAATGATATAAGCCTTGGGCTTTCCTTGCGCTCCCCGCTCTGTTTGTCGCTTGGCTTTAAGATAGGCGTTCCAGAGGACTGTTTCCTTATGCCTGGCAGCCAGGTCGAGCACAGCCCAGGCCGAGATTTTTTGCTGTTCCACAATATCCCGCAACCGCCACCAGCCACCTTCCCACGGATGGGGAAAATTACTCTGGGGTTCGTATCGGGGAAACTGGAGCGCGCCTCCCTGGAGTTGCTCTGGATGAATGAAGAGAGGCGTGGCCAAGCGGGCCGAGGCAGATTCGGTGAGCATCCCGGCGATATTATGGAAAGGCGTTATCCAGTGCCAGCCGAAGTGGCCCCATCCCGGGAACTGAGCATCGTTGATGATGCCCGTCTTTCCTGCCTCCTCCAGCCTGTAAGCCATATGGGCGCCATACCAGCTCAGCTCTCGCCAGATGAGCGGGTCGGCATAGGGCCGGATCGGGTCGCAATAGGGCGGGATGTAAAGACGCGCTCCGTAACTTCCCATATGATGATGGTCAACATAAGCTTGCGGTTTCCATTCGCGGTAAAGAATCTCGGCCGCATAAACCGACTCCTGTAAATTGATGAAATCGCCGTCGCGGTTATTATCATGGCCAGCGTATTTATGATATAGCCAGGGAAGGTTAGAGCCTTCGTATTCGGTGCCGAGGGTTTTGCGGTACCAATCAGTGACCATAATTTGGCCATCCGGATTAAACGAGGGGATTAGGAGAAAGACGACGTTATTTAGAATCCGCTGGGTTTCTTCGTCTTCCCGGCTGATCAGGTCGTAAGCCAGTTCAGGCGCCATCTGAGTGCCGCCGATTTCCGTCGCATGCAAGCTCATCGACTGACAGATGATAGCCTTTCCCTCAGCCACCAGCCGGCGAATTTCGTCTTCAGGAATCTGACGTGGGTCGCTTATTTTCTTGTTTATCTCTTTGATTTTTTCGAGGTTGGCCAGGTTCTCGGGCGAGGAAATAATGACTAACAAGAAGGGATTTCCCATGGTCGTCGGCCCCATGTTGATTACTTTGATTTTCTGGCTCTGGCGCTCGAGCAAGGAAAAATAGGCCACGATTTCATCCCAGCGAGCTATCTTGCGGTCGCTTCCGAGCTGAAACCCGAAATGTTCCTCGGGTGAGGTAATTTTGGTTTCCGCCTGAAGGGAAAGGGGCTCAAGATTAATTCCTAAGAAAAGAAAGAGCAGAAAGAAAAAAGTGAATGAGGCAGAAACTAACACCCGTAGGCGGGCCAGCGTTTGGTTATTTTTGACTCTTAGCTTGGGTCGGACTAAAAGCGGCTTTTCTTTTTGATTTTTTCTCATGGCCTCGCTCCTTTCTTGAAGGTCTTAAGAGACAGCATTGTTTTTTATTATCATTAAATCATCTTCCTTTGCCAAGCTAAAAAAGGTTTAAAAAAAACGGGTCAACCTAATCCTGCCTTGATTTTTTAATTTAAGCTTCGTTTTCTCGAGCTCTTGAGGCTAAGACCTATGCTCTCTTTCACCCAGATGGGTTAACTTCCGCCATTCTTCCTGTTGCCGCCACTGGTTTGTTTCCTCCGGCTGAAAGCAGCTTTCCAGTGAAGAGGCCAGGTTGCCATTAAACCCGAACCGATAAATAAGCAAGATTGAAACCGAAGGCTACATTTAAGACCGATAGCAGCTCGAGGTTACAAAAAATCGAGTCAAGAAACTTGGTTGATGTGATTATGTTCCTATTGTTTAGGATTGCTGTTTCATGCGGTGAGCTGGAACTTAGAATTGTTAGCTTCGAACTCCTGAAATTTTGAGTGATGGATTTAGTTCTGTAATGAAAAGGGTAAATGTTACGGCGCTGCGAAAATCATTCAAAAGAATCAGCCTAAGCGGAAAAAATAATGAAACGGCTTGGGCGATGCCGTTTTATCAGCGCCGGAGGAAGTTAAGGAGCGTCCGCACCTGGCTGGCTTCGGGGGCGAGCGGTGCTAACGCCAGGAATTTTTCCAGATGGACGATAGTCAAGTCCTTGCGTTTTTTCTGGTTATAGGCGAGGCCAAGATAATAATGGCCGTAAGCATGCGTTGGGGCGAGCTCCACCGCCCGGGCTAAGGATTTGATGGCGTCATCTATTTTTTGTTGATAACTCAGAATGAGTCCTTTAACATAATGCGCCTCGGCTAATTCTGGTTCTTTGCTCAGGGCCTCGTTAACCTTGTTCAGGGCCTCGGCGTAGTTCTTTTCATGCATCAAAACCATGGCCAGACCGGTTAACCCGAGGCCAGACTCCGGATTAATTTCTAATATGCGATTAATATCCTCTTTTGCCGGCTCGATTTCGTTTAGTTTAAGAAAGCAAAGGGCTCGCCGATAAAGAAAGTCGGCGTTTTCTGGTTCGGCTTCGAGGGCCATCTCGAATGAACTCCTGGCCTCGGCGTACTTACCCTGAAGATAAAGAGCCAGCCCCCGTTGGTAGGGGTCGGCGGGAAGCTCCTGACTCTGGGCAACCGCCGCCGTCATCCCTAATAAAAAGATGATAAACGGGCACAGACTGAAAGTTTCCTTAACCACCGTCCGTTTAAGATAAGCATAACTGCTTTCTTTCATTTTTGTCCTCCCGGCTGCTTTCAGGGGCTCAGAAATTTAGTTGCGCTTCTCGTATATTTTACCTGTTTTTCGGGGAGAAGTTAAATAAATAATTAAATCAATTTATAAGAACTAAAAGTAATGGAGAGAAAAATTCAAAGATTTTGAAAGCCATCTTCACCCTTTTGCTTTTTCTGCTGATTATTGTTAAAAACAGAGGAAAAAACTGACGATTGAAGAGGAGAGAAGGATGAAGAGAAAAATTAGAACTAGTCTAATCTTGGTTCCTTTTTTTTGTTTTCTCTTGGCCGCGATTTTTCCCCTCGGTTTACCGGCGGAGGAAACAAACCCTCAGGTCACCCGCGTCAAACTCGATGTCGAGCGCCGCGGGGGTGAGATTGACCCGAAGATTTATGGTAATTTCATCGAGCATCTCGGCCGCTGCATTTACGGCGGGATATACGACCCGCGCTCGCCTTTGGCGGACGAAAAGGGGTTCCGGCGTGATGTCGTCGAGGCGGTAAAAAAACTCAAAGTTACGTTGCTTCGCTGGCCAGGCGGCAACTTTGTTTCCGGGTACCACTGGCGGGACGGAATCGGACCGCGAGAGCTTCGACCTCGTCGGCTCGAGTTGGCCTGGAAGACAATCGAGACCAATCAAGTTGGGACCAACGAGTTTATCGAATTCTGCCGCCTCGTCGGGGCTGAGCCTTACATCTGCGTCAACCTCGGCACAGGCAGCTGGGATGAAGCCCGGGAGTGGGTTGAATACTGCAACGTCGAGAAAGGCACAACCCTGTCTGAACTCCGGGCGAGCCACGGCTACCCCGAGCCCCACCGCGTCACTTACTGGGCCCTGGGGAATGAAATGGACGGGAGCTGGCAGATGGGCCATCGCAACGCCGAGGATTATGGGAAATTTGCCCTCGAGGCGGCCAAGCTGATGAAGTGGACTGACCCTTCAATCAAGCTTGTCGCCTGTGGGTCAAGCACCTTTGGCCGCGGCTGGACTGACTGGAACCGGACAGTGCTCAGCTACCTTCGTGATTATGCCGATTATATCGCTATTCATACTTACCTTAATAACCGACGGAATGATTTCCCATCCTTCCTGGCGGCTACGCTGGATGTTGAAGACAGGATAAAAATCCTCGAGGGACTGATTCTTGAAGCAATGAGCCAGACAAGGCGCCGCGAACCGATTTACATTGCCTACGATGAGTATAATGTCTGGTACCGGGCATTTGAGGATAAAGGCCTGGAAGAAACCTATAACCTTGAAGATGCTCTGGTTATTGCGACTTTTCTTAACGTTTTCGTGCGCAACGCCCACATCGTTAAGATTGCCAACATGGCTCAACTGGTTAACGTCATCGCGCCGATTCGAACGACGGAGAAGGGACTCTGGCTGCAGACGACCTATTATCCGCTTTATCTTTTTGCCAATTTCTGCCACGGCCACTCTTTGCAGGTTTATGTCGACGGCCCAACTTATAAAATTGATACCCGTCCGGCCGTCCCTTACCTCGACGTATCAGCCGCGTTCAACCAGAAAGAAAACGAGTTGGTTATCAACGTCGTTAACCGGAATGAGAAGCAGGCAATGCCCGCGGAAATTATCAGCCAGTGGGGAACGTTTGACGACCAGGCCTCAATCGATGAAGTCAACGGCCCTGACATCAAAGCCGAGAATTCGCCGACAGCTGAGAAAGTCACCATCAAGCATTCCGAAATTCAAGTCAAAGGAGAGAGGTTTAAATATAGTTTCCCAGCCCATTCTTTTACCATGATCCGGGCTAAACTACGCCTTCCGGGAACCCCAGGAGCTGGCGCTCAGGGAAGATAACTCCAGGGCGAGTTTACCTAAGGGAGAAGCTACTAAAGGCAGGCTGAAAAGAAGCGATAAAAAGAAGCGATAAGCAGATAATAATTAAAAAGAGTCCATCAAGGGTTAATAATCAAAGGCTGATAATCAGAAAGCCGGGCGATAAAGCGATAAGAGGGACAAAATATCCAACTCGGCGCTCGGCTTGAAAATCAAAGAGCCGAGGCGCTTTCCGCATCCAGATAATTTTGACCCTTAGGCTGGATTTCCTCGTGGGGGCCGGCGAAATAATAACGCCTTAAACCGAAAAAGGTTGTTTCCCGAAGAAAGCTTAATAGCTTAAAGGTTCGGCTGAAGATGGCGAATCATGTCTTCGACCATCCGGGGCAGGTCGTAATCAGGCTGCCAGCCCCATTCTTCCCGAGCCGCTGAATCATCGACTGTCCGGGGCCAGCTGTCGGCGATGGCCTGGCGTTCGTCCGGCCGGTATTCGACCTGGAATTCAGGGATGAATTTTTTTATCTCTGCGGCCAGCTCGGCGGGGGAAAAGCTCATCGCCGCCACGTTAAAATTAGTATGATGGCGCAACTTATTTCGGTCGGCTTCCATCAGCTGGATGGCCGCTTTCAGGCAGTCCGGCATGTACATCATCGGCAGCACGGTTTCCCTTTTAAGAAAGCAGGTATATTTTTTATGAATTATGGCTTCATGAAAAATAGCCACGGCGTAATCAGTCGTGCCCCCTCCCGGGGGCGTTTTGTAGCTGATAATTCCAGGATAGCGGCAGCCCCGGACATCAAGGTTGAACCGGCGGACGTAGTATTCGCCCAGGAGTTCACCGGCCACTTTGGTCACGCCGTAAATGGTTTTCGGTAGCAACACGGTTTCCTGAGGCGTTCGCTCTCGCGGTGTTTCCGGCCCGAAGACGGCGATAGAGCTGGGGATAAAGACCTGACGTACCCCGAGCTCGCGGGAGGCCTCTAAAATATTATAAGTTCCCGTCATGTTTACTTCCCAGGCGAGCTGGGGATTCTGCTCCCCTTTGGCTGAGAGAATGGCCGCCAGATGGTAGATCACCTCGGGTCGATGGATTTGGACCGCCCGGGAGAGCTCGGCGGGTTTGGTGACATCAAGCGGGTAAAAAGGGCCGGCTTCCTTGAGCTCGGCCGGCGGCTCTTTAATGTCAGTGGCTATTACCCGGTCTTCGCCGTATCTTTTCCTTAATTCTGGCACTAACTCCGAACCAATCTGGCCACAGGCACCAGTTACCATGACTTTGGGGGTTGAAGGCATCATCCTATCTCTCCCGGTGTCTTAAGGGATTTCGGGGCTTTTCTTTATAACACAAGCCCGAAACCCTTGGCAAACCAAAAACTCTATTCAGCGGAGGGGAAATGCCGTGGTTAGGGGCAATATGGAAGGCAGGAGTTGCAAGGAAAGAGAAAGGTTGGCCAACCAACGATAAGGGTTAGGGCTTTGGCCGCGCTGGAGAACCCTTGGGCGTTATCGTTATCGGAGTAACTAATTTTAATTGAGGTTAATATAGTATCAATATGAACAGAGAGACGGCCCCTCAGGGGTTTTCCGGGAAAAAATCTACCCAGTTATGGCCTATGTTTCACTTTGGCCTATTGTCAAAAATGAAGGCTTTTTCGATTTTATTGAGGGTAAAGACAAGATGTTCCAAGACATTCAGCCCGAGATTAAGCCAAGTCGGCTTATCATTGATGAAGTCAAGCGGAGAAATATCAATAGGATAAATAAACTTCCGCTTTAACCGTCCTTTAAAAACCTTCAGCGGCGGATTCTTTATGGCTCGACTGAAAGTTATAACTCTTAAGGATTAACCATCAAAAAGCGGGAACAACCAAGATCAAAAGTTTATAAAAGCGAGCATCCGGGGATAGCAACCCTGTTGTTTTTGGGTTATCCTTATTTTATGTTCCTGATAAGTCAGCGGGTAAAAAAATCAGGTTTGGCCATTCGCCGGTGCCTTTCTTCAGCCGCATCCTCAGGAGGTGGGATATCCCGGCCTGATGCTTCTTAGACTCGCCGGTGGACGTTTTGGAACGATTTAGGGTAACAAGGCAAATTGGGAAATAAAAGAAGGGGGAGAAGATGGCGCAAGAACGGACAGTAATCCCGGTAGGGTTAATAGTGATTTCCGTTATCATGGTTTTTATGGCTTTCTTGACGGATGTTTACTGGCTGGCGTTTTTTGTCGGCCGGCCGTTTCCCCGGTCGATTCCGCTCGCCGCGAACGTCGCCAGAGCTTTCGCTTTGCCTGATTTGGTCGGTTCTTTTCTGATGTACGCCGGAGCCTACGGGCTGCTCCGTCGCCGCGGCTGGGGGTTCTATCTAACCGTGGTTGCCATGGGGATGAGCCTCGCAAGCAGCCTTTTCTTTCTTAGCCTGACCAGGACTTCCGTTCTTAATATCCTCGGGCCTCTCCTTTTTTTCGCAATTTTCACGCTGGTTTATCTCTGGCTCAGGCGAGACCTTTTTTTAGGGACATGATGTATATTTCCTATTTTGTTCCTGAATTGGGAAAATGGGGACATTATTTACATCTTATTAAAATTTTCTATTTTTTTAATTAAGCTTCAAGAAAACCGGAACAAAGAAGGATAAAACTATATCTGCTCCCCAATGTACGTTCCCTATTTGGCACAGAAAAATGGGGGATAGGGTGTTACCGCCCCTTTTTTGTTTTATCCCGAGAATGGGGGCCATGTCAGCATGTTAGAATTTTAGCATGTTAGCCTTCGCCTTACTTCGGCGCACCCTAAAATGAGCTATGGTTTATGCGACAGCTTTATTTTTTCTCCGTGTATACCTATAATCTTCTCCTGACTTAACTGACCTCGCAGGTTTTGGAGAAGCCAAAACTTAATTTCTGGTTATAAAGGAGGTGCCGGGATGGCTATTATTTTAGACGGTCATAACTTAACCATCGAAAAAGTGGTCGATGTGGCCAGGCGAAAAGAGCCCGTGGAGATTCACCCGGAAGCGATGGAAAGAATCAGGCGCTGCCGGCAGTTATTGGAGGACAAAATCCAGAAGAGAGAAATCATGTACGGGGTCAACACCGGCATCGGCGAGCTTTCCGAGGTGGTGCTCACGCAAGAGCAGGTAGAACGCTTCCAGAAATATATCATTTATAGTCACGCCGCTGGTTACGGCCAGCCACTTCCGGAGGATGTGGTCCGGGCTGCGATGCTCAGCCGAATCGCCTGTCATTGCCATGGCCACTCGGGCCTCAGGCCCGAGGTTGTCGAGACGATGAAAGAGATGCTTAACCGGGGAGTGACCCCGGTCGTGTGTCAAAAGGGGTCGGTGGGAGCTTGTGGCGACCTTTCACCGATGAGCCAGATTGCCCTCGTGATCATGGGCGAAGGAGAAGCCTACTATCAGGGAGAAAGGCTTCCTGGAGCAGAAGCCATGCGGCGGGCTGGCCTCGAGCCTTTGGTCCTCCAGGCGAGAGACGGCCTGGCGATAATCAACGGGTCGAACGTCATTACCGGCCTGGGAGCCTTGGAGCTGGCGGATGCTTATCGCTGGTTGAAAAACTCCGAAATTGCCGCCGCCATGACCCTCGAAGTCTTGAATGCCAACATGAAGGCATACGACGAAAGGTTGCACCGGGTCCGCGGTTATCCAGGGGCCATCGAGTGCGCCGCCAATATCCGGCGAATTACGGCTAATTCAGAACTTTTAGCTCAACCCGGGAAAAAAGTGCAGGATGCCTACAGTTTGCGCAGCACGCCGCAGGTGGTCGGGGCAGCCAGGGATGCGATGAAGTGGGTGCGCCAGATGCTCGAGATTGAGCTAAACGGGTGCGCCGACAACCCCGTTTTTTTCCCCGAGGAGGAGTTGGTTCTCACCGGAGCCAATTTCCAGGGAACGCCGCAGGCTTTTGCCCTGGAGCTTCTGGGAACAGCAGTGACCACGGTAGCCGTTCTTTCAGAACGCCGGATTAACCGCTTAATGAACCCCCACCTAAACCGGGGGCTTCCTGCTTTCTTGACCAAAGGCGCCGGCATGTTTTCTGGGTTGATGCTCACTCAGTATACGGCTGGCGCCTTAGTCTGTGAGAACCGGGTTCTTTCTCACCCCGCAGCAACGGGCTCGATCCCGGCAGCGGCCGACCAGGAAGATTTTGTCAGCATGGGAATGACGACAGCGCTAAAAACCCAGCAGATAATCGACAACAGCCAGGCAGTGCTGGCGATTGAGATGATGGCCGCGGCCCAGGCTCTGGATTTCCGGCGACCGCTTAAAGCCAGTCCGGGGGTAGAAGCTGCCTACCGCGTCGTCAGGAAATATGTCGCCTTTTTGGACGAAGACCGGCCGCTCTATGACGACATCAACCGGCTTAAAGAGATTGTGGCCTCGGGCGAGATTTTAGAGGCAGTCGAGGAGGTTGTCGGAAAGCTAATTTAAGTGGCTTAGGTCAAGGGCAGAGTGAAGGGAAATCAAGCTGGATGGCTGAGGCAAAAAGACATCAACCCATAAAGCCGGTGGGAGAAAAAGCTAACTCGCCTGAAGAAACAAGGATTGCGCTGGTCACGGCAGCAACAAGCCTGCTCGGCCGGGCCATTGCGGTCAAGTTAGCTCCCAAAGTGGGGGCCATCGCGGTTCATTATCATCGCCAGAAGAAAGTTGCCTCGGAAGTTGCCGAAGAAATCAGGAGACAGGGCCGGCAAGCCGAAGTTTTTCCCGCCGACTTATCGCTTCCCGGGAAACCCACGAGCCTCGTCCGGCGGGTGGAAAAGGTTTTCGGTCGGGTAGACATCCTGGTGAATAATTTTGGTCCTTTCCTCGAGAAACCGTGGGAAGAGACAACCGCCACCGAATGGCTAAACCTCTACCGGGATAACGTGCTTGTTGCCCTCGAGCTGATGAAAGCCGTCCTCCCAGGGATGAGGCGGCGGGGATGGGGCCGGGTAATTAACCTCGGGTTTCACCGGGCCGGCCAGATGACTGCTTTCCCCAGGGTCCTGGCTTATGCTGCTTCGAAGACAGCGCTTCTTCTTCTGACAAGAACCGCGTCCCGGAGCGAGGCCGGCTTCGGCGTTACAGTGAATATGGTATCGCCAGGCTTGATTGAAGGAGGCGAGTTGCCTTTTGCTCTGAAAAACGAGGAGGGAGTTAAGCTCGAAGGAGTTACCGGAAAGCCGGATGACGTCGCCGAGGCGGTGGCTTTTTTAGCCTCGGATGAAGCGGCCGCCATATCCGGCGTTAACCTGGTTGTTGCCAGGACGTGGAAATTGTGAACAGACGGCCGGGCTTTGTCTCAATCAAATCTTTCAAATAATAATTCTTAGTTTCTCGGGTCATTCTCGCCGGAATATCAGAAGAACTAAAAATTGAGAAAAGTGGACAAAAATAAAAAGTATAAAAAATGTTCAGAATTTGGTGCCATCAGAATGTCGGGAGAGCTAAAAAGAGGAGGGAATTGGCGAAAAAAACGATTATAGATAATGTTTTTCCCCGACATGCCCTGAACAGTGAGGCAGGTATTAGTAACAGATGAGATGCCCCCGGAAATGAGACAGAAATTGGGTTAAATAGGGAGCCTTGAGAGCACCCGATTTTGGGGGGGTGAAAAAAATAAGGTTTAATTGAATCAAAAAAATTAATTAAAATAAGAATAGCTTAACTTAGTCTTAACCACGAACCTTGGAAGACAGGATGAACGAAGCGGGATAAAAAAGGAAGAGCGCGAAAAAAGGCAATGATAAGAAGATATGACGAGAAAAAATAAGAGGTAAAAAATAAAAGGATAAGAAAATAAGAAAAAGAAAGAAGAGAACCCGAGAAGAAAAGGGGTTAGAGAGCCGACCCATCCATAAGATGATGAAAAGAAAAAAAGAAGGAAATAAAAAATAAAATAGAGCTCAGGTGTTAAGGATGAGAAAAAAGAAAGCGGCAAAAAGAGAAACGAAGGCCGCGGCCGAAACAAGGAGCAGCGAGCCCCAGAATAGGGGACAGAACAGGGGAAAAAATAGGAAATATAGGTCATGTCCCTATTTTTGGGTGGGGGTAGGGTTGATTTTGCTCCTGGCTTGCGAAACTAAGTCCTCGTTGCAGCGGGCGAAAATAAGGGAAGTTGAAAACGGGTTGCTCCGGGCGGTTTATTTTAAAGGCGAGAAACTGGAGAAGCTTAAACTCGAGGAAAGGATGGTTTTTTACCGGGTGCCGGGTTTGAGTCTGGCGATGATTGACCAGGATTCTATCTCGTGGGTAAAAGCTTACGGGTACTGCGACCAGAAAGACGACGGACAGGTAACCCCGGAGACTGTTTTCCAGGCCGGCGCTTTCAGTCAACCTGTGGCCGCCGCCCTGGCGTTATCTCTGGTCGAAGAAGGGAAGCTCGGGCTGGATGTCGATATCAATAATTATCTAAAGGCGTGGAAAGTCCCGCTTACCGAGGCCACGCTCGGCCATCCGGTAACGCTGCGGCATTTGCTCTTACATCGGGCCGGGTTCAGCAACTGGGTCTTTCCTGGATACGGAAAGGATGAGCCTTTCCCCACTTTACTCCAGGTCTTGAAGGGCGAAAAACCCGCGGTTAACACACCTCTGGTTCCCCTCGACCCTCCTGGGTCGGTTATCCGGACCTCTGAATCCGGCTATGTCGTCCTCCAGCAGCTCCTCGAAGAGGTTAGCCAGCAACCGTTTGCCGAATTGGCCGAACAAAGGATTTTTCGACCAATAGGGCTGAAAAACACGGCTTTTTCAGCCGACGTCCCGGCCGAGCTCAAGCACAAAGTTGCCTCGGGGCACCAGCGAGACGGGAGTGTTTATCCCGAGCGCTGGCGTCGCTATCCTGAACTGGCGGCCAAAGGCCTCTGGACGACGCCGTCCGAGATGGCCGTTTTCTTAACCGAACTTATGGCCGCCGCCCGGGGCGAAGAAGGAAAGTTACTCTCGGCCGCCGCTGCGCGAGCGATGCTTACAGCCCAGGCTGCCTCGCGTGGTTTTGGGCTGTATGTCGAGGGAAGCGGCGACGACCTTTATTTTCACTGCCAGGGCCGGACAGCCGGGTTTGCCTGCGCCTTATTGGTCTTTCCTGGTAAACGACAAGGTGTCGTCGTCATGACCAACAGCGATAACGGCCAGGTTTTAATCGACGAGATTATCAGGTCAGTGGCCGCCGCTTACAAGTGGCCGCATTTCAAGCCGGTCGAAAGGCCGCTTTATCGCCTTGACCCGTCGATTTACCAGCGTTATGTCGGCCGGTATGAGATTACGCCTGATTATGTTCTCGACGTAAAGTTCGAAGATTATTATCTCGTCATCCAGCCTACCGGCCAGGCGCCGACAAAATTTTTTGTCGAAAGCGAGACCGTGTTTTTCTCGGTCGACCCGTTCATTCGCATCCAGTTCCGGCGGGATGAACGAGGTAACGTTACTCACCTCGTTCTCTGGCAGCAAGATTTTGAGCAAACCGCCCGCAAAATCTCCTGAAATTTAATCGATTTTTCTCCCCTTAAGTTCGCTTAGCGCGATTGTTGAGTTGTTTAAGATAGATTTAAATTAAGATAAATTTTAGATAAAGAGGAAAAAACTTTTCTCCTTCACGCACTAATTTTTGAATTAGTATCAATTAGAATTATTTAACCCGAATAACCCGCTCCAAGAACTCCGCGCCGTCAAGGGCTAACCGGGCTCTTTCAGCTTCTTCTTCGGTTTCCATCTCGACATAGGCATACCCGCTTCCTTCGACATATTCGACGTGCTTCACCGTCCCAAAGCGCGACAGGAGGTCCCTTATCTGGTTCTTGGTGGCGCGGAGGTAGAGGTTGCCCAAGTAAACCTTATTCCCGGTCATGCTTTGCTCCTTTTAAGTCTTAAAGTTTCCAAATCGCAGCGAAGACACCGCTGGGCTTCCTTAACGGCCATCTCGGCCGTAAAACCGCGCTCGACCTCCCGGAAATTGCCTCTTCTTTCCTCTGCGGCCAGCTTGGGCATCGCCGGCCTGGTCAGCGAGAAGAGTTCCTCGGCCGGAAGCTCAACCGGCGGCACTTCATACAGAGGCTCGGTTGGTTTATACTCGCGCTCGAGGCTCAAGCCCCGCAGGTACCGGTGAATCGATTCGGCCGCTTTCTTGCCGTCAGCCATCGCCTGTAAGACAGTACCCGGTCCTGAGACCACATCGCCGCCGGCAAACACGCCAGGAATCTCCGTAGCCATGGTTTCTGCGGCGACGCTCAGGGTTTTAGCCTTGGTTAAAGGCAGGCTCTTGAAGCCCTCGAGCACGGTTAAATCTGGCTCCTGGCCGATGGCCGGGATGAGGGTATCGGCCTCGATTTCGAATTCAGAGTTCGGTATCGGGACTGGCTTAGGTCGCCCTGCCTCGTCAAACCCCATCAAGGTCATCCGCTGCGCCCTTATCTTCCCCAACCGGCCGTTAACCGGAATCGCCGCCGTCGGAATCGCCAGAAACTCCATCTTGATGCCCTCGGCCAGAGCTTCTTCGATTTCGTCCCGGATGGCCGGCATCTCGTTCTTGGTCCGGCGATAGAGAATTGTTACTTCTGCACCCAGCCGCCAGGCAGTCCGGGCGGCATCGATGGCCGTGTTGCCGCCGC
>JBBIRF010000044.1:0-21821 GCA_037441905.1 Candidatus Aminicenantota bacterium
CTCTTAATTAATGGTACCCATAATCGACATTTTTCTTCTAAGGAGGCCGTTCTGGGGTAAAGCAACGCCGGGGAAAATAGCCCAAGAGTGTTTTGCCAACGCTTTTTATCCCGCGCCCAAGAGAGCGCGAGCCCGATAGTTTGAGCCCTTTATCCTGACTCTCCCTGGAATATCCGTTTTTTTTGAATATAATTAGCCGCAGTCCCCGGTTGAAGACTGGTTCTCTCATCCAGAAAAAAATACTATTTTGAGCGCTTAACCGCCCCCGCAACGACAGCCTGTCTTGTTTTCCTCAACCAGGAGCCTGGCCCTAATAGCAAATCGGAGTGCTCTCTAAGCCTTGCACTTCCCCTAAATTCAATAATTTGAATTCAAATTTTTGAATCACGCCAAATTTTTGAATTAAATCAGCGACGGGCAGGGGCGGTTTTCAGGTCATTTTCTTTATTATCAATAAAATCCGAAGGTCCATTTTTTTGGCATGATTTTTGCTGAATAATTTTGTGCATAATATTAGCTGAATTCCTAATTATTGTTCAAAAGGAGGTGAGAGCGAGCCAAGAGAAAAAATTACAAAGGGTTTGGGTATCATTCTTCCCAGCCGAGGGAAGAAAGAGGCAAGGGGTTAAGAAAGAGGAGGTTTGAGGAGAAATGAAAACAAAGTTTTATCTTACTCTATTCTTAGTGTCGCTCCTGGTAGCCAGTCTTTGGGCTCAGGAGCAGACTGGCTCCCTTCGAGGGGTTGTCAGCGACAACGAAGGGAACCCGCTTCCAGGGGTAACGATAACTGTTTCCTCGCCGGCCTTGATGGGAACCCGTTCCTTCGTGACTACCGAGACTGGTTCCTACCGTTTTCCTTCGCTTCCGCCTGGAGAGTATAAGGTCGTTGCCGAGCTAAAGGGTTTCAAAACCGTCGAAAGGACAGGAATTCTTGTCCGCGTCGGCATGACGGTTACAGTTGATATCCAGATGGAAGTGGCCGCTGTTGAGGAAGAAATCACGGTTGTGGCTGCCTCGCCGGTGGTCGATGTCCAATCAAGTAAACTGGCGGTCACGGTGGATTCCAATCTCCTTAAAAACATCCCTCTGCGTCGTGACCTCTATGACATCATGACAGCCGCGCCGGGAGTAGTCTCAGAAAATGTAACTTACCGAAGAACGTTCTCAGCTCACGGCGCCACTGTCCGAAGCAACACCACCGCCTTTGACGGCGTCAACATGAACGACCCTGTGGTTATGTACACCCTAACTAATATCAACTTCGATGTTATGGATGAAGTGGAGATTATCACCGCTGGTCATCCTGCCTCCATCGGCTATACTGACGGTGCCTACGTTAACGTTGTCACTCGAAGCGGCGGCAATAGGTTTTCGGGCGGCGCTACCGTTTACCACACTCGCGAAGGGTTCAACCAGCATCTCTGGTCTGATGAGCAAATTAACGCCATGAAGATTGCCAAGCCAGAGGTTGATAAGAGCTGGTTTGACGGTTCGTTTACTCTTGGCGGCCCGTTAATAATCGACAAGGTCTGGTTCTTCACTAACGGCCGCTACATCAAGCAGGAGAGGAAAACCAACTTCATCGGTCCCTGGACTGATTTCTTCGGCCGGACCCATAATCCCTATAACTGGACTCACGAAGAAAAGATGGGGTTCTTTAAGCTCACCTCCCAGGTTTCGACCAAGCTCAAATTCATGGGCATGTTTAATTTTGTGGATATCTACCGGCCGATGTACGAGGAACCAGGGTCAAGAACCCCCTTTATTTCGACCCGCATCTGGGACCATGAAAGGGGTTACACCGGAAACGGGATAATTAATTACATTCTCGACCAGAATACTTTCCTCGACCTGAGTTACGTCCATCGCTGGTTCCCCCTCCCGATGCAAAAAGAAGTCCAGAATCTACCTTTGATCGATAACCTGGGCGACCTTTATGGCGGCCTGACTACAGCGCGGTTCAATGAGACCTATCTGCGGAAACGTTTCCAGACGGGGCTCTATTTTACCCGTTTCCAAGATAATCTTCTTGGCGGTAGCCATGAGATTAAAGGTGGTGTGGAATACGAGAATACCTACGGCGACTGGGATTGGTGGCGGAAAGACAATATGATCTGGTACATCGACAGCCGCAACCCCAACCCATATTATCGCTATTCCACCTATGGCTACGTTTCCTTCTACATCTGCGGTCCTGACCAGGGGTCAAGTAAAATCATCGACCGGGGCGGAAGAATCGGTGCCTATATCCAGGATGCCTTTACTTTTAAAGAAAGACTCACCGTCAACTTAGGAGTCCGTTTCGACCGGAGCTGGGGCTGGAAGCCCGCGGTCTCGAAAAAGGCGGCCGGCAACCCGCTTTCTGTCTGGTTGGGCGAAAATATTGTCCGTCCCTGGGTTGCAGCCAACTATCCCCAGAACTTCCCTAACGGCCTCAACCCGTGGGCCGAGGCAACGGCGCCGGAGTGGAGCAACATCATCAAGTGGAATTCCTTCTCTCCCCGTTTCGGTCTGACCTACGACCTTTTTGGCAACGGTCGGACGGCGCTCAAATTCTCCTTCAATCGCTATACCGAGTATCTCATGCTCCAGTATTTCTCCACCCTGCATCCCTTCTATCCTCGCTCCTTTGCTTTCCGGTGGTGGGATACTAACGCTGATAATTATCCCAATATCGGGGATACTTTTACCATGTACCCCGCTGATTTCCGGGGAATGGACCCTGAATTCGCGAAAAAGCGGCTCGACCCCAACACTAAATCGCCTTACAACGATGAATTGCTGTTAGGAGTCCAGCATGAACTTTTCAGAAACTTCTCGGTTGGCGTAAATTTCATCTATAAGAGCAAAACTAACCTCTTAGAGGATGCTCTTTACAACGCTGACTCCGGCCAGTACTGGTACCACATTGACCAGGCAGAAGCCAAAAAATACTGGATTCCCTTTACGACCACGGTTCCGGCCCAGGATAATTACCCTGCGCGGACAGTTACCTTATATATTCGGTCTAACAACGCCCCCCCAACTTTCTACCGGTTTACTAATATCCCAGAGCTGGAGAGAAAATACTGGGCCGTTGAGTTTATTTTCAACAAGCGCATGTCCGAGGGCTGGCAGCTTAATGGGTCGATAGTTTATAGCAAAGCTTACGGAAATATTGGTGGCTGGTACGGCGACAGCTGGGGTTGGTCGGGAGCTGGAGACAATCCCAATGCTTTTGTCAATGCTTATGGCCGACTCAACGTTGACCGACCTCTCCAGATAAAACTCATGGGAACAGCCCAGCTGCCTTTGAGGATTTTCCTCAGCGCTTACTACCAATTCTACAGCGGGTCGCCCTGGGTAACAAGCGGCTCAGTTTTGCCGCCAACTGCCTGGTGCACAGCCAACAACGCTTACCAGGATTATTATGGAGTCAACTTTGAATCCCGGGAAAATCCCCGCTGGTCGCCCACCTGGAATACGCTGGATATGCGCTTAGAGAAAGAATTTAACCTCGGACGCTTCGGCCGCATCGGAGTTTATATCGACGCGCTCAACGTCCTCGGCGCGACCAGCGTCAACCTCGGCCTGAACGACACCCAGTACTGGAGCCCCGTGGCTGAAGGCGCCAACCAGCCAGGCACCAGAACAAATTATTCCAGTTATAAGGTTATCAGCTCTGTCACCGGGGTAAGGACAATCAAGCTCTCGGCTCGTTACAGCTTCTAAGCGCCAGAAGCAAAAGGGGCGAGGATTTTTCCTCGCCCCTTTTTTTATTTAGGGACAAAAAGTAGGCTTTATTTATATTAAGAGGCTTATTCTATTTATTTTTATTATGGCGATTTTTCAGCTTATTATTTTCAATGAGTCTAACTCTAAAATTTTATCAGCTAGCCCCTCCCCGAAAGATTTATCCCCTCTTCAGCGAGTTAATATCTTAGAATTAAGGGGCCAAAAATGCGTCTTTCCCGGGCAGCAGGAATGACTCCAAGAACCTAATTAATTTTTTTCCTTGCCCAATCACCTAAAATAACTATTCTTAATGCTTAAACCTCTAAATCTTGAAAAAGCAGTAACTATGTGCTCCAAATTGGAAATCAGAATCAGGATTATTTCTTAATTTTTTCGACGGCCGCGATGATATTCTTCACCTGGGGCGCCTCGGGATTATTAGGGTCCATTTCTAAGAATTTCCGCAGGTTCTCCAGGGCTTTTTCATAATCGCCTTTATTCAAGTAAGCCAGGCCGAGCTTGTGATAGGGTTTCGACCAGTCTTTCTTGATTTTAATCGCCAACTCGTAGAAACGGATAGCCTCGTCAATACTCTGGTTAGAAAAAAGGATTTCCGCCACGTTATAGGCCGCCACCTCGTCCTCCGGAGAAATATCGAGCGCCTGGGTAAAATATTTGCGAGCGGTATCAAGGTCATTACACTTGAGGTAGATTTCACCCAGCCCAGAAAAGGCTCTCAGGCTGGCGGCCGGGTCTTTCTTATAATCACCGTAGACTTCGATGGTTTTATCCAGGACAGCCTTAAATTCGGCCTCTGCCTTATCCAGTTCCCCTTTCTTTAAATAACAGGTCCCGATATTCAGCCGGACCTGATGAATCTGGGGATATTTTGTCATAAACTCTTCAAAGACCTTCAGGGCTTCATCATATTGACCGGCTTCGATGAGTTTATTGCCTTCATCAAAGAGTTTCATCGAGGTCTCGTCGGTCGTTAAAGCGGCCAGCCCCGTCACTTTCTTCAGGGTAAAAGTAATCGGCGGGTTGGGGGTGAGCTGCCGGACGTACATCTCGGTCGAAGAGCTCAGATAACCTGATTTGGAGGCCGTGATGCGCCACATCCCTGTCCCCATCCCGGCGACAGCAAAATGGCCTTTTTTATCCGACTTCCCTTCGAGCTTGGTCGTCGTTTGCAGGCTTTCGACAGTAATAATAGCCCCTTCGACCGGGTTGCCGTTTTCATCGACGACGGTGCCGTTAATCCGGCCTTTTCCCAGGTTTTCCTGCGCCGCCAGACCAGTCGAACCAAAGCTTATGGCGAGCCAGATTACTCCAAGAAGGATGCTTCCGGTGATGACTGCGGGTTTAATTATTCGCCTCATTTTTCCTCCTCTTCTCTCTTGCCTCTTTATTAAAATTTAATTGATTATGGCCTTCTTCTTGAAGCCATCTTAAATCTTCACCTTGATTAATTTTTCAATTTCCTGGTCGCCAACCTCGTTAATCAATTTCAGGTAAACTGCATACTCTCCCTTTTCTAACCAATGTTTTACCGGAACAAGGATTTCATGGTTAGCATCGCGGTTGGCTTCGAGCCAGCTTATGCTCAGGTTGACGGGAAAAGCCGGCTCGTCGGCCCAGACCACCTCTCCCTTCGAGTTGCGAACCTCAGCCTTCAACCTCAATTGAGCCCGCAAGTTATCCCCTTCCACCAGGAAAACCAGCTTCTTGTAAGGGACCTGGATTCTTATAGTCAGGTTAGAACCTGCCCGACGGCCTGCGGCCCGGACCATTTCCCAGCTGAAATTGAACAACCCGCCGCCAAAAAACTGTCGCTGGCGGGCTGCCTCCTCTTTGCTCAGCTCGTGAACTTGAAAAATGTTCGGCTGAACGGCCGCATGTAAGCTTCCAGGGATGGTTTCATCCAGGTCAGTCGTCAGAACATAATCGCCTGTTCCATGAAGGTCAACAAAAATCAACCTGATTTCCTGGGGCTTCTGGAGATGAGAAAAAAGGTTGTAATAGACCCAGATTTCGGTCGGCTTTTCACCCGAGGCTTGCGTTTGCGCCTGGAGGTTACTCCGCGGGTCCTCATACGCGTCCATCGGCCGGCCGCCCATCGGGTTGGTCTGCCTCTCGTTAGGCGGCCCAAAAAGGATGTAAACTCGACCCCGGTCCTGAAGCCATCCGGGCTTCGCCCCGCGGAAAAGATGATTCGCCTCCTCTATCCTCCGGAAATAAAGCTCCTTGAACTCGTTTTGCTCCGTGCCCGGTGACGGGTCGCGGCGTTTCCAGAAATCTTCGATAAACTTTCCCCTGGCCTCGGGCGGCAACTCGAGAAAAATCCTTGATTCCTCGCTCGTAATAATATAACGAACCTTGCTCAGGAATTCTTCACTCACCGGGTCGAGAGAAACTCTTTTCTCGGTGGTGGCGCAGGAAGTGAGGAAAATTAAGCAAAATATCCCCGCGATACCAAGCAAAAATAGAAAAACAAAATTAATTTTTTTTCGCTTCATGCCTTCCCCCGTTCTAAGTGTTTTTTACCCTCCTCTTTTTTATATTTTAAACTCAAAAACCTTGCGCACGTCTTCGCCGCCGGTCAAATTATGGAGCCTCACTTGAACCTTCCCTTTTTCCCGGCGGAGGCTCTCCAGGCCTTCAGTAAGCACTACCGGTATTTCAAGATGAAAGGCTTTCTTCCGCTGGGCTTTCAACTCCTCTTCCGTCAGCTCCAGGGGGTAGTTATCTTTATGCTCCCAGAGGAGCTTGCCCGAAGCATCCCTCAGTTCCAGAGTTACCTCGAAGGTTGTTTTTAGCTTTTCTCCTTCGGAAGAGAACCAGATGGACTCATAAGGAATATCCAGGGAAAAAACTCCCTCAAACCGGTCAGCAACCACGACGTTCTTCTTGAGCCCGAACCTGAAATCGAGAAACTCCTTTTCCTGGTTAAAAGTCTTCTGCATCCTCGCCTGAGCCATGTTAAGCTCGTGCAGGTGCTCGAGGTTAAGCGTCACGAGAACATAATGCCCCGTACAGGTTTCGTCAACGAAAACTACCGGGAAATTGCCGTAATACCAGATTTCCTGACATCTTTCAGGGCCGCCGCCCATCGGATAAGTAATCCGGTCAGTCGGAGGACCGAACAGGACATATATCCGTCCCCGGTCAGTTAACCAGCCTGGCCTTCCCTCGCCCAGAAACATTTCATTAGCCTTCTCGATGCGGTTAAAGTATTCTATCTTGAATTCGTTCTCTTCCGTGTCCGGGTCAGGGTCGCGACGTTTCCAGAACTCATCAATAAAAGCCTGTTTTTCGGAGTCGGGCAGTTCTAAAAAAATTTTCCTTTCCTGAGAGGTAATGATATACCGGACCTGACTTAGAAATTCTGCGTATTCAGGCGAAAGCTTTCGCTCTAAATTATAAAGACGACAGCCTGAAGACAAAAGGGCCAGCAGACCCCCGCCAACCAAAATAATTATCGGAAGCCTTGCCTTTAGTTTCATGGGTATTTTTTCTCCTTGAGCATTTCCACGAGTCGCCGGACTTCAGGCTGGTCGGGAACAAGCTCGAGCGATTTTTGAAAAGCTTGCAAGGCTTCTAACCTTTGACCGAGCTGAAGATGGCAGTCGCCAGCCAGGTTAAGGATGTTTATGTTTACTCCATAATGAGCTATCGTCTGGTCAATAAGCTGAAGGGCCCGGTCATATTGAGCCATCTTCCGGTAAGCCGTGGCTAACAGGAACATCATCTCATAACGAGGCGGCTTTTCCGGGTCGATAAAAGGAGCCAAGAGGTCGATAACCTTCTCCCACTCCCCTTTCCGCGAATAGAGCTGAGCCAGGCTCATGGAATAATCGGCCGAGTCCGGTCGAGCGGCGTGAGCTCTCACCAGATAGGCCTCGGCTTTTTCCACCTGTCCCAGATTAACCAGCTGGGAGCCGATGATAAAATCGTAAACAGCGTCAGCCGGCCCTGGAAGCACGCGGGCATGGACCCACGGCCGGGGAATAACCGGCTGATGGCTGAGGTCGAACTCTTCCTCGGCTTGACTTATTTCTTTGTCTCCCTCGAAGAGAGCAACTCGAACCTGATAATGCGCCGGAGGCAAGCTCGCCAGCGGAATGGGTTCAATTACATTGGGCCACTCAGCATAATCGCCGCCCGCTTTCGAGTTTGTCCATACTTCCTGTCCTTCCCGCAATAACAGATACTTCAGGGTGGCCTTATTCTTATCAACCTTTCCCGCGCCGAGCACCTGAAAAGCCAGTTGAATTGTCTCCGCCTGGCTGAAAACCCGGCCTGGCTGGGCATACACCTGGACCGCTCCCAGCCGGAATGGTTTCAGGTTTGTCAGCGGTCCCTCTTGTTTGACCGAACGATAACCCAGGAGAAGAGGACTTATCCTTGGCCCGGAAAGTTCGGGGACGACAAGTTCCCGCTCGTAAGAGGTGAATTCCTTAGAAACCTCGTTTTTAATCAGGATGGAAAGACGGTAGCGCCCGGGAACGAGCGGGAAGAGGTCATGGAGGTTAAAAGGCTGACGGCTGGCCGCTGCCAGCTGATTCTGGTCGAGGTTAAGGACAACCGAACGGTCATACTGGTATACTGGTTTGCCGTCGAGGGTAGTTACACTAACGTTTACCTGGAGCCGGCTATAAAACCTGTTCTCTATTTGCTCCACCGAAAGCCTGGCCGGCTCGACAGAGAGATGGACAAAAGGAACCTCTCGCTGCTGGTCCAGGACTTTAACCAGGGCATCGCAGTCAATATAATTGGCCGTGTATTCAACCTCAACAATGTCCTTGTACTGGAGAAATTTTTGGGCATATTTTTCTTCGACCAGCCGGCGAGGCGTTGTCTCCACCCTCTGGACGAGGATGTCAGAGGAAAGGCTCGGCCGTCCGAGGCCAGTCGATTCCTCCCCCGGAATTAAGCTCAGCGAGACGTTGGCCAGCTCCGGCTCGATTTCGCGGAGCTGTTCATAGGCAGCCTGATAATCTATCGGGTCGCCTTCATAAGAAGTCATCAGGGCCTGAGGGCCATCCTTCGAAGGGCTGTAAAGCCTGTATTCGCCTATGCCGCCTTGCTGGAAAAAAACCAGGTGGAAAGCAGGGGGCAAACCCAGGTCAGTCTTACCCTGGTAAAACCAGACCTCACAGGGATAAATGGCCGATTTCCCCGAGAACCGCTGGATGTCGTTTGGCTCGCCCAGGATGATGTACATCCTTCCCCGGTCGGTCATCCATCCAGGCTTGGGGCTTTCGCGGAAAAAATGGTTGGCATAGCTTATCCGACGGTAATGTTCTGTCTTGAACTCATTTTCCGGGGTGGAAGGGTTAGGGTCGCGATGCTTCCAGAAAGCCTCGATGAACATGTCTCTTTCCCGGTCAGTCGTCAGCTGGAGGAAAACCTCTTTTTCGAGCGGGGTTATGATGTAAACGACCTCTTCTTCCAGCCATTTCTTGTATTTTTCAGGGAGCGAAGACGGCGAGTTTTTCTTTTGACTAAATAAAGGCAGGCAGCCAAGAACAAGGATGACCAGAACAAGGCAAATTCCGGCTCTCACTCTTCTCAACACGCATACCTCACTACCGATTAGCCGAGTCCAGCGACTCTTCTACATTCTTAATATAATCTTCAAACCTGAAAAAAGCAATCTTCAGGCCAACTACGTCGCCTATGAATAAGCAACAAGGCCTCTCTCGGAGGTCATCAACTCAGGATGACGGCTTTAATTGGCCATAAAGTCTCAAGATATAGCTATATGCCAGGCTTAAGACAGCTCTGACCAGCCCCTTAACCGGGGTTAGCTTGACCAAAGAAAAAATTATCCATCTTGAGACAGCAGAAGGTTTTCCACCCGCTTCAGTCTTCGCAGAATTTCTTCTCCCTGAGCATAAAGAAACGCAATCTTATTCTGGAGCAACGGTTCGGAGGATTCCTGGAGAACTCCCCGGTCGACAAGCCTCTGCCACTCCTGCGTTCCAGGAATGGGCGAAAAAAAGGCCAGCCTGGGTCGGGCTCCAAGGTTGATGACCCTCTTAACATCATCCTCCAGTCGAGCCCAATCCTGGTCGGGAAGCCCTACCAGAAGGTAAACATTAATTTCCCGCCGCGGAAAACCGGCCGCCTGCAAGTGGTTAAGGGCTGGCTCGAGGTCGCCGGCCGATACTTTGGGCGAGGCGCGGCTCAGCCATTCGGAATCGAAAGATTCTTGCGAAAGAAAGATGGAACCAAACCCAGCCTGCTTCATCAAACGCGCCAGCTCCGCGTCGATTTCCCGGACATGAAGCCCGTTGGGCGAGTGCAACTGGACCGTTATTCCTTTTTCGATGAGGCCGCCAAGAATAACCCTGAGGTGAGCCTCGCTATCTAAAAGCAGCGCGTCATCATAAAAAGCGAGGTGGCGACAGCCCAGGTGCTGAGTCAAGTAATTAATATCTTCAAGAACAAGGCTCGGCTGACGTTTCTCGAACCGAGGGAAAAGAAGATGGCTCGCGCAGAAAGAACAGCGAAAAGGACAGCCGCGCGAAGTCAAGACCGGTAGCGAGCTTCTTTCCCGCAGCAAATCATAGGCGGGAAGGGGCAATTCATTCAGACCCTTATACTCTCGTTCCTCAACAGAACCGTCACCAAGAATTTCTTTGAGGAGCGGAAGGATCCGATTTTCTGCCGGGCCCTGGACAACGATATCAGCCCCGCTTTCCCGGCGGGCATGCTCAGGGGAAAGGGTAGGATAAACACCGCCGAGAATAACCGGAACTCCGCCCCAGAGCTGGCGCACGTGCCGGATAACCTCCTGGACACCAGGGTACCAGTAAGTCATGCCGCAAGTAACCAGGACAGCCTCGGGTCGCGGCTGGCTGGTTAATTCTTCCTCGAACAAATCCAGCGGTAGCCCGTACCGGGAAAATTTCCGCGGGACAAACCTGAGCACTTCGGGTTTAGCCACCTCTTGCTTCGGAAAAGCCCCGCGGCCGTCGGGTTTGGCCGGCAGTTTTTGCTTAAGCTTGGGATGAAAACGGTCGAGACAATCGATAAAATGGATTTGAGCTTTTGTCGCCTGGCGGACAATGGCGGCAATTTGGAGCAGACCAAGCGGTTTGAGCCAGAAATCATAGGCCGTAAAATCGTAAATCCACGGGTTAATAAAGAGAATGTGTTTCACTAATCAAGTACAAAAAATGCGGGAGGGGGATGATCATTATCTCATCCCCCGCCTGCGGAAGGTGGGACTCGAACCCACACGGCCTTTCGGCCATAAACTCCTGAGGCTTACGCGTCTACCAGTTCCGCCACTTCCGCGTCCTTCAAAATTATAATTCGAAAACCGGCCGAGGTAAAGAGCTTGACAAAAGTCGGAGCTACGCTTAAGTTAAATATCGCCTGATGGGAAAGACCGGGTTTAAAGCTGAAGCCTGCGTTTTTCCCTGATTTTTATTTTTGAGGAGGTTAGATGCCTTCTTTCGACCGCGGCCACCTGGAGAAGCTTTCGAGGCTTAATCCTGAACCCTATTGGGTCACTTCAGTTTTCATCTCGACGGACAAAAGCATCCAGTCCAAGAAACAGATAATCCTGGGATTTAAAAACATGCTCGCCGAGGCTAAAAACAAACTCACCGCCCTCAATTTATCCAAGGAACTGGTGAGCTCTCTCGAGAACGACCTCGCAAAGGTCGGCCAGGAGGTTCCGAAACAGCTTAACTCGCTGCGTCATCCAGGTCTGGCTATCTTCGCCTGTTCGGCTCGGCAGATTTTTGAAAGCCTCAACCTCCCCCACCCACCCCGCAACCGGCTGATTTTTGACCCTAACCCATATCTCCGTCCTCTTGTCGCCATTCTTGACCGCTACCGGCGGATTTGTGTTCTTGTTCTTAACCGGAGAGAAGCTAAATGGTATGAGGTGTTCATGGATGAAGCTAATCCCGTTGCCAGCCTTAGTTCGGATGTTCCGGGTAAGGTTCGGGAAGGGGGCTGGGAAGGATACGAGTCCAAACGGATTGAAAGACATATCGAAGCCCATGTCCACGAGCATCTAAAAAAGGTAAGCCAGAAGACTTTTGAATTGTTTAAGCAGAACAAATTCGACTGGTTATTCGTGAGTGGCGAAGAAAAACTCCTCGGCGAGTTTGAGCCATTGCTCCACACCTACCTCAAGGAAAGGCTGAAGGGAAGGCTGCGGCTAAAAATCTCCGACTCCGTCGATAAAATTCGCCAGGAAGCTCTCGACCTGGAAGCCAGGGTCAAGAAGGAAGAAGAAACCCAGGCCGTTAGCCGGTTTGTGGCCGAGCTTGAAGCTGGCGGGCTGGCTGTATCGGGGCTGAAAGATACTCTCAGGCAGATTAATAATAACAATGTCCAGCTCCTCCTGGTAAGCCACAATTTTTCCCGCGCCGGCCGTTTCTGCTCCGGGTGCCAGCTTTTGTTTCTGGAAGAAAAAATTTGTTCTGCCTGCAAGCAACCGACCAAAGAAGTGAATGACATCGTCGATGAGGCGCTGGGTGTGGCCATGAACAAGTCCATCGGCGTCCGGCAGATAACTCCACCTTCCCGCTTGGACCACTACGGGAAAATAGGCGCCTTACTCCGGTATAAAATTTAAAAATACCCAGAAGCCTTGCTCTTTACCCCGAATCACCTAAATTCCGAAAAGGCAGCCTGTCAGAGCAAAACTGTATAAATCTGGAAGGACGAAAGGGCAAAAACGTTTAATAAGGGACAACTCCGGCCGGCCCAACAAAAACCGACCGACGGGTGAGCCGCCGTCTTAGCTAAACCTTGCTCCCGCCTTTCTCCGGCCGCAAAATGAACGGCAAGAAAAAGAGACCTTGGTTACTTAGTAATTTTCAAAAACTCCAGGCGATTCTTGTCTTTCCGGCCGAGTCTTCATTCCGACTTAAACTCTTTAAACGAGACTTTCTCGAACAAGCTATAAATGGCCGGGATAACAAATAGAGTGAGGAAAGTGGTGGCCACCAGCCCACTCAGAACCGTCAAGGCTAAAGGAGACCGCATTTCCGAACCAGTTGTCCGGCTGAAAGCCATCGGCAAAAGACCGAGAATGGTCGTCAGAGCCGTAAGAAGAACCGGGCGGAGGCGAGTCACCGCTCCTTCAATAATTGCTTCTTTTTTATCCATCCCCTGCCGCCAGAGTTGGTTGATGTAATCAATCATGACAATCCCGTTGTTGACAGCGATTCCAGCTAAAAGGATCAACCCAATCCAGACCGGAAGATTAACTGGTTTCCCGGCGATTAACAGACCAAGGACAACGCCGATTAACCCCAGCGGTACCGTGAACATGATGACGAAAGGATGGAGAAAAGATTCAAACTGAGAGGCCATTACCATGTAAACCAGCAGGACTGCCAGAGCAAAGGCAAGAGCTAAGGTCTTGAAAGCATCCTGCATCTGCTCATACTGGCCGCCGTATTCGAAGAAATAGCCAGTAGGAAGTGCCCTCTCGAGCGGCTCTAACCTGGCTTTTATCTCCCTGGTTACAGTGCCGATATCGCGGCCGACAACGTTGGCCATAACACTGACTTTGCGGGCCTGATTTTCTCTAATGATCTGGACTGGACCTTCGCCCTTTTGCAACGTGGCAACCTGGTCTAAGGTGATAATCCTGTTCGTCGGGGTGAGGATAGGGGTGGTAATTACCTCCCGCAGGTTTTTCCGGTATTTGTCCTTAAACCAAACGCGGACGTCGACTTCCTCGCCGCCCTGCCGGTAGCGCGTCGCCACGCGGCCCAGGGTAGCATTCTGGATTGAGGTAGCCACTTGATTAACGGTTAACCCGAGCCGCCCAGCCCTCTCGCGGTCAACATAAATTTGATATTCTGGCCGGCCTTCAGAAAACGTGTGGGCCAGGTCTCTTAAGCCTTTAACGTCCTGGATTCGCTTTATCACTTCGTCAGCTATTCTTTTCAGCTCGTCGAGCTCTTTGCCGAAGATTTTAATCTCTACCGGCGATTGACTCCCCATAAACATCTGGCTCATGTTCAGGGCTTCAATCTTGACGTTCTCGAGCTTAGGGAGCGCGCGCCGGATATCCTCGAGAATCTGAACATCAGAACGTTTGCGCTTTTCTTTATGAATTAGCCCTACCCAGATGATAGCTTCATGAGGCCCGGTGGCGGCAAAACCAGAAGCCATGTCCGACGGGTCTTCTTCCGAAGCTGACCCCACCTGGGCGGAAACCATCTGGACTTCTGGCTGCTTCAGCATCAAGTCCTCGACCATCCGGACTATCCGGTCGGTCTCCTCGAGCGCCGCGCCTACGGGTAACTTAACCCGGAGAAGAATCATCCGGCTATCCTGCGAAGGCATGAATTCAGTCCCGAGAATCGGAATAAGAGCGAGGGAAATGACAAACAAAACTCCTGCGGCGGCCAGCACCCTGCCGCGGCGGCGCAAGGCAGAAGTAAGCAGCCGGCGATAAACCTTCTTGGCTCCCTCAAACTGTTTCTTTACTGGCCGGGGATTACCTTTCTGTTTCCCGAACAGAAGCGAAGAAAAAAGCGGGACGAGGGTGAGGGCGACAAAAAGGGAAGCCACAAGGGAAAAAGCCACGGATAGAGCCAGCCCCTGAGTTAACTTAGCCGTGATTCCGGTAGAAAAAATTACAGGAAGAAAGACGATGATCGTCGTCAGGGTGGAAGCTGTAATCGCCATCCCAACTTCTGAAGCTCCGGCAACGGCCGCGGCGCTGGCTGCCTTTCCTAATTCGATGTGGCGAAAAGTGTTTTCAATAACAACAATGGCGTTATCAACCAACATGCCGACGCCGAGGGTCAACCCTCCGAGAGTAAGCAGGTTAATGGTGTAGCCGGCAGCGTAAAGGGCGATAAAGGTAGTGATAATCGAAAGCGGAATGGCCAGGGCGATAATTAGCGTCGGCCGCCAGTTTCGGAGAAAAAAGAAGATGAGAAGGACGGCTAACAAACCTCCTTGCCAGGCGGTGTCAAACGTGCGCTTAATAACTCTAGTGACCATGTCGGCCTGGTCCATGGCCGCAAAAAACTTGACATCCGCGGGCAAAGTCGACTTAATCTTCTCCAGCTCTTTCTTCACCCGATTGCCCACCTGGGCTGAGTTGGCACCTGAGCGTTTATTAACAATCAGAAAAACACCCTTTTCCTTCTGAATCCGGCCCAGATACCGGGTCTCTTTGAGCCCGTCTGTCACCTCAGCCACGTCACTGAGGTAGATTAACTCACCCTTTGGTGTCATCCCGATAACCGTCTGGCGAATATCGTCCAAGCTTTCGAATTCAGCCAGGGTCCGGACAAGATAATCAGCATGCCGCTCTAAAACATAGCCAGCTGGCAGGTTCAGGTTTTCCAGACGCAAGGCGGCGATAATCCGGTCGAGAGAAAGGTTGCGGCTCTCGAGGGCCGCTTTATCTACATTAACCTGAATCTCCCTGAGGTCGGTGGAAAACACCCGGGCGGAAGCCACGCCGTCGAGCCTTTCCAGCCGCGGGGCAACTTCATCCTCGATGAGCTTTTTCAGTTCAACCGGCGGACGGGAGGCCGTAATCCCGTAAAAGATAACGGGCATCTGTCCAAGGTTGAATTTAACCACTAAGGGGTCGGTAGCCCCCTCAGGGAGCTGGTTCCGGTAAAGACCAATCTGGTCACGGATATCTTGAGCGGCAAAATCGAGGTTAGTCCCCCATTCGAACTCCACCATAATGACTGAGGCACCTTCGGCACTGACCGAAGAGACTTTCTTCACCCGGACAATCGAGCTGACGATTTGTTCGAGGGGTTTAGTAATAGTTTTTTCTACATCTTCGGGTGAAGCTCCCCGGTAAACGGTAATGACAGAGACAGTTGGAAATTCAAGGTCGGGGAAAAAATCGAGCCCCAGCCGGCTGAGGGCGACAAACCCGATGACCACCAGGATCATGGCGATCATCGAGGCGGTCACACGACGCTTGACGGAAAATTCCGGGAGTCTCATTTTTGCACCTCACCCACCAGAGTAACCGGAGACCCATCGACCAGGCCGAAATTTCCTTCGACAATTACCAGGTCTCCCGGGTTCAGTCCGGTTAAGACTTCAGCTTCCTCGGCCGTCTGGAGTCCAAGCGTCACTTCTTTCTTCACCGCTTTTCCGTCGACGACGACAAACACAAACCGGTTATCGATGACCGCTCGTTGAGGAATTACCAAGGCATTTTCTTTTCTGGCAACCTCGACCACCACTTCACCAAAAGTTCCCGGCCGAATGACTAAATCTGGGTTGTTGACAACGATTTCAGCCTTGAACTTCTTGGTCGCCGGGTCAGCAGTCAGGGTAACCAGATGCACCGTCCCTTCAAAGACCCGGTCGGTTAGGTTAGGCACCCGAACTTCGGCTACCTGGCCCTTCTTAATTTTTCCAATATCTGTTGGGGAGATTTCTATCGCCATCTTGACCCGAGAAAAATCCATCAAGGTAAGCACGCCTGACGTCGGCGAGAAGCTTCCCATCATCGGGTTGATGACATCGCCCTCGTTGGCGTTCTTGGAAGCAACGACGCCGCTGAAGGGGGCTCTCATCTGCGAAACCTCCAGGTTGTGGCGGAGCAAGTTCAGGGCTGCTTCGGCCTGCTCCAGCTGAGCCTGGGCGGCCTCAAAGGCAAGTTTAATCTTTTCATACTGCTGCTCGGATACGGCCTTTTCTTGGAAGAGGCGGTCCATCCTTTCCTTATTTTTTTTCGCGTCCTCAAAATTAGCTCGGGCCGCCGCGGCCGCAGCTTCTGCCTGCCTTAGCTGAAGACGAAGGCTCTGGGTGTCAAGCTCGGCCAGGAGCTGGCCCTGCTCGACTCTGTCGCCTTCCTTAACATAAATCCGGGCGACTTTGCCGCTGATATCAGGAACGATGTTCATTTTCTGCCAGGGTTCAACCGTGCCCGTAAAGGTCAACCTATCCACCAGAACTCTGGGCTCGATTTTGGTTACCATGACTGGCGTTTGACCAGCCTCTTTCTCGCCTGCTTTCTTCTCAGGTTTGGCCGCCGAACGACAGTTCACCAAACCAAGCGCACTCAGGGCAATCACCAAAACCATAATTACGCTTCTCGTCTTCACCATAGAAGTCCTCCTGCTTAGGTCAACTAATTTATTCATCCAGGTTCTTCCCGACGGCTTTCTCCAGCTGAGCCAGGGCCATGACATAATCAAAGAGGGCCTGAGAATAGTTAGTCCTGGCTTGCGTCAAGGCTACCTGGGCCGCGCTGACATCGAGAAAAGTAGCCAGGCCTTCATTATAATTGAGCTCAGCCAGCCGAACGCTTTCCTGAGCCTGGGCGACGTTTTTTTCCTGGGATAAGAGTGTTTCCCTGGCTTGCTGGAGGTTAAGCCAGGCCTGCTTAATCTCAGCCTTGACTAGCTCAATCATTCCTTTTTCCGTCAACTCCAGGCTGTGAAGCATCGCTTTCGACTTGGCCACCTGCGCTGAGCTGGAAAACCCGTTAAAAATGGGAAGGCTCAGGACAAGGTTGAATGAATAATAACTTTGCCAGTTGCCTCGCTTGAAATTCAGATAATTTCCCCAAAAGTTATAAGAACCGCCAATGGCTATCGTCGGCAGGTCAGCCGAACGGGCTAACTTAATCAGCTCCCCGGCCATCTGCCGCTGATAACGAAGCTGGTTGAGTTCTGGCCGCGAAAGCAGCGCCTGCTCGATAAGAGCTTTTTCATTTAATTCATATGGCTTAAAAGCTAACTCTCCTTTGACTTCTATCTCCTGAGACAGGTCAAGCCCCAGAAGGGTCTTCAGGTTGACTGCGGCCAGTTCGAGCTGGTTCTGAGCCCGGAGCAGCTGAGGTTTTAAATTAGCCACCTGGACTTCAGCTCGAAGGAGGTCAAAGCGCGAGGCCAAACCAACCTCGAACAGATGGCGAACATTCTCCAGGTATTTTTCGGCCAGACCAACCGCTTCTCGCGAAACGGCGACAAATTCCTCGGCCAGAAGATAACCGTAAAAAGCTCGTTTGACGTTGTAGATTGTTTCCTGTCGCGACTGACGGACGGCTTCTTCTGTCGCCAATCGGTTGTACTCAGCTTGCTTGAACCCGGAGACTAATTTCCCGCCAGTAAAAAGAGGCAAGGAGAAAGAAAACCCCATCTGGTAATCCCGGGTAAAATCAACACTTACCCTCTGCGGAGGTTGGCCCGGAACAAAAGAGGGGAACTCGAGAGTAAAGAGTTTTTCGTCCAGGGTATGCGTCCCCTGGGCGTTAAGCGTCGGGAAAAACCTGGCCGCGGCTTCCCGCACCGAAGCTTCAGCTTCGGCTATTTTTTCCTGGCTGGCCAGGTAAAACGGGTTGCGCTCGAGGGCCAGGCGCAAACTTTCTTCCAAGGTCAGGACAATTTTTTCTGATGCTTGAGCTCGAACCAATTGGCTAAGAAACAATAGCCCTAATAGAAAACAGACAAAAAAGCGCTTGGGCTTCATCATCAGACTCCTTTCGCTGAGACTTGCTTGCCGGCTAAGCCATGAAGGATAAAATCAAGAAGCAATTCCGTTTCTTTCTCCACCGGAAGACGCGGCCGACCCCAGAACTGGGTATGAATAAACCCCTGTAAGAGGGCTTCAGTCAATTGGGTAGCCATTCCCGGGTCAACCGGCCTAAACTCTTCCCGCTGGATTCCCTCGGCATAGATAGCGGCTACTTCATCCACGATCATCTTCCTCCGGGACTTAATTTCGGCCATCAGGTCTCGCTTCCGGCCAGTGGAACGGGTTGCCTCAGCCCCGACAAAAAACCTCATTTTCTGAATAAAGGCTTTATCCACCATCAAGATCCGCGAAAGGCTTTCTCGCTCCTGATGGGAAGAGAGGAAATAAGCGATAATCTGTCGCAGCTTATCGATTACCGGCGAGGGTTGCATTCTTATCTCGCAGATTTTCTTATAAAATTGGTCAAAATACTCCAAAAACAACTCCAGGACCAGGTCGCCTTTGCTTCCGAAGTAGTTATAGACAGTCGCTTTGGAAAGCTCAGCTTCTTTGGCTACGTCGTCCATCGTCATCGCCGTGTAGCCCCGCTTGATGATTACTCTTTCCGCCGCCTTAATAATAGCTTCCTTTAATTCCTGGCGACGCCTGGATTCACGTTCTTCCCGTTGGCTCCCCCGACGGCCTGTTAGCGGACTCATCGTCACCTCTTATCGAAGTAATATCAGATTGATATTAATTCAGGTTATAATAACCTACATTATGCTATTAAACTGAATAGTTTAACGATTAAACTAATTAGTTTAGATTTACTTAGTATAGCGGCCTTCCCGCCGGTTGTCAACAGATGGCCGAAAGAATAAAATTAGAGAGCATTTGCATCGGCCTCAGGAAAGGGGCATGAGGACTAAACTCAGGTGAAAAAGAAAGGCGGCCTCCGAAACCTCCGTTTTTCTTTCTCGAGCAAGGCGGGCATTTCGCTCTTTTCGTCAGGCCATCCTTTCCTCATCCTCCTCTTGTTTTTTATCTTGAGAATGTCTTTTGCCACCGACCAGATTCCCCGGTTCTGGGAGGTCAGCCTTAACATCCAGGTTGAAGGAACCTATGCTTGCCGCCAGGATGGCCGGCAATTAGAAGGTACCTTCGCCGGCTTCTTCTGCTGGGAAGGGCTGATGGAGCCAGACGAGCCTGATGTCATCCTGTATCACTTGCGAACTGATGTCCGGTCGTGGGAGGTTAAAGAAAAAGAAGCGGGCAGCTCTGTGAGCTCTGGCTTTCTTCCCGTAGCTTCTGACCCCCCGGTTCTTACGGTCACTACTTTTCTTCGCCGCGGAGATTTATTCGACCTGCATTTTTTTATCAGCAGCTTTTTCGTCCCGTTATCTCTCTCCCGTCCGGGATGCCGGCTTATCATGCCTGCCTCTTCCGGCCAGGACCTGAGGAATCAAAACGTTCGTTATAATGATTATGTTTTCGAAGGCTCCAACCGGGTTGCTATTTCGGCCGACGAGCTTTTCAGCCGGGAATCTCACCATACGATAACCTGGAGCTGGCGCTTTCCTCCCGACGGCCTGAGGAAAGAAGTCCAGGAATTCAGGTCAGAACATCGGGTTAGGGTCAAACTTGAAATAAAGCCACGCTTTTAGCCCAAGCAGCAAGAGTGGCTTCCTCGTTGATTCTTTCATCTTTATCACGCTCGCGGATGGAAACGGTCGTAGATTTCCCGCAGCCATTGCCGGCTGAGATGAGTATAAATTTGCGTCGTTGTGATCCGGCTATGACCGAGCATTACCTGGACAGACCGCAGGTCAGCCCCTCGTTCAAGAAGGTGGGTGGCAAAGGAATGACGGAGGACATGAGGGCTCACCTTATCCTCCAGGCCCGCGGCGACTGCATACTGATGCAATAGCTTCCAGACTCCCTGCCTGGTAAAAGGCCTTCCTTGCCGCGTCAGGAAGACAAACTGGGTCTCATTTTTTAGGAATAAAGGCCGGACTGTCTGAAGATAACGGGTAACCCACGCCGCGGCCGAAGCACCAAAAGGAACAGCCCTTTCTTTCCCTCCCTTCCCCCGGCAGATAAGAAAATTAGCCTCAAGATTAACCTGTCCCAGCTCGAGGTTGGCGAGTTCAGAAACCCTTAGACCCGAGGCGTAAAGAAGCTCGAGCATTGCTCGGTCTCGACACCCTTGAGGTTTGCCCGTATCAGGCTGGCTGAGCAGCTTTTCGACCTCGGCCACCGTCAGGAATTTCGGCAGAATAACCCACGGCCTGGGTGTTTTTAAACCGGCTGCCGGGTTCTTTTTCAGGTAGCCGTCGAGCACCAGAAAACGGTAAAAACTCCGGAGGGCCGAAACCAACCGGCTGAGCGAGCGGGCTGAAAGTCCGGCCCGACTCTGTTCTTGCAAGAAGCGGCTAAGGTCATCAGCTTTTATCTCGGTCGAGGTTTTCCTTGTTTTTCTGGCAAAATACACTAACTTGCTCAGGTCACGGCGATAAGCCTGGCGGGTATTCTCCGCCAGCCCTTTTTCGATGAAAAGATAGTCCAGAAACCGGCGAACCAGCTCCTCGAGCGAGGAGGTATGCGGTTTCATAGGAGGAAGGGGTTAGAGCTTTTTTCTTCGGCTACGGTAGTCCCTGGGCCGTGACCGGGTAAAACCAGCGTATCCTCTGGCAGGACGAGAATTCTCTCCCGAATCGACTTTTCCAGGTCTCGCCAGGAACCACCAGGGAGGTCAGTCCGGCCAACACCGCCGCAAAACAGCGTATCTCCTGAAAACAGCAGCTTTTCTCCCCAAAAACTCACGCTTCCCGGAGAATGACCTGGCGTATGAATCACCACGAGCTTTGCCTCACCGAACTGAATCACAGCACCGTCAGTCAGTTCCTCGTCAGGGATCGGAGATTCTTTGGCCCCGAGAAGCAGGCCGAGCTCGTATTGCTCCTGGGCCTTAAGAAGCATCTTGTCCGCTGGATGGAGAAAAATCGGCAAGCCAAATTTTTCTTTAAAATCCCGGTTAGCCCCGGTGTGGTCGATATGGCCATGGGTGTTAAGGACAGCCCGGGGGTGCAGCCCGAGCTCATGAATTAACGGAAAAAGTTTTTCCGGCTCAGCTCCCGGGTCGATAATCACCGCCTCCCGGCTTAAAGGGCAATAGACCAGGTAACAATTCGTCTCCAGGGCGCCGACAACCACCAATTCATACCGTATCATGTTTTGGGTTAATGATAATTCTGGTTTTACTCAGAGTCAAGATGACTCGCGGCCAAACTTCGGGCCAAAGCTAAAAGCCTCGCGAGAAAAGGGTTATCGCCCGCTAGCCAGCCTGAGATTGTGACATTGCCTTTGTTATTTAATTGGCTAAGTCAGAAGAGATTCGAAGTTAGCGTAAAAAGAGAAGAGGAAAAGGGAAAGAAAAGTTGAAGAAAAGATAAAAAAATAAAAAGAATAAATTGAGGCTGAAGCGATGGAGCTGATATAATTTAGGCGATGCAACCTCCGTCGTGGCAATTGTCTCTTCTGGCCAAATCAATCAAGAAAAAACAGAAACTTAAGCTCATCCTTGATTCATTACCTGAACTTTCAGGCAAAGTCGCCCTGGAACTTGGTTGCAGCCAGGGATTGCTCGGGTATTTTTTCCGGCAAAAGGGAGGGTT
>JBBIRF010000045.1:0-20605 GCA_037441905.1 Candidatus Aminicenantota bacterium
ACACATACCGCCCCCCTGGAGTCGAGGAGGTTAAATATATGGGAGAGCTTCAAGCAACAATCATACGCCGGAAGAAGCAAACCCCGCTCGACAAGGTCTCTGGCTTCTTTCTGGTAAAGCGAGAAGGACTCCTGGAGTCGCTTAATATCAGCCGCATTAAAATTATATTCGGAGAACTCCTTCTCTTCCCGCCAGCGCAAATCGCGATAACTGACATCAGCTGACCACTTAAGGTCGTAGATGCTATCCTTAGCTTCGAGAAACATCTCCAGCCTCTCCAGCCCGTAGGTTATTTCAACGGGAATCAGCGGAAGGTCAAGCCCACCGGCCTGCTGGAAATAGGTAAACTGGGTAACTTCCAGCCCGTCGAGCATTACCTGCCAGCCGACACCCCAGGCCCCAATCGTCGGCGACTCCCAGTCATCCTCGTCAAACCGAAGGTCGTGCTCCTCAAGTTTTATCCCGCAGGCCCGCAGACTTTGGAGATAGATATCCTGGATATCAGCCGGCGACGGCTTGATGACCACCTGGAACTGATAATGCTTTTGAACCCGATGAGGATTTTCTCCGTAACGACCGTCGGTCGGCCGGCGCGAAGGTTGAACGTAGGCCACGCGCCAGGGCCGCTTCCCGAGAACCCGGAAAAAAGTATCCGGAGTCATGGTTCCAGCGCCAACTTCGACATCGTAACTCTGGGCAAGGTAACACCCTTGTTCGGTCCAGAATTGCTGGAGTTTCATAATCAGGTCTTGAAGCGCCATTCGTCTAACCTTTCCAGCGGAGGACCGGGTTGCGGGCGGCGGCTGTTTCGTCCAGGCGCCTGACATATGCTCTGTGAGGCGCCTTTTTCAGCAGCTCCGGGTTTTCCTCGGCTTCCCTGGCGATTCTCAACATGGCATCGATAAAAGCATCAAGCTCGGCTTTGCTTTCGGTTTCGGTAGGTTCAATCATCAGCGCTCCATGAACGATCAGCGGAAAACTCATCGTCGGCGGATGAAGGCCATAATCAATCAGCCTCTTGGCTATATCAATGTTCTGAACTCCTTTTTCTCGCTGGCGTTTATCAGAGAAGACGCACTCATGGAGAGAAGGCGAAGTGTACTTCAGGTGGTAGACTCCTTCCAGACTCTTGCGAATATAATTCGCGTTAAGCACGGCGATTTCAGCCACTTCTTTTAGCCCTTCCGCGCCAAGAGTAAGAATATAAGCCAGGGCTTTGACAACCACCAGGAAATTCCCGTAAAAACTCCTGACCCGGCCGATGCTCAACGGACGATTCTCGTCCAGGACGAGCTTCCCAGCTTCTCTCTTAATCACGGGAATGGGCAAAAACGGCTCAAGTTCTGAGGTAACGCCCACCGGGCCAGCTCCCGGACCACCACCGCCGTGCGGCGTCGCAAAAGTCTTGTGGAGGTTTAAATGGAGGACGTCAACCCCGTGGTCGCCAGGTCTGAACTTGCCGATGAGGGCGTTCATGTTAGCGCCATCCATATAGAGCAGCCCGCCCCGGTCGTGGACAATTTCGGCTACCCGATGAATATCTTTCTCAAAAATACCAAGGGTGTTAGGATTGGTTACCATCAGCGCCGCCACCTCTTCTGTCATCATCCGCTCGAGGTCTTTAAGGTCGATGGTGCCTGCTTCGTTGGACTTGATTTCTCTCACCTGATAGCCGCAGATGTGGGCACTCGAAGGGTTGGTTCCATGAGCCGAATCAGGGATAAGGACTATTTTCCGCGGATTGCCCCGCCGGGTTAGAGCGGCGCGAATAATCATCATCCCGGTCAGCTCTCCATGAGCCCCGGCGGCCGGCAAGAGGGTAAAATGACTCATTCCCGTAACAACACACAGCAACTCTTCCAGTTTCTTAATTAATTCCAGGTTTCCCTGGACAAGGTCAACCGGGGCTTGGGGATGAGACAAGAGAAATCCGGGGAGGCTGGCGACTTTTTCGTTTACCTTCGGGTTGTATTTCATCGTGCAGGAACCGAGAGGATAGAAGCTGGTATCAACGCAAAAATTCGTCTGGGAAAGCCGGGTGAAGTGCCGAACTACTTCTGGCTCCGAGATTTCAGGGAACCCAGGAATTTCCTCCCGCGGCTGAATTGAACCCAGAAGTTCCCTGTTCTCCGGGACGTCCAGCGGGGGCAAAGAAAAGGCTTTTTTCCCGGGGCCGCTTATTTCAAACACCAGCGGTTCTCGTCGACTCATGAGAACACCTCCTCGACTGCTTGCACCAGCCTGTCGATGATTTCTTTCGAATGAGTTTCTGTAATACAAACGAGAAGACAATCCTTTAGCTCGGGATAATCTTTTTCGAGCGGGTACCCGGCAATAAGGCCGGACTTGATTAACTTATTCCCTATTTCGGCCACTGGTTTTTCCAGCCGGACGACAAACTCGTTGAAAATCGGCCCTACGAATCTTCTTCTTACCCCCGGGATAGATGTAAGCCTTTCCAGCCCGTAGTTAGCTTTTTGCAGGTTTTGATAAGCCATTTCTCGGAGTCCCTGAGGTCCCAGAGTTTCCAGGAAAATAGCCGCTCGTAAGGCACACCAGGCTTGATTAGTACAAATATTAGAGGTCGCCTTTTCCCGGCGAATATGTTGTTCTCGGGTCGAAAGAGTGAGCACGTACCCGGTTCGGCCTTCAGCATCCTTGGTCTGGCCGGCAATTCGGCCGGGAAGCTGACGCAGGAATTCTTCTCGACAGGCCATAAACCCAAGATAAGGTCCGCCAAAACTCAAGGGCAGGCCAAAAGATTGTCCCTCGCCACAAGCAATATCAGCCCCATAAGACCCGGGAGGTGGTAGCAGGCCAAGGCTGACCGCTTCCGCGATTACGGCTACAGCCAGGCCTCCTTTGGCGTGAACAAGGCTTACTGCCTCTGCTGGCTCCTCGACCGCCCCGAAGAAATTAGGTGACTGAAAGACAAAAGCAGCTACATCTTCAGAAATCTTTTTTTTCAGGTCGTCGAGGTCAATTCGACCGCTTTCGGCGTCGAAGGCTACCTCTTCCAACTCAAGCTGAAGGTTGCGAATATAAGTATTAATAACCTGGCGGTACTGCGGGTGAAGGCTCCGCGCGACCAAAATTCGCGGCCGAGGTTTTATCCTCTCGGCCATCAAGACAGCTTCGGCTGCTGCCGTCGCCCCTTCATAAAGCGAGGCGTTAGCAATATCCAACCCGGTCAGCTGACAAATCAGCGTCTGGTACTCAAAAATTATCTGAAGGGTTCCCTGGCTTACTTCTGGCTGGTAAGGCGTATAAGGAGTTAAAAACTCACCCCGCGAACTGAGGTAGTCGACCACCGCCGGGATAAAATGCTGATAGGCACCAGCGCCCAAAAAAGAGGCGTATTGCTGATAGGTATTTTTGGCGCTCAAGCCTTCAAAATAGCGAACAAGCTCTGGTTCGGTCAGCGGAGGGGGTAACTCAAGCGGCCCTTCCCATCTTATTTCCTCCGGAAGACAGCCAAAAAGGTCGTCAATCTTCTCCACGCCAATCCGGCGGAGCATCTCTTCAATGTCAGCTGGACTTAAAGGTATGTAAGCCATTTTACCTCCTGCTTTGCCTCAGCCGCCAAAAAATCTCTTCGATTTTCTCACCCTTCAAGGCTTTCGATGTATTTTTCGTATTCCGGGGCTCGCATCAATTGGTTGAGCTCGTTTTTATTCTTAATTTTTAGACGAATGATCCAGCCCTGACCATGGGGGTCTTGATTAATGATTTCGGGCGAATCATTAAGGGCTGTGTTTACCTCTATCACCTCGCCTGATACCGGCGAAAAAACGTCTGAAACAGCTTTAACTGATTCGATGGCGCCGATAGTTTGGTGGGCCTGAAGTTGAGTGCCCACAGCCGGCAACTCGATGTAAACCACGTCGCCCAGCTGCTTTTGCGCGAAGTCAGTAATCCCGACGGTGGCTATGTCGCCCTCAACTTTGACCCATTCATGTTCTCGGGTGTAAAAATAATCCTCGGCATACATAAGCTTCCTCCTTAATAATTTTACGTTTTTTATCTTTCTGACATCCCTGGCTGGTCACGCCTTATACCTTCCTTGCTGGCTTCATTTGTTCCGTTTGTAGAATGGAGTCGGCACGACTCTGGCGGCTAAAAGCTTATCTCTTATGCCAACCTGAATCTCCGTGCCGATTTCCGTAGCCTCAATCGGCAGATAAGCCAGGCCGATGCTCTTTTTCAAGTAAGGGGAATAAGTGCCTGAAGTCACTTCTGATACTTTTTTCCCCTGGAAATATACGGGGTAGTGACGCCGGGCTATGCCCCGGTCAACCATTTCAAACCCGACGATTTTCCTTTTCAGCCCCTCGGCAGCTTGTTTTTCCAGCGCTTCCCGGCCAAGGAATTCGCCTTTCTTGAATTTCACGATCCACTTGAGGTCAGCCTCCAGCACGGTGGTCGTCTCGTCAATATCATTCCCGTAGAGCATTAGTTTAGCCTCGAGCCGGAGAGAATCTCGCGCTCCCAGCCCTGCCGGCAAGAGCCCATGGGGCTTACCTTCCTCGATAATTGCATCCCAGATAATTGCCGGGTCGGCCGATTCAGTGTAAATTTCAAACCCGTCTTCTCCGGTATAACCCGTCCGGCTCACCAGACAATCAATCCCGGCCACCTTCCCTTGTTGCCACCAGAAAGGTTTGACCTCTTCCAGGTTGATGTCGGTAAGAGGCTGCAATATCAGCTGGGCCTTTGGTCCCTGAAGAGCCAGCTGGCTCGTCCGGTCACTGGCATTATCAACAAACACATCAAACGAGCTCTTATGATTGATAATCCAATTATAATCCTTGTCCGTGTTTGCCGCGTTAACGACCAGAAGGTAGCGGTTAATATCGAGACAATAGACCAGCATATCATCGACAAAAGTTCCCTGAGGTGTGGTTAAAGCAGTGTACTGGGCCTGACCTGGCATAAGCCGGGAAGCATCGTTAGGCGTCAAGTACTGGACAAAAGCCAGGGCATCCGGGCCGCTGATGATTATCTCCCCCATATGGCTAACATCAAAGAGCCCCGCGCTCTCTCTAACGGCCAGATGCTCGCTAACTATGCCCTGGAACTCCAGCGGCATTTCCCAGCCGAAAAACTCGATAAACTTCGCCCCCGCTTTTTTATGCGCCTCGAAAAATCTCGTTCGTTTCATCGCCGTCCTTCCTGGAAACATTAAGGTTCATTTCTATCACAGAAACAGCTCCAGTTTCAAGAAATAGCTGCCTTGCTGGCTCCATCCAGGGCCGCTTTTCAGGGTTGATTTTCCTCCTTTAAGTCAGAAGCCTCGGTGTTTTGGGTTGAGAGGCCAAACAATTTTGCTATAATAATCACACTATGACCCGGGTTAAGGAGAGAATCAGAGCTTATCTTTGGAAAAAGATAAAAGACGCCTATCCGCTGACGTTTGCGGACCTTCAGTTGACCGTCCCGCCTGACCTTTCCTTTGGCGACCTCAGCTTCACCTTCCCTTTCAAGCTGGCCAGGCCTTTAAGCCGGAATCCCCGGGAAATCGCCCGGGAAATAGCCGCCAAGCTCGAAGGGTTAGAGGGCCTGGCGAAAGTGGAGGTGGCCGGCCCTGGTTACATCAATATTTTCCTTGACCGTAAACGTTTCTTCCTGGAGCAATTAGCCTCCCTCGGGGCTCCCGGCCTCCAGCCTGTCGAAAGCAAAATAATTGTCGAGCATACCAACATCAACCCCAATAAGGCGGCCCACATTGGCCACCTTCGCAATGCCTGTCTGGGCGATACCCTCGTCCGCTGTCTGCGTTATCAGGGAGAAAAAGTGGAAGTGCAGAACTACATCGACGATACCGGCGTGCAGGTAGTTGATGTCGTCTTCGGGTTCATCGAGCTCGAAAAAAAGACGCTGGATGAAGTCAAAAACCTCCCCGGCAAACTGGATTATTATTGCTGGGATTTATACACTAAGGTATCTGCCTATCTTGCCTCCCATCCGGAGGCTCACCCCAGAAAGGCTGAAATTCTTCGCAAGATTGAGCATGGAGAATCGCCGGAAGCCGATTATGCCCGCTATATTTCGCGACGGATTCTTCAAGCGCATCTGGCAACGATGAGGCGTCTGGGAATTACCTATGATGTCCTTCCCTGCGAAAGCAGCATTCTGGCGCTTAAGTTTTGGGAAAAGGCCTTTAACCTGCTCAAGGAAAGAAAGGGGTTGGAGCTGATGCCTGATGGCCCCAACCGGGGATGCTGGGTGATGCGGCTCGAGGGAGAGGAAGATAAAGAAAAGGTTATCGTCCGCTCTGACGGAACGGTAACTTATGTCGGTAAAGACATAGCCTACCAGTTGTGGAAGTTCGGGCTCCTGGACCGGGATTTCTATTATGAGCCTTTTATAGAAGAAAACGGACATACGGTCTGGATCACTACTCCTGAGGAAAAGGGTTACGCGGTAAACTTCGGAGGCGCCTCGAAGGTCTATAACGTTATCGATGTCAGACAGGCTTACCTGCAAAAGATTGTCGCCCAGGGGCTAAGAATTCTGGGGTACAACGACCAGGCAGATAAATCGATTCATTTTTCTTATGAGATGGTTGCCCTCTCCCCCAAGAGCTTAAGCGAGCTCGGGCTGGAAATCGAAGAAACCGAAAAAGACCGCAATTTCTTCGAGGTTTCAGGCCGAAAGGGAGTCGGGGTTAAAGCAGACGACCTTCTCGACAGGTTAGAGAGCAAAGCCCTGGCTGAGGTGGAAAAAAGAAACGCCGCTTTATCCGCCGAAGAGAAAAGGCAAATTGCCAGACAAATTGCTTGTGGAGCCTTGCGTTATTTCATGCTGAAATTTGCCCGGAATTCGCTTCTCGTCTTCGATTTTGACGAAGCCCTCAACTTTGAAGGCGAAACTGGCCCGTACCTTCAGTATACCGCCGTCCGGTTGAGTTCTATTTTTCGCAAACTTCAGGCAAGAGACGGGCTGGGGCTGGAAGAACTTGAGACCCTGATAAAATCGCCAAATCTATCTTTGGAGATTTTCTCCCCAAAAGAAAACCAGGATTTCTGGGAATTAGTAGTTTTCGCTTCCCAGTTTGAAGAGGCCATTCGGCAATCAATCGAGACGCTGGAGCTGGCTCATCTGGCCAAGTTTGCTTTTAACCTCTGCCAAAAAATAAACACCTATTATCATCTTTACCCGATTCTCAACGAAAAATCACTCGAGTTAAAACACGCCCGAATTTTGACAATTAAATACGTTTTTGAAATATTAAAGAAACTCTTAGACTTAATGGGGCTTCCTTTACCCGACAAAATGTAACCGGCAAGGTCGGGTGGAGCTGCCGCTTTGGGAGGAAAAGGCATGATTGAGGTCGAACACTTGACTAAGAAGTACGGTGACCTGGTGGCTGTCCGCGACCTGACTTTCCAGGTAGAAAAGGGGAAAATCTGGGGACTCCTCGGCCCGAATGCCGCCGGCAAAACAACTACCATGCGCATCCTGACAGGTTACCTTCCGGCGACAGAAGGCCGGGCCAAGGTGGCCGGGTTCGATGTTTTCGAAAACCCGAATGAAGTCAAAAAGACGATCGGCTACTTGCCCGAGGTTCTCCCTCTTTACGGGGATATGACTGTCAGCTCCTATCTCAACTTTGTGGCTGAACTGAAACAGGTCCCTAAAACCAAGAGAAAGGCAGCGGTCAGCCGGGCGATTAAGGTAACCGGACTCGAACCCGTTGAAAAAAGGTTGGTCAAGAACATCTCGCGGGGGTTTAAGCAGCGCGTTGGTATTGCCCAGGCGCTTATTCACGACCCGCAGGTCCTCATCCTCGACGAGCCAACGATCGGGCTCGACCCGGCGCAAATCGTTGAGATTCGCTCGCTGATTAAATCCCTCAAGGGCGAACACACGATTATGCTTTCAACCCATATCCTGGCTGAGGTGACCCAGGTGTGTGACGGTGTGGTAATCATTAATGAAGGCCGGCTGATGGCTTCCGGGTCGCTGGAAGAACTCAGTTCGAGTTTTCAAAAAAGAGAAGGAATTGTGTTGAGGGTGAGAAAGCCCCAAGAAGCTTTCCAGGAGGTTAGCCGACTGGCGGGAGTGGATAAAGTTATTCGGCAAAACGGCGATTTGCTCGTCGAGTGGTCTCCGGGAAAAGACCTCCGGGAAGCGATTGCTGCCCTGGTTATCGAAAAGGGATTTGGGTTAATCGAGATGCGCTCCCTGGCTTTGAGCTTGGAGGAGCTTTATCTGCGGATTGTCTCAGGAGGAACCCCCCAATGAGAAACATCTGGGTTGTGGCTAAAAAAGAAATTCGGTCTTATTTTTATTCACCCATCGCCTACGCGGTGGTGGCCGTTTTCCTGGTCCTGGTTGGCTTTTTCTTTTATAGCCTCATCTCCTGGTTCAACTCGATGGCCATTCAGATGACCCAAAACCCTTATTATTATCAGCAAGCTAATATCAATCAGATGGTTTACAGCCCCCTCTTTCACAATATCAGCATCATTCTGCTGCTCATGCTGCCGCTGCTCACGATGCGCCTTTTTTCCGAAGAAAAGAAAATGGGAACGGATGAATTGCTTTTCACCTCACCGGTCTCAGTCAACGAGATTATCCTGGGAAAATTTGCGGCCAGTCTTTTTGTCCTGTTTGTCATGTTGCTGCTTACGGCTCTCCTGTCGATTTTTACCTTTGCTTATGGGAACCCCGAACTGGCGCCGATTCTCAACGGCTATCTCGGGCTTTTCCTGATGGGCGCCGCCTTTATCGCCATCGGCCTCTTTTTCTCCTCCCTGACTGAGAATCAGATCGTTTCGGCCAGCCTCACCTTCGGGGCTCTGCTGTTTTTCTGGATCATTAACTGGGCTTCTTCCTCCGCTTCTGGCTTCTGGCAAACTGTCCTCAACTATCTTTCCTTTTTCCAGCATTTCGACGACCTGACGCGGGGCATCCTCGACACCAAAGACGTGGTTTATTACCTGAGTTTCGCCTTTTTCGGCCTGTTTTTGACCCATGCGGTAATTCAGTCGCGTCGCTGGAGGTAAACCATGGAAAGCTTGAAGAAAAATCTCAATAGCATCGGGTTAGGCCTCCTTTTTCTGGCCTTAGTGGCCAACCGGGTCTGGCCGAACCGCAAAATTCCCTTTTTTGTCCTGCTGGGGTTGGGCGTCATCGCCATCATAGCCTACACCGTGCTTAATTTTTCCCTGCTGAAACAGAGCCTCACCCGGAAGACTTTCCTCTATTCGAGCAACTTGCTGTTGATGGTTATTCTTGTCCTCGGCATCCTTATCCTCATCAACACCATCGCCGCTCGCTACCATCACCGGTTTGATTTCACCGAAGCTAAGATTCACAGCCTCTCAGACCAATCCATCCAGGTTGTCAAGAACCTGAAAAACGATGTCTCGGTCAAGTGTTTTTTCCGCGAGGGTAATTACAACCGGTCGCGGATGGAGAATCTGCTGAAGATTTATGCTTACCACTCGAAGAAAATAAAATACGAGTTTATCGACCCGGATAAGAATCCCGGGTTGGTCAAACGCTACGATATTACCATGGATGGAACGGCTGTTTTCGAGAGCGGCGATAAGGAAATCCCCATCACCTCAGTTAGCGAAGAAGAGATTACTAACGCCATTATCAAGGTGTCCCGGGAAAAGAAAAAAGTAATCTATTTCCTCGAGGGACACGGCGAGCCCAGTATCGAAGAAAGCGACGATAGCGGTCTTTCGGCCGTCAAGGATGAGCTGACGAAGTTAGGCTATGAGGTCAAGAAGCTTACCCTGGCTTTGGCCGAGAATTTTCCGACTGACTGCTCCTTGCTGGTAATTCCCGGCCCCAAAAAAGACTTGCTCCCGAATGAATTAGAAACCATTCAAGGATACTTAAAGCGAGGCGGCCGGGTATTTTTCATGGTTGACCCGGAAACAGCCCCGGCTCTGGCCGACTATCTTAAACAATACGGCGTAAAGCTGGAAAATGATTTAATCGTCGACACTGTCTCCCGGCTGCTCGGCGGGGATTATTTCATGCCTGTAGTCAGCGAGTATGAATATCACGATATTACCCGGAAGTTCCGTTATGCCTGTTTCTTCCCGTATGCCCGTTCCGTAGATATCGCTGAAAATAAGCCCGACAATATTACTCTGACGGTCCTGGCAAAAACGAGCCCTAATTCCTGGTCGGAGCGTCAGTTAAAAGAAACCAGAGTAACCTTTGACAAGGACAAAGATAAACAGGGGCCTATCCCGCTGGCGGTGGTGGGAACGATGAAAATCGAAGAGGAAAAGAAAGAAACCAAGGAAAAAGAAAAAAAAGAAACCGAACAACCCGAGAAAACAACGTCGCCAGCCGAAGCCAGTAAAGAAGCCCGCCTGGCGGTTTTTGGCGATTCCGACTTTGCCACTAACCGGTATCTTAATCTTTCCGGAAACGGCAATTTTTTCCTTAACACTGTCAACTGGCTTACGGAGGAAGCCGACCTGATTTCCATCCAGCCCAAGACAAGCTCCCCGCGAACGATTCACCTTGCACCTTCTCAAGCGCGCCTTATCTTCTTCGTCTCCGTCATCATTCTTCCCCTTATTGTCTTGATTACCGGCATCTCAGTCTGGGCAAGGAGGAGGTCGCTATGAGATTCCGGACAACGCTGGTCTTGTTAGTTATTTTTATCTGTCTTCTGGCCTTCGTTCTATTTTTCCAGCCGAAGAAAAAAGCGACCGAGGCCTCGGCCGAAAAACTAATCGATGTTCCGTCGGCTGACTTCGTCCGCATTTTGGTTAAGAAAGAGGACGAAACTCTTGAGTTTAAGAAAGACGACAAAGGAGAATGGTGGCTTCAATTGCCGCTCGAGGCCAAGGCGGACAACTACGAAGTCAACCGGTTGGCCGAGGACCTCGCCGGATTAAAAATCGAAAGGGTGGTCGAAAAGGAAGCCAGCGACCCCAAGAAATACGAGATTCCCAAGAAGGAAATTTCCTTCTGGCTAAAAGATAAGAACGACCCGGTGAAACTTCTTATCGGGATGGAAAACCCTCTCGATAACACCCTTTTTGCCCAGAAAGAGGGCGACCCGCGGGTGGTTCTCCTCAGCAGTTTCTTCCGGACGACGCTGGAGAAGAAAGTGACAGATTTCAGGCAAAAAGACATTTTCCGGTTCGAGACGGCGGAAGCCAGAGAACTTCGTTTGCGGGCCAAAGATATCGAGTGGACGGCGCAAAAAAAGGAGGAAGAGTGGTTCCTCGCGAAGCCGGTTGAGGCCCTGGCCAAGAAATACCGGGTCGAGGACATTCTTAACTCTCTGGCCAACATGAGGGCCAAAGAATTCGTCGTCGAGGCCAAGCAAGCGGCTGACCTTGACCGGTATGGCCTGAGTCATTCAGATTACCAAGTTACGGTCAGCCTGCCCGCTAAGAGCCAGGAAATTACTTTTTATCTTCAGAAAAAGGATGATAAGGTTTACGCCACTACCTCAACCTCGCCAAAGATTATTGTTGTCGAGGAATACGTTCTTTCGGACCTGGAAAAGAAAATAGATGACCTGCGAGAAAAACAAGTCGCCTCTTTTTACACCTGGGAGGCCAATAAGGTTGAACTAAAAAGAGGCGAGACGGCTTTCGTCGTTTCCAAGGACAAAGAGAATAAGTGGCACTTTGCGAGCGGCGGAAGCGGGGAAGCCGATAGTTCCAAGGTGGAATCTTTTATCCGGAAAATGGAAAGCCTCGAGGCGGTCGAGTTTATCGACCAGCCGGAGGAGCTCAAGAAATACGGCCTTGACCCTCCAGAGGCAACCGTCACCATCTGGGTAAAAGAGGGAGAAAACAAAGAAAAAGAAGTCAAGTATCTTATAGGCACGGAGGACCAGGCCAAAAAGCAGGTGGTCGTCAAGAACCCCCGATTCAATTACCTTTTCCGGGTTGATTCTTCTTTCTTGAGCGAATGGCCGAAAGAAGCTAAGGATTGGTCAAGCGAGCCAGAAAAGAAGGAACAGCCAGAAAAAAAATAGACCTGGTTTCTGGCAGAAAAGCTTTGGGCGATGAATGTTTCTTTTCATTTTGTCCCTTACGGCGAGCCTCTTTCCCCTGAAAAAGACACTGTCGGGCTCGACGTCGGGCTGAAGACTGTTCCCGGGGTAATCGACCATCATCATCCCGAAGCTGAACCCGAATGCACCGCCTCCCTTCTGGTTAAACACCCTGAACTCATTCTCGACCATATTCACCCTGCCGAGTGGTCCCGACGCCATCCTTCAGAAAGAAACCTCAAGATTATCACGCACCGCCTGCCTGATTTCGATGCCATTGCCTCTATCTACATTACCCTTCAGCTCTTGGAAAAAGGAGAGGTAGACCATTCGCTTGAAGTCATCGCCGCTTACGCTAAAATGGCTGATTCCGCCTCCCTCCCGAAATCAATCGACCTCGCGGCGACTCCTTATTCAATCCTCAGAGCTCTATTTGCCGGGATAAAAAAAGAAGGGGACGAAGAAAACAAGGAAAGAGTCGAAGAAGGGTTGCGCCTGCTTCGTTTCCTCGCCTCTAAAATCGACGAAGGCTATGAAATTATGGAAAATCGGCCTCTTTTCGCCGCGGTTGACCGGTACGAAAAAGCCATGCGACGAATCGAAGAGGATTATTTTCAGTACCTGCTCGACCTCAATCGGGCCACAAAAATCTCTCTTTATCTTCCGCTTATCAACGGAGAGGGGAAAATACCCGTAGACGGGCTTATCTGCCGCCAGCCGAAAAGTTTTCTCTTGAAGGAATGGGCCAGGCGGGACAGAAGTAACTCGCCCCGGGCTGGGGGGTTTGGCTTTTTGTTAACCGTGTTTGGGCACCAGCGTTATATCATGGGCGTCGACCCGGAAATCGGGGTAAACCTTAAAGGGCTGGGAGGCTGGTTGAATCAAAAAGAAGAAGAAAAAAGGAAGGCAGCCAACCGCCCTTTACTTTTCCGCTGGTATGACGGCAACTGCCCCTTTTTCAATTTTCGGATAATCGATTCACCCCAGGATGGCCCTTCTTTAAGCTACCAGGAGATTGTCAATCTCGTTCTTCAGTTCGGCTCGCCTTCCTGAAGACCGCCGTAATGAAGGACTGAGCTTTGCTTGTTTGCGGCCGAACGCTTGTCCCTGGCTAAGGCTTCTTTTTTATCCCTTGCGCCACCGAAATTATTCATCGCGATGTTTTTTTTCGTGCTCAAGAAGCCATTGTTTGCGCCAGAGCTCTCCCCCATAACCGACAAGCTGACCGCGAGCGCCTACGACCCGATGGCAGGGAATAATAATCGAGATTGGGTTGGCCTGGTTGGCGGCGCCGACAGCTCGGCAGGCCTTTTCCCGGCCAACCCGACGGGCGATTTCTTGGTAAGAAACAGTCTCGCCATAGGGAATTTTAAGCAACTCCTTCCAGACCAGAACTTGAAAATCTGTTCCCTCGTAAACCAAAGGGAGGGTAAAAGCCTTCCTCTGTCCGGCGAAATATTCAGCCAGCTGGCGCTCCACCTCCAGGAAGAGTTTATGGTTAACAGGATGGGCGGGAGGCGCGGCCTGTCGGACAAAATTCAGGCCGGCCAAAGCTTCATCGGTGCAAGTGATTTCAAGCGGCCCGAGGGGGGAAAAAAAGACGCCAGTATAAAATTTTCCCGGACGGCTGTTTTCTAAGCTTGACTCCCCTCTTCTCATAAGCTACCCCTTTCTTTTGTTTCGTCCGGCGGGATGGATGGCGGAGAGGGTGGGATTCGAACCCACGGTCCCGGTTTTAGCCGAGACAAGCGCTTAGCAGGCGCTCCTGATAGACCACTCCAGCACCTCTCCGGCCGCACTCTGAGCGAGAGATTATTTTATCATGGCCGCCGTAGATTGCAATCTCTTCTCGCCTGAATTCGTTCCCTAATCTGGCTGGTTGTCGCTGAACCATGTTTATTAACGATATTGACAAAGAGCTCTCAACCTCAAGAAATTTGTTCAAGCTAAGCTAAAAGCAACATTCAACATGCCTGAGAGCTTGAGGCAAAAAGCAACCTAATATCAAACCCCAGAGTTCCCGTTAAGGTTTATCTCGGAGACTTCCAAGTTCTTGTGTATTTCTAATTGGCAGAAAGCAAGTTCTTCTTAAGCAAAGGGTTTAAATCGCTTCATTAATAAAAAGAGTTTAGCCGCCAGAACTCAGCCGTGGCTATCACCAGCGAATATTAAATTTTTTAGGGGAAAAATTTTATTGGGCTTTTGTTTTCAACTACTGATGGCCAGGATTTTTCTTAAACTGAGGCTTTGCCGCCAACCACTCCTGGCCAGCGACTTATCCGCCCTTTATCGGTCGAGAACAAGCGCGGTTGGCGGAGGGAGAGGGATTCGAACCCCCGTTCCGGTTTTGCCGGAAAGCGGTTTTCAAGACCGCCGCCTTCAACCACTCGGCCATCCCTCCGGCCTTTTCTATTTTAGCGACCGAAGGACTTCCGGGCAAGAAAATTCAGCCGAAGGAAAATTAGTCAAGAGGAGCGGTTCTCGCCTTTCCTTCCAGAGCTCAGGCGTAACCTTAACGACAAAGCCAGGAAAATTGCGGCGATTTTGCGGAATTTGCCTCACAAGAATTAATGAGTCTTTCTATGAGTTAAAGCGCCGGCTCTGGCTCTAATTTTTTCATCCCGCCCATATAAGGCTGTAGAGCCTCCGGGATAACCACAGAGCCGTCAGCTTGCTGGTAAGCCTCGAGGATGGCGGCCACGGTCCGGCCGACAGCCACTCCTGACCCGTTCAGGGTATGGACGAACTCGACTTTCGCCTTCGGCTCGCGGCGAAACCGAATATTAGCCCGCCTCGCCTGAAAATCAAGACAGTTGCTCACCGAAGAAACTTCCCGGTATTTTTTTTGTTCAGGGAACCAGAGCTCCAGGTCATAAGTCTTGGCGGCCGCAAACCCGAGGTCGGCCGTGCACAGAGCGACCACCCGATAATGAAGGTCGAGCCGCTTCAGGACTTCCTCGGCGTCGGCTGTCATTTTCTCCAGCTCCTCCATCGACTTTTCCGGGAGCGTGAACGAGACCAGCTCCACCTTATTGAATTGATGCTGCCGGATAAGCCCTCTGATATCCTTGCCGTAAGAGCCGGCTTCGCTCCGAAAACAAGGGGTGTAAGCCACAAACCGCAAAGGCAATTTCTCTCCGTTGATGATTTCCTCCCGAAAAAGGTTGGTCAAAGGGACCTCAGCCGTCGGAATCAAATACCACCGCCGGCCGCGGAGCTTGAACAGGTCTTTCTCGAACTTCGGCAAGTTGCCTGTCCCAAACATGGCAGCTTCGTTGACGATAAAAGGCGGAATAACCTCCCGGTAACCATTTTCATGCGTATGGAGGTCAAGCATAAACTGAATCAAGGCTCTTTCGAGCTTAGCGCCGGCGCCGAGGTAGACAGTAAACCGTGAACCAGCCAGCTTGGCGGCTCTTTCAAAGTCCAAAACATGAAGTTTCCGGCCAATCTCCCAATGGGGTAAAGGGGCGAAGGAGAAATCAGGCGGCCGGCCGTGCCGCCTGATTTCGACGTTGTCTGCCGAGCCATGACCAACCGGGACAGATTCATCAGGCAGATTAGGCAGGCGCAGCAGCCAATCCCTTATTTTTTCCTCCAGACCCTTGAGCTCCTGTTCCTTCCGCTCGATTTGCTCGGCCAACTTGCGCATTGCGGCGACAAGCGGCGTCGTATCCTCGCCCGCTTGCTTCTTCCTCCCGATAACTTCCGATGCCTGGTTGCGCCGATAACGCAAATTGTCCACTTCTCTCTGGAGCGCTTTTTTTTCTTCCACAAGCGAAAGGAAGCCCGTTAGGTCGAGCTTTAGTCCCCTGGTGGCCAGACGGGCCGTTACCTCTTCGCCTTTTTCTAATAATAATCTCTGGTCAAGCATCGGCTGAAGATTATACCACAAACCAGGCAGAGGCAAGAAAATAAGTTAGAATAAAGCACCAGAAAAGACCGAAAACAGCCTCTATTGAATTCTTCTAATAACCCTTTTTGCCGCCAATTTTCGGTTACAATACTTAGTGGCGTGGCGTTCGGTTACGTTCCAGTTATCGGCGCGGCACCATAACCCATTATAAACCTTTAAAACAGCCGCCTTTTTCTCCGGGGCAGTTGAAACCGAAAGACCTCTCTGGGATAATACAGCTTTAAAGCGACCGGGCTCATGCAAACAAAGACCAAGGCCTTTTATCTGCTGCTTTCCATTATCCTGTCGATAACTCTAATCTACTTGCTCTTAAGACAAGTTTCGGCTACCGAGCTTGTCTCGGCCCTTAAAAATCTCTATTATCCTTCTGTTTTTCTTTATATCCTCCTGGCGCTAACCGGAGCCGGATTAAGAGCCTGGCGCTACCGCTTGCTCCTCCAGCCCCAGGAAATTAGCTGGCCGAGCATCTTGCTGGTAACCTTTGTCAAGAATTCCCTCATCGACCTTCTTCCCGCCCGGATTGGCTCGCTGTCTTACATTTATCTCCTTAACCGCCGCCTGGGGATTCCGTTCGAACCGGTGACCTCTTCTTTTGTCGCCGCCTTCCTTCTTGATTTCATTACCCTGAGCCCTTTCCTGTTAATCTCGATTGGGGCCGTCGGGCTCGGTGTTGACCCCGTGGCTTCGCCCCTTGTCATGGCCGTGGCCTTAATTTTCTTACTCCTGGTTCTTAGTCTCTATACCTGGATAGGCCCGGTGGCGAGGCTGATTTTCAGGGTTTACCAGGTGACCGGTTACCGCTTGGCAATAAGTCAAAAAAAATGGTTTGTCCATTCTCTGGAAAAATTTAAGCAAACCATCGCGGCTCTCGAGCAGACGCCGCGCCACCCGGCGACGTGGCTCATTCTAACCCTGTCGTTTCTCATCAGGCTGGCCAAGTACAGTTCTCTCTTCTTTCTGCTTCATTCCATCCTTCGAAGCTATGGCTTCAGCCTTGAGCAGCTAAGTTTCTGGCGGCTTATCCTCGGAACGAGCGGCGCTGAGTTAACCTCGGCTATGCCGATTAAGGGAATAGCCGGTTTTGGCACCTGGGAATCCGCCTGGGCTCTTACTTTCCGCCTGATGGGAAGCGAGCCCCGGCTGGCCATCATTTCCGGGCTGGGCGTTCATTTCATCACCAACCTTTTCGAATATTCCTTGGGAATCAGCAGTCTTTTCCTTCTTGCCCTCCCGCGCTTCCGAAGGAAAGCAAACTCGAGGAGAAGTTAATGCTTCCGCTGGAACATCATTTCCCCCTGACCAAGGATGACCTGGAAAAAATTTTGGAAGTCGGGTTGAGCCTGGGTGGCGATTACGCCGATATTTTTATGGAATATCGTCACTATCAGGCGGTGGCGATGGAAGAAGATTTAATCAAAGAGACCAGCGAAGGCTTCATTCAGGGAATTGGCATCCGCGTTATTAGCGGCGAAAAAACCGGTTATGCTTACACCAACGAGCTCACTCTCGCCGAAGCGAAAAAAGCCGCCCTGGTGGCGGCCAACATTGCCCGCTCGGGCGAGCCAGCCGTCTGTCGACCGCTGGTAACTAAAAGAATCGACGCTGATGCCTATCCCCTCGCCATTCCTCCGAATAAACTGGGCCTCGGCCGAAAAATCGAATTGGTAAAACAAGCTTACGAGGCCTGCCAGAATTTCGACCGAAAAATCATCCGGGTAAAGGCCGGTCTGGGAGACGTGGTTCAGTTCGTTGTCATAGCCAATTCTGAAGGCCTCTACGTTACTGACGCCAGACCGATGATTCGTCTCAATTGCCTGGCTATCGCCGAAGAAAAAAACCGGCGGGAGGTGGGGTATGCTGGCACAGGAGGCAGGGTTGGTTATGACTTTTTCGCTTCTGTGGCTCGGCCTGAAGACATAGGGAAAGAGGCGGCCCTGGAAGCGCTGAAGCTTCTGGAGGCTGTCGAACCGCCGGCAGGAGAAATGCCGGTTGTCCTCGCTCCTGGCCACAGCGGCGTTCTTGTCCACGAAGCGGTCGGCCACTTGCTCGAAGCTGATTTCATCCGGAAAAAAACCTCGGTTTTCTGGAACAAAAAGGGCCAGAAAGTAGGTAGCCCGCTGGTAAGAATAATTGACGACCCGACGATTCCTTCTTTTCGCGGCTCCTACAACATCGATGACGAAGGAACATCGCCCAAGCCAACTCTCTTAATCGATAAGGGAGTCGTGGTGAATTTCCTCCAGGACAGGCTTTCAGCCAAGCTTATGAAGCTTCCGTTGACCGGGCATGGCCGGCGTCAAGATTTCACCTGTTTTCCGCTCCCGCGGATGGCCAACACCTTCATCGACAGAGGAGACACACCGCCGGAAGAAATAATCCGCTCGGTCACCAAAGGAATCTACGCGGCGAGGTTCGAAGGCGGACAGGTGGAGGATTCGGGGAAATTCACTTTCACGATCAGCTCCGGGTATTTAATCGAGGAAGGGCGGTTAACAGCGCCGATTAAACAGGCGACATTAATCGGGATGAACATTGATATCCTGGAAAACATCGTCATGGTCGGAACCGACCTGGCTTTCAGCCCGCAGACCGGGACATGCAGCAAAGAAGGACAGGAAGTTCCGGTGAGCGACGGCTGTCCGACGATAAAAATTGCCCGGATGACAGTCGGAGGCCAATTATGACCGAAACTTCTGAGGAAAAAGCTGTTTTTGGCGGTATCAGAGAGCTGCAGCTCGTGGCCGAAGACCTGGTCGCTTTTGGCCGAAAATTAGGAGCTGACGAAGTCGAAGTTACGGTGGCCACGGGAGAGGATTTCACAGTCAACGTTCGCCAACAAGAAATCGAGGACCTGACCCAGGCTGATTTTCGCTACCTGGCTCTTCGGGTAATTAAAGATAAACGCACAGCCGCCGCGACCACTTCTGACCTCTCCCTTGAGACTCTTCAGGAACTTATGAAGCGAGCCGTGTTTCGGGCGACCCTGGGAAGCGCTGACGAGTATGCCGGCCTTCCTTCTCGTTTGGAGGAGCATGTAGACCCAGCCTCGCTCATGCTTTTTGACCCTGAAGTCCTTATGTTACAACCACAGGAAAAAATTGCCCTGGCTTTAGAAACTGAAAGAATCGCTCTTGCCGACCCGAGGATTACAAATTCGTTCGGAGCAAGCTTCAGCACCTCCGCCGCGGCTCTGGCTGTGGTCAATTCTCTTGGTTTTTCCGACTACTATATGGTCACTTCCTGCAGTTTAGGCGTCGGTTTGCAAGCTGGAGAAACAGATAACTTAGTGGAGGACTCCTGGTACTCGGCCAAAAGGTCTTTCCGGGAGCTCTCTCCTCCGGAAGCAGTGGCCAAGCGAGCTGTCGAAAGGACGGTCCGGCTCCTCAACCCTCGCAAGGTTAAGACCCAGGTTGTTCCCGTCATCTTTGAGCCGCCGATGACCTCATGGCTCCTGGGCTTTCTCTTCACTTGTGTGGCGGGAACATCGATTTATCAGCAGACATCTTTTTTGGCGGGCAAACTCGGCGAGAAAATTGCCGGCGCAAACATAACTGTGATTGATGACGGTCTCATACCCGGAAAGCTCGGCAGTCGGCCGTTTGATTCGGAAGGGGTACCCACGCGCCGGACAGTGGTTATTGAGGCCGGAGTCTTAAAAAACTATCTTTGCAATACGTATGCTGCTCGCAAGCTTAACCTCGAGTCAACCGGGAATGCCGACGGAGGTGGGGTCGGGCCGAATAATTTTTTCCTGGTACCCGGCCCAGCCACTCCGGCTGAAATCATCGCTTCAGTCGACCGCGGCCTCATCCTGACTAAAACCATCGGGCACGGGCTCAACCCCGTCACCGGAGAGATTTCCCGGGGAGCCTTTGGCCTCTGGGTCGAAAACGGCGAGGTTGTCTATCCGGTTTCTGAAATCACGATTGCCGGCAACCTGGCCGAAATCTTAAACAAGATTGAGATGGTCGGTTGTGACCTCGAATTCGAGACCGCTGTCTGTGGCCCGACAATCAAAGTTGCCGAGCTTACTGTTGCCGGCGAGTGAAGCCGTTAAGATGGATGACACTTGCGAGCGACCGCTTGGGCACGTGTAACCTTCCCTCCTCATCCAGCCAGTAACGAACCGACCCAGAAAACTCTTCGACCACCGGATTTTCTGCCGGATAACCAAGGGCCAAGACGCAATCGACGCGGTAATTCGCCGGAAGAGCAAAAAGCTCGGCTATTTTTGTCCGGTTGACTGAAATCAGCCAGCAGCTGCCGACCCCGCTATCCCACCCGGCAAGAATCATGTTTTCCATGGCCGCGCCGACGTCGTATTCGTATCCATGGTCGCGAATATCCAGGTTTACCAGGGTGATGATGTAAGCAACCGGCTCCTGTCCAGGCTTAGGGTTTCCTTGGGGACTAATATATGCGGCCCAGCTGAGATGCGGGAAAACAAGCCGACAAAGACCTGGCTCATCCACCACGAGAAACTCCAAAGGCTGTTTGTTGGCGGCTGACGGCGCCAGCCGGCCGGCGTTAACCATTCGTTCTAACACCACCCGGGGCACGGGGTCGGGTTTAAACTGACGGATCGTCCGTCTCTTTATAATCAGGTTGTAGGCGCTCATCGGCTAGCCTCGTCTGAATTTCTTCGCTACCCTTGCTGTAAAATAGCCTTGATTTTCTCAGCATAAGCCTGACTCTCG
>JBBIRF010000046.1:0-19427 GCA_037441905.1 Candidatus Aminicenantota bacterium
TACCTTACGTGATGGTTAAGCGATACCTCCTGGGCCACCACCCGACCGCTCTCGAGGTCGACCGCCTCCATGACCAGCGTGGTTGTGCCTAAATCAACCGCCAAACCGAGAAGAGGGGAGGCGTCAACCTCAGGCTTTATCGCCAGAATTTCTTCCTCCTCGTAAATAATAATCGTCAACCCTTTTTTCTCCAGGTCGCACTTCTCGAGAGCCCGGATGACTTCGGGAGTTATGCTGGTTAGCTTTTTTATGCCCAGAGCTTTTTTCAGCCTGTCAAGGGTTGCCGTTGGGCTTTTTAGCGAGGCGGCCGGCAGAAAGACATGGTATTTTTTTACCGCCGGGTTTAGCGGCGTTGAGACTGAAACTCCTCGGGTAAGAACCGGAACCTTCTCCATCAACGAAGATTCAGGAATCGAAATGCTTATGTCACCGCTAACGGGAAAGAGGCAGGCCAGACGCCTATTAGGCGGCCAGTTCCCCCTTTCCTGGAATAGAATTTCCTGCCGCCGAAGCGGCGGCAGCGGACCTGTAATAACGTCAACGGCGCACCGGCCACACTGCCCCCGGAATTGACACCAGGTAGCTAAATTAACCCCTGCTTTTTGAAGGCTCTGGGCCAAATTAACCCCTGCTGCCACCTGAAATTCAAGGCCGCGACCTTCTACTTTTACCCGGAACTTTTTTCTCCGCTCCATTTTTTTATCTTGAAAAGGTTATTCTGTTTTTCCCTTTTTGACAAGACCCACCGCGAACTTTTCTTCTATTTTTGGTTTTTTCCTTTCTTTTTTACCTTTTTTTCCTTCTCTTTTTTTGTCTGCCTTGTTACAAATGCTACCAAACGCTAATTTCTTTTTAAGTTATTATTAATTTTTCTCTCTTCCAGTATCTTTCTTTTTTTTCTATTTTATTTTATAAACCTATTTTTAACCTTTCCCCGTCTCAATTTAACTCTTGGCTTCCCCTAATTTCACCTGCATTTTTTAATAAGCCCTTTTTTCTTAACCATAATACCCCGTAATCTCATTTTCTTGAGCTCCAATCTGCCAGGTCATCTGGTAAATTATCATTACATAGATAAAATAAAGTTGGAGTTGACCTCATATTATAATATTCTTCGCTATAAATGATTTGAATTTTATTATATTATTTTTTCATTATATTATTATTTTATTATTTTAATACCTGCCTTCTTTTTTCTTCTTCTTTCTTTTCTCCTTCTCTCCTTTTAATCCCACCCTTTTAACCAGCCTTCCTTATTATTTACTCAACTTTCATCATTTTTTCCTCTCCTAAATTCCCCTTATCTTCTTCTTTTTTCGCCAATAAATATAAGCCGGCCATCCAGATAAAACTATTACCATTCCCAGAATCGTCTCTTTTGTCTTCCAGACTAGAGAGCTCGTATAAATGACCATACAAGTCAAGACAAAAAATACAGTCAGTCCGCCGGTTATTGAATCTTTGAGCCTTTTCCCCTTTGTCCCGTCTCCAGGTCCTTTACCGGAGGTTGCCTGTCTCCTTCTTGTAATAAAAAGAGCGCCGCCAAGCCCCGCAAAGAAAAGCAGCAAGGAAAAAACGACATACTCGTACAATGCTTGGAACCTTCCAGCCAGGCAGAGCAGCGACGCCCAGCCAGCCTGAATCCATATCGCCCGAGCTGGAACCCGCGTTCGCGCATGGAGCTTTCCCAGGCCTTCAAAAAAAAGCCTGTCTCTGGCCATGGCAAAATAAACTCTTGGTCCGTAAATAATAGTGGCGCTCAGACACCCGAAAATAGTAAAAGCAATTCCTGCCGTCATCCATACCGAAACCCTTGGCCCGAAAACAACGCTCGCGGCCAACTCACCGATTCTTTCTCTTCCGGCCATTTCGCTTCCCTTGAGCGCCTGGGCATAAAATAAGTTGGTGGTCAAATAAACCAAAATTATCCCTGAAAGCCCTAAAATAACCGCTCGCGGAAGGTCCCTTTCTGGCTTTTTCATCTCTTCGGCCGTGCAATTAGCAGCATACCAACCGTCATAAGTCCAAAGGGCAGCTAACATCGCCAGGAAGATGGCCTCGAAACCTCCAGACCGCAGCGGCGCTGAATCGATATTCGCCATAGAAAGTAAGCCTTCTTGTCTTAACCTGAAAAACCCTATGCTTAAGAACGTAACCAGGAGCGCTCCCCGGACAACCATCGAGAAATTCTGAATCACGACCGCCAGTTTAATTCCGAAATGATTTACCGCTGATAGTAATAATATCGGCAAAAAAGCCATGAGTTGGGAAACCATAATTTTAAGGACCCCAATTTTTCCTAAACTGAAGCACAGGAGCGCCCAATCTTCTAAATTGATAAGGCTTAGAAAATGACTGATAAACCCAGCGCTCAACGCAGCTATCCCGCCTCCCTCGATTATCCAGAAAAAAATCCAGCCGAAAAAAAACCCGGCCCACTCTCCGTAGGCTTCTCTAAGATAAACATAAGGCCCGCCCGCTTGAGGAAACCTTATACCTAATTCGGCTAAGCAGAGCCCTCCGGCCATGGTAAAAACACCACCGAATAACCACGTAAGCAACATTAATTTTTCGCTTCCCAAATAGCTCATCATGTGGCCTGTAGTCATAAAAATTCCCGAGCCCAGGACCGACCCCATGACGAATAAAGTGGCATCGAAAAGGCTTATCTTTCGAACTAACCCGCTGGCCGAAATTTTTTCCGGGCAATTGGCGCTTGGTTTTTTTCTTATGCTTTTCATTTTGACGTTATCTTAATCTATCTTTCATCCAGCCTCAACTCTTTTTTTCTCTTTTATTTTCAATAAGTTACGATAATTGTCGGCATGCCGACAATTAATAATTATTTTTCTCCGCTCGCAGGCTTGAATTAATTATTGTTTTAAAGTATATAACAGCTAAGGCTAAGCGAGAGGAAGAATTGGTCATAACGGTTGCCAATCAAAAAGGCGGAGTAGGGAAGACGACCACGGCGATTAACCTTTCTTCAGCTCTTGCCTTGATGGGTTATAAAGTTCTGTTGGTCGATACTGACCCTCAAGCTCACAGTACGCTCTCCTGCGTTCCCGACCCTTCATCTATCGAAAAATCTCTTTTCGATGCCCTGACAAACCCGCAGATTTCAGCTGCTTCGATAATAACCAAGTCAACCATCCCTGGTTTGGACTTGATCATCAGCCGCATCTCGATGGCCAAGCTCGAGCCGACGCTAATCGGCGAAATAGACGGCCATTTCAGGCTCAAAGACGCTCTTCAACCAATTTGCGATAAATATGATTTTATTTTTATCGATACCCCTCCAACCTTAGGGTTGATAACTGTTAATTCGATGGTGGCGGCCGATGCCATTTTGATCCCCATTCAATCTTCCTACCTTTGTCTTGAAGGAACCGACGATTTATTGGAAACGATCGAAAAAGTCAAGCGAGTGGCTAACCCGTCGCTCGAGATTATCGGCGTAGTCATCACTCTTTTTGATAAGAGGACCAACCTTGCCAGGGACGTTGTGAAGCGAATAAAGCACGTTTTCGGCCCTAAGGTTTTTAAGACTTTCATCTCTAAGAGCGTCAAGCTCGAGGAAAGCCCGGCTTACAAAGAATGCATATTCACTTACGCTCCCGACTCGGTCGGAGCCTGGCAATACCGAAAAATTGCCGAAGAACTTGTCGAGAGGGCTAAAAATGAGAAAATCAGGTCTGCCTGAAAACGTCATCATGAGGCATGATTTCCATTTTGTCGAACTGATATCTTCTAAATCTCCAGCCCCCCGCATCAGGATGATTCCAGTTAATAAAATCGACCCAAACCCGCATCAAGCCCGGAGTGAACTGGGAGACCTGCGCGAGCTTATGGCCTCAATCAAGGCCAAAGGCATCCTCGAGCCAATCCTGGTCCGGCCCCGTGGGGAGCGATTCGAAATAATCGCTGGAGAGCGACGATTCATAGCTGCCCAGAACGTCGGCTTAACTGAAATTCCTTGCATCGAAATGAACGTTCCTGACCATGAGGCTCTCGAGCTGGCGCTTATCGAAAACCTTCAGCGAAAAGACCTGGACGTTTTCGAAGAGGCAGACGGGCTAAAAGCCCTGGTTGATATCTATGGTTACAGCCATCAACAATTAGCCGACCGAATTGGCAAGGCTCGCTCGACCATTACCGAGATAATTAACGTCGCTCGTATCCCGACAAGGCTGAGGGAACTATGCAAGGAGTACGGAATCAGCAGCCGGAGCACGTTAGTCGAGATTGCCAAGCTGGAAAAGCCCGAAGATATGGAAAAATTGATCACTCAGATCAGAGAACGCGGCCTAAAACGAGAAGATACGCGCGATTTATCAAAAAAATTAAAAGGCAAAGCAACAAAAAGAAAGCCTTTTGTTTTTCGTTATCGAGCGCCTGATAGAAAATTTAACTTAAAGATCGAGTTTCCGAAAGAAAAGGTTGAAAAACAAGAACTTATCCAGGTTTTAGAAGAGTTGCTGGAAAAACTCAAGTCTGGACAGTTCTAATCTTCAAGTTTAAATAAAAGCAAAAGAGCCAAGATCGCAACCGAGTCTATTGGGAATGAATACTGTTAATATATTTGGTAAGAACCAATTGGCAGTTATTTATTTTTTGCCGGCCAAAAATTATAATTAGTTGACATAATAATCCTTATGCGACGCTATTTTGGCCTTTTTTCCAAAATTCTTCTTATCCAACCCTCTTAATTAAACCCGTTCCCATATTTCCTGACCTTCTTTTAACTTTCCTCTTTTCCTCCTCCTTTTCAGCACTCCTAAATAACAACATTCCTTTTCATCTCTTGAACTAGGCCAGGTTTTTTCACATCTTAAAATTAATTTCAACGAGAAACCCTTGTTATAATCCTCTCTCCTTGGATAAATTTCCGCGCGTTTTCACGCTAATTTAACGCTAATTAACGCTAAATCGGAGGATAAACTGGCTTAAATACAGCGAAACGGTTTCTCTGAAAGAGCTTTCTTTATAGGATAAAAGCTAAAGCGAGCTTCTTTTTTTATTGGCAGGTTTCTTGGCTATGCCCTCAAACTCAACCCCTTATTGCCTATAGCCCTTTGCTCATCGCCGCCAGGAATTCCTCGTTAGTCTTGGTCTTGCTGATTTTTTCGATAAGCAGCTCCATTGCCTCAACCTCGTTAAGCTGGCTGAGAACTTTCCGCAGAATCCAGATTCGGTTAAGCTCCTTCTCCGGAATAAGCAGTTCTTCCTTCCTCGTTCCTGACCGGTTGATATCGATGGCCGGGAAAAGCCTTTTATCGACGAGGCGGCGGTCGAGATTAATTTCCATGTTTCCCGTTCCTTTAAACTCTTCAAAAATAACTTCGTCCATCCGGCTTCCGGTGTCAATCAGGGCGGTGGCCACGATTGTCAGGCTGCCTCCTTCCTCGATTTTCCGGGCTGAACCAAAGAACTTTTTTGGCTTGTTCAGGGCGTTAGCATCAATTCCGCCGGAAAGCACCTTTCCTGAGGGCGGCACAATCGCGTTATGAGCCCTCGCCAGGCGGGTAATGCTATCGAGTAAGACCACGACATCTCGTTTGATTTCCACAAGACGCTTAGCTTTCTCCAGCACGATATTAGCCACCTGGGTGTTTCGCGTCGGCGGCTCATCAAAAGTCGAGGCCACCACCTCAGCGCTAACACTCCGCCTGAAATCAGTCACTTCTTCCGGCCTTTCGGCCACCAAAAGAACGATAAGATAAATTTCTGGATGATTCTTTTCGATAGATTTGGCTATGGTTTTAAGCAAGGTTGTTTTTCCGGCCCGGGGCGGCGAAACGATGAGGCCTCGCTGTCCCTTGCCAATCGGCGTTAACAATTCCATGATTCGGGCGTTAAGGTTTCTGGGGTCGCCATCCTGCAGTCTTATTTTCTCGTAGGGATAAAGGGGTGTCAGGTTATCGAAAAAGACATTATGGCGCATTTCCAGGATGGCGTCAGGATGGAGAAAATTTACGGCGTCGATTTTGATCAGGGCAAAATACTTCTCCCCTTCTTTCGGCGGTCGGACTACGCCGGAAATCGTGTCCCCGGTTCTCAACTGAAATTTGCGGATCTGCGAGGGCGAAACATAAATGTCATCCGGACTGGGCAAATACGAAAACTCGGGTGAACGAAGAAACCCGAACCCGTCTTCGAGGACCTCCAGTACTCCTTCGGAGAAAAGCAGACCGTTTTTCTTGGCCTGGGCTTCAAGAATTTTGAAGATAAGCTGATGCCGGTTGGTAGCCTGTTCCACTTCCTCGTCCGGAAGACCAACCCGGCTGGCAATCCGGTGAAGCTGCGACATTTCTTTTTCTTCGAGTTCAAGCAAACTGTACTCTTTTTCTTTCATTTAAACACCTCTCATCCTGGAATAAACGAGTTTATTCTGCTCCGCTGAATTTATTTTGTTTCGCAGAGCTCGGACGCCCTGATTTTTCTCTTTTATCCCTTATTTATCAGGGCTATCTATCTGGTTAAATTATTAGAAGCTTCTAAAAATCTTCTAAAACTCAATGTGGCAGGGGCGGCTCTTGGGGGCCACTATCACTGCTTCCGGGAGAAATTTCCGACCCCACCGGTAGCCTTTCTTTCTCGCTCACTTCATCTTTCTTGGGCAGTTCCCGGGTCAAAACAATTTTTAGCACCTGGTCCATGTTTTCCACCAGATGGATGGTTAATTCCTGCTTAATTATTTTGGGGATGTCTTTAAGGTCGGGCCGATTATCGATCGGGAGGATCACCTCGCGGATCCCTTCCCGGTGGGCGGCCAACAGCTTCTCCTTAATCCCGCCTACGGGCAAAACTTTTCCTCGCAGCGTGATTTCTCCAGACATGGCCACTTTCTTATTGACCGGAATATCAGTCAGCAGGGAGATAATCGCCGTGGCAATCGTAATCCCGGCAGAGGGGCCGTCCTTGGGCGTAGCGCCTTCGGGCACATGAATATGAATGTCAAAATTCTTATGCAAGTCCTTAGCGATGTTCAATTCATAAATCTTGCTGCGGACAAAGCTAAAGGCTGCCTGGGCTGATTCCTGCATGATTTCGCCGAGCTGGCCGGTGAGGGTAAAGTTGCCTTTCCCGTGGACCTTGGTAGCCTCAAAAGTAAGCAGCTCGCCGCCAAACTCTGTCCAGGCAATTCACAGAGCAACTCCGCCGACTTCTTCTTTGGTGTCGACTTCAAGATGGCGGAACTTGGGAATTCCCAGATAATGCTCAAGATTTTTCACCGTCACCCGTTCGCAGTAATCCTTGCCTTTGTTGACAATTCGCTTGACCATCTTCCGGCAAATCGAAGTGATCTCCCGTTCGAGATTACGGACGCCAGCTTCGCGCGTGTATTCGCGGATAATCCGCAGAATGGCCTTGTCTGCAATCTTGAGGTTTTCCTTTTTCAACCCATGGGCTTTAAGCTGCTTGGGAATTAAGAAACGCTTGGCAATCTGGAGTTTCTCATCTTCGGTGTACCCGGGAATTCTGATGATTTCCATCCGGTCGATGAGCGGCCGGGGGATGGGTTCAAGCTGGTTGGCCGTGACGATAAACATCACCTGAGAGAGGTCAAAATCAGTATCGATATAATGGTCGAGGAACGTGCTGTTCTGTTCCGGGTCGAGCACCTCCATCAGGGCGGCTGCCGGGTCGCCGCGGAAATCCATGCTCATCTTATCGACCTCATCCAGCAAGAAAACCGGGTTTTTCGTTCCTGCCCGTTTAATCATCTGGATTATCCGGCCGGGATAGGCGCCGATATAGGTCCGACGATGTCCTCTGATTTCCGCTTCGTCCCGGACGCCGCCGAGCGACAGACGGACGAATTTCCGGCCTGTAGCCCGGGCGATAGACTTCGCCAGCGAGCTCTTCCCTACTCCAGGGGGGCCGATAAACCCGAGGATGACACCCCGGGGGTTTTTCACTAACTGCCTGATAGCCAGGAATTCGATAATTCTTTCTTTGACTTTTTCCAGACCATAATGGTCTTCATTAAGGATCTTTTCCGCCGCTTTCAGGTCTCTTTTCTCCCGGGATTTCTTATTCCACGGGAGCGAAATCAGCCAGTCGAGGTAGTTGCGGCAAACCGTGGCCTCGGCCGACATCGGGGGCATGCTTTCCAGACGCTCGATTTCCTTGTAAGCTTTCTCTTCGGCGTCGGGCGGCATGTTGGCCATGGCCACCTTCCGCCTGAGCTCTTCGATTTCATTCGGCTGGTCTTCTTTGCGAGGGCCGGCGCCAGCGGGGAAAATGGGTTGCCGGGGTTCGCGGCCCGATGACCGCCGTCTTTCCCCCCGAACACCCCGACTCTGAAACTTGAGGAGCTCGTTCTCGAGCAAATAATTAAGTCGCCTCAACCTTTCTACCGGGTTAATCGTCTCGAGCAGGTTCTGCTTCTCTTCGACTGGAAGAAACAGGTGAGAAGCGATAATATCAGAGATCCTGTCGGCTGAGGTGTCCTTGATCGCCGGGATAATCGATTCGATATTAGCGGTCTGGCTCAGTTTGAGATAATCTTCGAAAAGCGAGAGGACGCGGCGGAGGAGTTCTTTGCTCTCCCCTGAAGTGTCCTCGATTTCCTTGATGACTTTGACCAGGACCTGGTAGAAGGGATAGGTGCTCAGGTACTCAATCACCCTCGCCCGGTGTTTGGCTTCGACAATCACTTTGATGTTTTTTTCGTCTGACCGGACCGTCCGGATCACCTTGGCCATTACGCCCATGGAATAAATGTCTTTGGGCGAAGGATTATCCAGGGAAGCATCCATCTGGGCCGAAAGGAAGATCAACTTATCCTTTTCTAAAGCTTTCTCCAGGGCCTGGATCGAAGAAGGCCGGCCAATAATAAAAGGTACCAGAGTAGCCGGAAAAACAACCAGCTCCCGAAGGGGTATCAAAGGAATGTTTCTCAGGACTTCAGATTGGTCATGATTTTCTATGGTCATTTTAGACTCCTGCTATTTTCTCGATGAAATCTCGATGGAGAGCGTTAGCTTCGACCATCTCCTTGGTCACCTCGATTTTAGTCCTCGTTTTGACCGAGGGGAGATAAAACATCAGGTCGAGCATCAAGTCTTCGATGATTGTTCTCAGGCCGCGCGCCCCGAGCTTGCGCTCCATCGATTTGCGGGCAATCGCGGTCAAGGCATCGGCGGTAAATTCCAGCTCGACTCCCTCCATCTCAAAAAGTTTCTGGTATTGCTTGACGATAGCGTTCTTTGGTTTGGTCAAGATAGCCACCAGGTCCTCTTCCGTTAAGTCGGCAAAAGTGGCCACGACGGGGAAACGGCCGACTAACTCCGGGATTAAACCGTACTTGATCAGGTCTTGCGGTATAAGTTCCCGGTAGATTTCATCAGTGTCTCTGGGGGAAGTCAGTTTCAGGTCGGCTTTGAAGCCAACCGTTGATTTACCTATTCTCTGGCTAATTATTTTATCAAGACCAACAAACGCTCCACCGGCCATAAATAGAATATCAGTCGTATCGATTGGAATAAATTCCTGGTAAGGATGCTTGCGTCCTCCCTGGGGCGGGACGTTAGCCACCGTCCCTTCGACAATTTTCAGCAGGGCTTGCTGGACTCCCTCGCCCGAGACATCCCGGGTGATTGACGGGCTCTCGCTTTTCCGGCTAATCTTATCAATCTCGTCGATATAAACAATTCCCCGCTGGGTTTTCTCGATGTTTCCTTTAGCTGCCTGGTAAAGCTTCAGGATGACGTTTTCCACGTCTTCGCCGACATACCCCGCCTCGGTCAAGCTGGTGGCGTCGGCAATGGCAAAGGGGACAGAAAGCAGCTTGGCCAGCGTCTGGGCCATCAAAGTTTTGCCGGTTCCTGTCGGCCCGATCAGCAAAATATTGCTTTTCTGAACCTCAACGTCAGCCCCCTGCTTTTTTAAATTAATTCTCTTGTAATGATTATAGACAGCCACCGAAATTTTCTTTTTCGCTTGCTCCTGGCCAATGATGTATTCATCCAGAGCTTTTTTGATTTCTTGCGGAGTCGGACAAGCGGCTTTCTGGCTCTTCTCTTCCTCGGCCCGCAACCGGTCAGCCTGGAGAAGCGAGTGGGCCACCTCCACGCAGTTATCGCAGATATAAACTCCGCCCGGGCCGGCGATTAGCTTTTTCACCTGGGTTTGAGGCCGGCCGCAGAAACTGCAGCGGACTAAAGGACTGGCTGGTTGCCTTTCCTTGTTTTCCATTGCTTCTTCCGAAACTCCTTGCCCCTAACTTATCGCCCTCGGCTTAGGGGTCACTTTTCGGTTTGCGTCCGGGAGACGATAACCTGGTCAATGAGGCCGTAATGCACAGCTTCTTCGGGAGTCATGATGAAATCGCGCTCGATATCAGCCTGGATCTTTTCCTTCGGCTGCTGGGTATGCCGGGCGAGAATCTCGTTAATCTGCTCCCTGATGCGGAGCATCTCCCTCGCCTGGATAGCGATATCGGAGGCCTGGCCATGAAACCCGCCGAACGGCTGATGAAGGATTATCCGCGAGTTGGGTAAAGAGTAGCGCTTACCTTTGCGGCCAGCCGCCAGCAGGACCGCGGCCATCGAAGCAGCCTGGCCGACGCAAATCGTGACTACGTCGGAGCGGATAAATTGCATCGTGTCATAAATGGCTATCCCGGCAGTTATACTACCGCCAGGGGAATTTATGTAAAGCGAAATTTCCTTCTCCGGATTCTCGGCTTCAAGATAAAGCATCTGGGCAATCACCGTGTTGGCCAGCTCGTCGGTGATTTCTGACCCGATGAAGATAATATTATCCTTCAGGAGGCGCGAGTAAATATCATACGCCCTTTCAGACCGGCCATCCTGTTCAACGACAAAGGGAATTAAAGCCATGGGGATTATTTTAGTCACTCTTCATTATAAAGCCTGGTTTACCAGAAAGTCAACCGCTTTCCGCAAGATAAGGTTATGCCGCAACGCCGCCAGCCTGCCCTCTTTCTCGAGCCTTTCTTTAAGCTCAAAAACCGAAACACGATTTTCCCGGGCAAGCGCCCGCAGTTCTTCTTCCACCTCAGCCTCATCCACTTTAATCCCCTCATTCTGGGCCACTTTTTCCAGGATAAGCCTTTCCTTCAGGTTCTTTTCTGCCTGACGCCTGGCCTCTGTCTCGAGAGCGCTAACTTCGGCGGGCTGCCACTTCCGGTCGGGCCGGGAAGAAAGCCATCTTTCGAGAAGAGCCTGCTTTTCTTCCTCGACGGCTGCTTCCGGCAGGGGGATGGAAACCTGGGCTTTTAATTTATCCAGGATTTCATTCACCATGGCTCTCCGGCTTTCTTCTTTTTTCCTCTCTAAAAGCTCTTCTTTCACTCGCTGCTTCAATTGCTCCAGGGTGTCAAAGTTACCCAGGGAACGAGCCATTTCGTCGTTAACCTCGGGAAGCTTCTTCTCCCGGAGGGCCAGGATTTTTACGCTGTATTCGATTGCCCGGCCAGCCAGGCTTCGGTCCGCATGGTCGGCAGGGTATTCGACGACAAAAGTCCTGGTTTCGGCCGGCTTCATGTCTCTAATTTTCTCTTCTAACACCGGGTCGTTCTGGGGATGGCCGGCCTGATACTGGACTTTCTGGGTAGGCCCTAATTTCTTTGTCTTCAGGTCCTTAGTCTTGATTTCTAGCAAGGCAAAATCGCCAGGGGCCAATCCCCTGTCCGTAACCGGCACAAATTCAGCCAGGCGTTGCTGAAGACTGGCGAGGGTCTGCTCGATATCCTCGTCTTTAACCTCAACCGGCGGGGGGCTAACCTTAAGACTCCGATAGTCCGGCAGCCTGAACTCCGGCCAGACATCCACTCTTATCCGGAAACCAATGGGTTTACCCTCTTCCCAGCTAAAATCGCGCACCATCGGCTCAGCGGCCGGGTTAAGCTGATGTTCCTCCAGAGCCTCTTTAACAGCCCGGGGGACAAGACGGCTGATTAGCTTCTCTCTTATCTCAGAAGCAAACGTCCGGCGGACAAGGTCGCGGGGGGCCTTCCCCACCCGAAACCCGGGTATTTTCGCCCGGGAAACAAACTGGCTTAACACCTGTTCCATTTCCTGGCCTACTACTTCGGCCGGAATTTCGACCCGAACCTGACGGTAGTTATCGGCCTCCTCGACAATTTCCGAAACAAACCACTTTTCGTTGTCTTTCATCCTGTTTCTCTTGCTTGAGGTTTCTTGTTTTGCGGCTTAAATGGGCAGAGCGGGACTCGAACCCGCACTCCTTCATCAGGAACTAGGTCCTAAGCCTAGCGCGTCTGCCAGTTCCGCCACCTGCCCGCAGCTTAAGGCCAGAATGGGCCCCTCACGATAAGCGGAAAGGCTTAGATTAATTTATATCATACCGTTCTTCCCTGGTCAACGGCGCCGATCATCTACGTTAGGCTATGGTATCCAGGGCAGGGCAAGTAAATGGAAGAAGCGGACCAGGCGTCTGGCAGGTGATATTCGGCTTGAAGGAGCCAGATAATTTAGCCAATGGCTTTATCTGTTCTGGTCCTAACAGAGGAGCTGGTGCCCGTATATGTAAACGAAACAATCGCGGAGGAGAAGATTTTTTACCCTGAAGATTAAGTCAAGCAAGTGCTCCACTTCAGCAAAGCCTATTCCATTCGGGACTTCAGCCATCAACGGGATTATTTCCGAGGCATTTACCAGGACCACCGGGTCGCCGGCATTTGCACCCATTTTATGGACTGCGTTATAACAGGGAAAACGTTCTTTCAGAATAACGATTTTGGGAAAGTTCGCTTTGTCTTTTATCTTTTCAAGCCATGTCTTCTTCATGGCTGCCTCCCACTGCCTTGACCAGGGTCTGAACTGATAAATAAGCCGCCATTACCTTCCGTCCCATCAGTGGTCTGATAGTAAAGGGGTCGGGGAAAACTTGCTTGACGACCGTTACAAGAGTCGCACCCAACCTCGGGTCGAGACAAACGCGGCTTAGCTGGAAATTGCCTCACCTAACCTTCTGTTACCCGAATAGTGTCATCAACTTTACAGCTGCCAGGCGTAGCCGATTTTCAGGAAGAAAGTCCGGGTGGTTCTCGTCAGGCTGACCTGCTCCAGCCCGAGTGAGTTATCGGTGTATCCGAGGAAGAGAACTGTCCTGGGGTTAAGCTTGTAGGAAAAAAGAAGCTGGGTGAAAAGGCCGCGGGTTACCGGTTCGACGGGAAAACCATAGGCGGCTGGATTGCGGTTAATGTCCCGGTATTGGATGATAGCTCTGATGAAGGCTCTGACGTTTAGATTATAGATAATTTTTCCCTGAAGCAGATTTGCGGTATAAATCCGCTGGCCTTCGGTCCTGAGGTTTTCGTAATTGTATGAAGTAGTTATGTTGAGGTGTCGGGTCAAGCTAAGAGAGAAGCCGGGCTCAAATGATACCATATCGGCTGGTCTGACATTTTCAAAATCAACCCAGCGCCCGACCGCAGTTTCCAGGTTGAACTCACTGCCGCTGAATGGTTTTATTCCGACTTCACTGTCAAAAAAGACGTAGTCAAGATTCTGTCCCAGGTAGAAAGTTTGGCCAAAATTGCCGCTGAGCGTAGCGGAAGTCTGCATCGGTCCCTGGTACATTGCTCTCAGAGTCAGACCTTTGTCCAGAGCGTTGCCGTCGTGGTCGTAAATAACCTGGCCTAAGGCGCCAAGCCTGATGATATCGAACCAGGACTCCTTATCGCCCCAGATTTGCCTGAAAACGGCCGCCGCTCCAGTTCTGGTATCAACCCGGGGCACATAGCCATAGTCAGCCCTGAAGCCCGAGCTCAAATCTTCAAAATAGCCCTGAGCAATCCAGTAGCGCGACTGATGAAAGAAATCCAACCGCAATGCATTTCCGCCGAATGAGCTGGCCGGCTGGTTATACAGCGAGGCCAGACTTTCTGGGTAATCAGTTTCGGAGTGAATAAACTGGAAGCTGATTGAGGTCGTCTGCCCCAGCCGCAGAAACCCCTCGGCGCCGGCTAAATGGTTGTGGTATTCACTGCCAGCCCTGCCTGTATAAAGCAGGCCAAGGGTTGACCCTTTACCGATGTCCTGCCGCAGCCGGAAGACGCCGCCATAAATTTTCTGGTCGAGCGAAGTGCTCATTGAACCCTGGCTTCCCGGGATGACCAGGTTGTTGATTTCATCTTGAGCCGCAAAAAAACCCAGGGCGGTTCGGCCCATCTTCCCGGTCAGCTTGAGTCCCCAGGCGGGGTCAGCTACGGTCCGGGTGAAAACAGCGTTGACCGGCGTTAGGAAAAAATCAGCTCCTTCCAGGAAGAATGGCCTCTTTTCCGGATAGTAGAGGGCGAAGCGCCGGTTAATTTCGAGCTGGGCCACGTCAGCTTCCACCTGGCTGAAATCAGGGTTGCCGGTGGCGTTGAGGATAAGATTAGGAGTGAGTCCCCATTTTAGCGTGATTCCAGGGTCGACCTTCTGGTCTCGCTTTTCCAGCGAGCCGACCGGAAAGGCGGTCATGTCCATGGCGTCGGTGCGCGTGCCAGTCAGAGTGGGGTTGATTTCAATGTTGCGTCCGGGAGAGATGGCGGCAAACCCAACCAGCTTGTTGAACTGGCAGAGGATGCAGGCGACGTTACGGGACCTTTTATGAGAGGTGATGCGATGGCGGACGCCCCGTGGCCAGCTTCGTTCGGCACTGAAGCCCCAGGTCTGGGCTGAGTTGCTCGGCCGGAACCGGAGCTGATTAAACGGAATAGCCGTTTCTATAGCATAACCCCAGTCTTCAATCTTTCCGGCCGAGGCCCAGATAGCGTCCCAGGAAAAATCCTCGTAGCCTTCGAGTTCGCTGAAATTGGCATCAGCCTGGACGCCCAGCGGGTTCACGCGAAACTGAAACCCCCGGCGCTCATCATTGAAACAGTCCAGCATGAGGCTGACGTGGTCATCGAGGATGAGTTTGTCGGTGTCATCGCGGTCCATGAAGTGGGCCCGGATCTTAGCCGGTTCAGGGTCGTAGCAGCGGAAAGCCACATAGAGGTTGCTATGGTCGTAGGTTACCAGACATTCGGTCTTGACCAGAGGCTCAATGTTATCCCCTGGCAGCCATTCATAGAGCAACGGAATGACGGTTGCCTCCTTCCAGGCCTCCTCATCCAGCGCGCCGTCAATTTTGATTTTTGCTTGCGTCGGGCTGACCTTATAAATAGCCGCCCCGCTGGCAGTCTGGTCGGTAGAAGATGGCTGGGTCTGAGTAATAAGCCCAAGAAATTTTTCATAACTGCCGTTTGAATCGCGGCTGGATGTCGAATGAGGTTCTGCTTCCAGGCGGCTAATTATCGGACCGCCGAGGATGAGAAATACAAAAAAGATAGGTAATAAGACCGCTTTTTGACTTTTGACCATCCCGGGCATATGAGTCTCCTTTCTGTAGCATAGGGCTGGAAACCGCAGGAGTGCTGAAAAAGCATTATATCAATATTTTTTTATATATTCTATGATCGGGCCTCAGCGCCTAATAGTTTTGTCATCACTTAATCCAATCGGGGTCAAAACGCTCCTTTTATAAATTTACGAAAAAGAAAGCAAATTGGTTTCCAAAGGAGAAAATTTTTTCAATGGCCTCGACATCTTTCTTTAAGACTTTAATTGGCTTTTCTGAAGGAAACAGGCTCTCTGTAAGCTAAATACCAATGTAACTCAGGCGGGTGGCCGATGGTCATGGCGAACAGCACTTTCTGGTCAGGACGGAGCTTGAACTTACCGAACGTGTTTTCGCGGTCGCAGCGGTGGAACCAGGCGGCCAGGCCGGTTGCAGCCGCACAGACCTAAATGTTCTGGGCGATAGGCAGCCTGAGCTTAGCGCAGAAACTTCTTCAACTTTTCTGCCAGACCCGGGTCGACGGCCACCAGCTTTTTATAAACCTCCCGGGCGCTCAAGTTATCATGCAGATTCAGGTAAACAATTGCCAGGTTATAAAGAGCCACGCCGTAGTCGGGCTTTAATTCAACCGTCTTTTCCATCGGCTGGAGGGCGTTCTTGAAATCTTTGAGCAGCATGTAGCTGACGCCGATATTAAACCAGCCGTCGTAGGAATCCGGCATCAGCTCGACGAACTTCTTGAAGGCCTCGATCGCTTCTTTATATTTTTTCTGGCGCGAATAGGAATAGCCAATCTGATACCAGGCATATTCATAATTCGGCCGAATTTCGAGCGCCTTCTGGAAAGCAGCAATCGCCTCATCATACCGTTCGAGCTTGAAGTACATGATCCCTAAATTGTAAACGGCCATCTCGCTCTTCGGGCTGAGCTCGACCACTTTCTTGGCCGCTTCGACAGCCCGGTCGTACTGACCTACTTCGTCATACATCCTGACAATTAACCCGTAGTAGGAGGCTGCATCCTCTGGGCTCAACTCGGCAAGCAGTTTGAAAGTTTTCTCGGCATTTTCATATTGCTTGGCCTTCTGATAGGCCTGGGCCAGCGTATAGTTTACTTTGATGTCCTGAGGTTGTTGCTTCTGCGCCTCTTCGAGCGCCTTAACCGCCAGCTCGAACTGGCCGAGTTCCATCCGGGCCATCCCGAGCCGCAGGTAGGCTCCCCAGGCATCAGGCGGGTTAAAACTCAAGAACTTTTCGTAGGCCTCGGCGGCCCGGTTGAAATCCTTCATCTCTTCGAAAGCATTCGCCAGTAACCGCCAGGCTTCTTGAGGCTGGGCGTTCATCTGAATCGCCTTTTCCAGAGGCGCAACTGCCTCCTGCCATTTCATCATCCGGACATAAACCATGCCCAGGCCAAAATAGGCTTCACCTCGCTCCGGGTCGAGCTCGAGAACTTTCCGGTAGGCCGCTATGGCCGAGTTAAAATCCCTTTGCCGGGTGTAAATCTCGGCCAGCTGAGCTTGCAAGTCAATTTGATTAGGATTAAGTTTTACAGCCCTCTCGAGATATTTCTGGGCGTTTCCGGTATCGTCGTTTAAAGAATAAATTTTTGCTGCCAGGACGGCGCCGTCGATAAGGGAAAAATAATCTTCCTTAGTCCATTTTTTAAAATCAGTGACACTGCCCATCTTTACCTGAGCCCGCCAGCCGTTAGCCGGAAGAAGACCAACCGCTCCCCTCTCCAGAACATGGATCAACCCGACGACTTCGCCGTTTTCGTTGAAGACGGGGGCACCACAAAAACCCTGAGGAACAGAAAGCGAAGCACTCAAAACGTTCAGGTTGGCACCCAGCCTGCCCGAGCGGCGGATAACGCCCTCGGCGGAAACAATTTCTCCGGCCTCATTAGGGCCAAGAGCCACAACTTTCTGACCCTCAGCCAGAGTGTCTGAATTCCCGATTTTTAGCAGCGGTAACTTGCCCTTAGTCTTAAGGATGGCAATCCCCTGAGTCCGGTCAACAGCCACAATCCCTTCAACCTTGAGTTTCTTCCCCTTGGCCGTGGTCCCCTCGACTGTGTCGGCGGCGTTGAAGAGCTCATAAGCCGTAGCAATCAACTCTTCCCCGACCGCAAAGGCGCATCCTTTGGCTACGAGTTCTTTATTGGCTCCGTATACTGCTAAGGCCAGGATGCTTTCCTTCCCAGTTTCAAATACCTTGCTCGTCTGGGAAAAGCTGAAGGATGGCGAAAGGAGAAGAATCAAGATTAGAATCCAGCTTGCTTTTCTTAAACGCATCCTTCTCCTCCTTCTTTGTCTGGGAATAAGATTGACCATTACTCCCCCAATTTACACTCAGCCAATCTTGATGTCAAATGAACTTTTTGACAATTATTCTTTGGTCGGCTACCTTGTAAAAATCATGAATTTAAAAAAAGCCATTCTCTTGGCGGCGCTTCTGCTGCTTCTTTCGGCCGGCCTGTTCCTTCTCTTCCCGGGGAGAATACTTCCTCGGATGGTGGATTTCGAAGTGAATTATAAAGCCGCCCAGAGACTCACCTGGGGAGAAACTCTTTACCGGGTGGCAGACGGCCACTATCAATTCAAGTATCCCCCGCTGGCTGCTTTCCTTTATCTCGCGCTTATCTCTTTTCCTCTTCCTGTGGCCAAGTTCATCTGGTTTTATCTATCGCTTTTGGCCTCGGCAGGGCTCCTCCTGGCCTCGGCTTACTTAGTCAGTAAAGGGCAAAAATGGCGCTGGTGGCTTCCAGCTTTAACCGGGCTGATTCTCGCCCGGTATTTCTTGCGGGAGCTATCTCTGGGTCAGATTAACGCCATCGTAACTTTGGCTCTTGTCGTGTTCATCCTGCAGTGGGAAACTATAATGATACTTAATAAATCTCATATTATTGCAGGCCTTCTCTTCGGCCTGGCAGCTGCTACCAAGCCCTATGCTCTTATCTTTTTTCCTCTTATTATCCTCCGCCGGGCCTGGGAAATATTTCTGGTTAGCCTGGGTTTCCTCGTCGGGGCTTTTTTTCTGCCGACGATTTTTTATGGATTGCGTGGCAACTGGATAGTTCATAAGGAGTGGCTGAGCCACCTGCGGCAATCAACACCGCCGCTCCTCACTTCGCAAGATAATGTTTCTATCTACGGCCTTCTGGCCAAATGGGGTGGCCCAGGCTTTCCTGCCTGGACTCTGGGGACAATCGTTGTTGTTTTGATTGCCCTCCTGATGCTCTGGGCGGTCCTATCTTCTTCGCGGCTCAGTCGGCCGTTAATCTTAGAAGCTTCAGCCCTGCTTCTCCTTACGCCGCTCGTCAGCCCCTTAGGCTGGGATTATACTTTCATCGCCGCCACGCCAGCCGTCTCGCTCATTTTTGCCAAGTTTTCTTTTTTCCGACCGTGGGATAGATATTTTCTCGGGGTAGTTTTTGCGGCGATAAGCCTTTTGCTTTACGACCTCCTTGGCCGTAAGCTTTATTCCCTTCTAATGGCCGCCTGCCTTCCCACTCTTCTTTTCCTGGTCATATTCGGCCATCTTTTATGGCTAAGATACAAGAAGCTCGCATGAAATTATCATGAGATTATTTTCTTCTCGAAGAATCCATCTTTTTTTCTGGCTAATAATTCTAGCCGGCAATTTTATCATCCTCTGTTTAGCAGTCTTTGCCCCTTTTTTCCGCTCCGCCAAACCTGATTTCGCCGCCGCCATTTATGCCACTTTTTCCCCTTTCTGCCATCAGCTTCCTGAACGTTGTTTCTGGCTCTGGAGTCAGCCCTTGCCTCTCTGCGGCCGTTGTCTGGGCATCCTGAGCGGCTTCTTTCTGGGCACCATTCTCTACCCTTTGATCAAATCCACGAGGTCAACCCATCTTCCCTCTGTCCGCTGGCTGGTCGCTTTCTCTCTGCCGATTGCTGTGGATACCTTAGGCAATCTCACCTCGTTATGGAACACGCCGACCTGGCCTCGCTTTGGGATCGGCTTTTCCTGGGGAATTATTCTACCCTTTTATTTTTTCCCGGTTATGGCTCGGTCCTTTCCCTTCGGGGCGGCGGATGCCAGCTCATCACTCTCGGGGGAAGAATAAACCGAATAAA
>JBBIRF010000047.1:0-7993 GCA_037441905.1 Candidatus Aminicenantota bacterium
CAGCTACCGGGTTGTATTCACCCGCATAGGTTTCACACCCAAGCCTCATGGCCTCGAGTGGAATTGAGCCGCCACCGGCAAAACAATCAAGAACTCGGGGCGGAACACCACCGTTTGCTTCCAGAATTTCTTTTCTGGCTTTATCAAGAATATTTGGATTTAGGGTATTTTCCCATCTTGAAAGGTCAACTATGAACTGTCTTTTCTTTTCAAGCTCAACCGGGTCTTCTGGTGCTGGAATCAGAGCAGCATAATTAGTGGCCCGCGAAGAAGCCAGAGGGCGTCTGGCCCACCAGATGTGAAGGGTGGAGATATGGCCGTGTCTTATGTTTTTCTCCTTAGCTGAAATTTGGCTAACTTCTTTAACGGGAAAAGTTACTTCAATCAAGCGTTTGTCTATCTTGGGCATCTATATTCCTCCTGCTTTTTGCTTTTCCACTCTTCAGGGGGAATAACAAACCTGACCACTTCCACTCTTTCAGTAACAGTCAGATTTTCCGCTGGGTTCTGGATAAGATGTAAGGTTGGACTTTTTCGGGCGTTAGAGACAATGTAAAGCCAATATTGATTTTTAAATCTTTTGGCCTTAAACCATTCGTTCTGAGTTAAGGCCACCTCGCCTTCATCTGCCCTGGCTTTTACCTCTATATAGCGAATTTCATCCTGACCCTTAGAACGGATATCAAAACCCAGGTTCTCTTTAGAAACATCCTCCGGTTCTCTTCCCTGATTTCTTTCATATTGCACAGCTATTTCCATACCTATGGCTTCTATTTCTGCGTCTTCAAACATTTCATCAGAGGCCGCAGCCGGGAGCACCCTGATGACGGTGAGCAATTCAGGCATGCTAATGGAGAGAGCTTGTTCTTTTTCAATTTCTGCTTCCAGCTCTTTGCGGGCTAATTCGTATCTTGTTTTTTGCTCTTCTTTATTTCTTATGGGTAATTCCACCTTTTCTCCTTGGGCTAATCTGTCATAAAGGCTAACCAGTTCCAGGTCCAATTCCTGGATGAGATAGTCAAGTGATTTTAGACCATATTTTCTTTTAATTTCAGCTTGGCGCCGGCGTTCCGCACCTACCTCTTCCTTGAATTTCTCAATGGCTTTAATAGCTTCAGGAAGAGTCTTCTGTTCATTAATCTCTGCCGGCTCAATTTTTCCCTTGTAGGGAGAAAAATCCCAGATTACCGCCGGGTTAATTTCCCTGCAGTTTTTCCCATCATCGTAAAGAGCTATAATCCTTCGGCCAGCTACTTCACCCTTGCCATCACTAATTTCGCCAATGTAATACCAAATGGACCCATTGTATTGGCCAGAAGGGTCGGCAAAGGTTGAACCACGGACACCGATTTCTTGAAAGTTATTGATAGTCCATTTTATAAGAGCCTCAAGCAAAGGGTGGCCAAAAGAAATAAATTCAGAGTCAGGATTATTGAAGGCCAATTCTTTATCAAAAGTAACCTTAGGATATTTATTCATTAGAAGACCAAAGCGGTTTTTAAAATCGGCATCTTCAGAAATGCGTTTTATTTCAGGAGGGATAGAATCAATGGCTAAGAAACCATTTTTTAAATCTCGGTACTTGCCACCAAGCCGGGAAAGGGTCCTTTTGAAAAATTCTTCCACATACTCAGGAATGAGTCTATTTTCTCGAGCTCTGTCCGCCCATTCTTTTATCTGAGGGTAATTTATAAAGCGCGTGGCCAGGGTTTCACCCATCATTTCTTTTATTCGAGCTATGTATTCCTCATCGCATTGAATCTCAAGTTCGCTCAAAATTTCTTCCATGGTCTTGGCATTGGTAGCGGCATCAATAATAAGTTGATAGAGATCTTTACCGTGGAAAACATCGCCAATTACGTCAAAAACTCGGTCACTGCCGATGGCCTGGCGTATCTCCTCTAATTTTTCAAGCAACTTAGCCAGAACTTTACCTTCTCTGGTATCCTCAGAAACGAGATTAAAGATATATACATCTTTTTTCTGGCCATACCGGTGGATTCGGCCCATCCGCTGTTCAAGTCGGTTAGGATTCCAGGGGATGTCATAATTTATCATCAGGTGGCAAAACTGAAGGTTAATACCTTCACCAGCGGCCTCTGTGGCTACCATTATTTCGGTTTCGTCCCGAAATATTTTTTCAGCCTTGATGCGTTCATCAATACCCATGCCGCCATGGATATAATTGACTTTGTAACCCCAGCTTTTTATTTTTTTAACAAGATAATCAAGCGTGTCCCTGGATTCAGTGAAGATAAGAATTTTCGGGTTACCCTGCATCTCGCGAATTTTCTTAAATCCTTCAATAATCGCCTTCTTTAATTCTTTGAGCTTTACTTCATTTTCATCGTTAATTATGACTGTAGCTTTATCAATTAAACTATCATTTTTTTCAATTTCCTTCTTTAGTTCTTCTGTGGATGCGGCTAAACTGAGGGCTTCCCATTCTTTTTCTTTTTCCCACCTATCTTGTTCTTCCAAATCTTCAAGTTCCTCTATTTCAATAATCACGTCCCGAGGCTCTTCAGCACCCTTTAGAGCTTTCTCCAGTCTCTCTTTTCTTCTTTTTAGAGATTGCAACAGGGCATATGTGCTTGAGGCCAGGCGACGCTGAAGAATCATCAGGGCAAAGGCAATATTTCTTTTTTTAGGATCCTCAGAAGCAAGGCCATATTGTTCGATGATGTAGCGGGAGACTTCATTGTAAAGCTCTCGCTCGTCGTTAGAGAGGTGGAATTTTATAGTGTTAGGAAATCTGCGGGTAAAAAGGGGGCGACCTTCAAAATCTTTAAGGTCTTCTTTCAACCTTCTTATAAAAAGTGGGTTATCTTTATTCTGAATAGATTCCCCAATCATTTCAGTGGAAGCAAAGAAGCCAGGATACAAAAGGTCCAAGAAAAGTCTAAAATTTTCAGGATCACCTTTATGTGGTGTAGCAGTTAGGAAAACGAGATGATTTGAACAACGAGAGAGGATTTCACCGAGTTTATAGCGCTGAGTTTTAGAAGTTTTATTGCCGTAGGCATAAGCTGCCATCTTATGGGCTTCGTCAACTATTACCAAATCCCAGGTCACCGAGCTTAGAGCCGGCAATATCTCCTCCTGTTTGGTAAAATCTATTGAAGTAATGACCTGGTCATTTTTCTCCCAGGGATTTTCTCCATAGTGAGCTCTATAAACGCTACGGTCAAGGATTACAAATTTTTCATCAAATTTTTCTTTCATTTCCCGAATCCACTGCTCTTTAAGGTGGCCAGGGACAACAATCAATATCTTTTTGGCCAGTTTTCTGAGTTTTAGCTCTTTGATTAATAGACCGGACATTATGGTCTTGCCAGCTCCTGGGTCGTCAGCTATAAGAAAGCGGATTCGGGGCTGCTTCAAGACAAAGCCGTAAACAGCTTCTAACTGGAAAGGCAGGGGATCAATTCTGGATACACTCATGGCCAAAAGGGGGTCAAAGAGAGAGGCATAATTAAAGCGGGTGGCTTCAATGAGAAAAAAGGTATCTTCGGGCGGGGAAGAAAAATCAAGCCTGGTTTCAGCTATCTCAAGCTTCTGAAAATCGGCCGGGCTGAATAGGCGGTCAATGGCAGCTTTTGTGTTTTTTGTATGGCCGACAAGACGGATGTATTCTCCGACCTGCTCTATTTGACTGACTTTGATAGGCTCATTCCAGAACGGACCTTTTACTAAATCCCCTGGCTTAATGTTCACTTTCCCATCCTTAGGGCACTATTTTTAATATTCACTAGATATAGGGTAGAAAAAGACCTAAAAATATTCAAGATGTCAAAATTTCAAAATGATCATTATAGTTTTGATGCGGAGGAGAGCTTTTTTACAATTATCGTCAGCTTTTTCCTCGATAGCTCGAGAAAGAATATAAACAAAAATCTCTGTTTCCTTGTTATTTTGGATTTAAAGCTACTTCCCGCCAATAAGAAGCTTTATAAATATTTGCCAAAGTGTCTAGTAAATATACTAAAATATCTCGGTAATTAGAAATTTAGAGGGGGGTATTTAAGGAAAAAAACGAAGTCAATGAGGCGTTTGAGATTCTTCTTGAAGAAATTGAGGCAGTGTCAAATGATTTAAGTGAGGAGGGATCCCGCGCCTTAAAATCCGGCGATTATGATAAGGCTCGGCTGGCTATAGATCAGGCCACAAGACTCCACGAGTTCCGCGAAAAGGTAAAAGCTCTTCAAAAAGAGTGGCGATTGCTTTTCAAAGGAAAAATCCGGAAGAGAGCCAAAAGGCGTTTCCCAGAAAAGATAAAAAGGGGACTCAGGACTCCTGAGGATACCTTTCGAAAACCTATTCTTGAATCCCTGGTGGAGTTAGGTGGCAGCGCCAGGATGGCCGATGTCTTAAACCTTGTCGAGAAAAAGCTTAAGGGAACCCTCTCAAAATATGATTATGAACCACTCCCATCTGACTCGAAAACTTTACGCCGGCGAAATACTGCCCAATGGTGCCGTTTATCGCTGGTTAAAGAGGGCTTGATGAAATCTGACTCTCCTATTGGGATCTGGGAAATAACAGAAAAAGGCAGGGGGATTCTCAAAGAAGAGCTTAAATAGCTCTATTTTAACTGATGAGAATTTCTCCTTTGTTGCGCTCGGAAAATAGTGGCTAGAGGCATTGATCTTGCTCCATTAGATAGGCTGAGATTATAAATCGAGTGGCCGCCTCAGGAGAGGGGGAAATCATCCTTTAGTAATGCCTTCCGGATCCATTCCTTTGTTGATCAGGGCGCTTGACGTGCCAAAAGGGCAAGAGCCGTGGGCAAGGCAGAAAAACATTAGCCATTTCTTTTCGTAATGGGGACGGCGGATGCAGCTAAACTCAAACCCTCAGGTTGGCTTAAGAAAAGCTGGCCTCTATTTATTTTTTGAGAGCTGAAACAAAAAATCGCAAACAAGAGAGGGCTTAGGCCCTACTTGAGAAACTGGTTAAACCAGGCAAGCACGCGCTTCAGCCTGTCTATTTGAAAATCCAGCCGGGTTAAGCTGTGCGATTCACCAGGATAAATCACCAGCTCGGTTTTTACCCCCAATCTTTTCAAACTCAGGTACATTTGCTCCGATTGAGGCAACGGACAGCGGTAATCAAACTGGCCGCAGAGAAAAAGAGTCGGAGTTTTAACTTTGGCTACATCTTTTATGGGAGATAGTTTGCGGTAAAGGTCAAAATTTTCCCAGGGAAGGCCCAGCTCTTCTTCCCACCATAATTGAAGGTCGTCGTAGCCGTAGCAGCTGAAGTAATCGCTGTCGCTGGCCCCGGAGACGGCCGCCTTGAATCGGTTCGTCCGGGTAATCGCATAGTTAGTCATTATTCCACCGTAGCTCCAGCCGTAAATACATATTTTCTGTGAGTCGACATAACCTTGTTTCAGGATATAATCGACGCCGGCCAGGATGTCCTTGAGGTCTTTGTTTCCCCATTCAGCCCAGATGGCCCGGCCGAACGGCTCTCCATACCCGGAGCTTCCCCTCGGGTTGACATAAAGAACAACATAGCCTTCAGCCGCTAATAGCTGAAACTCATGGCTAAAGGAAGTGTTGAACTGATCGTTTGGTCCTCCATGAACCCGGACAATTAGCGGATATTTCGCCCCTGGGACAAAATCTACCGGCTTGATAACCCAGCCCTCAATTTCCTGGCCGTCGAAGCTGCGGTAATGAATATTTTCCGGCGGGCTGAGCTTCAACCGGGAGAAGAGGTCGGCGTTGGGCGCCGTAAGCTTCTTGAGGCCCTGGCCATTCTGGTCGGAAATAAACAGCTCGGTCGGGTTCAGACAATCCGTAGAAGTGAAGACCAGGTATTTCCCGTCACTTGAGATGGCCAAACTTGTTATGACTCTTTCGCCAGCTACCAGACGTTCAACCTTCTGGGTGCTGAGCGATACGCGAGCCAGGTGCTGGTTCCCGCTGTCCTCGACGATAAAATAAACAAAGGCATCGTCGGGAGAAAAGACAAATCCGGGAAGGATGTTCCGGTCAAGGGAGGCGGTCAATTTGCTGGCTGAACCCGCTTGTGTCGGCGCAACAAAAAGAAAATTTGTCCCGTAGACAGGACTATTAGTCTGAAGATAAGCAACGACTTTGCCTCCTCGGGCGACAGCCGGGTTTGCTTCCGGCTTGGGGTCGGTGGTTATTTGTCTTATCTTGCCCGTGCTTATTTCCACCGCCCAGATATCGGTATTTCGGTTACTATCCGGGTTTGCGGTCCGGTTGGAGGTGAAAAAGATTTCTTTGCCGTCGGGTGAAAAACAAATATCCTCCTCGTCGTAAGGGCCGTCCGTTAATTTTTTAGCCTGGCCCCCCTCGACTGAAATCAAATAAATATGCCGACGGCGGTCGTCGAGATAGCCCTCGCCGTCGCGCTTATGCTGCAGACGGTTGACCACAATGACCTCCGGTTCTTTCTCTTTATCTTTCTCTTTGTCCTTCTCCTTCTCCTTCGGGTCCTGGGCAATAAAGGCTAAGCGGGAGCTGTCTGGGGCCCAGACGAAATCTTCGACTCCAGACTCGCTGGTTGTTAGCTGATAAGGCTCGCCTCCTAAGGTGTTGAACAACCAGATTTGATTTTTTCCTTCGCGGTTGGAGAGAAAAGCGAGATACCGGCCGTTAGGCGACCAACGCGGCTTAGTGTCATTTTTCTCATGGTACGTCAGGCGGACCGCCTTGCCCCCTTCAGTTGGCACCATCCAGATATCGGCATTCCGGCTGTTTTTCTCCTTATCCTTAACGGTGAGGACATAAGCTACCCAGCGGCCGTCGGGCGAAATTGCTGGCTGGCTGATATCCTTGAGCGCGTAGAAGTCATCAACAGTGATTTTTCTTGGCTCGGTGGATTGGGCCTGGCCAGGCTGGCTGACTTGCTCGGCGGGGAAGAGACGCGAACCAAATAATATCATCATAATTAAAAAAATTGGAAAAACTGACCTTTTCATTTTGCCCTCCTGAGCATGGTGCTAACAGGTTAACGAGTTTTTCTTTTCCGGTCAATTTTCCTTTCATCGCGAGCGATTAACTCCCCGGGGCAAATCCAGCTATGGGGAGATGTTTTTGGTTTGGTTTGGTTTGGTTTGGTTTGGTTCGAGCTATAAACTAAACCAGGGTAAAACCTGAGCGAGGATTAAGCTTCTCTTGGTAGTTTTTTATTCGGGATTGCAAAAGCAACAGTAGTCGCCAAACATTCGTCGCCATCAAGGTTAAGCGTCTCCTGGGCAGTTTTTTTCGTTATAATCAAAGAAAAAGATTAACAGGTTAAAATGAAGTTTAAGACCTGGCCAAAAGGGTCTGTTTTTTGAATGAGTTTAAAGACAGCAGGGTAAAGAAACCGGGCTTCACCATGAAGCTTTCCAGGTTTTTGATTAATTTATATTTAGGGTTTAAAATTCTTAGCTTCCCAAAAAACTGAAGAGGGATGGAAGACGCAGCTGGGAGCGATCGGTTGAAATAAGTTCAAGGTTTCTAAGAATTAAACGTTCCAAAAAGGGATTTCCAAAATCGAGTGGCCGTCTATTTTTCAGCGGATGCGGTAAAACCACATCAGGGGAAGCCACAGCTGATGACCGTAAGGAATTCTCTTATGATTCACCAGGACTTCGGTGTCTTCCCATTCATGCACCAGGTTGAAAAGCGCAAATAAGTCCTCCACTTCTTCAGGGGTAAAGGTGACGGAGTGGCGGGCCCATTCGCCGCTGCCTTCAACTTTATAGGTCGGATTCCGTCGGGCCAGGTCAAGGGCCTTCTCGAAATCAGGAGAAGACTTTGTCCCGAAAACCAGCGTAATCCGGAAGATTTTTGCCTTGGTACTCGGGTAAAGGATGTCGGCTAATTTTTCTTCCTGGGCCTTATCGTTACTCATGTTTTCCAGCCAAACTCCTTAGCTATGCCCTTCATTTTACGCGATTTAGGGCTCAATGGCAAGCTCGCGAGCTACCCCAAGCAGCATAACGAGGCCAGATTTAAAACTAAGCCTC
>JBBIRF010000047.1:8003-19016 GCA_037441905.1 Candidatus Aminicenantota bacterium
CATTTTACGCGATTTATGGCTCAATGGCAAGCTCGCGAGTTGCCCCCGGCGGCATAAAGACCAGGTCTAAAACTAAGCCTCATCCCGAAGCCGCCAGGAAGATAAATGGCAAGGTGGACTACTCTAAAGGACGCAGTTTAAAGCGTTGATAACTGGTAGAAGCATGGGGCTAAGGAATGGGGGAGGATAAGCTAACCACCAGCACGAGCTTTTTGCTCCTGGAGCCAATGCCTGGCCCAGTTGAGGAAGAAATACAATTCGAGATGAGCTTAAACCCTTATCGGCAGAAAAGGTATCTTGACTTTATGTGTTCAGCTGAATTTAAATGAAGACAGGAGATCAATCAAACTAAACAAAGAGAGGGAAAGCAGTGTTTATAAGGAAAAAGAAAGAGTTTTTTTTCAAGTTTAAAATATTAGGTTTCCTTGCTTTAACGATAATTTCAGGGGCGGTCGTTTATCCGGGCTTAGCTGGCGCTTCCTTGCCCTCCACTCTTTACTTTGATGAGAATAAATTTATTACCATAGAAAATTGTCAATTTTCTAACTCTAATCTATCCTCTTTAAGCGGAAAAGGAGACCTCACCTTAAACCTGAGTAAATTCAAGAAATCCATAGGCAAGCTTTCTTTTGAAGGGCTCTCCGCTGAGCCGAGCGGCAAAATCGTAGGCATAAAAAGCCCTTATTCTCTCTCCATAAACAGGTACACAATAAAGAGCGTCAAGCCCATCCTCGGGCCTTCTGGCGCTAAATTGATGTCCATTCCTGAGGGCACAATAGAAATTTTAATTCCAGAATTAAATGCTACGCTTTCCCTCTCCTTCGTGAACTTAGCTCTGAACGATTGGGGCGAAATTGAGGCCGAAAGCCTTGCGCTCAGTGCCGAGCCACCAACTTTACCCAATCTTGCCGGTCTCGCCGGTTTTGACCTCGATATAATTAAACTGACGGGAAAAATCCAGGAAGGGATCCCGTATCTAAGTATCTCGGCTTCCGTTGATTTTTCTGGTCAAAAGATTCCGGTTGAACTTTCTTACCCGGGGCTGGTCGTAAACCTCGCCAAATGGAACTATCCTTTTAGGGGGAAAGAAATATCCGTTAGCGATAGCACCCTTGACCTATCCCCCTCCGGGGGAATTATAAACCAAGAAGTGGATGCCTCCTGGGTGGGAATATACATAGCCCGAGGTTCTTTCAAAGCAAATGGAACAAGCTTCGAAGTGAGAGATTGTTATATCGACGCCCAGGGCTTTACCGGCAAGATCGCTGGCACAAGCGGCCACGAAAAATTCGTAGGGAATATTAGTTATGAAAAATTATCGTTGGAAATAGATATAAAGCATAACGAGGACATCAAGAATTTTATAAGAATAGAAAAATGCTCTTTCCCGCCGCTTGAATCTTCCCTTACCTTGTCCGGGACGCTCGACGAAAATGGCTACAGCCTAAGCGTCGAAACCCTGGATAACCCCAAAGTGGGATATGAGCCGCTCGTATTAAGTGCCCAGATAGCCAGAGGTCAATTTTTCCAGACCGAGGGAAAGTACGTCCTCTGGCTGGATGGGGTGATTACTTTTAATCATTCCAAGCTCCCAAAGGGCGCGGTCGAGTTCCGAAACCTCGGTATAGATTCTGAAGGCAATTTTGTTTTTCCTCAGACAGGGCTCGAGGTGGAGAGCCCAGCCCCTCTTGATTTTGCTAACCTGTTCAAGTGCAATGTTTCCTCCCTTAAAATTCTCTCCGACACTTCTAAAAGATTAAAAATTATGCTTGATGGCGAGCTTTCGCTCGGTGCTGATATCCCTCTTAACGGCAACATCAGCTTTCAAGAATTGAGCCTGAAAGAGGGACCTGAGGTAACTCTTGCTGGCGTGAAGGCCGACTTTTCCCTCAAAGGGGTTGCCAGAATAGCGGGAAAGTTGGAAAAAAAAGAAGATTCGCTTGCCGGAGAAGCAAGCTTTTATCTCTTCGGCTCTTCTGCCCCCCTTGGCGCCGGTTTCGGGTTTAAAATTTATAGCTACCGGTCATGGGCTGTTGCTGGCGAAGTCAGTCTATCGCCCCCCATTAATATTCCAAATACCTATTTGTTTATTTATTCTTTTTCAGGCGGAGTCGGCCGTAATGTGAAGAAAGCTGAAAATCAGCCGTTTACAATAGATAACCTTCAGCGCTCGGAATCCCCGGAGAGCTGGCTTTTTATGGCTGGAACGAAGATCGCCACCGTCCCCATGGAGCTTTTAGTTTGCTACCCGCTCCAATTAACTGTTGGGTTTCCTCAGCTTTCTTTCTCTTTGTATGGCCAATGTACAATCATCAACGGGCCCAAAATAACTTCATCCATCGAGTTTAATCCCCTGAAACCGTTTTTCAAATTAACCTCCCAGGCCAATCTGAATCTATACAACGTTGTCACTGTTCAAGGAGGGATGGAAGTTTTCGCCGGGAAAAAAGAAGGGAAAAACGTTGTCTCCGTTGCCATAGGCTGGCCTTACCCGGATAATGCCGTTGGATTTAGCATGCTAAACGGGAAGATATACGGAAGATACGGCCTCTATGGGTACACTGCAGGTAGCGGCATCCAGATATCGGCTCGTGCCGGCGCCGGACTGAATGTTTATGTTTTCAAAGGGAGCATAGAGGGCAGCTTTAATTTCTATACAACCAGTGACCCCTTCCTCTCCGGCGAGGCTGCGGCCGAAGGAGAAATAGACGTTTGGGTGGGGGCGATTGGCGCCTCGGGCGAGCTCGCGGTGGATGTCTATAAGGAACCAAAGCTTCATTATGAGGGAGAGGTGAGCGGCTGGGTTAAAATTTTTGGTAAAAAATTAGAGATAAGCAAAGATATTAGCGGAGAGATTACCCTATGAAAAAAAGAGTCTTTTTTATTCTTACCCTTATTTTTCTCCTGGGTTATTCTTTCGCCCTCGGGCAAATCAAGGTCATACCCAAGGTTCAGAAGCCCAGGATAGAAAAGCCGGTTATTACACCGCTCAAGCCGGGTTTAAGGGTTAAGATGCTCGCCGCCACAGTAGAAGGCAGGGTAGTTCTGAAGTGGGTGATTGAGGAAGGGTGGCTGCCGCCAAAAGGCTTTAACCTTTACAAGAAACAGAATGAGGAATATCAAAAGATTGCCGGCCCTCTTCTTGAGCGGGACATCCCCGTCATTAAATCTTACGATTTAAGCGGCAATGAAGCTTCTTATACTCCAAAGGAGTTTCAGCTCCTGGCTAAGAAAACCCTTCCGGCCGGGAAAGGAAGGCTTTTGCACCCCGCCGAGAAAGTTCCTTCTTCTGCCCCTCTTTTCGAGGAATTAAGGGCATATAAACAAAAAGAACATAGCCCCTTCTTGGGCGAAAAGAGACCGGACTTCCAGATGGTAAAATTGGAGCAATTCAGGAATCTCAGCTTTTATTACCAGCGGTTAGGCCTGGCTCTGGGGACTCTACCTCCACCCACCATAAAAACCCTCAGGAAACCTGAGGCTAAAATCGCCGCCGATGAGACGCTCAAGATCATCAACGCCCGGGCAACTCTTCTGCTTAATTCCCTCCTGGATAGCCTGGTCGCTCAGGCTCTGGGCCTTTCCTATGTTGATAGCGAGGTGATGACTGGAAAAGAATACCATTACGAATTAAGAATCATAAATGATGACGGGAGCGAATCTCCTGTGGCCTCAACGGCCATCACCGTAGGTGCTGACCCTCTTCCCTCTGCCCCAAAGGGTTTTATGGCTACTCAGCTGGGAGTAAAGCAAGTGGGTCTGAGATGGGAACCCGATGACCGGGAAGACAGCGCTCAAGTTATTGCTTATGAATTATACAGGGGGTATGGGAGCAACAGGACAAAATTGACGCCCAAGCCTTATGTAATCGGGCAGATAGAGGACAGGCAAGGCCAGCTGCTTGATAGAATAATTTACTTCACTGATGATAGTGCTCCCCTCGGAGAAGTGGAATACCAAATCTACGGCCTTGATGCCTTCGGACGAAGGAGCAACCCCTGTGTTGTCAGGTTAAAGGTGGAGGATTGGGCAAGGCCTCATCCGGTGGAATACGTCGAAGCTAAACTCGAGGGCGAAGCCGCCATCATCTCTTGGGCGCCGGCGCCTAGCCTCGGCGGAGCCATAGACCCAGACGCTAACTACTTCATTTATCGGCTCAACGAAGAAGAGGAGAGGCCGGAATGGCTAAGGCTCAATAAGTCTCCGCTTAAACTCGAGGTGCCGCGGGAGCAAAAATTGCCCATAAACATCGACCTCGAAAAGAAAGGCCTGCCTCTTTCTTTTAAGGATGAGAAGATAGAAAAAGACCATATTTATAAATATTGCCTCACCTCCCTGTATGAGAAAAATAAACTCGAAAGCGCTCCATCGCCTGAAGTTATCTTGGAGGTCCCTGACAACGAGAAGCCTGCGGCGCCCGAAAGTCTCACTTGTCAGTTCAAGCCTAAAGTCCGAACAGCTAAAGAAGTTGCCTTTGACCTCAGATGGAGCGGCCCCGTGTATGTTCCCTCTGTCGAGTTGCCCACAGTCCAGACCGTGGAAGGGAAAAAGCTGGGTGAAAAGAAGACGGCCGAGCCGGCGCAATACGGCCGGCCTTATTTTAAGGAGACAGAAATAGGCGGGAGCGTCGCTCTTTCCTGGCGACCAGCCAGCTTAAAAAAGCCGGTGAAATATAAAATTTACCGGGCTAATGCTTCCGGTTACCTCACGTTGCCAAGCATAGAAGAGCGAAAACTAATGGCCCCTATCAAGAATTGGAATCTAAAAACAATCAAGGGAACTGCGCCTTCGCTGGTTTCTCAGGGGAAACTCTATGAGTATTTCTCTTATAGAAGCCCTGAAGACACGCCCTCGGGAGATTGGGTTTTCTTGGATGAAACTGAAACCGCAAGCTTCGAGGATGTTATTCCCAAGTCTCGGGCGTGTTACTACAACTATCGAGTAACAATAGTGAGCCGGTGGGGAGTAGAAGGGGAGCCATCCTTTGTTTCCATCAGAATCCCGGCCACTATAAAACCTCCTACCCCGGAGCTCGTGAACCTAACACCTACCCTTGACCAGGGAATGATCCTGACGTGGAAGCCTCTTCCTGTTAAAGAAGAAATCGCAAAATATGTCGTCTATAGAAAAGAATTGAGAGACCTGTCAGAGAAGGCCCTTACTCATGCTCCCGCCGCTGAAGCTGGGCCAACGGCAAAAGCTATGCCGGCGGGAAAAACGCCGCAAGTGTTGAGCTTAAAACAAAAACCCGAGTTGGCTTTAGACCTGGTGCAAAGGACAAAAATCCTGAAACAGATTCAGGATTATCGGGCAGTGGGAGAAATCATGCCAGGACCGGGAAAAACGAACAAGGAAGGAAACTTTTTCTTCAAAGACCTCGCCGATGTTTTGCCCGAAATGGAGTATGCTTATTTTGTCGTAGCCGTGGATAAAGATGGCTGGGTCTCTGAGGCCCCGCCGCCCCTTGCCGCGGTTTCGCTCCGGACTAAAGCTGAGCCGATTCTCAATCTCAAGGGAGAATATAAACAAGGGAAACTAATTTTAACCTGGACGCCTCCAGCCGTCAGAGGTAGTCATTATATAGCGGGATACATAGTAGAGCGGGGGAGAGCGGAAGGAGAGAAGGGAAGAGTGGAAGGAAATAAGTTCCTGACCCTGGCCATGGGGCTAAAAGAGACGAGCTTTGCCGACGCCACGGCCATGCCCGGGAAAAAATATATCTACAGGGTAATAGCCATTGATGAGTTAGGCAACCGTTCCGAACCTGCCTCCCTGACTATCGAGACTAAAGAATAACTTTTTATTTCCCTTAAGAACAGCAGTGACTTTTAAAATTCCAGGCAGGCAGAGAAGCATTGACGGTTATCAAAATGCGAGTTTAATTTGTACATCAGGTCAGGTTAGAGGGATAGAGGCATGAGCCGAATTCAGTCAGAAGCGGCGGCAGAGAAAACCATCATTCGTGACAGGTTCTTTTCCTAATAGCTCATTTTAGCGAGCTTAATTTCTCTTATTAGCTTAGCGCCAGAAGAAAGGGGCACCGAGATTTTCAGCGTATATTCTCCAGGCGTTAAAGACCTGATATTCAGATTGACCAGAGCGCTCCAGACTCGGGCTTTCTTCTCCCAGGAACTAGCCAAGATTTCAGCCGGCAACGGCTGAATCGCTTTTTGGCGACCTCGGACGTTGGCCTAATTGGTTCTTTTTCTTCGGTGGCGGCTTTCCTTTCGCTAAAGCTGATGAGCTCAAGGGAATTGATGGGCATCTTAACGCCGTCCTCGTAAATTTCAAAATCGTCTTTGGCGAGGTCAGTAACAAATTGGCCGTCTTTGGTTACGATAACGTCGACGATGACCAGTCTTACTTTGACTTCAGAATGCTGCGGTGGAAATGACTTTTATTGCCAGTCCGGGGCTGAAAGGAAAGAGGGGAAGACCAGGATAAAGAATAAAATTGCGCTCAAAATCCTTGCCTTTGCCATTTTCTCCCTGTTTGCATATAATTTTACCATCGTGGAAGAATTTAACAAAGATGGCTAGAGGACCACGTTTGAGAGCAGCCTTGGCCCGGTTATGCAGGGAAGGCCGCGGCGCTTCGATTCATGTCGCTTATTATCTTCCGGTATCCTTGGCCCGGAAAAGCTCGGCCGCGGCAGCAATTAAGCCGAAGAACCGGCCAGTAGGGCAGGTCGGCCATCCTGCTGAACATCTCGAAGGCCTTCTCCTTCTCACCTCCGACAAGCAGCCAGCAAGCCAGGCCATAGCCTATAGTAGCCTTATCAAGTTCTGAGGCGGCGGCCGCCGTTTCCAGCTCGGTCTGGGTCTTTAATCCTTTGTCAAAAAGCAGCAAGTTGAAATAGGAAACGTTCTCTCCAGGGTTCATGTCTTCCCGGATGCCCTCGAGGACAACCAAGGCTGTTTCATCAAGTTAACAAAAAGGAACAAGGCCGTCTAAGCTATTGAAATCATAATTTGGTTTCTTTATATTGAATGAAGTCAAAAGAGGAAAATGATGCTTGATCGGCCAGCAAGGCTGAAAAAATTCTTTAACTTTATCTTTTTCAATTTTAGTATCCAATGAAACTTGAATGGGATAGCATAACGCTACCACCAGATACTATAAAGCTAACCACTATAGAAGCCCATGCTGCTGGTGAGCCATTGCGCATCGTAACCGGTGGGCTGCCTGAGCTCCCGGGGGCAACCATGCTGGAGCGCCGCCGTTTTATGCGCGACCACTATGATTATGTCCGGCAGGCTTTGATGTGGGAGCCACGCGGACATTACAACATGTATGGTTGTATTATCACTCCTCCTGTAAGCACCGAAGCCGATTTGGGTGTGCTTTTTATGCATAACGAAGGCTATAGCACCATGTGCGGGCATGGCGTGATCGCCCTCGTGACTGTTCTGGTCGAGAGTGGTGCAGTAAAGGCAATGAGCGGCACTGCTTTTATTACCGGCCGAAGCGAGTTTGTCGTCGACCCACGCGACCCTCTCGGTAAAGGCTTCTTAATCGAGGAAATCGGGAAGTAGAAAAAAACCAGCAATGCAGAGTAAACCGACGTGTATTCTCAGAGGATGAGCATGCAATCGCCGTAACTGAAGAAGCGGTACTTTTCCCGGATTGCTTCCTCGTAAGCTTGGAGAATCAGCTCTCGGCCGGCGAAAGCCGCCACTAACATTAGCAGAGTCGAGCGGGGAAGGTGAAAATTGGTTAAAAGCCAGTCGACTATCCGGAAATCAAACCCGGGATAAATAAAAAGACGAGTTGTCCCACTTCCAGGCTTTACTCCGATTCCATCTTCCCGGGCGGCGCTCTCGAGGGTGCGGACGACAGTCGTGCCCACGGCGAGAACAGGACGGCCTTCTTCCTTAGCCCTGTTAATCTCCCGCGCGCTGGCCAGGCTGATGGAGTAGGTTTCTTCCAGCATGCGGTGGTCCTCTACTTTCTCTACCCTCACGGGTTGGAAGGTTGCCAGGCCAACGTCAAGAGTTACCTTGGCTATTATTACGCCTTTCTGCTTCAGCTCGCGTAAGACGCGTCGGGTGAAATGAAGGCCGGCGGTAGGCGCAGCAACCGACCCTTCTCGGCGGGCATAAATGGTCTGGTAACGGGTTAAATCGACCCGCCGCAAAGTTTCGTCGTCCCGCCGCCGCTTGATGTAAGGAGGCAATGGCGGAAAACCGGCCTTCTTCAGCCAGCCAAGGACGTCATCGGTCGAAAATTCAAGCTCCCGTCGGCCCTCGACACCCTGGCCGCAGACAACGGCTTCTAACCCTTGAGGAAAAATAATTCTGACGCCGGGCTCAACTCTGCGAGCCGGCCGACAAAGTACTTCCCAGCGGCGGGGGGCTGTCTGGCGGAGGAAAAGAAAATCGACTTCTTTTCCGTTGGCCAGGCCCCAGACTCTCGCCGGGATAACCCGGGAATCGTTCAGGACAATTACTTCTCGGGGGGATAAGAACTTGGGCAGCTCTCGAAAATAGGCGTGGATAATTTCTCCCGTTTGCCGCCGGAGAACCATCATCCGGCTCTCATCCCGTTTCGGTAGCGGTTTCTGGGCAATTAATTCCGGCGGCAGATGATAATCAAATTCCGAAACAAGCACGATTAATCACGGCTCCTAAAGCCTAGAGACTTATTGATCTAACTCAATCCACTTAAGCCGAGCATCTTGGGGAAATCCTCCTTAAACTTATCTGCTTAGCTTCTCCCGTAGTCTTTCTTTCTTTCTTTCTTCCTTCCTTCCTTCCTTCCTTCCTTCAATCAATCAATCAATCTATCTATCTATCTATCTATCTATCTATCTATCTATCATTTTCTATGTCTGTCTGTCCGCCCGCCATTCTGGCTGATTAAGCCAGTTTTATTCTTCAGAAAAAAGTTTCTTTTGGGAGGCCAGTTTTTTCTGACCAGCATACCCAAGGTGTTCGATGGCTCGGGGTGTTACCCGGCGACCGCGGATTGTTCTTTCTAAGAAACCGATGCGCATCAGGAACGGTTCATAGATTGATTCAATCGTCTCTTTTTCCTCGTCGATGGCCGCGGCCAGGGTGGCAATTCCCACCGGACCGCCGCCGAAGTTTTCGATTATCGTCTGCAGAATTTTGCGGTCAACCTCATCCAGGCCCATCGAGTCGACCTCCATCAGCTCGAGGGCTTCGTGAGCTTCCTTGCCAGTGATAACGCCGTCGGCCTTCACATCAGCGTAATCCCGCACCCGACGCAAAAGCCGATTGGCCACCCGGGGGGTTCCTCGCGACCGGAGGGCGATTTCCCGGGCAGCCTCGTCGCGGATCTGGACATTCATCAGAGCGGCCGACCTTTTGATGATTTTCTCCAGTTCCTCTTCTTTATAATAATCAAGCCGGTGGATAATGCCGAACCGGCCGCGAAGCGGCGCCGTAATCCGGCCGGCTCTTGTCGTGGCGCCGATTAGCGTGAATTTTTTTAATTGCAGCTTGTGGCTGCGAGCTGCCGGGCCCTGGCCGATGATGATGTCCAGAGTGTAATCCTCCATGGCCGAGTACATAAGCTCTTCCACCGCCGGATGAAGCCGATGGATTTCGTCGATGAACAGGATTTCTTTGCGCTGCAAGTTGGTGAGGATGGCTGACAGGTCTCCGGGTCTTTCAATAACCGGTCCCGATGTCGGCTTGATGGCCACTCCCATCTCTTTGGCGATCAGCAAAGCCAGCGATGTCTTTCCCAGTCCAGGAGGGCCGTAGAGGAGGACGTGGTCGAGGGGGTCATCCCGGCGGCGGGCCGCCTCGATGAAAATGCGCAAATTTTCCTTGACCGTTTCCTGGCCGATGAACTCATCAAAACTTCGAGGCCGGAGGCTTTCTTCAAAGAGAAGGTCTTCTTTACTTCGAATTGGCGAAAGAATCGTGGTCATAACTAAGCTTAAACTTTAGCCATCCGCCGCAAACATTCACGGAGGAGTTTCTCAAAACCAGCCTCCGCCGTCAAGCGCCGGATGACTTCATCCACCACCCCTTCAACCTCTCGCCGGCGAAATCCCAGGTTGAGGAGAGCCGAGATAAGGTCTTCGCGTTCCTGGGCCGCTCGCCCGGATAACAGTTTTTCCTTCTTTTCCAGCTTTTCCTGTAGTTCCATGGCAATGCGCAGGGCAGTTTTTTTGCCAATTCCTGGAATCCGGGCAATCCGGCCGACATCGCTTTCCTTCACCGCCTCGCGTAATTCACCCGGTTCCATGCCAGAGAGGACGTTAAGCGCCAGTTTTGGTCCAATCCCTGAGACGCTGATGAGCTTCGTGAACAGTTCTTTTTCTTCTTCGGTCGAAAAACCGTAGAGCGCCAGGGTGTTATCGGTCACATGGGTATAAACAAAGAGCTCAACCGGCTGACCAGCTTCACCGAGTTTAAAAAAGGTGGAGAGGGGGATAAAAACGCAATACCCGACCCCGCCGACATCAACTGTTACCTGTTGCGGCGATTTTTGGAGCAGACAGCCTTTAAGATAGGCAATCATGGCTCGCTCAACCCTCACCGCGATTGTCTTCGGCCTGGCGATGACATAGATGGCAGAAGAGCGGTTGGTCGTCTAACTGAAGCAAAGCCTTGACCATTGTCATGACCTGGTGTTTATCTGCCTGGCCGTATCCGGTCACTGCCTTTTTAATCTCTCGCGGGGAATACTCAAAAAGACGGCAGCCATAGCTGGCCACTGAAACCAGGATAGCTCCGCGCACCTGGCCAAGGGTGATGGCTGTCCGGATATTCCGGGCATAGAAAGGGTTTTCGATGGCCACTTCATCGGGAGCGAATTTTCGCAGGACAGCATCCAGCTGGAGGCGGATCTCGTTCAGCTTTTCCGCCAGGTGAAGCCTCGGTTGAGGGCGGACCACCCCGTACCCTAAGACCTCAAATTTTTCCCCCGCTGCCTCCAGGACACCGAAGCCCGTGGCCTCGCTGCTCGGGTCAATCCCGATAACCCTCATCAACCTGGCGCTTAATTCGAGTAACTGGAGATTTCTTCTTCGGAAAT
>JBBIRF010000048.1:0-7906 GCA_037441905.1 Candidatus Aminicenantota bacterium
TAACCATAAACTGGAAGAGGGACGTTGCCTTAACAACATCGCCCTCTCGCAACTCAAGGGAGGAGATTTTATCAGAGCAAGTTATAACTTTAGCGAGGCTCTTTCAGTCGTAACAAAACTGGGTACCTCCCGGGACATTGCCGATTGTTTAAATAATTTGGGTTTAGTTGTAATGCACTTGGGTTTTTTTGATAGAGCGATTAGCTATTTTAAAGAAGCGCTAAGGTTGGACCAAAGGCAGAATGATTTTGGCAATATTGTATTGGATCTTAATCATATTGCTCTCTGCCTAAGGAACAAGGGGAGACTGACTAAAAACCATAAATATATAGGTGAATCTATACAAGTTTTGCAACAGGCGCTAGAGTTATCAAAAAAATATGATATCCTGAAGGGTGAAATATTCTCGTTAAATAACCTGGGAATATCATTTTTCTTAAGTGGTAAAAAGAATGAAGCTATTGAATATCTAAAAGATTCTATTGAATTAAGTAAGAAAACTAAGGATACCTATTCGCTGTTAAATGTAACTGATAGCTTGGCAAGTGCCTATTTAGATGAAAACCCAAAATTATCATTGCAACTCTTAGTAAGCACTATAAAGCATTTGCCAGGAATTATGGATCATGAATTAGGAATAACTATATATTATCACCTGGCTCAGTGCTACGAAAGGCTAAACAAGTTGGGAGAGGCGATAGAAAACTATGATAAGGCTATTGAAATAATTGATAAAACGCGGCGTCAAATAGGATATGATTTTTACCAAGCTGGTTTTCTCAGGAGCAAGGCTGAGGTGTTTGATGCCCTCGTAAGGGTAAGAAAGAAAATGTTTGAACAAGAGCCTAACGAGCAAAATCAAGAAAACCTGTTGTCTGCAATAGAAAGAGCGAAAGCCCGGTCTTTCCTCGAAGCTATCGCCAAGTCAAATAGTGGATCGGAGATTAGTATCTCTTTAGAAAAAGAAGAGGAGTTAAGGAGGGACCTCGCTCACGATACGTTAATTATTTCTTCCATGAGGCAAGTTGGCGATAAAAAGAGTGAGACAGTGGATGAATTTTCTTATATTCGGAAAGAAGATTCATACTTAGCTCTGTTAGCGAGTAAGCAGAAACAGCGAAGTGAGAGCCAAGAATTGATAGCTAGCCACGTGGCGACGAGAAACGAGATTCAAAGGAGCCTGTTAGACGAGAAAACGGGTATTATCGAATTTTATTTAGCCGACTGGGGTTCGATTGCCGTTTTAATTACGAATGATAAACTTCAATATTTTTTGATGCCGGAAAAAAGGGTAATTGAGGATTCAATCATAGGATACATAAAAGTAATATCTAATCCCCCCATAGAAATGGTTAATTGGGAGTTCGCGGCTCAAAGACTTTACGCCGAGCTTTTTGAACCGCTCGAGAAGCGTCTTCCCCCTACGGTGGAAAATCTGATAATTATCCCAGACGGATACCTGCATTATCTGCCCTTTGAGTCCTTAATGTTTCCCGGAGGTGAAAAAGAAAAAAGAGCAAGGTATTTAATGACAAAGTACAACATAACCTACGCTCCTTCGATTTCCTCGCTATTATTTTTAAAAGAAAAAGCCAGAAGCCAGGAAAGCCAGAAGGAGCTGTTAGCGGTGGGGGCACCTGATTATAAATTGTTCTTGCAAAATCAAAATAAAGTTGAACGGAAGCAGCCAGCTTCACAGGAAAACCTCAGAGACGTGTTTTTCCAACAAGATTTCCGATTCTCTTCATTGCCTTTTGCTAAAAGGGAAATAAAAAAAGTAGCTTCAAAATTTCCGCGAAAAAGTCGAGTTGTTCTTACCGGCCCTCATGCCAACGAAAGCAACCTTAAAAACTTGAACTTAGAAGAGTTTAGAATTATTCATTTTGCCTGCCACGGATTTGTTGATGAAAGCTTTCCTTTCAGGTCAGCCTTGCTTTTGACGCCGGAACCGGGGATTGGAGAAGACGGCTTTCTTCAGGCGCATGAAATCTCTACCTTACATCTGAATGCCGAGCTTGTTGTTCTTTCAGCCTGCCAATCCGCCAGGGGACCTTTAGAAAAGACCGAGGGAATTCTCGGAATCAACAGAGTCTTTTTTACCAGCGGCGCCAAAAGCGTGCTCTCGTCTCTTTGGAAAATAGACGATCAATCAACAGCCCAGCTGATGGGGAAATTTTATGATTATTTAAAAAAAGGATGGAAAATAAGCAAAGCCTTGAGAGCAGCTAAGTTGGATATGGTCGATTCAAAATTTAACCATCCTTTTTATTGGGCCGGCTTTATCCTCAGCGGCGACGGTTTTGAGTCGCTTTATTAGGTCTTAAGGTCATGATAGAACTTATATCACCAAGCCAGAGGTGAAAAGCATTATCATTTTCGGTAATTGCTTCCAGAGAAAGAAACAGCTTTTCTTTCCTCATAATCGCCTCACTGATAGGAGGGGGGAGAGAACATTTATTTTCAGAAACAATGGTTTTCCAAATAATTTTTAGAGTTGAGTCAAAGACATAAACCGCGTAGAACTTGATATCAGGAAGCTGATTCCATTCAAGAACATAGGCCGGTTTTTCTTGCGACTCGGCTGAAGGAACCAATAAAATAGAAAAAGAAGGGGTAACACTGCGGTCAATCGCAGGAGGAGTCAAAATAAGAAAATGAAGAATGCCGTAAATAATGGCGCATGCAGCTAACAAAGCAACCGAATAAGGCAAAACCTTCTGGAAGCGGACTGGACTAAAAAGCTGCTTCCAACGACTAATGAGTGGGACCTTTTTTTCGGAAGTTTCCTCAGCCACCGTTTTTTCCAGGAATCCTTCAGCGGCCTCAACATCCCTGAGAAACAAAAAGGTTAAATAACAATAATTACAATCCATCAAGTGGTCCATGATAGCTCGCGTTTTGCGGGAAGGATTTCTAATAGCCTCCAGGATTTTTTCTGGAGAGGGACAATCTACCTTGAAAAACTCCTTTTTACTTAAGCGATATTTCGTATAGAGATTTTTAAGTAGATTATTGTTCAGGATCATAATAAATATCCTTTTCTTTCAAAATACGCTTAAGGTCGCTAAGGCCTCGGTAAAGCAGGTTTCTTGCCTTGTCCTTGCTCCAAGAATAATATCTGGCTATCTCCTCCAGGTTCATGTTTAAAAGGAACAGCTTGACAGCCTTTTTTCTCGAGTCAATAAGCTGGTTGACAGATCTTAGGACAATTTCCTGAAGCCGTTCATCGATCGAAGCTTCTGGCATATCGTAATTAATTCGGCTATCTGAAACCGTCTTCATAATAGCTTGGCTGACGGCCATTTCTTCTCGCTTCCATTTACGGAGGTGGTCGATGACAGTTGAATCGACTACCTTCCTAATGTACGAGGGCCGGTGATTAATATTCTTCTCTAAGGTCAAAACACGCCATAACTTTATTTTTATTTCTTGAGCGATATCCTCGGGGTCTATACCATAGCGATGGAGGTTGTATTTCATAATGTGGAGGCGGATATAATTAGCAAACGAATTCAAAAGCTTTTCCAGTTCCTCTTCATATCTTTCCTTCGGTGCCATCTGCTAAAAAAGCGGCCTTTTGCCTTAATAGCTTTTCATTTAATAAATAACGAGATAATAACAGGAAATTCTCATTTGTTTCAATAAATTATGAGATAATGAAAAGCTTTGTGCGTCCCCTCTAAAGGTAGGTTAATAAATGGAAGAGTGGTGTCTTCAGGGGGACGACCTCTGGGAGGTATTGGAATTAATGGAGCGGGTCGTCCCTTCTGACGATGGGGCGAAATTTTTAGCCAAAATAGCCAGTAGCGATAAGAATGTCCTAATTTTGGGCGAGACCGGCACCGGCAAGGATGTTTTAGCGATGGTAATTCATCGCTTGAGTCAGCGCCGCGAACAACCGTTCGTATCCATTAATTGCGCCAGTATCCCGCATGACCTGTTCGAAGCCGAACTTTTTGGCTTTTGTCGGGGAGCCTTCACAGGTGCTTTTAAAGAAAAGGTTGGGCTATTAGAGGCGGCCGGCAGGGGCACTGTCTTTATGGATGAGATAGGCGAGTTGCCGCTTTCTCTCCAGGCAAAATTGTTGCGGGTAATCGATAAAAGAGTTTTTCGCCGGCTTGGAGAAATTAGGGACCGTATTTGCCAGGCGAGGTTTATTTTTGCCACCAATAAAGAATTGAGTATGGCTGTAAGCGTCGGAGATTTTCGGCCTGACTTATATTATCGAATTAATGTGATTCAAATCCGGTTATCCCCTATAAGATACCAGAAGGAAATCATTCCGAGACTTGTCCAGAGGATTTTAGCTAAAGAAAACAGGATATCTGGCACAAATAAGAAAATATGCCCTGAAGCCTTGGAAAAGCTTATGCGCTATGATTTTCCCGGCAATATCAGGGAACTAGTAAATGTCATGGAAAGAGCTCTTGTGCTCTCAGAAGGGGATTGGATCAGGCCTCGAGATATAAGACTTGATACAGAAGAGTTTCCTAGGATTGGAGCAGAGAGACTCTCGGCTGATAAAATAAGGGAGGTGCTCGAAGTCTGCCGGTGGAACAAAACTGAGGCAGCTAAAAGGCTTGGTACCAGTCGAAGGCATTTCTATCGTCTATTGCAAAAATATCGTGTAAGTTCTTTCTGCCTTTAGAGACCGTGCTGTTGACAATGCCCGCTTAGATTAGATAATATGAAAGCGGTTTTGGGGCGGAAGCCCTGATATTTTTAGCTCCAGAGATAAGCAATTTAATAAACAAAAAGCAGGGCCAAATGTGGGAAAAAGCGGATACTAAACTCGATGTAGACACCGGCTCAGGCGCTGAGTTCTTTCCGCCGCTCATTGGCCGGGAAAAAATAGATATTATTGCCATAGTTATTGTTGTCGCTTCAGCCTCGGTAGTTGCCGTCCTAACTATCGAGTTACGAATTATCCCCACGTGGATGGAATTTTTAACTAATTCGAGGCTATTAGCCAACTTTATTTATCCCCTGGGAATATCAGTTATTGTAATAATAATGGGGTCAATGTTTCGCGTGTTTTTTTGGCTGAAATATAAGCCTTTAAGCAAAGAAGATATCCAAAAAATAGATTGGCCATTCATATCTATTATTATGCCTGCCTATAATGAGCAAGATTTCGTTCTTCAGGCGATTGATTCAGTTTTTAAGGCGGATTATCCTCGCCAAAAGATGGAAGTTATCGCTGTCGATGATGGGTCAAAAGATAATACCTATCAACAACTTGAAATTGCGAAAAGAAGATATGGAGACAACCTCAGGGTAATTCGCTTTAGGCATAATTTGGGAAAACGGCGAGCTCTTTATTCCGGGTTTAAACTGGCCAAAGGAGATATTGTCATCAGTATCGATACTGATAGTTGTATCGAAGGCGAAGCGCTGAAAAATATAGTGATTCCTCTTATTGTCGAGCCAGAAACAGGAGCCGTCGCAGGGCGGGTGGCTGTTCTAAATGAGCGGGAAAATATTTTTACAAAAATGTTGGCTGTAAGATATTCTCTTGCCTTCGATTTTGGCCGGGCTTACCAGAGTGTATATGGGGCAGTTCTCGTTTGTCCTGGCGCCTTTTCTGCTTTTCGTCGGGAAGCTCTGAGGCCGGTATTGAGAGAATGGGCAAATCAGGTTTTTCTCCGTAAGTCTTGCACTCATGGAGAAGATAGGTCTTTAACTAATCTTATCCTAAGAAACGGCTATCAAACTAGATATCAGGCGAACGCCGTCGTATATACTCGAGTTCCTAATAACCTTCTTCAGATTAATCGGATGGAAATCCGCTGGACAAGGAGCTCTATTCGCGAATCATTAGTTTTTGCTAAATTTATCTTTTCGGATGCTAAAATAAAAAGAAAATATTTGGCATTTATTGATTTTTTATTTCTAAATTTCCTTTACCCTGTTCATATCCTTATAGCCTTCCTCTTTTTCTACTCATTCTTTAACCAGCCATTGTTCATATTCCGGCAGATAGCGTTCTTATCCCTTCTTTCATTCTTCCTCTCGATTTATTACTTAAAGACGAGAAGAGCACTAACATTTATCTATGGTATTCCCTACGGAGTCTTTAGCTTGCTTTGTTTCTGGTGGGTTTTTCCTTATTCGCTTCTAACGCTCAACGAGCCTTCATGGCTTACGCGTTAGGTCTTGCCCGCCGGAAGGTTTTAGCATAGCCATTTCTGCCGTTTCTCAGCCATATAAATAGAAGAGCTCCAACTGCTCCCCCACTAACAACAAAAATCCAGACAAAGGACGAAGCGGCAACAACAGCCTTAGTCGTATGCCCATCGGCTATAAACCCTCCCCAATAATATGGATGAGAAAGAGTGCCCGAGTTAATTAATTCCAGTTTTGCTTTCTGTAGGGCCTTTTCGACGGAATAACGGGATTTTAAATAATAATAGAATCTGTCCATGAGCTGGGAAGTGGCCTGGTCATTGATTGGCCAAAGGCTAAGGATTAGGGATGATGCCCCGGCGTAAAAAAAGGCGCGGCTTAAACCTTCGATCCCTTCACCCTTGATTAATGTTCCGTAGGCAGTTTGGCAAGCGGATAGGGTTACCAGGTCAGCATTAAATTTTAAGTTAAATATTTCTCTTGTTTGTAATAAACCATCTTCTTGCGGGTCTGGGTCCAGACGCAATACTATTGAAGAACGGGCAGGTTTTTTGTCGTCGATAAGACAATGAGTTGCAAAATGAACGATGCGGAAATCGTCCAGTTTATGATTTTTCAAGTTTTCTTCAGATGCATTTTCAGCAAGGAGGATTTCAGCTTTCTTTTTTGGAAAGTAGGTGGCAATTTTATCAACTTCTTGCAAACTGAATCGAAGCCGCTCCAAGTTTATGTCCACTCCCGGTTCGTAGAAACTTTTTAGAGTCACGCCATTGGTTAAATCTGCGTCCCCATTCAGCTTAAATGAAGGGTCGCCAACGGCCAGAAGCATTTTCTTAGGCCTCTGTTTTTGGCCTGTCTTTCTTTCGATAATTTCTTTTAGCGAGGTTAGAGAAGGAGCATAAGAAAGAGAATAGTTCTCTATTAACCAGCTTCCATTTCCGTCCTTCCCCATTCTTAAGGTTTCGAAGGGAAGAAAATGAAGAATGTCATCAGGGATAATAACGATTCTTTTTATTTTACTCCCCCCTAAGGCAGGCTCGATAAGAATTTTGGATAAATCATAGCCAAGGGAAAAATCGACATTTGATGGGTCAGTTAGCCTACCCAGGTATTCTTTTGTTTTTTGTCTTATTTCGCTTAACGAGCTTATAGAATAAACTTTCAAGCTTTTATTGGTCATCGCGAAGGCATAGCTACTATCAGGCGAGAGCAAATAGGCAATGACTAAAGTGTCGGCTGGAATTATTTTTTTCTGTACTAAACTAGCCGTAACAAATTCAGGATAACGCAAATTGGCGTAAGCGGGGTAGTTTATTCTAATTTCTCTTTTTAGGGCCTCTAATTTCTGGTCGGCTGCATCTAATTTTTGCAATATTTGCTGCTTTTGTTCACCAGACAATTCAGGGTTAAGCAACTTAGTATATAGATTGGATATTTCATTCATAATTTCTATTTCTTGGTAACGGAGTTCCTGGCTGATACTTTCATTAAAAACAACCTTTGATAGTTCTAAGCTGTCGAGAAATGCTCTAGCCCTTGCGCGTTCAAGATAGTTAAATGCTTCAGCATAATAGGTTGGGTCTTTTTTTCTAATTCCTTTCTTAATTAAGAGGTCGATAAGTTTATAATAAGCATCTAATCTCTTGTCTGTCCCCAAGTAGGACGATTTATATTCCTCAAGATTTAGCTTAGACCTAATATCTTCAATAATTGCAATAGAATTCTTATAATTAATGATGGCTTCATTTTCATCGCCTTTTTTTCTATATGCATTTGCTAG
>JBBIRF010000048.1:8006-18680 GCA_037441905.1 Candidatus Aminicenantota bacterium
AATCATCAAATTTCCAAAGGGCAAGGCCAATGTTGTTTAAACATCTTGCTTGTTCCTTTTTATGGTTTATTTGAATGGCGATATTAAGTGCTTCTTTATTTTCTCTATAAAAACTTAAGTAATCTTTCGTCTGCCAATAAGCGATAGAGCGAACCCTTTTGCACTTGAGTTCATGGGCTGGGCTTTTTATGCTTTTTGATAGATTGATGGCTTGGTCGAATTTTTCTAAAGATTCCTTAAACTTGCCGTCAGATGAAAGGGACTTAGCTTGGCTATAAAGATTGTATATATTTAAGTATGATTCTGCGGTTGAGATTTTATCATATATGTGGTTTTGTTGAGCAAATAGTAAGGCCTTTTGAGCATAAGATGAGTACTGCTCAAGGTTGCCTAAGTTCCAATATACAAGAGCTAATTTCAACAGGAGGTCGGCAATTACCTGAGGGTCAGAATTTTTATTAAGAGTATCTTTAATTATTTGTTCAGCTAACTGAAATTGGCCAGAGTTAATTGCTTCGTCTAGAACAAAAGTGTCATTAGGGTGAGCTTGATTAGATGATAAGGCAAAAGGGTTGCATAAAAGAAAAAAAATTACAGCCAACAAATATATATTTTTCACTAGACAAATAATAATATTAAATTATAGAAAAAAAATCACCCCTTTAGGTTATATAAGGGGTGATTTTCAGATTAAATTAAGGGGACTTAATCTTCTCTCAATCTCCGCCGCTGGGACGTCCTGGTAAAACATCCCCGGTGGGCTTTATTTTGCCCTTAGAGGCATTCGGAGTGTTCTTGACCGTGTCGTTGGTGTCAAAAATGGACCCGAAAATGGGCAGGAAGGAACTGAGCAGGGCTACAGGCTTTTTTAATAGGGTTGAGGGATCAAGTTTCGAAACTCTTTTCTCCGCACTGTTCAGGGCAGGAGCAGCAAGCAGACCAATGAAGAGGACCAACACTCCCAGGCTAAAAAACCCTTTCTTGTTCATTTTGTAACCTCCTAAAAAAGGATTTAATTTGCCTGGAGGAATGAAAGGAAGACGTCTCTTTTGGCGGGTTAAGACGAATCGACCTTAAGGAGACCCCTCTTCATTCTCATCCAAGGCGCATGTTAAAATTAAAGAAATCTTAATAATTTGTCAAGCAAATTTTGCTAACGAAGGGCAAATATCTGCTTCGCTTGACACAAATTGGCAACTCACCCTCCCCCGAGCTGAGGACCCAACTAAATATATTGATTTATTATGATAGCTCCAATATATAGTATTCTATTATTTATTCCAATTTTCCCTTTTTCCCCCTTTTTGTTTCTTCTAGAATTTCCTCAGGATTGCTTCGGAAAGAAATAATTAATTTCCCACTCAGCCGTTTCCGGGCTGTCCGACCCGTGAACAGCATTCCGCTCGATGGAGAAACCATAGGTATGGCGAATAGTGCCTGGCTTAGCCAGCGCCGGGTCGGTGGCGCCCATAACATCTCTCCAGTGGGCAATCGCTCTTTCCCGCTCGAGGACCATAACCACGATTTCCCCTGAAGACATGAACTCGGTTAAACTGGAGAAGAAAGGCTTGTTTTTATGGACAGCATAAAATCCTTCCGCCTGCTGTTTGGTCAGGCGCATAAGTTTCATTTCTCTTATCCTGAACCCTTCGTCCTCAATCCGCTGGATTATCCTGCCGATAATTTTTTTCTTAACGGCATCAGGTTTGATAATCGCTAAGGTCTGTTCCATCATTGACTCCTTATGGCGCTAAAAAACCTCTTGAAGTAGGATTTATAGCCAATAATTTCAGGAGCGTCAATCTATTTTGTTGACAGGAAAATCTAGCCCCGCTTAAAATCAACCTTGATAAAGGTTAAAGCATTGAAGTTAATTTCAGCCTCCGACCCAGCCGAAAACAGGAAAGGGTTGCTTACCCTAATTGCGGAATTAAAGGTCGACCTTTTTGGGATAGCGGATATTAAGGAAGTCCGGAAAGAGTTTTTTCTTCCCGAGGCTGTGAAGCAATCTTATTCTTTTGGACTGGCAATCGGGAAGAAGGTTTTAGCTTCGGTCCTCGAAGAAATCGAAGATAAACCAACCCCTCTGTATTTCCATCATTACCGCCAACTGAATAACGAGCTCGACCGAATCGCCTTGAGATTAGCCTCGACCATTGAGGAGGCCGGGTTTCGCGCTTTGCCCTTCCCAGCCTCCCAAATTATCGATTGGAAAAATCAAAAGGCCCATGTTTCTCATAAGAAAATCGGCTTTTTAGCTGGCCTCGGCTGGCTCGGCAGAAATAATCTCCTCATCAATCCGAAGTTAGGGGCCAGGTTCAGGTTAGTAACCGTTTTAACCGACATGCCTCTTGTCCCCGACGAGCCTCTTAACCTTGATTGTAACGGCTGTTTTCGCTGCTTGCCGGTCTGTCCGGCCAAGGCGATTCACGAGAGTCAAGCTGATTTTGACCATCTCGCTTGTTTTCGCCAGCTGGATGAATTCCGGCGTCGGGGGCTTGTTGGTCAGCACATCTGCGGCGTTTGCGTTAAAGCCTGTTCGGGCCTCGAAAATTCTTCTTAGCGGATTATTTTTGTTTCCCAAGTTTTCTACCGGCTTCGAGGCTTCCCCTTCTCCAGGTTGTTGGCCTTTTTGCCTTTAAAACGAGAATGACAGCCGTAATTAGAAAGGCGCCTGTTTTTTACAAGGAATCCAGATTTCGGTCCGGAGTTCGCCCGGTCTGGTCCTTGAGGGGCCGAGGTCAAGATAGGTTTCGAGAATAGGTCCAGCTTGAACATAGCCTTTTTCAGCCATCCAATCAAGGATTTTCTGGATTGTTTCTCCTGTAGAGTCGTAAGTGCCGACATGGAGGGAAGCCGCCACGGGCGAGAACGCCCATGTTTTTTTCTCGAGCGGCGCTTGGACCAACGCATGGGGAGTCACAGGGAAACCCACCTCCCACTCCATTTCCTCTTGTTTGTCCTCTTCGGGAGAACTATAAAAAATAGCGATTAGCGGTCCTGCGGGGTAAACATTTTGGCTTCTTGCCGTCTCAATAAGTTGGTTTACCGTTGCTTCAACCAGCGTAAATGAGCCCTTTTGCCGCAGGGAAAAATAGCTAAATGGCTCGACTTCTTTAATAATAATTTCCCCCGGCCGAGGCGTCTGGGGGCTTGTTAGAAAAGAGGTCGCGCCAAAGACAACGAACAAAATGGAAACCAAGCTGAATAACCCCAAAAACGCTCCGCGCAGAGCCAGTTTATAATTTGGAAACATTTTCCCCTCCTGAGTTTTTTAGCTTTTTCCCAAGCTATCATATTAAAGCTATCATCCCTTATTATTTTAAGTTTCAAAAAGCATAAAAAGCAAACTATTTCCTCCCCCCCATTTCCCGATCTATTGGATATTTATTCGGTGTTTTTAGATGCCTATTTTATAAAGAAAATATTTTAAAGAAACTTTTTAACCAAAAACTTAACGAATGGACACCCCTTCTCTTCAAAATCTTTAGGCCGGCAGAAGCCTACCTCAAAAGGCCGTTTCTTTTTATTTCTTTTTCTTTACGTATTTATCGAACCACTCGAACATCTCGGCCAGGACGTGGAAGATTGATTCTCGGGCTGAATATCCGTGGCTTTCATGAGGGAGCATAACCAGACGAGCTATGGCTCCGTGGCCGCGCAGAGCGTGGAAAAGCCTTTCTGACTGAATGGGATGAGTTCCGGCGTTATTATCCGCCTCCCCATGGATCAAGAGAATCGGTTCGTTGATTTTATGGGCAAACATAAAAGGCGACATCTTAATATATGTTTCTGGTGCCTCCCAGAGCGTCCGTCTCTCATTCTGAAACCCGAACGGCGTAAGCGTGCGATTATAAGCTCCACTGCGGGCAATCCCGGCCGCGAAAAGGTCAGAATGGGCCAGAAGGTTAGCCGTCATAAAGGCGCCATAACTATGACCGCCCACTCCGACCCTCTTTGGGTCTCCTACGCCAAGCGAGTCGAGTTTATCTATGGCGGCCTTAGCGTTGGCCACAATTTGGTCTACGAAGGTATCGTTTACTGTTTTTGGGTCGCCGATAACGGGCATTTGGGCGTTATCAAGCACCGCATAACCTTGAGTGACAAAAAACAGCTGAGAAGCGCCTCGGATATAAGTAAACCGGTAGGGAGAACCCCTTACCTGGCCCGCTGTTTTAGGGTCGGTATATTCCATCGGGTAGGCCCAGACCACGACCGGCAACCTCTCGCCTTCTTTGTATCCCGGAGGAAGATAAAGTATTCCTGATAATTCAACCCCATCATTCCGCTGGTACTTTATTAATTCTTTGCGCATTGCTGTAAGCTCAGGAGCGGGGTCTGGGAAATTCGTCAGGGCTTTTTTCTTGCCTGTTTTAAGGTTAAGGAGGTAATAATTAGGCGGTTCAGTTTTCGATTCTGAGGAAATTATAATTGTGTCTTTGGCAACCGACGTAAAATCGACGAAAGTTTCATATCTTTGAGCGGCGCACCGGAATAGTCTTCTTTTTTCTCCCGTAAGGGGATTGAATCGGTCGAGGAAAGGCCTGTCGCCTTCCGGCGATGCCCCGCTGCCGGCAAGATAAACCCAGTCTTTTTCTTGCAAGGCAATCCTTTCGCCTCTGGGTGTTATCATTGTTACCGGCCGGCCCGGGTCGTTATAAACATCGAGGGCGCTCAGGTCAAAGATCTTCAGGGCCGGTTTCTCTGGATGTTCAAAATCTTTCAAAAAGGTTGTTCGCCACCGGCGCCGCCAGTTGCTCTCGGAGACGAAAGCTTGACCGACCTGCCCCAACCACTGGATGCCAGCAAAACGGTTTTCCAAGCGCATAATCTCAGCTGACTCATCCTTGAAAGGCGCGGCCAGAGCAAGCAAGCGGTCGCGGTGCGGCACCTGTTTTTCCGGGTCTCCATCGTCAAGAGCCTCTACCCACACCACGGTGGCCGGTTTTAAGGGCTGCCATTCGGGAGACCGGAGGCCTTTGGGCACGCCATTCACCGGAACCTCATCCGCAAGAGGTAAGTCCGCTAAAACTCGAACCAGATTACCGTCTTTGTCCCAGATTTCGACAGTGTGAGGAAAGCTGCCATAGGGAACATGATAGGAATAAGGCCGCCTTATTTTGTTTATAAGAATAAAATTCCCATCCGGCGAGTGGTCGGCAAGAGTATATATTCCCGGAGGGCCAATCCGGCGGGTTGTCGATGCCAGGAGGTCAACCTCGACCAGTTGGGAAGTCGCGTAATAATCGAACAAATCACAATCATAGGGAGAAGTGAGTAAATCTTGATAGGTCCATGCCCGAGAAAATTTTCCGGCGGTTTCTTGAATATCAGGGCCGACGGGAACAGTTGGCTTAGAAGGAGGAGCGCCTCTCTCCTGGATTACCGTGAACGCCAGGATTTTTTGGCCACCGGGCAGCCAGGTAAACCCGCTGGTTAAAACGGCGTTAATAGCTGGCGTATCCAAAGGCTTAGCGCTCGCCGTAGCTGCATCCCCTACCCAGAGTTCTATCCCGTTGTCCTTGTACCTGAGGAAGGCAAACTTTGAGCCATCAGGCGACCAGCGCGGAGCGCTAAATTTAATTCCTTGCGGCAGGCTTACTGGTCGGACTCGGCCGTCTTTGATCGAGAGAAGCGAAAGAGCCGTAAAAAAAGTTAGCTCCTGCCGGCTGTTGTTGTGAGGGGTTATTCTCAACCCGGCCAGCCTGAGAAAAGGCCGGGAAACCTCCATAATCGAGGGCATAGATTCATACTCTCCAAGGAGAATCGAATCACCCTTCGGGCTGACAAACGCCCGAGGCAGGGGTGGGGTGTCAAGGATTTTGACTACCTCAGCCGGCGGAACCTTATACTTTTCCTGGCCGAAACCAAAAGAACAGGCAAGAAAAATGATTAAAAACGCAAAAAATAAGGTGTCTCCATAGGTTCGCCTTTTCATCGGGTTACCTCCAGGGATGTTCATTGCAAAGAATATATATCGCAGCTTTGATAAACATGGCAAGTATTTGCTTGGGAAGGAGCGGGAGATGAGTCAAACCAAGAAAAATCCCTTCTTGAGGTCCGAATATCTTAAGCAAAAATTCTTGAAGCAAAGCCGGCTGAAAAGGCGCCACAAAGACCATGGTCATAAAGAATTTTCAAAGGGGCCGGTAACCCCCTCTGATTCTTAGGCAAAAATCAGCCTATAGTTTGTTTTTGACTTTAGGCAAAAATAAAAATATATTTAAATCTAACAGGTCGTGGGTAGAAAAGGGCAAAAAATAAAAGCTTAAAGGCAATAAACGAGATGAAAAATGGTTAAGATTTTACTCATAGAGGACGACCCCGTTCAGGTTGAGATTATTCGTCGGCACCTGCAAAAAGAGGGGTATAATGTCTTGGTGGCCAAACGGGGCCTTGATGGCCTCGAATTGGCCAGAAAGGAAAGGCCGGCGCTCATTCTCTTGGATATGATTCTTCCAGGAATGCATGGCTTAGAAGTGGCTATCAAGCTTATGGAAATGCCAGAAACAGAAAACATACCGGTGGTGGCTTTGACGGGAATGACGCTGCCAAAATTTGTCGAAGAGTGTTACCGGGTTGGAATTAAGGATTATTTAAGAAAGCCGTGCGAGCCGTCCCAGCTTCTTCGGACCGTAGAAAAATACGCCGGAAAGCCAAGAAGAGAAGGAACGGCGGCCGTCATATCTTCAGTTTCGGCAGCTTATACTCAGCTAATTTTGCAATTAAGCAAAATGCATCTGAGAGTGGAATCTATCCTGCCTTCTAAACAAGGCTTGACAAAATTAGACCAGATTAAGCCCGACCTTATTTTCCTGGAGGTTTCCTCGAGGGAAAAGCCCGTAGCCGAACTCGTCCGCCAGCTGAAAGCTTCTCAAGCCCTCAGCCAGGTACCTGTAATCCTCTTTTCTTTAAAACTTTCCGAGGAAGAGCTCTCCACTCTGGGAAGGGAGGTCGGGGCTACTGGCTCCCTCAGCTATCCCTTTGATTATACCACCTTGCTTGAAATGGTTAACCGCTTCCTTTCGGCAGAGGAATAACTTTAATCCTTCCTGTAATGGCGATGCTTAGCCTGTAACTTCCTGCCTGATTGGATATGGTTATAGTGGCCATGTTAGAAATTGTGCCTTCAGGATAAAAGGTGGGCGAATTATTGGCTTCAAGATTAACGCCGGAAAGAATAACTTTTTCAACTTGAAGCCACAATTTTTCGCCCGAATCGTATTTTTCGACGGTGTAACCGTTGGAATTTATTTTAAGCCGATAAGCACAGCCATCCCTGAGGGCGCGATATTTCAATAAATTCATCGTCGAATGAACTTCCCAGACGGCTCTTTCTAACCCAAACCGCAAGCTGGCTTTGGTGATTGCCGGCCAGGCGAAGGCAAGAAGGCAGCCGACGATGAAAATGACTATAATGATTTCAATCAGATTAAAACCGCGAGCCGGAAGCAATCGAGAAGAAAACATTCTTAGTCGAATTCTATATCTATATCTATTTCTATTCACCTTTGGCATTTTCTATCCATTTAGTTGGCTTAAACTGGATAATCATAGAGAGAGGTCGGGAGGTGAGCGGCAATCCCTCAGGGTCTTTGGCCAGAAAATACGGATTCTCGTGAGGGGTTATTTTTATCCGGTTTGAGTTAGAGTTAATTTCGGTGGTTTGAAGGCTTCCTCTTATAACGAGGGTTTTATCACTTCCTTTTATTTGAAAGCCTTTACCCAGAGCGATTAGGTCCGCCTCGACGACCATTTCTTCCTCGTTTTTTATTTCCAAATTGAGGCCAGCCGCCATCTCTTCCTGGGTTATAAGGTCCCTCCCACTCGAAAAGATTACCACCTGGGTTTGGCGCTGGCGGAGGTAAGGTATTCCCGGTTGAAGCTGGACTGAGGACAGAATCAGGGGAGAAACGATGTTAACTTCACCAGAGGCAACCAGGGTTAACTTGGCGCCCGGAATAACGCAGGGCTGCGGCTCGCCCGAAGCCAGATGGACCTCTCCAAATAGGTTTATTTCTCCTTCGCCCAAAGCGCCTATAGCCCCGTTTACCAGAATGATTCCGTTCGGAAGACCTTCATAAACCAGGCTCTTGCCGGGGCTTGAAAAAACAGTCTGGCCGAGAGAAGGGTTGAACCTGAGCTCCCAGGTATTTTCTCCTTGCCGGAAAAATAAAATCTGGAATGGTCCGTCTATAGTTAAGAATAGCTCATCCAGGTTTCCTTGAACGAAAACCCCTCCGAGGCCGATGTCGTCGTGGATAAGGTAAACCCCCTCGGGAATAGGCTCCCGGCTGATTTCCAAACCAAGCGCCTGTCTTAGAACCAGGATGTTGACTCGGTCGGGCTCGAGAAGGCGGATTTTCAATCCTTTCTCTAAAAAGGGGATAAGATTCCTCGAAATTATCTCTTCCTGGCTGAAAAATGGTCTGGCGGCCGGGTTGACGCATGCGGCTGAGGCTGGAGTTATTTCAATCAGGGCTAAATATTCCGCTTGTTCTGACAGACTCAAGTTTTTTTCCAGAAGGAAAGGGAAAAGGGGGAGCGGCAAATTGCCGGCCGCAAGGGCTGTTTCAAGCCTGAACTCCGCTTTAGCCTGCTGGAAAAAAGGGACGATTTTTCCTTCTGCCTCAAGCTTAATCGCGGCCGTTGTCAGGATAAAACAACCAAGCGACTCTATTTCTTGGGGCTCGAACAAGACTTTAGTTTTCCAAGCCATGTTTTTCCACGAGGATTCCAGGGAAACAGGGAAATCCAGGCCAAAATGCCGACTGAAAAGCCAATGCAATTTTTCAGGAGACAGGGAATCTGCTTGGAAAGATTCAGCTTCAGATTCTGACAGGAAAAGCGGCGAAGGGGAGGATTGAAGCTTCTCGGCAAGGAAAAGATAACCCATTTTTAACCCATTCTCGGCCGCGTAATTGGTGAGCCTCAGATTGCGTCTTACTCCACCCACCTTTAGATGAACCTGAGTGAGTAGAAGGACGCAAATACCCAAGCCGAGAAAAAAGAAGAGACTGAGAGCCACAGGAAGGATCCCTTTCCGCGCGCTTGAGTTTTTCTCAGGGGAAGCTTTTTTCTGGCTGCCCATTTTTTGCCAACAGAATATTTTTCGCAGCGAGCTTAATCTCATGGATGGTATCGGGCTCCTTGTTGAAAGTCAGGGATATATTTATGAACCCCGGTGGTTCTATAGCCCAGACGAAAGAGCTCACTTCTTCGAGAAGGGGCTGGGCTGGACTTAGGTTAACTTTCCGCCTTAAAATCTGGGTTTTCTCGTCGAGAAAATAGCAGATTTTTTCGATGGCGATTAATCTGGCTGTGCTGTTTTTGTATTCGCCGAGAACAGGCTTACTTAGAATTAGACGACCTTTTTCGACTTTTTCAACCGTGGCTATTTCGGCTTTATTCGCTTCGATTAAAGCAATACGTTGGCCGCGGCTGAATGAATCAGTCGCCGTGAGTTCGATTATTTGGGAGCCGCTGGCGACTTCAAAAGGAAGAGGAAATGAAGTTTCTTCAGAATAAATGGCCAAGCTTGTGCCTTCGTTTTCCGCTCCGCCGATAATGCCTGCGGAGATTAAATCAGCGAGGCCAAACCCAGCCCTGGCCAGGTCTCGACAGAGACGGTCCTGAGCCGCCCAGATTTCCTGGTTAAACTCCTGAGAATCCTTCAACCGAAAGAAAAAGCGTTTGGAAAACCGGGAGAGCTCAACGGCTCCAGCGAAAATCAGCATCAACAGCGAAGTAGCTAACAGGCATTCAACGAGGGTAAAGCCGAGGACGTGACCGCTCCGCTCTGTCATCCGAATTAAAACCCTAAGAAAGGAACTATCCAAAGGGTCGCTTCGACCCTTTTTTCTGCCTGGCCAAGAGGGCTCACTTCTATTTCAATGCGCCAGGCTTCTGCTGACTCTTGGATCAGGCGCCAGCGACAAACAAAAGTCTGCCGTTGGCCTGCCTTTATTTCTTCCTGATACTGACCCTGTGCTTCCGGGGCGGCTCCGGGGAGCCTTCGGAGTTCTTCCAGGCGATTGGAAAGGAGAGAGGCCATTGAAACTATCAAGTCCGCCTTCAGCTTTGTCGTGGTAGCCTGGGCTAAAAGCTGAAGGGTTCCGACCAAGATTAGAGTCAATAGGAAAAGGGTTAGGAGAACCTCAATGAGACTGTAGCCGCTCTTGGGTTTTCCCATGGCTTCGCTTCCATGCGTTTTAAAGCAGAAGTTGTGCCAGATTGAATGTCTAAAAACAGGCGAGAAAACCCGGAAAAATGAGTCAACTGTAAACTACGGGCGACAAAAAAGGGCAAAAGAGCTAACGGGATGACAACCAGAGGAGCTCTCCCCAGCCGAGGCCTGAATGGTTATTTTAAAAATCTTCGGCTGGACATCTTGACAAGAAGCGAATTTCTTTTTATTATTATTATCGCCTTCTGGTGGGAAACCAGAAGTCCTTCGGCCGAAAGGCTGAATCTGGCTTTTGTTCTTTTAAGTGTTATCTTCTCTCTCGGGTTAGAGAGAAGCAGTTCTTTGAAAATTAAGCGGAGCGACAGGGATCACTCCAGAATTGCTTTACTTTTCAGCGAGTAAAGAACCCGCAAGGGTTCTTTATAAACTGGAGAGTTTGATCCTGGCTCAGAGTGAACGCTGGCGGCGTGCCTAACACATGCAAGTCG
>JBBIRF010000049.1:0-18057 GCA_037441905.1 Candidatus Aminicenantota bacterium
TCTGGCCGCCTGAAAGCTTGGCAAACGGAGCGTTGGCTTTATCCGCCAGCCCCATTTGGTCGAGAAGCCAACTAAGGTTAACCCGGCGTGAATAAAAAGACCCGAAAAGCTCGAGGGCCTCTTTGACCTTTAACCTTTCGGGCAAAGCTGCTTCCTGGAGCTGAACTCCAACCCGACTCCGGAGCTCATGCCCGTTTTTCTGCGGGTCAAGCCCGAGAACTCTGACCGAGCCTTTGTCTGGTCGCCTGAGCCCCTCGAGGCACTCAATCGTCGTTGTTTTACCCGCTCCGTTGGGACCGACAAGACCGAAAATCTCCCCTTGCTCCACCACAAAGGAGACGCCGTCGACAGCTTTAACCGCACTGTAAGCTTTGTGAAGGTCAGAAACTTCTACCGCCAGTCCCATCAAGTTATCCTTGCTTTTTTGTTAACCTTGATAACCAGGCAAAAAACATTGACGCCGCCCCTCGCCTGATTGCCTTTACCTTCTTTTTATGCCGAAAAAACAACTCGACATCCAAACTGGGCAAGGTTATTTTAAGAGAAGAAGAAGTCTTGTAGCAAGGACAAAGCTGGCCATTTTGGGTTCGCGTCTATGGCTGACTTATGGCCGACTCAGCCACTAAGCCGCTGGCGGTTCTCAACGTAAGGTTTTGAGCGCGAAAGATTATCGCGAGCAGAAGCGACCCGAGAGAAGTGGAATCCAAGGAATTAGATATTCTTGGCTTTGGGCGGCGAGGGTAGTCGGGCGCAAAAAATGGAGCGGCAAGGCTGTGTTAAAATAAATTGCCAGAATAACTCGGGCGATGAAAAATTAATGCTCGCGGGAAAATAAATAATCGATGAAACCTCGGGAAAGGGTAGAGATTGCCCTCAGTCACCGGGAGCCAGACCGCTGCCCGCTGGCCGTAACCTTCACTCCCGAGTTTGCCCGCCGCCTCGCCGCAAGCTTGGGTCTCACCGCCTCAAACTCCACTACCACCGATTATGATTATGTTTTAGAGCGGGAGGTCGGGTGCGACCTGCTCCTGACAGCGGCTTGCCGGCCCGACGGTTATAATTATCTTCAACTGCCACCAACCGTTGGGACATATTTGGACGAATGGGGTATTGAATGGGAAACGGGCTCCTGTGATACCAGAAACGGGACGGCTAATTATGTCAGAATAGTCAGCCATCCTCTGGCTGACGCGCAGGCGCTCGCTTCTTTCGAACCGCCCGACCCCCTCCGGCCTGAACTTTATCAAAACCCGACGAGAACCGTCGAGAGATTCAAAAATGATTATTTTATCGTCGGCGTGATCCCGGCAACGGTTTTTGAAACCGCCTGGGCGCTGCGGGGTCTGGAAAGACTCCTGGTCGATATGAAACTAAACCCTGCGCTGGCCGAAAAGCTCCTCGATATTCCGTTAGAGTATCATCTGAAAGTCGCCACGAGGCTGGTAGAACTCGGCGTCGACATGGTTTTGTTGGCTGACGATGTTGGCGGGGAAGACAGAATGCTTATTTCTCCCGGCATGTGGCGTCATTACTTAAAACCAAGGTTGGCCAAGCTGGTCGCCGCCCTTAAGGAACTCAACCACCGGGTGAAAATAGCCTATCATTCCGACGGGGCTATCTACCCCATTCTTCCAGACCTAATCGAGGTGGGCGTAGACGTGCTGCATCCGGTCGCGCCGCGGTCGCTCAACCCTGAAAAAATAAAAAGAGAATTCGGGGACAAGCTGAGCTTCTGGGGCACAGTTGAGCTTATAGACGCTCCTCCACTGAAGAAGCCGGCGGAGATAGAAGCCCAAGTGGTCAGGCTGATAAAAAGTGTCGGTAAGGATGGTGGCTTGATTGTCGGTCCAACCCATCCTGTCGAGGTCTCCACCCCGATGGAAAATTTCTGGGCAATGGTTAACGGGGTTCGCCAGACTTTTTACCATGAACTCAAAAGCATGGAGTAAGGTGAATCAATCAGTAAAAGCAGGGACTCGACGCAGGACGTTTTTTCCCAGCTGGTCAACTGCGCGCCACCGCCCGTTAGTTAATTAACCCGGGAAGCGGCAAGCCCTGGGAATGGGTTCGGGTTGGAGGTGGGAGCGACCACGGGTGAAGAAACAGAGAAAAATGGGCCTAAAGGCCAGAATCCAAGCCTTAGGAGGAGGTAAAATGAATAAACAAACGCATGGTTTTTCTCCTCGGCTGCGGGCAGCGATTCTTCTGTTAATTTTTTTGATTGTCGGCCAACTTTTCGGCCAGGAAAAAATTGCCGGCGAGGAGAAGGCCCGGATTTCAAGGCTCGAGCGGTTGAAGGACCAGGTTGAACTGGTCAGCCGGCGGATTCGGGGGGAGGTCGGCGTGGCCGTGAAGCACCTGGAAACGGGCGAGGAGTTAGCGGTTAGAGGCGAAGAGTTTTTCCCGCTGGCGAGTGTTTTTAAAATTCCGATTTTGGTTGAAGTCATGGCTCAGGTGAAGGAAGGCAAATTTACCTTGGATGATAGATGGGATTTGCAGCCGTTGGACCTCCATTTAGGCAGCGGCCTGCTGAGCAGCCTGAAAGCGCCGGGCATTTCGCTATCCGTGCGGAATATTATTTATTTAATGATGCTGATTAGCGATAACTCGGCCACGGACCTTCTTCTGAACAAAGTGGGGGCTGAGAATGTTAATCGCCGGCTCCGGTCTTTCGGTGTAGAGGGGATTTCAGTCAACCGGACCTGTCAGGAACTTATTCTTGATTACCGCGGGGTCGATTATGAAAAGTATAAGAACCTCACCCTCGAAGAGCTCGAAAAGGCTTTGGCCCAGGAGAGGCAGGCTAACCCGCAGGCATTCGAGCAAGCCCGGAAAAGTTTTTCGCTGGTAATGAAAGACCAGAGCACGCCGCTGGCCATGAACCGGTTGCTCGAGCTTATCGCTACCGGAAAAATCCTCGATAAGGAAAGTTGCGACTTTATCATCGACGTCATGCTCCGTTGCCAGACGGGCGAGAGAAGGTTAAAAGGCGACCTGCCGGCTGGGGTCAGAGTCGCCCACAAAACCGGCACCATCGGCGGCACGGTAAACGATGCCGGCATCATTTTTCTTCCCTACGACCTCGGCCGGGTAGCTATCACGGTGTTCGTCAAAAACGCTGATGAAGAAAAAACCGAAGATGTCGAGGATGTTATCGCCCAGGTTGCCCGTTTCGCTTATGATTATTTCCTTTTCACTTCCCATTAATAAATTTTTAAGCCTTGCTCAGCTTACTTAACGAAATTATAATGCCCCCTTATTTTTTTTTTCGGTTTAGCAACTGAAAGGAGGTTCAGCATGAAGTTCTGGCGAACAAAGACGGCGTCGGTATTCCTGCTTCTGGTCTTCTCGTTGTTTGCTTTTGGTCAGGAGAAGACGGCGCAAAAAGAAGAGCCAGTAATCGCCCTGGTTGGCGGGACCTTAATTGATGGAACGGGCAGGGCACCAGTTCCTAACACCACTGTGCTCATCCAGGGGCAAAGAATAAAAGCTGTGGGGCCGGCCGAAAAGGTTAAGGTTCCCGAAGGCGCAGTTACCATCTCGGTGGCCAACAAATGGATTTTGCCCGGGTTTATTGATTGTCATATTCATACTGGTTATCCCTATAATAACATGCAGTATTTTACTGACACCGACAGCGTGGCCACCCTGCGGAGTTTACACATCCTGAACATGTATTTAAAAAGCGGCGTTACGGCTGTCCGGGATGTCGGTTCCTCAGTCGAATCTATGCGCGCCATCCTGACAGCCCAGGCATTAGGCTACATCGACACCATCCGGCTTTTTCCTTGCGGAAATGTTATTACCGTCACCGGCGGGCATGGAGACGGGCTGAGAGGCAGCATGGCGGTTGATGGCCCCTGGGCCTGGCGGAAAGCTGTTCGGGAGATGCATAAAGCCGGTTTTGACCACATCAAAATTTCGCCCACTTTCACCCTCGAAGAAGCCCAGGCAGCCGTTGATGAGGCCAAGACCCTCGGGTTACGGATTACAGCTCACGGTGGCGGCCAGTCAGATACCACGCCGACGACCATGACCCGAATTGCCGTCCAGGCCGGCGTCCACTGCATCGAGCATCTCAACGAAATGGAAGACGACGTTCTCGACCTAATGGCCCAGAAGGGTGTTTATAACGTTCCGACGATGGCGGTCTACCGGGAGTTGTACCGCCTCAATAAAGTCCCTCGGGTGCTGGTAGAAAAAAGAAACTGGACTCTCGCGATGCACGAAACGCTGTTTAAGAAAGCCCGCGAGCGGAAAATTCTCATGGGCATCGGCACCGACGGCGTCGGTGAATTCATGAACCTCTATCCGGGGCTGTATTTCATGGAAATGAAGTACTTTGTCGAGCTGGGCGTGAGCCCGATGGAAACAATCGTCGCCGCCACCAAGAATGGAGCCATAATCCTGGGTAAGCAGGACGAATTAGGCACCGTAGAAGTTGGCAAGCTGGCCGACCTCCAGGTGCTATCTTCCGACCCGCTTAAATCTTTCGACGGACTCGGTAAGCCGGAAATAGTCATCGTGGGAGGCAGAGTTCACCGGTTTAAAGACTAACGGACGCAGGATTTAAGAGCGTTTCCTAATCCCTTTTCGAGCAAAGATTTTTGTTTTCAAGTTAAATTAAACGCCCGCGGCTGCTGACAAGTTTCAGCCGCGATCGCCTGATTCGGGGAGGGGTTCAGGCGATTGAAAACTTAAATTTTAGCGGCTTTGGCTACCGTGAGTTAGCCCGAAACCGCTGAGTTGACAAATGTCTCTTCGTTATCCTGTTTAATCTAAAATCATTAAAGCTGTTCTCTGTTTACCGGCCGCTGATTTATTGACAGGAAATCTAAACCGGTGATATTTTTTTCGCAAATCTTTGTGAGCGAGGCAAAGATGAAGCCGGTAGTCACTCGACGTGATTTTATCAAGGAAACAACGCTGGCGGTGTTAGGGGCTGCGGTCGGTTTTCCCCAGGAATCCCTTCGACCCACCCGCAAATCAAGGGTGGTCCTCATCCGTCATCCTGAAGCCATTGATGAAAATTCCCGGTTCAGCGAAGCAGTCATCCAGCAGATGTTAGACGAAGCCGTGATGAAATTATGCGACGCCCCGGACCCGGTAGCCGCCTTCAGCCAATTGGTTAAACCGACTGACGTTGTCGGCATCAAGAGCAACGTCTGGTCTTTTCTGCCGACTCCTCCGGAGGTGGAAAGAGCCATCAAAAACCGTCTGCTGGCGGTCGGGGTGAAGGAGGAAAACATCGCCATCGACGACCACACGGTGCGAACGAACCCGGTGTTTGTTAACTCCACGGCGCTAATAAACGTCCGGCCGCTCCGCACTCATTATCTTGCCGGGATTTCTGGCTGTATCAAGAATTACATCATGTTTGGCGAATCGCAGCCGGCCTACCATCCGAATAATTGCGCTGAGCTTGGCTCGCTGTTTCATCTGCCTCAGGTAAAGGGAAAAACCCGTCTGAACATTCTTTGCGCTCTCACCCCCCAGTTTCACGGGACCGGCCCGCATCATTTCAACCGCCGCTACGTCTGGAATTACAAGGGGTTGATCGTGGGCCAAGACCCGGTGGCCGTTGACACCGTCGGGTTGAGGCTGATCATGGCCAAGAGGCGGCAGGAGTTGGGCCCGGCTCAAGAGCTTCCGCCTGTTCCCAAGCATATTCAGATTGCCGACACCAAGTACGGCCTGGGGACGAGCGATATCAACCAGATTGAATTAATTAAACTCGGCTGGGCTGAAGAGGCATTAATCTAAAATCTAAATTAGGTGTTGGGGGATAAAATGCGCCGAAAATTCTTAACAGCCGGAGCCTTTTTGCTCTGTCTTTGTTTCAGTCTAAATCCAGGAGGCAGTCTGACGGTTTCGGAAAACCCGGGGCTTTCTTATGTCGGGTCAGCTTTGTGGACCAAAGCCCATGATATCAGGGTTCAGGGAAATATAGCCTTCGCGGCTTTCTTAGATGGCCTGTTAATTATGGATGTCGGCGACCTGAAAAATCCCCGACTGGTTTCTAAGCTCTACTTAGGGGGCGGTTATCGTGTCGAGGTTAAAGGCGGCGTAGCTCTGGTTGCCGCCGGTGATAGAGGTTTGAATATTGTCGACATCACCGACATTAAGCATCCTCAGCTCAAAGGGAGAGTGGCGACTGATGGGCAAGCGAGGGACCTGGCGATAGATGGGCCATATGCGTTTGTCGCCGCCGGCTCGGCCGGCTTGCTTGTCTTTGACATCAAAGACCCCGCTTCCCCCCGAATAATCGGGCGGTGGAGTTCTTCGGCGGAAGTCCTCGGGTTAGCTCTTTCCGGAGAGCTTCTCTGGCTGGCAACCGGAAGTGCAGGCCTCCAGGTGGTCAGCGTCAAAGACCCGAAGAATCCGGTTTTGCTCGGTTCGCTTGATACTGACGGGACAGCCGAGAGCGTTTTGGTCTCTGGCGATTATGCCTTTGTGGCTGACGGCCCCGGAGGTTTAAAGGTAGTTGATATAAGTAACCCAGCCACTCCGAGTCTCAAGGCTTCCCTGACGACTTCAGGCTATGCTCGCAGCGTTTCCGTCGACGGGAAATATCTTTGTGTCGGCAACCTGTATGACGGCGGCTTCCAGGTTATCGACATCTCCCGTCCCGCCTCGCCGGCAATCATTTCTACCAACAGATACACGATGTATAACGAGAGCTGGAACGCTATTATCAAGCGAAACATGGTTTATGTTGTCGATTATTTTTCCGGAATTTTTTTCGTCGACATCGCCTCGCCGGAAAAACCGCGAACCGTCGGTGTTTATTTCACCCCCAGCTCGCTTGTCGCCGTCGCTCTCGGGGGAGACTATGCTTTTGCGGTTGGCGAGCTGTCCGGGCTGCAGGTTGTCGACATCTCCGACCCGGCGAATCCCCGGCCTGCAGGTTCGACTGACATTTTTAGGGGGGTTCAAGGGTTGGAGGTTAGCGGGAATTATGCCTATGTTACTGACCGCTGGTCGGTGCGAATCTTTGACGTGAGCAACCCCGAAAAACCCCGGCCTGTTCATACCATGAGGTCGCCGGGTGGTGTCCCCCGGCGGATTATCGTCAGGAATCGCTATGCCTACCTGACGGCCGACCACGCTGGGCTTTTTATAATTGATATTCAAGACCCTTTAAACCCGGCTGTCGTCGGCGCCTTTAAACTGGCCGGGTTTACTTACGGCCTGGCGGTCGAGGGAGATTATGCTTTCCTCGCCAACAGTGATGCCGGTCTTCATATTCTTGATGTTCGGAACCCGAAGGAACCGGTGTTGATAGCCGCCAAAAAGCTTCCCGGAGAACCTTATAGTGTGTTTCTCCGCGGCAAGTATGCTTTTGTCGCTTCTGGCGAGGCTGGTTTGCACGTGGTCGATATCAGCCAGCCCGAATCGCCTCAACTTATTTCCTCTGTTCCGGTGGATGATTTTGCCAATTACGTCGTTGGGGAAGGCGATTTCGCATTCGTTTCGGATGGCATCGCCGGCGTTAAGAAAATAAACATCAGGAATCCGGCGGCGCCAAAAGTCGAGGCGTGTTTTGATACACCCGGGGAAGCTCAAGCGCTGGCCGCGAAAGGCGAGCTTGTTTTCGTGGCCGATTCTTATTCCCTAATCATTCTGAAATAAAGGACAAGGATCAGGCTGAAGAATTCCGCCCGGTTTTGCAAAAATTATAGACAATTATAAAGATAATTGACGCCATTCGAGCGGGCGAGTCACTCTCTTGACTTCAGGTTCACCTGGAATAATTTCGAGGGCGCGATTAACTCACAAGAATTTAAGTCTCCAGGACGAAATGTAAAAATTAAAGAAAAGACAAAATGTAGCTTTCCTCTCGGGTGTTCAATTCTTGCAGAAAGTTTACGTCCTGAGCCGGCTATTTAACCTGGGTTTTGTTTTTTAGCGCCTCGCTCAGTCCCGGGATTTGTTCTGCCCCTTGAGGCACTTCGATTGTTGACCTCGCAAAATCATCGCCGACCGGCTCAGCCCGACCTCCGAGATGCTGGACCAAAAACAGCTCGGCCACGGCAAAGAAAGAAAGCCGATTTTCCGGCCGGGCAAACCCATGGCCTTCATCAGAATAAAGGACATACGTTACCGGTATACCTTTTTCCTGCATCGCCCTGACAATCTGGTCTGATTCGGTTTGTTTAACCCTGGGGTCGTTAGCGCCCTGGCCGATGAGCAGCGGCTTGCTTATCCGGTCGACATAAGTGAGGGGCGACCGGGAATCAAGGAATTTTCTTCCTTCTTCTGTCCTCGGGTCACCTACCCTCGTGGCCCACATGTCCATCATCGGTTTCCAGTAAGGCGGAATCGTCTCGAGCAGCGTCCGGAGGTTCGAAGGGCCAACAATATCCACTCCGCAAGCAAACACATCAGGCGTAAACGTCAGCCCGACGAGGGTGGCATAACCGCCGTAGCTTCCTCCCATGATAGCCACTTTGTTTTTCTCAGCTATTCCGGCCTGGATGGCCCAGTTGACGGCGTCAATCAGGTCGTCGTGCATCTTGCCGGCCCATTCGAGGTTAGAGGCGTTGATGAAATTCTTGCCGAAACCGGTGGAGCCGCGGTAATTAACGCTCAGCACGGCATAACCGCGGTTAGCCAGCCACTGATGGATGGAATTAAAACCCCAGGAATCCCGGGCCCAGGGGCCTCCGTGGACGTACAAAACCATCGGTAAAGGCTTTTCTGGCCGGCCGTCGTTATCGGGGTCACTCGACCGAGGCAGGGTAAGATAGCTAACGAGGTCAAGGCCGTCGCGGGCTTTAATCACCACCGGATGCATCTTTGCCAGCTCGACTCCTTCTAACCCGGCCCGATTGGTAAAGAGAAACCGGGCGGTTTTCTGGGCCCGGTCATAAAGATAAAACCTGGCTGGTCCGTCATCCACTGTGTAAGCCACAGCCCAGAATTGGTCGTCGAGGGTTCGGCTTGTCACATTAATGTCACCTTCGTTAACTGATTTAAGATATTCAAGGTCGCCTTTGATTGCTTCGTCCAGAATCTTCCACTCGACCCGCGTATACTCGACGGCAGCTGCCTCCACTTTTTTGGCCACAGGATGCATCATGATGGCCGTGATATCGGCGCGCGGGTCTTCGGCCAGCAGGGTTGTTTCTTTGGTCTTCAAGTTGACGGCAAACAGGGCGGCGGTGTTTCGACCGCGACTGTCAATCATATAGAGAATATCTCCGGTTTGGTCAAAATCTATCGGGTTGGTCGTCATCATGTCTTCCATCGGAATCTTATCAAACGATTGCCAGTTACCTTTGCCGTCGGGGGTGAAAAGTTCCAGGCCGCCGTCCGCCGTCATCTGGGCGGCAAACCGAAGGTTGTAGTTATCATCAACCTGAAACCCCATGAACCGGTCATTTTGCTGGATAAGCTTAAGGTCTCCGGTGAGAATGTTCAGCCGGTAGAGGTCGTGGAATTGCGGGTTGCGGTTGTTAAGCCCGACCAGGATTTCAGCCGGCAGCTTGTGGCTTACTGCCTGGATTTCTGCCCTTGGCCGCAAGGGTTTTCCGTTAGGGAGAGTGATAGGCTTTCCGTCAGGACCGGGAATTTCCTCAAAAGGTGTTAGATTCCTATCCTCCTTCGTCGTGATATCGACGACATGGACCTGCCAATTTTCGTCCCCGGCTAAGTCCTGGAGGTAGATAATGTGCTGATTGGTATAAGCCCAGAAGTAAATCCTGATGCCCCGCAGCGTATCCTTGGTGACTGGCTGAGCCTTCTCCGGCTCATTAGCCGGCGCCACCCAGACATTGAGTACATTGTTGACTGGCGCGAGAAAACTCAGGTATTGGCCATCCGGGCTTAAGGCGACAGAAGTTTTATCAGGGTTACCAAAGAGCAACTCCCGGGAAATTAAAGGCGATTCTTTTCTTTTCCCGGCGCAACCGAACATGCCGATAGCGATGAAAAATAGGACCATGACGGTGAAGATTTTTCTGATCATTTTTTTCCTCCTTAATAAATGAATATTGCCAGAATTTACTTAGCTGCTTATTTTTTTTGTTTGGCCTTGATGATTAAATCGAGGAGCTTCAGGTACTGGTCGCGAGAGACAGTTTCTTTAGTTTTCTGGGTGTTTACTTTATGGGCCACCACGAGATTTAGCTTCGGGACTACAGTGATAAACTGGCCGGCGGCTCCGATTCCCGTGTAAGCTCCTTGGTAAGGACCTTTCGCCCCAGGGCCGTCAAAAACCCACCACAAATACCCGTAGCCCAGGGGGCCTTTGCGAAGAAATTCAGGGTTCATTTGTTTGACCCTGGTAATCGGGCTGGTTATCTTTTTTACCCAATCGCGAGGGATTAGCTGTTTGCCCTTCCAGTTTCCTTCCCGGAGCATCAGGTAACCAAGGCGGGCCATATCCCGGGTGGAAAGCCACATATGATAAGCAGGATGGATTGATTTATTCAGGTCGCCTGATTTTCGCTGGAGTTCTCTGCGGAAATCTTCCATCTCGAGGGGAACCGCTAAGTCTTTCTCTAAGGCGTCGTAGATATTTATTCCGGTCTCCTGCTCAAAAATCGTTCCCAGGGCGTTAAAATCCCAGTTGCTGTAGAGGAAATAAGTCCCTGGTTTCTTAGAGCCACGCGGCGGAGCATAGGCCAGGTGGTCGCCGCTATTCGAGGCTGGGTGATAGACGCCTGACCTGGCCGCTAAAAGGTCGGCGACCGTCGCTTTGAGCTCCTGAGGCCAGAGACCTCCATGGTCGGTTACTTTGAGCTCGGCCAGGGTTTTATCCAGCCGAATTTGGCCGCTCTGGACATAATTCCCGAAAAGCATCGCTAAGACGCTCTTGCGGACAGAAGCTAAGTAGCTGAGTTCAGAGGTATCGCCATAATCAAAGAGGATTCGGCCGTCCGCGACCACGACTAAAGAAGTGGTGGCCAAACCCTTTACGTAGTCAAGAGCTGCCTGGATTCCTTGGCTCGAGAAACCAGCGGCTTCCGGGGAGGGATGTCGTTCCCAGGTTGCCCCTGGATAGACGACGGGTTGGGACGCTTCTCTTACCGTGATCGCTCGCGGGGCGCATCCGTCGAGAAGGAGAAAGAAACCAGCGAGAAGAATTAGAAGCCCATAGAATTGCCTGAGCTTAAACCCAGCTTGTAATCGTCCGCCAGGCCGTCGTTTGCCCCCTGTCCGAGGATATTTTTTCCGAAGCATCAATCCTCCCGGATTATTGGGGTAAGATGAGGCTGGAAGGAATAACCTCCAAAGACAAACCTTCAGGGATTTCAGTCTCCCCAATGATTATCCTAGCAAGCATTTATTTGTTTTCCATGGTTTATTAAACGAGATTTAACCCGATTAATCAAGCGGGGAAAACGCGCCGTATTTCTGGCTTATTTCCGAGGGCGAAAAAATAGGAAATATAGAATATGTCCCTGTTTTACTTGGCGTCGGCCCAGGTCCGACCCCAGCCAAGATGGACCTTAAGCGGCACAGCTAGCGGATAAACCCTCTCCATTTTTTCCTTGACCAGAGCTTCAACCTCATCTTTTTCTTCCTCCGGAACTTCGAACACGAGTTCGTCATGCACTTGAAGAATCATCCTGGTCCCGAGCTTCCGGGTCTTAAGCTCGCGGTAGATATCGATCATGGCTTTTTTCATCAAATCAGCCGCCGACCCCTGGATGGGGGCGTTGAGGGCGATTCGCCTGCCGGCCTGCTGCGCTACCTTGTCCTTGTGCTTTAGTTCCGGAACCTGCCGGATGCGGCCGAAAATCGTCGTCGTAAACCCGCCGGAGGCAGCCTCGCTTACCGTTTTCTCGAGGAATTCGGCCACCTTCGGATGCTGGCTGAAATAACGGTCGATAAAAGTCTGGGCTTCGCTCGTCGAGGTCCCGAGTTCTTTCGCCAGGGAAAAAGCCGAGGTTCCGTAAATAATGCTGAAATTAATAATCTTCGCCCGGCGCCTCATCTCATCAGGAAAGAGCGAGGCCGCGTCGCCAAAGACTCTGCGGGCCGTTTCCGCGTGGACATCCTGGTTAGCCCGGAAGGTTTCAAGAAGTGCCGGGTCCTGGGAAAGATGTGCCAGAATTCTGAGTTCTATCTGGGAGTAATCGGCCGCCAGCAGGAGGTGGCCCTTTTCGGGGATAAAAGCCTGGCGGAAACGCTGGCCGAGTTCGCCGCGGGCGGGAATGTTCTGAAGGTTAGGCTCGGAACTTGAAAGCCGGCCGGTGGCAGCTACAGTCTGGTTATATGATGTGTGAATCCGGCCTGTTTCCGGGTTAATTAGTTCAGGAAGAGAATCAGCGTAAGTTGATTTCAGCTTGGCGAGCACTCGATACTCGAGCGCGAACTGAGCCAGCGGGTGGACGGGAGCAAGCTCTTGCAAGACCTCGAGCGAGGTGGAAAAGCGTTTGGTAACCTTGGTCTTCTTGCCGGGTGTCAGCTGGATTTTCCGGAAAAGGACATCGGCCAACTGCTGCGGCGAGTTAATGTTGAACTCGACGCCGCTGGCTTCATAGATTTTCTTTTCCAGCCGGTTCAACTCTTTTTCCAGCTCGCGCGAGAGAAGTTCGAGGGCTTCCCGGTCGATTTTAACCCCCCAGGTTTCCATGGCTGCCAGAACTTCAATCAACGGTTGTTCAATTTCGCGGTAAAGACGGTCAAGTCCGGCTTGCTCGACCTTCGGCCAGAGAATCTGGCTGAGCCTTAAGGCAAAATCGGCATCCTGGCAGGAGTAGGGTGTTACGAGCTCAACCGGGACGGCGTTCAAAGTTCGGGCTTGTTTTCCTTTGCCGGCGACTTCCTCGTAGCTAATCGCTTGTTCCTGAAGATAGGTAAGAGCGAGTTTATCTAAGTTGTGCTTGCCCCAGTTGGGTTCAAGTAGATAAGAAAGAACCATAGTGTCAAGGTCTATTCCTTCAAGGGATAAGCCTTCTCTCTGGAGGACAATCAGGTCATATTTTATATTCTGCCCAATCTTCCGGATGCCGGGGTTTCGAAAGATTCGCTCAAGGAGGGCGAAAGCTTTTTCCTTCGAAAGCTGCGGCGGCGCGCCCGGATAGTCATGGCCAAGCGGGAGATAAAAGGCTTTGCCCGGCTCGACTGCGAACGACAGGCCGACGAGTTTCGCCCGGACTGGCGAGGGGTTATCGGTTTCGGTGTCGAGCGAAACAAACCCCGCTTTCTCTATTTTCTCGATAAGGACTTTCAGCGTAGCTTCATCGAAAATAGGTTTGTATTCTTTGGAGGGCGCCTTTTTTTTCACAAAATCCTGGAGAAGCGAGGTGAACTCAAGCTCTTGGAAAAGCTCGATAACTTCAGACCGGTCAGGCTCGGAAACGGCGAAAGCGTCGAGGTTAAACTCGAGCGGCAGGTGCCGCTCGACCGTTACCAGCTGGCGGCTCAAACGGAGGTTTTCCAGGTTCTGCCGGATGGCTTCCCTTACCCGAGGTGGTTCGACCTTTTCGAGGTTCGCCAGGAGGTTATCGAGAGAGCCGAATTGCTGGATCAGCGCCTTTGAGGTTTTTTCCCCGATTCCCGGGACACCAGGAATGTTGTCAGTCGGGTCGCCCCATAACGAGAGGACATCAACTACCTGTTCTGGCTCGACGCCGAAAAATTCTTTGACCCCATTGCGGTCGAGGTAAACATCTTTCGCCGGGTTATAAATTAAGGTATTCGCATCTACCAGTTGAAAAAGGTCTTTATCTGTGGTCACGAGGATAGTCTGGATTCCCTCGCGAGCGGCCAACCGAGCCAGGCTTGCCAGGACGTCGTCGGCTTCGTAATTCTCGTATTCAAACAGAGGAATCCGGAGAGCCTGGATGATTTTTTTTAAGACTGGAACCTGGACCTGAAGGTCCTCGGGCATTGGCTTCCGCTGGGCCTTGTAAGCCTCGAATGCTTTGTGCCTGAGCGTAGGCTTGCCGGTGTCGAAAACAATGCCCAGATGCGAAGGCTGCTCTTGTTCCTGAATCTTCCGCAAAGTGTTAAGGAAACCGTAAATGGCGTTCGTCGGGAAACCCTTTGAAGTTGAAAGCCGCTGAATGGCGTAGAAAGACCGGTAGAGAATGGAGCTCCCGTCGATAAGGAAAAGTTTCTTAGCAGCCACCACCTGAACCCTGTTTTTCTTCGGGAGTAAGGAAATGGTCGAACTTGCCGCTGCGAACTTCGGCGATGACCGAGTTGTGGAGCTCTCCGAGAATAGCCTCGATTCTTTGACTCAGGTCGGGATGGCTCAGGTGAGCCGCGTAGGAAACACGGCGGGAATGGATTATCCGGCCGGATTTATACAGGAGAGCTTGAATCACTGGCTCCCGTGGACCCAAGTCTTGAATCTGGAGATGGAAACGGGCGCCTTTATAAGCAATCTCTTCATTCCAGCCTTTCATCTTGTTTCTCTTTTCTTAGATTATAATAGACAAGGAAAACAGGTCAACCTGAGTTTCCGCTTTCCTCTTGCTCCGTCGTTTGTTGTTGAGGCCCCGGTTTGGTTTAAATATAATGGCGGCGTTCGGTTGACGGAGGCAGGCGGATGGCCAAGGGGAAAAATTTGGCGCTTCTTTTAGGCTTTGTTCCTTTTTTGACCCTTGTCTTTGCCCTTCCCTTAGTTAATCGCACCCAGCCCGTAATTCTTGGGTTGCCGTTTATTCTTTTCTGGATTCTCCTGTGGGTCTTTCTAACGCCCTTTATCCTGATGGCCGCTTATCAGCTGGAGAAGAGGGGAGGCGGGGAAGGAGGCGGGCGAGAATGAACGCCCCTCTCCTGATCATTCTTTTAACCATAGTTTTTTCCGCCGGCATCGGTATTTATGCCGGCAGCCGGGTGAAGATGAGCCTGGAGAACTGGACGGTCGCCGGAAGGCGGTTCGGAGTGGTCATCATGTGGCTGCTGATGGCGGGAGAGATTTACACCACATTTACTTTCCTCGGGGCGAGCGGCTGGGCCTACTCGCGCGGGGCTCCCACGTTTTACATTCTAATCTACGGAACCCTGGCCTATACTGTTTCTTTTTTTATCCTCCCGGCTGTCTGGAAGGTGGGAAAACAGAACGGGCTTCATACTCAACCTGATTATTTTATCTTCCGTTATCAAAATCGTCTATTAGGCATCATCGTCGCCGCCATCGGCGTTCTTTCTATACTTCCGTATCTTCAGCTTCAATTGACCGGACTCGGGCTTATCGTGGAAGTGGCCAGCGACGGGGCCATCGGTTCGAAGACGGCTATCCTGGTGAGTTTTATCCTTACATGTGTTTTTGTCTATACCAGCGGACTTCGGGGGACAGCCTGGGTGGCCGTAATCAAAGATTTGATGATGATAGCTGCTGTTGCCATTGTCGGTATCGGCGTGCCGCGAGTGTATTTTGGCGGGTTTGGCCGGATGTTCCAGGCGCTGATGGCGAAACACCCCGAGCATCTCGTCTTTCCCGGCGCCACCCCGAACATGGATACTCTCTGGGTCATGTCGACAGCTCTTCTGACCGGGCTCGGGTTTTATATGTGGCCACATGTTTTCGCTTCGGCTTTCTCCGCCAAGAGTGCCGCCACCATTAAGAGAAACGCCGTCATCATGCCTTTTTACCAGATTCCTATCCTGCTCGTTATCATGGTCGGGTTCACCGCCCTTCTCGTCATCCCCGGGCTGAAAAACGGGGACATGGCTTTCTTAGAAATCGTCAAAAAAACTTATCCCCCCTGGTTTCTGGGGTTTGTGGGCGCTGCCGGCGCGGTGACGGCCATGGTTCCATCTTCAGTTTTAGTCCTCTTCGCCGCCACCCTCCTGGCCAAGAATATCTACAAAACAGGTTTGGCTCCTCGGGCGAGCGAGGAAGCGGTCCTCCGGCTATCGCGGCGGCTGGTTATGATAATCATGGTCGCCGCCCTCCTTCTGGCGTTTTATTTTCCCCAGGCTCTGGTGAACTTGTTGCTTATTGGTTATGACGGGGTCAGTCAATTTTTCCCGGGCGTTGTTTTAGGTTTGTTCGGGAAAAAGGTTAAGACCAGCGGAGTTTTCTGGGGGCTGGTAATCGGGTTTGGGTTAGTTGCTTTTCTCGTTTTCAGCCGGCATGACCCTTTTTTGGGAATGAATGCTGGTTTTGTGGCTCTTTTCATAAATACGCTGATAGCCGTGGGTTTAAGCCTTGGAAGCAAGGCGCGGGCGAAAACAGTTTGACTTCGACGAGGCAGAGAAAACTCAGCGAGGAGGCTTTAGATGAGAAGGCCTGAGAAAAAACAGCCTAAAGCGTCTTATCAAAAATCAAGCCAAGAGGTTTTATCCAGAGAAGAATTGGCCTGGTTGCGCCGGGAGTGCAGCCGGGTGAGAGAAAAGCTGACCGGCTGGCGCCGGGATTTTCATCAGCACCCAGAAATTGCCTTCGAGGAAAAAAGGACGGCCGAAGTTATTGCCAGTTTCCTCCGGGGACTGGGGCTTGAAGTAAAGCGAATGGCTGGCACCGGTCTGATGGCCGAAATAAGAGGAAGCGGGAAAGGTCGGGTAGTAGCTTTAAGGGCTGAAATGGATGCCTTGCCGCTAACCGAAGAGGGAGACAAACCGTACAAATCTCTTAATCCCGGGGCGACCCATGCTTGTGGTCATGACGGCCACATGGCCATTCTGATGGCGACGGCGGAAATTCTCGCGAGGAGAAAGGACAGGTTTGCTGGTCGAGTGGTGTTGCTTTTTCAGCCAGCTGAAGAGAGGCCTCCTGGAGGCGCCAAAAGCCTGATTGAAGCAGGCGCCCTGGAAGATGTCGAGGCTATTTTCGGGCTTCACCTGTGGCAGCCCTTGCCCACCGGGAAAGTCGGGGTCGTCGAGGGGCCGATGATGGCGCAATCAGACGAGTTTACTCTCGTAGTTAAAGGTAAAGGGGGGCACGGGTCGATGCCCCACAAGACGGTTGACCCGCTTCTCATCGCCGCCAACATCATTATCAGCGTTCAGTCGATAGTCAGCCGAAACGTTGACCCGCTCAAACCTTGCGTCGTCTCTTTCGGGACGATAAGCGGCGGGACGGCTTTCAACATTATTCCGGATGAAGTTCGCCTGCGGGGGACGGTCAGAAGCTTCGACCGCGAAGTCCAGGCCCTGGCTGAAACCCGTCTCCGAGAAATAGCCAGGGAAACCGCGGCTGCTTTTGGCGGCCAAGCCGACATCGAGTATGTTCATGGTTTTCCGGCCCTCATCAACCATCCGGAGATGGTTGATTTTGTTAAGGCAACAGCCTCCCGGGTTCTGGGAAAAGATTGCCTGGTTCTGATTGACCCGGTCATGGGCGGAGAAGATTTTGCTTATTATCTTCAGAAAGTTCCTGGTGCCTTTTTCTTCTTCGGGGCGGGGGATAATTGTCCTTATCCCCATCATCATCCGGCCTTTGATATCGACGAAGAAGCGCTGCCTCAAGCCGTCCTGTTAATGTGTTCTCTTGCTCAGGGCTTTTTGCGCCAGGAATAAGGCTAGTTTTAGTCTTTAATCCTGATTAATTCTCAGCCATCCGCAAGGCGCTGGCCTGGGGAGCGGTTAAACCCTAAATCAGCAATCTCTGGGCTAAGAGACAAAACAAGTCGGGTAAGTCTGAACGTCTTAACAAAAGCCGTTTTTTCTTACTGTTTTGGAAATGTTCATCAGGTTCTTGTCAGCCGAGCCCGCCGCGGGCGATAGGCTGACTTTTTTCCTCAATAATTATCTTTTTTCATCTGACTATCTTCAAAGACGCATCCCTTACCTTTGTGAAAGGTACAATGTCAGGGCTCTCTCCGAAGCCCAGTAGATAGTGGCTGAAGAGGTCTGTTTTTATAACGAAGAGCGTCCTCACGGGGAGACGGGGCAAATCCCATCTAAACGTTGGGAGCAGGCTCTCAGAGAGGGAAAAGGATTTCTCAGACCGGTGGATAAGTCGATAGACCTGGACCTGGTCTTCTCGCTTCCCTACGAGCGCAAGGTGAGGAAGGATGGCTCGTTTAGCTTTCGAGGTAAAGACTACAGGCTCAGACAATGTGCAGGCAAGCTGATGACCATATGCCTCATCCCCAACCGTAAAATCCTTGTTGCCTGGGATGGCAAAAAGATAGGCGATTTTCCTTT
>JBBIRF010000050.1:0-16533 GCA_037441905.1 Candidatus Aminicenantota bacterium
TCCCCATTTTGGGAGGAGAGGAAGATGAAAAGAAGAAATTTAATTTTGGCTTTTATCCAGGTGTTTCTGGTTTTTCAGTTTGTCGGCGGCCAGGCTTCCAAGCAACCACCCGTAATTTTGGTCCTGACCGGCGACTCTATCATCACCCGGCGGCTTTCGGTTTATTCCGAGCCTGAATTCCTGAAAATGGTCGAGCTTATTCGGTCGGCTGACGCCGCCTTTACTAACCTCGAAATTCTCTTTCATGATTATGAGCCATATCCGATGCACGAAAGCGGCGGCACCTATCTTCGGGCAGAGCCTGGTTTGGCCAAGGAGCTGGTTTGGGCTGGATTCGACCTGGTTTCCCGGGCCAACAATCATGCCGGCGATTTCGGCGTCCTCGGGATGGAGCTGACGACAAAGTATTGCGAGGCCGCCGGCCTGGTTCATGCCGGGGTCGGTCGGAGTTTGTCTGAAGCCAGGGAAGCGCGATTCTTAGAGACGGACAAGGCCAGAGTCGCTTTGATTTCTTGCGCTTCCACTTTTCCCGACCATGCGCGGGCCAGCAAGTCGCGCGACGACATTCCGCCGCGTCCCGGTCTTAACCCGCTGCGTTTTTCCTCCACCTGCGTGGTCACGGCTGACCAGCTGGAATTTTTCCGCCGCCTTCTTCTCCAGTGGGGCTTAAACCCGCCGAAGGAAGGCGACCAGTTGATGTTTCTCCGCCAGAGAATAATTAAGGGCGAGGCGCCAGAAATAAGGACTTCGCTTAACCCCGATGACCTGGCTGAAATAACCGCGGTTATCCGTAATGCCAGCAATCTGGCTGAGTTAACCATTGTTTCGGTTCACAGTCACGAGGCCGGGAAGGATAGGTTTTCACCGCCGTCTTTTCTGGTTAATTTTGCTCATGCTGCTATTGATGCCGGGGCTGATGTTGTTGTCAATCACGGCCCTCATTATTTAAAAGGGATAGAGATTTACAAAGGCAAGCCAATTTTTTATAGTCTGGGGAACTTCATTTTCCAGAATGAAACGCCGCTTCGTCTTCCCCAGGAAAATTACGAAGCCTATCGGTTAGGAGAAGATAAGCACGTGGCCGACTTTAACGAAGCCCGCTACAGTTCTGACCGCCGCGGTTTTCCCAGCCAACCTGAATACTGGGAATCGGTTATTGTCTGGCTGAAATGGCAGGGGAGGGATTTAACCGAAGTGAGGCTTATTCCGGTTGCTCTCGGGTTCGGTCAGCCGCGCTGGGTGAGGGGGAGGCCGCTTCTGGCCAACCCTGACCTGAGCCGGAAAGTTATTGACCAACTGAAGAAATTATCCTCGCCCTATGGAGTAAATGTTGAATTTAAAGAAAAGGAAAACATCGGCGTTGTCACCCTTCCATCCAGAGGGCAAAATTAAGAATGTTCCATCGAGTTGAATTTCCACGCCGTTTGCGAATAAAGATCATTAACGAAACTTCCACCTCAAAATAAATCAGCCTCGGGCCGGCTTTTAAGGTTTTTTATCAGGGCCGGGAACTGACTGTAAAATTTACCTTGAGATTCGTCACCTTAGCCCGAACGCGTCAGGATGCTTTAATTGCCAATTGCCTTTTTGTTAATTATTTTTAGACGACCTGAGAAGAGCAGATTATTTATTAGGAGGAAAAAGACCTTAGAGAAAGACCGAAGAACTCGCAGGCGTTGGCTGTTGTCTGGCTGGCAACCTCCGAGATATCCAGCCCTTTCAGCCTGGCCACCTGTTCCATTGTGAGCCGAACATGCTTGGGCCTTGATTCCATCCCCTGATAAATTACAGGCGTGTCTGTTTCGAGCAATATGTTCTTGAGCGGCGCCTTTTTGATGGCTTCCTGGTGGTTGAGGCTGTAAAGCGTCGCCGGAGTGGCGGAAATAAAATAGCCGTGGCTGATTATTTCGTCGAGGAGGTCGAGCGACCCAGAATACCAGTGGAAAACAGCCCGACTAATTTTCTTTTCGGCGACCATCTTCAGGCTGCGTTCATGGGAATAACGGCAATGAATAATCACCGGCTTATCGAACTGATTGGCCAGGTCGAGAAGCTCGGCGAAGACTCTTTGCTGCAGGTCTTTTTTAACCTTAGCCTTATAATCCAGGCCAATTTCTCCCAGGGCAACGCACCCCGCCAGCCTCTCCTGAATAAAAAGCAAGTTTCTTTCGACCTCTTCTTCCTTTATATCCCAGGGATGATAACCGATGGCCGGGAAAATATACCCGGGGTTGGCCTCGGCAATCTCCAGGATTTTTTGGTTAGCTTCAGCCGTGCTACCAACAGCCACAATGGCTATGACGCCGGCTTCCTTAGCCTGGGCGAGCGACGGCGCAAGGTCGGCAACTTCATCCAGATGAGCATGCCCGTCAATCAGCGCAATTTTTTCTGTCGTTTCCATGAGCTATCCAGATATATTAACCGATTTTTATTTAAAGTCCAGTAAATAACCTTCGCTCCGACTAACCCACTCTCAGGCAGCGCAGGAACTTTGTCCCCACCATTGACTTCGTGAACAGGGAAAAATTATTCCGACCTATCCGGAAGAGTCACTTACCTCTTTTTTTTTAAAATAGTGGCCCTTCTCCAATCACAGACATTTTTGCTCTAAATCTCGATGATTACTCAATGAAGTGTTTACTTTTTTATCAACTAATCGGGAGATGATTCAAAATAATTTACGACATGGAATAGAATGAACGAGATGAGAGAGAAGAAATCCCTTCCCCGTTTATTGGCAATAAAGTTAGTTTGAAAGTTCCTTTGTTTATCATTTTTACTGCGCCTGTCATAATTTAACATCCTGTTTGAGCCCGTTAAGGGATTATAAGGAACGGATGGAAAGACTCTCTCCAGTACTTGAGCTCTCCTGGCTCCTGGCTTATAAGGTTAGTCCGAGATAACCTGCTGAAAGGACTGCCGATAATAGGTAGCTTCGATTGTCAGGCTCAATTTAAGCCCGATTTAGGCTAGAGCAAGCGAGGCGCGTTGAAAAAAAGAAAAATTCGCATGATAATTAGTCAAACTTCGGCCCGAATTAGAATGAAAAGCAAAGAAAGAATGGCCGTGGCCATGCGACTCGGACAGCCCGACCGTGTCCCGGTCATGTGCCAGCTCGCCCTCGGCCATTATTTTTTGAGAAGCGGCCTGGAGGCAATCGAAATCTGGCACACGAGCGAGGATTTTGTCGAGGCTCTGGTCAGGCTTCAGCAGCGGTATCATTTTGATGGCATCCTGGTTAATCTCCCCGGCCGAGACCCCAACTGGCGCCGCCATGTAAGAAAAATCGAAGAAAAAGAAGGGAAAAAGATCATTACCTGGATGAATGGCTGGATAAGCGTCTGCCCCCCAGACGACAACCCCCATGTGTTGCGGGAGGACGGTCGAGAATTCCATGCAGGCTTCGATAAAATCGACCCGGAAAAACTTTTCTATCTCGAGCCGCATGACCTGGGCGGCCTGAAATATCCCTTCTCCTGGGGTTTTTCGGAGGAGGTTCCTGACCCGAATGAACCTGAAAGTTTTTTCCCTCCCTGGCATTATCACCCAGTTAAGCATTTAATTGAACGAGTCGGCCAGGAAGTTTCTATCCATGGAGAAATCTTCTCTCCTTTTAGCCAGCTTCTGGAGCTTTTGGGTTACGAGGCTGGATTCTTGGCCATGAAGAAAGACCCGGTTAAATTCAAGGCATGCTTGCTGGCGCTGACCAGGGGGACAATCGCTTATGGCCTCGGGTTAGCCGCATGCGGTGTCGAGGCGATTCTCATTTCATCCGCCCTGGCTGGCGGCCACTTCATCTCACCTCGTCATTATCAAGAACTTGTCCTTCCTTATGAAAAAATGGTTATCGAAGGAATTAAAGAAAAATATGATTTGCCGATTTATACCCATATCTGCGGCAAAATAGGCGACCGCTTGGAGCTGATTGCCGCCACAGGGACTAACGGCATCGACACCCTTGACCCGCCGCCCCTTGGGAATGTCGAGTTAGCCGAGGCGAAAAGAAGAGTCGGGCAGAAGCTTTTTCTCAAGGGTAACATAGACCCGGTAAACGTGATTTTGAAGGGAACGCCGTCCGAGGTTCTCGAGGCGGCCAAAAGATGTCTGGAAGCCGCTAAGGAAGGCGGCGGTTACATATTGAGCACCGCTTGCTCTGTCCCCCCTTATGCCCCTCCTGAGAATATTTTGATGCTGTCTGAAGCCGTCGAGAGATACGGCTTTTATTGAATTGAATTATTCACTGAACCGGAAATTCATCGGCATGTCTTTTTCCTGGTTAAGAGAAGAGCCTTGGAAAACCAAGGGGCTTCCTTAGTTTTGGCCCAAAGACAGGTAATATCTCCTCACTTCTCCTTTGCTTTAATCATCCTAACTTCAACCAGAGCTTGAAAAGCCTTTCCGCCAACGGCAGAAGATAATTTCTCCGCTTAAGTTGAGACCCGACAGCCGCCGCGCCGGCTGGCGGCAGGCTTTACGCTCGCGGTTTTTTGCGCCATAATATGGCCTTTTAAAAAGTGCTAAGCCTGACCACATGAGGAGAGGTACGATGAGTGGAAGAAACAGCACCCTAGAGCGAAAGCTCCTGCTTGGGTCTCCCGTATTTCTTTTTGCCTTCATCTTTTTTCTTTTGGGACACGGGAGTAGCGGCAGAATCCGAAGCAACGAAAGGAGCCCAGTCCTTTCCTCCGAAGATTCAGCTCCAGAAACCTTTCCCGTTCCGCGGATTCCTTTTTCGCCCCCTAACTATGTTTGCTACCGAAGCTCAGCCGCGCTCAAGGTTGATGGCAACCTGGACGAGCGTGACTGGAGACGCGCTCCCTGGACTGACGATTTTGTCGATATTGAAGGGGAAGACCGGCCCAAGCCTCGTTTCCGGACAAGAGTCAAGATGCTCTGGGATGATAATTATTTATACGTTGGCGCTGAGCTCGAGGAGCGAGAAATCTGGGCCACTTTAACCGAGCGCGATTCGATTATCTATCAGGATAATGATTTCGAGGTTTTCATCGACCCGGACGGCGATTCGCACGAATACTACGAGCTTGAGATAAACGCACTGGGGACAGTCTGGGACTTGTTGCTCGTTCGGCCTTATCGCGACGGTGGGCCGGCGGTTCATGCCTGGGATATCAAGGGCCTTAAGGCGGCTGTCAAGGTCAACGGCACAATTAACCGTCCGGGCGACAAGGATAAAAACTGGCAGGTGGAACTGGCTTTTCCCTGGGAAGTGCTTAAAGAATGTAGCGGAGATAAAAAATTGAAGCCAGACCCAGGCGACCAGTGGCGGATGAATTTTTCCCGTGTCGAATACAGGGTGAACGTTCGCGATGGCCGGTATGAAAAAGCCAAAGACCCGGCGACTGGCCGTCCGTTGGCCGAGGACAACTGGGTGTGGGCACCCACCGGGCTTGTCAACATCCATTATCCTGAGATGTGGGGGTATGTCCAGTTTTCAGGAAAGCAGGCGGGCGAGGCAAAGGAGACTTTTGAATTAACCCTTGAGCAGGATGCTTCCTGGGTGTTAAGGCAAGTCTATTATCGCCAGCGGGATTTTTTCTCCCAGCACGGCCGCTATGCTGAAAGTGTTGACGAGCTTCGCCTGAGCAAGCAGAACATAGAAGGCTATCCCTGGCCGCCGGAAATTAAGACGACCTGGGACTTATGGGAGGCCCGCTGGATGAGGGATGACGGCAAAGTTATTTTGTGTATTCGGCAGGATGGCCGGCTGCGGAAAATCGTCCCTGGTTCCTGAGCCTAACAACTTCTGGATTGCCCGGCGGCGGCCGTAACTCTATTTTCTCGGTTTTATTATCAATGGTTGGATATTCCAGCCTTCCAGGCGAGCATAAATTTTCTTATCTGGTTGGCCCAGGACCCTGACTTTGACCTCACGTGATTGTCCCGGAAGAAGAAGGAGAAAATTGTCGTCCCAAAAGCTCGGGGTGATTGCCTCGTCTTTGGTTGAAAACAGGGTTAAGAACACAAAAAAACCCACCGTGTCGGCGGGGTTGTGGATTTTAATTTTGAAGGCTCTTGCGGCGAACCCCGGCCAGAAGTCGCTCGGACTCTTGCCCCGGGGCAGTTTAATTTCTTCCATCTCCGTCTGAAGTTTTATCCGGGGCAAGTCCTGAAGAGCGGTGAAATCATCATCAGGCGAAAGCCAATAATAATTCTCGGCCAAGAGATGCCCTCCCTCAGGAGGAGAAGGCGCCGTCTGCCAGGTGTTACCATCGAAATGCCGGGCTCCCGACTTACCAGCAACTTGGCCTGGGCCAAATTGCTCTTCCGATTCAAAATATGGATTGGCTTTGCTATCTCTTCTGTTCCCCAAAAGCCTGAGGACAAGGAATGAGGTTTGCCGAAGCTCCAATGGCCACATTTTCAAGGAGCTCCTTCCCTCCACCTCGACCACTTCTTGCTTGCCCCATATCCTCTGTCCTTTGAGGTCGTATAAATCAGCCGTCAGGCGAAGATTCCTCGCGGGCTGAAGCAGGTTGTTTACCACCCAGATTGTCCTGTCGCGCCGGTCGAGCTGCGGGTGGACAGGCTCGCCGGCCCGGCGGACAAAGTAAAAGGCCGCGTTAGGCAGAAGATAATAATCATAGATTTGCCACATTACGCTCGGCCAGGCAGAATTGGTTTTCCAGAGAACGACGCCGGAAATGTTTTTTTGATTCTGGTTGGCTGCTTCGAAGATAGCCCGGTAATTCTCGGCGTTAACCAACTGAGCTTTCAAGACGTAATCCTCTAAGGTTTGCGGCTCTCCATAAAGGCGGCGAATGGCCTGGTCATAAAGGCTGTACTTGCCGTTACCTTCGCAGGCATCATGAAACCCCCAAGCATGATTCAGCGGGAAGGGAAGGTCGGGCGAAGGGGTTAGGTCAGGGAGGAATTTTTTCAAGCTCGGAAGAAGCGGGAGCGAGGGAAGCCCGACTTCATTCTTGAAAACCCAGTCGCGGCCGCGCTCAGCCAGATGGTAGTATTCTTTCGGGTCAACCCACCAGTACGGCCCGCCTGAATAACTTCCCGCGGGTTGATTGTCGGGCCAGCTGAGCCCCCAAGATTCAGGGGGTTCCGCATAACCCGAGGAGGGAAGGAATGGCCGCGTGCCATCGAGCCTGGCGATGATCTCTTCCCGCAAAGGCTTGTAAATTTCAGCTCTCGGGAAGCCTTCGTTTCCGGCAGTCCAGAGAAGCAAGCAAGGGTGATGACGCAGTTTGAGGACTGTGGTTCGAGCATTATTAAGGAAAACCTCGGCTTCGAGCGGCCAGTCGCGACTTCCTTTGCCCCAGGTGGCCTGGCAGTCGCCAGTAATCCAGAAATCATGCCAGACCAGAAGGCCCAGGTGGTCGCAGATGGAAAAAAACTCTTCGGCCGGAGTTACTCCTCCACCCCAGAGGCGGACGAGGTTTAAGTTCGCCTCCCGCCACAGGAGAAGTTCCTTGAGCAGCCATTTGGGGTCAGCCTCGCGCCGAAGGAGCATCTCCGGTACCCAGGCTCCGCCGCGAAGGAAAAGGCGGCGGCCGTTGATAAAAAAATCCCGCCGCTTCCAGCCGTTAACTTCCGTCACCCCGGTCGTTATTTCCCGGATACCAAAACGGATTTTCTCGCTGTCGGCGAGCTCGCCGCCCTGAATAAACTTCAATTCGAGTTCATAAAGCGAAGGAAAACCAAGGTCGTGCGGCCACCACAGCCAGGGGCCTTTTAGTGCTAATTCAGGCCATTCTCGCTTGTCCAGAGAAATGTCTCGTCTCTCCCGGGGCGCCAGCTCGATTTCTTTTTGCCAGGTTAATAAAGAGCTCATCCTCTCCTGGGCGTGAGAGTTTTCGAGGGGCAGTGCGTTCAAGCCCGGAGGCTTAAATAAAAAATGGGAAGGGTCGACTCTTGTATCATCCGAGATAAAAAAAGCTGCGGGAAGACTCAATTCAGGCCGCCATTGTCCGCCAGGAGTTATCCCATTTTGTTTAAGAAAAGCCTCCGACTGAAAAGTTAACTCCGGAGGAATTATCTTTACCTGAAGAAGACCTCGGGCTGGCCGCTCTTCGAGGTTAATCAGCTCTGCTCTGATGGTAAGGTCAGCCTGGATATTCGCATCGTTCTCTGGGGAAGCGAAGGAGAGTCTGGTTTCGACCTTGGCATTTCTTAGGTCAACCGGCCCTGTGGCCGAAATAGTTACCGGTTGCCAGATACCCATGTTCCGGTCTCTGACTTCGGGGATCCAGTCCCAGCCGATAGAGCACTGCATCGTGACGTTCTTGCCGATATCGCCCGTCGGACCGCCGTTTTCCCCGAAGGACCCGAACGTTCGAAGCTGCGGTTCAGCCGGCATCCCGGGATAATCAAGCGGGTAAACTTTTATCGCCAGCGTGTTACTTTTTTTAAAAAAGATAACATCGGTTATTTCGAGCCTCCACGAGCCGAACATCCCGGCGATTTCTTCCGGGCGAGCCACCAGCCGGCCGTTAAGCCAGATTTCAGCCCGGTAATTAATCCCGTCGAGATGGAGCCAGAGATGTTTTCCCTCGAGGTTCGCGGGGAGTTTAAACCGCGTCCAGAACCAATAGGGGTCAACCCAGGGGTTACGCTTCCCTGGTAAATGGCTGTACTGGGCCAAATTATATTTCTGGTTGTATTCTTCGTTAGCGTCCGGAATTTTTAAGTTATTCAGCCCGACAGTCGGCTCAGGATAGATACCGCGGCGAACCAGAGCGGCCAGGACCGTGGTTGGCACCTCCACCTTCGCCCAGCCCCGCGGTTTGAACCGGGGGGAAGATATCGCCGCACCGTCGGCGCGGACGAGATAAGCGGATTGAAGGTACCAGTTTTTCTTGAGCGGCAGGCGCCAGCCCGCCGGCGAAGAAGAATTATCAGTTGCCAAAACAGCCGAGTTGAGGCTGTCGGTTTCCAGCGAGAGCTTATTAGAATTAGAATACGAATTCGTTCTTAGAAAGAGCAAAGAGCCTGCGAGGAGGGTGCCCCCAACGAAAAAAGAAAGGCAAATATTTCGAAAAATATAACTCTTCTTGTGGGAAATATAATTCTTCTTGCGGCACTTTTTTCTGATTTCCTTAAAGCCACCCGCCGCTTTCATCGGCCGTTTAGCTAAAAAATGAATTTTTTTATCAAGGCTTCATTAGTTCGACCAATCTAATGGATAAGCAATCCTTGCCCTCTCGTTTTTTACGTTTGTCCCCGCAAGCCCCTTTTTTTCATGGACATCAGATTATATCAAAAATTTAATTGTCGAAATAAAGATAACTATGAATAATAAAAGGTTGTTGATTTGAAACTTGGCTTTTTTGACAGGAAGCGCCGATTGAAGGTGGCCGAAGTTAACCTGACCTATCAAAATAAGAAGATACAGCCGGCGGCTCAAGGAAAATAAAATGCCAAAAAGGCGGCTCGAGGACGTAAGGCGCTTGCGGCAAGGCTCAAGCTCTTGGCCGGAGGTTGGTTTGCTTTTCTTGAATTTTCGCTTTTCTCTCTTTCTTTTTGTTTTTTTTGGACTTTTGCCGCTTTGTTTGCGGGCGCAAAAAGTCGAGCTTAAAGGGTTGGTTTCTTCCTGGGTCGCAGTTTCAGCCGAAAAATCAGCCCCGTCTCAGGTTGGTTTCCGGTGGGTTCCTGGAATTATTTTGAATAAGCTTCTAAGTCCTGCAAAGTTTATCGAAATTGAAGTTGACCTCGACGGATACAGCACAGCCGACCTAAAAAATCTCGGTGACATAGTTTCCCGGGCGAGGTTGAAACTTTATCGGGCCCAGGCGCGTTATTCCGCCCCGCGGTTTGAAGCCCGGGTGGGGTTGCAAAAATTGAGCTTTGGGTCGGCGGCGTTTCTCCGGCCGCTGATGTGGTTTGACCGGCTCGACCCGCGCGACCCCCTTCAGCTCACTGAAGGCGTTTATGGCCTCCTTCTCCGGTATTATTTCCTCTCCAACGCCAACATCTGGTTCTGGGGGCTTTATGGGAATGAAAAGCCTAAGGGCTGGGAGCTTCTCGCGACGGCCAGAAGGAGGCCTGAATGGGGCGGCCGCCTTGAAGTTCCCCTGGGTAAAGGCGAGCTGGGGTTTAGTTTGCATCACCGGCGGGCGAGCCTCGGCCCTGAGGATGGAGCTTCAGATTATTTGTCTGTTTTAAAGGCGGGGGATTCAGCGAGCCATCCGGCCGATGGTCAGTTTCCTGAATACCGGTATGGTCTTGACGGCAAGTGGGACCTGGGGTTAGGCGTGTGGTTTGAAGCCGTCTTGGTGCGCCAGGAAACCGGGCTGCTCGCCGCTAACCGGCAAAAAGCTTTTACCTTAGGTGTTGATTATACTTTCCCATTGGGCCAGGGTTTACACGTGTTAGCCGAATATTTTGCGCAGAGGTTGGATGATGATACCTCGAGCCGCGGCAGCCGAACCGAGTTCGCTGCTGTTTCCGTTTCGTATCCGCTCGGCCTTCTCGATAGTTTAACTGCCGTGGGCTTCTATGACCGTCAAAACCGGGACACCTATCTTTTTTTCCGCTGGCAGCGGACTTACGACCGCTGGAATTTTCACCTGATGGCTTTCTGGAATCCCGAACGGTTGGCGATTTATCGCCTCTCGGAGTCTTCAACCAGTCATCTTTTTGCCGGCAAGGGCCTCCAGCTCATGGTGGTATTTCATTATTAAAAAAGTTTATAAGCCCAATAATCAGAAATGTTGGCAGAAAGATTCGAAAAGATTAAGGATAAAAAATAAAATTGCAGAGCAAATAAAAAGGGGCGATCGCGATTTACCGGAAAATAAGAAATATCTTAACTTGAAAAGAAACCAGGTGTTCAGGAAAAAAATTCGTGTTGGTCAAAGGCGATATTCTTGGGGGATTAATAGGGAGATTAATAAAATTGCTATTTGTGCTATTTAATAATAATGTTAAGAAGCTGAGGGCCATAGCTTTGGAAAAAAGCTGTTGAAAAACAGGCCAAACCGAGGCCGAGGTGAGGCCGATGGAAAACGAAATTTTAATCGAGACCAGAGACCTGGTAAAAATTTATCCGATGGGACGACAGGAGCTCGTAGCTTTAAACAAAGTTAACTTGATTTTTAAGAGAGGCGAGTTTGCCGGCCTGGTTGGTCCGAGTGGTTCGGGCAAGACAACCCTTCTGAATATCATCGGTTCGCTTGATACGCCGACAAGCGGCAGTGCGGTTGTCCTGGGCCAAAAAGTAGAGGAGCTCAGCCACCGCGAGGCGGCCCGGCTCCGGAATCAGCATATCGGGTTTATCTTCCAGACTTTTAACCTTCTTCCCTTTTATACCGCGTTTGAGAACGTCGAGTTTCCGCTTATTCTGCTTAAAATCCCGGCTGATGAGAGGCGACGCCGCGCCATGGAGGCGCTTGATTGGGTCGGGTTGGCTGACCGGGCTAATTCGCGGCCAGCCCAGCTTTCGGGAGGCGAATGCCAGCGGGTAGCTATCGCCCGGGCGGTCGTCAAGCGCCCGGCCATCATTCTGGCTGATGAGCCTACGGCCAACCTGGATGCCGAAAATTCCCACCATATCCTCCAGATTATGGAGGAACTAAACCGGGAGTTGAAGACAACCTTTATTTTTGCCACCCATGACGAGAAGGTCATCGGTTATCTCCGAAGAAAAATTACTCTGGTTGACGGCCGGGTGGCGAAAGACGAGACTTTAGACCTCGAGAGAAGAGTCGAAGCCGCCTCCGAAGAAAGGCGCCCGGGAGTTTTGAAATGAGGCTATATCTAAAGCTTGCTCTCCGGAACCTTTTGGCCGCGGGTGTGCGGACATGGCTCAACGTCGTCGTCCTCTCGTTTGCCTTTGTGACTATAATCTGGAGCCAGGGGCTTTATCGCGGGATGAGCCGGCAAGCGGCCGAAGCGATGAAGGAAGCTGAAATCGGCGGCGGCCAATACTGGCATCAGAGTTACGACCCATATAACCCGCTCACTCTTGACGAGGCTCACGGACCTGTGCCCGAGCCGCTGGCCAAACTTATCCAGGAGGAAAAGGCAACCGCGATTCTCATCATTCAGGGAACCCTTTATCCCCATGGCCGCTTTTTCCCGGTGCTGATTAAAGGGATTGACCCGCGCCAGAAAATTCTTCTTTTCCCGTCGATGTACCTCGAAGCGACCGAGGGGGACGAAATCCCGGCGGTTATCGGGAGTCGCATGGCCAAGGCGTGCGGCCTGAAAATAGGCGATACTGTCACCCTACGCTGGCGGGATAAGCAAGGAGCCTTTGATGCCCGGAACATCAAGATTGTCCACGTCATGGCGACCACAGTTCAATCGATTGACCAGGGACAGGTGTGGGTTTCGCTCGACGTTCTGAGGAAGCTTACGGGAATGGAAAATGAAGCCACGGTTATCACGCTTGCCCCCGGGACAACTTTCGCTGAAGAAATCAGCGGCTGGAGTTATAAAGGCCTGGATTTTCTCCTGAGAGACATCGATGAAGTCGTCCGGGGTAAAAACATCGGCGCCAGCGTCATTTATGTTGTTCTTCTTTGCCTGGCAATGCTGGCCATCTTTGATACCCAGGTTCTCTCGATCTGGAGGCGCCGGAAGGAAATCGGCACTATCATGGCCCTCGGGATGACCAGGCCTCAAGTAATAAAACTTTTCACCCTCGAAGGTGCCCTGCACGGAATTCTGGCGGCCGGAGTGGCGGCGATATATGGTTTTCCCCTGCTTTCCTTTATGGCTCGCAAAGGACTGGGAATGCCCCAGGCCGTCGACAGCTACGGTTTTGCTCTCGGGGAAAGAATATTCCCTGTTTACAGCGCCGGGCTAATTACCGGAACCGCCATTCTGGTGATGCTTGTTACCACCATCGTCAGTTTCCTGCCAACCCGCCGGATTGCCCGGCTTAAACCGACCGAAGCTCTCCGAGGTAAGCTCACATGATTCGTTTCCTCTTAAAAGGAATAACCCGGGACCGCTCCCGCAGTCTTTTCCCGTTTCTTACGGTAACCCTTGGCGTTATGCTGACGGTTTTTCTCTATTGTTATATAAAGGGGATGGCGACCAATTTCATTGATTCGACCGCCCGGTTTTCTTCCGGTCATGTTAAAGTCATGACTCGTTCTTATGCCCGTGAAGCCGACCAGTTTCCGAATGACCTGGCTTATATCGGGGTCGAATCACTCCTGGCTGACTTGCGGCAGCAATTTCCTGATATGACCTGGACGCCGAGGATTCGTTTTGCCGGCCTGCTTGATATCCCAGATGGAGCGGGCGAAACAAGAAGCCAGGGGCCGGTCTTCGGTCTGGCTATCGACCTTTTTAGCCACGAGACTCCAGAGCACTCAATCCTCGATTTAAGAAGGGCTCTGGTCGCCGGCCGGTTGCCCGAAAAACCAGGCGAAGTTCTGGCGAGTTATGAGTTGGCCCAAAGCCTGGGAATAAACCCTGGGGATACCGCCACGCTCATCAGCTCCACCATGTACGGAGGCCTGGCGGTGGCTAATTTCAAGGTCTCTGGGTTCATCAGGTTTGGCATTACCAGCCTTGACCGGGGAGCTCTGGTCGCTGATATCAAAGATATTCAACAAGTTCTCGACATGGAGGACGCTGCCGGGGAAATTCTCGGGTTTTACCGGGATTTTATTTATCGAGAAAAAGAGGCGCAAATCCTGGCTGATAATTTTAACTCTCGGGTGGCGGAAACAAAAGATGAATTTGCGCCGCTGATGGTTACCCTCAAAATGCAGTCTGGTTTAGCTGACCTCCTCTACATGATCAACGTCTTCTCTTCCGCCCTTGTTTTAATTTTTGTCGCGGCCATGTCGATTGTCCTCTGGAATGCCGGGCTCATGGGCTCGCTCCGCCGGTACGGCGAGATTGGGGTCCGGCTGGCCATGGGCGAGGATAAAGGGCACCTTTACCGGACCTTGTTGGTGGAATCGCTGGCCATCGGTTTTCTGGGAAGCCTCGCCGGGACGGCCATCGGTCTGGCGGTTTCTTTTTATCTTCAAACCCACGGGATTGACATCAGCTCGCTGATGAAAAGTTCTTCTTTGCTGATGGTCGAGGTCTTAAGGACCAAGGTTACACCTGTAAGCTTTGTAATCGGTTTTATTCCCGGGATTGGGGCTTCGCTGCTGGGAACGGCTATTTCCGGTCTGAGTGTTTACCGCCGCCAGACTTCGACTCTGATGAAGGAACTCGAGGCATAGGCGAGAGGCACGAGACGGACGAGGCAAGGGAAATTGAAAATAAGATGATAGATAGGTTGGACAGAGGAGGGTTCGGCGGCTGAAAGCTACGAGCGGGCAAGAAGCGGGCTATTAGAAGCGCTGGTATTCCTGGCGACCCACAGCCGGTTGAAGCAGGACATCCAGGTTGCCAAGACCATTAGCCGTTAGTGGGAGGGAGCCGTCAGTGTTGCAACGTCTCGGATAATGACCGGCGTGGTGGAAGGCCTGAACTCGAAGATTAAGGCGGCGATGGAAAGCACTTGTGGCCTTAAGCACATTGCCTACCCTCGAACGATCGCGTTTCTCGTAGCCGGGAAGCTATGCTTCAATTAACCCACACGAAAGGGAAGAGAACCATTTAAAATTATTATGTTAGATTGAGAACTAAAAGTGCGAGTTAAAAAACTGAGTACCCAGGAAGAATAAAATGATGGAAAAGAAAAGAGGCAGGAGATTTCAGGTTATTTTCACTTTGAGTCTTGTTACCTTGTTTTTCATTACCAGCAGTAGAGTTTTTCCCGCCAGAGTTTTCCCCGAAGCTAAAAGAGCGATGATCTCCAGGGCCCAAAAGTCAGCTTCCTCGGCTGAGTGGATTCTCGAGAAGGTTGATGAAAACATTGTTTCTGGAACTAAGATTATACAAGCGAAGATGGTCATTCACGGCCGCCGGGGCAGCCGGCATGTTGAATTCAAATCATATATCCAGGGAGAAACGAAGGGCTTTACCGAGTTTCTTGCCCCGGCCAGAGAAAAGGGGACGAAAATGCTCAAACTGGGTGACCAGCTCTGGACTTACACGCCGGCCGCCGACCGCGTTATTCTGATCTCAGGGCATATGCTCCGTCAGTCTGTCATGGGCTCGGACCTTTCTTATGAGGACATGATGGAAGACCGGCGGCTGCTGAAGGTTTACGAGGCAAAGATTATCGGGGAAGAAAAGAGGCTCGGCGCCGATTGCTGGGTGCTTGAACTCAAGGCAAAGATGCCTGACGTGGCCTATGCTTCCCGGAAAATATGGGTTGATAAAGAAAAATTCATTGTCCTCAGGGAGGAGCGCTTTGCCCGCAGCGGCGCTCTCCTCAAGCTTGCTGAGGTTAGAAAAATAGGTCAGTTTCAGAAGAGGTGGGTGCCTGTCGAGGCCGTCTACAAGGACGTTCTTAAGGAGGGGGAAGGGACTGAGTTCATCATCGAGGCCATAGAATTTGATGCCCCCATCCCTGATTATATTTTCACCAAAGCCGCCCTTAAATAGGGCTCTTCGTATTAGCGCTTTCCGCCCCCCTTTGTGAACCTCTACGGCCACTTACGAGCTACCCGAAGCTTCTTGTTGCCCCATAAGAGAATCCATATGAAGCATATTCATTTCCTCGTATGAGATCATTTTCGGGTAAACTCAAAATAAAGCAACTCAAGCTGTTGCCAATTTTATTCTTGTGTGCTAAATAAAAATCAAAGGATAAATTCCAAACTTAGACTATGAAAAAAATAGAAAAGATAAAAAGTCAACTTGAAGAACTTAAACCAGTATTAAAAGAGAGATTTAAAGTAGAGAAGATCGGTATTTTTGGTTCTTATTTGAGAGGTGAACAGGGGAGGAGAAGCGATTTAGATATTTTAGTTGAATTTTCTGAAACAATCGGGCTCTTAAAATTTATCGAGCTTGAACATTTCTTGAGTCAAGAATTAGGTCTTAAGGTTGATTTGATTATGAAGGAAGCTCTGAAGCCTCGCCTAAAAGAGGGGATACTAAGGGAAGTAGTTTATCTATGAAGAAAGACCCGAGGGTTTACCTTGATGACATCCTCGAGGCCCTCGAAAAAATTGAAAACTATATTGCGGGTTTTAGCTTTGAAGAATTTTCCCGCGATAATAAAACCGTAGACGCCACAATTAGAAATTTTGAAATCATCGGAGAAGCAGTAAAGAAGGTACCAGAAGAACTCAAAAAGAAATATCCTCGGGTTCCTTGGAGAACAATAGCTGCGATGCGGGATAAACTTATTCATGAGTATTTTGGAGTAAATCTAAAAGTATTGTGGAAAACAATAGAAGAGGATTTACCGCCTCTGAAATCTATCATTAAAGACATTTTAAGAACTCTCGATAACGAGATGAACAAATAGGAACCAAAAAGGTCTTTTTTTTATCATCCGGGTGTAGCTTTTAAAATGGGGAGGCGGGCGGCTTCCCTGTTGCCTCATGAGAAAATCTATATGAAAGCATATTCATTGCCTCACGTAAGAATCTATACGAAAATTTGGGCAGTTTTTCTTGGTTCTTTGTAGCCGCCACAGCTTAGCCTTCAGCCTCTCTATTTCTGTCTTTAACTTCACCACATTCAGCTCCT
>JBBIRF010000051.1:0-16514 GCA_037441905.1 Candidatus Aminicenantota bacterium
AGTTTTTCCCACTCCGCCCTTGCCGGTAAAAAGGATGATGCGCATTGCTTTAATATTTTATCATGGGTTGAGATAACGGTGAAACGGTGCCCGTTTATTTCGAGACAGGGAAAAGGAGGATAACTTTTTCGGCCGCTTCCATGATTTTCGGGCGCGAGAAAAGCGCCGGGAAATACCGGCCTTCCGCCCAGTCGCGAGCGAGGTCAGCATAATGCGGGCTGCGGTAATCTCCCGACTGACCTGGGGAGTTAGTCCCCAGGGAATTATCCCAGTTGTCGAGGTCGGCAATAAACCGGAAGGCGGCGCCTGAGGTCTGCCGGTAAAGTCCCGAGGTGGCGCAGACAGTGTTGGCGTCGCCGCCTCGCGGCAACGGTCCGACGTCAAGCCTCTCGCGCCATTCCGGCTTCAAGACTGAACTCAGAGGATGACGAAGGAGTGCGTGGTGAAATTTTTCCTGGCCATAAAACCATTTCTGCTTGTCCGAGCCAAGCCTTTCGGTAAGCTCACGGACAGCTTCTTCCAGGGAAGAAAGCAAGACGGCCTGTCGCTTTTTTTCAGGGTCTTCGCCGAAGACATCTTCTTTGGGGGAATGGAGAAGGTCGAGGGTAATTTCAAGCGACCGCCGCGGCAGGAGGCGGCGGGCCTCTTCCGGAAGGAGCAAGCGCCAGATACGGTCAAGAAGATGCTGCTGCCAAGTTATATAAATTGCTGCTTCGATCGAGCTTGGCCGTAGCTCAAAATCCCAGGTGAGAAGACTGGAGACTATGGGTTTTAGAGACTCATTGGCCACTTCTATTCCCTTGAGCATGCCGACTAGCCTGCGGGCGGGGATGGAGAGCACGTCTTGCTGCAAAGCAACCATCTCCTGAATCCCTTTCTTTCCGCCCGAGGCGAGGACCTCCTTAATCCTTTGACTGCGAAAAGGCTCGGCCCAGAGATACCCCACAGGATAGCAAAAGTCCGCGGGGAGGTTACACTCGTTGGCCGTGGCGATAAATCCCTCAGGCGGGTTGAAAAGATGGGGCAGGTTGAGGATGGGGAGATAACCTTCCCACTCAAACTGGCCGTCCCCGGGAACCGGGACCAAACCGGTAAAGTTTTTTCTCCGGGGCGTAATACCTACAGCTTGCCAGCCGATGTTTCCCCCTCGGTCAGCCCAGACGAGGTTTTCCGACGGAGTATGGAAAAAGCGGCAAGCCTGGCGGAATTCCTCCCAGCTCCGGGCCTGGTCGAGGCGAAGGCTCGCCAGATACGGCGCGCCGCCCGCTTCAAGCCAGGCGGCCCTCAAGGCGACAGCAAAATTTTTCTTCGGGTCTTGATACAGGACCGGGCCGTGGCGGGTGAACTTCAGCTCGGCCTCGAACGGCGGTTCTCCTTTTATTTCAATTTTTTCGCGGACAATCTTCATTCTTTCCCAGCTTCCTTTATACCGATACTCGTTCTGGTCTGCGGGGTTGGTTTGATAAAAGTAGAGGTCTTCCTGGTCGACGGCAAATATGGTCAACCCGAAAGCTCCGTGCTCGTTATGGCCAATCGAGACTCCGGGGAGAGCCGGCTCCCCGCCCCCGATAACATTCCAACCTGGGGCTATGAGATGAACCCACGAGCGCAGGGAAGGAAGCTGAAGGGCTCGATGGGGGTCGTTGGCCAGAAGGGGTTTACCGGTGGTTGTCAGACGGCCCGAGATTACCCAATTATTGCTTCCTTCGACCAGATTAGTGACTGAAAGTTCGCCATCCCCCACTAAAAAGGCAGCCGTTTCTCCCCTTGGAGAAAATTCGGCCACGGTTTTCGAGTTATTGAGCCAAGCCTGAATTTTAATTACAGGGAGAAAATGATTAAAAAGGGATGAAAGCCAAAGGGAAGAATAGTTAACCGGCAGAAACAAAACAGGGCTGAAGCAAAAAGCCAGACTATTTTCTTTTTCTCCGGCCCTGACAGCGGGGTCAACAATATCTGCGGGGACGAAACTGATTTCTTCCCGGGAGGCCCGGTAGAGAGCCAGAATATCATTAGTAAGCCAGGAGGAATCCAGTTTCGCCTCCCTGGCGAGGTCCGGTTTTTTGGGTTTAAAGGGCAGGAGGTTGGCGACTTTTTCTGGCCCTAATAAATGGATTGCTCTGGCGATAGCTATCTCTTCAGTGGCGTTGCGGAAAAGGCCGTTGTGCCGGGAGATGACCACCTCGGGCGTCCAGGGTTCGGGAAGGAAGCCAAGCCAGGAAAATTCAGCGGGCAAGAGTTCCGGATGCTGGCGAACGTGGTCAATGTAAGCGTTTATTCCTTGAACAAACGAGATGATGATTTCTTTGCTTCGCGGATGGTAGAAGTTGAGCTCAGCTTCTAAGTCTCCGCGGAAGCGAAGCAGCCGGCTGCCGATATCCGCCGCAAGAAAACGTCGGCCGAAAACAGCGCTTAAGGTGCCGGTGGCCTTACGCCGCCAGAGCTCAAGCTGAAACAGCCGGTCGGAGGCGGCCATAAAGCCCTGGGCGAAAAATAAATCATGCTCGTTGCGGGCAAAAATATGCGGTACACCCCATTTGTCTCTGACGACCTCCACCGGCTCGGTCAGGCCAGCGACATTTATAGTTTCCCTCGGCTGGGCCTGCACGGTGAAGCTAGAAAAAAAGAAAAGCGAGGCGAGGAGAACCAAAAGAAGGTAACCGGTTAGGCTCGATGGCTGCGCGGCAAAGCAACAAGCCTTTAATTTCCTTCGTGACAATCTGTTTTTTTTCATCCTCCGGCCTCCTACGAGTCTCAGACTAAGTAATTCTCTGTTATCAAATTAGCGAGTTTATTACAAAAATATTTTTTAGATTGAAAATTGTCAGGGTCGCGGCAAATCAGGCTTTGGGGAGTTATTATTCATTTCTTAGCTAACCCCCGTTTTCGCCTGACTGGGTTGGCAACGCTCTTTTAATTTATTAATTTATATAATTTATAGTCTCGCAAATTATAGCCCTGGATGAGGTCTTTTTCCCCCAAGCCAGTTTTAAGGTGATTCAAAAGAAAAGCGAGCCCGCATAGCGGTTTGTTTTTTTCCCCGAAAAAAGAGAAATTAGAGCTGAATACTGATAAAATAATAATGTCTGGTTAAAATCCAGTGAAAATGAAGACAGAAAATAAAGCCGTTACGACCCGAGCTCATTTAAAGTGCCCCGAGTGTCTTGTAGTCCATGAAGTAGAGATGCCGCAGGATTATTGCCAGTTTTTTTTCGAGTGTCCGAGCTGCCATGCAGTTCTTCGGCCGAAACCCGGAGACTGCTGCGTTTTCTGTTCCTACGCCGACGTCCCTTGTCCCCCCAAACAAACATGGGATTAAAAAATCATTTTAGGGCTCTTGACACGCTTCTCGCTTTTGCTAAAATCGGCAGCAATGATGCCCGGATGATAGAAGTAATGTTGACCCATAACCCGACGCGAGCTCTCTCCGGTAAAAAAGATAAGTCCTCCCTCTTTAAAGTCGTCGAGATTGCCTCGACGATGATAATGCCTGGCCGAGCCAGGGGCTGAGAAGGGCCTCGCGGGCTCGGCTTCCGTCCGGCCTTTTATTTCCATCGGCAGCTCCTTCGGCTCGGCTCATTGTTTTTCCAGTTTTCAATCTTAAACCCCGTTTCATTCCCGTCTTGGTGAAAAAACCAAAAAATCTAAAGGAGGAAGAAGTGAAAGAAAGAAGCTTAGACGAAATAAACGAAAAAATCAGGCAGGGTAAGGCGGTGGTCGTGACCGCCGAAGAAATGACTAAAATTGTCAGGGAGATTGGTCCGGCCAAGGCTTATCAAGAGGTCGATGTCGTAACCACGGCCACTTTTGGGGCTATGTGTTCCTCAGGCGCCTTTCTAAATTTTGGCCATTCTGACCCTCCCATCAAAATGACCCGGGTATGGCTGAATGAAGTGCCGGCTTACACCGGGGTGGCGGCCGTTGATGCTTATATCGGGGCGACCGAGCCGTCCGAAAAATTTCATATTAAGTACGGCGGAGCCCATGTTATCGAGGAGCTCGTCAGAGGCAAGCAAGTGTTCTTGCGGGCTGAGGCTTATGGGACTGACTGTTACCCGCGAAAAAGCATCGAAACCTTCATCTCGCTTGAAAGCATCAACCAGGCGATTATGCTTAACCCGAGGAACGCCTACCAGCGGTATAATGCGGCGACCAACAGTGGCCAGAAAACGATTTATACCTACATGGGAAAATTACTCCCCGAGCTCGGGAACATTACTTACTCCGGAGCCGGCGAACTGGCGCCTTTGCTGAACGACCCAGATTTTGAGACGATCGGCCTGGGCACAAGAATTTTTCTCGGCGGCGCTGTCGGCTATATTATCGGCCACGGGACGCAACATTCGCCCGAAACCGGGTTCGCGACGCTCATGGTCCGAGGAGACCTTAAAGAAATGAAGGCCGAATTCTTGCGCGCCGCGGTTTTCGGGGGGTATGGCTGTACATTGTACGTTGGCATAGGCGTCCCCATCCCGATTCTCAATGAAAGGCTGGCGCGGAAGACCGGGATTTCCGACGAAGATATTTTTACTAACATCATTGATTATGGAGTGCCAGCGAGAAGCCGACCGGTCATCCGCCGCGTAAGCTACGCCGAGCTTAAATCTGGAATGGTTGAAGTCCAGGGAAGGAAGGTTAGAACCTCGTCTCTTTCGAGTCTTTTCATGGCCAGGAAAATAGCCGCGCTGTTAAAAGAAAAGATAGAGCGAGGCGAGTTTCTGCTGACGTTGCCGGTTGAGAGGCTGCCGCTTCAGGGCTCAGCCAAGCCGCTTGATGATTTGCCCGGTCGGTTTGATATCTCCCTTCGGACCAAGCCTGTCGTTCCTTTAGGGAAAAACCTGGTCAAAGATGAAAAAGCTTGCCTTCAATGCGGCCTCTGTCTTTCTCTCTGTCCGGAGGAGGTTTTTTGGCGCGATGAAGCGGGGAGAATTCTGGTCGCTGAAGAGAAATGTCGGGGATGTGGAATCTGTGTCGATGCCTGTCCGGCGAGCGCTTTGAATGTTGCAGGTTAAAATGAGACTATCCAAGTATAAATTAAGGTTAAAAGAAACCTTGGCTACCGTGATTGCGGAGGAGAAATATTTCCGCGTCGCCGAAGAAGAGGTGCTATTCCAAAGGTTGGTGCTCGAGGACTATATCTCCCGCGACCCTGTTTTTCTCCATACCCTTGAGCCGTATGCTGTCCCGGCTGAAGCTCCCGAAATTATCCGCCGAATGGCTCTGGCGTCTTCGGCTGCCGGCGTCGGACCGATGGCCTCGGTCGCCGGCGCAATAGCTTATTTTGCCGTGCGCGCGATGATGCGAAAAGGAGCGCGGCATGTGGTCTTCGAGAACGGCGGAGATATTGCCCTTTTTATCAGCCAGCCGGTAATTGTCAGCCTTTATGCTGGAGAAAGAGTTAAGAACCTGGCTTTCAGAATTCACCCCAGGGGCGAAATTTTTGGGGTATGTACTTCTTCAGGAAAAATGGGGCATTCGCTCAGTTTTGGCCGGGCCGACGCCGCGACGGTTTTTGCTCCTGACCCTATCCTGGCTGATGCCCTGGCCACAGCCATTGGCAATCAGGTCAGGGAGGAAGACCCAGAAGCTATTGAGCAGAATATAAACAAGTACCTCGGGTTAGGAGCGGAGGGAATAGTAGTCGTCATGGGTGACCTAATCGGCCTGGGTGGCCAAGTTCCTGAGTTCATCGAGGCTCCCACTCCCCATGAGCTGATAACCGGGCTTTGACCCGAATCATAAGAAATAAGAAAATTTATAAGAATTAATGTCCATACAGTTTTTCCAGCTGATGTTCTTTCCGGGCATTATAGGGTCGCTCTTTCCTGTCCAATCACTTAAGAGAAAAAAAGAATCATTCCCGACGTTTCCATGCTTAAATCCGGCGTCGACTCAACAGGGCGAAGCATAAAAAAACTTTTCTTCGCCGCTCGAATACCTGTTGGTTATAATTTCTTTCTTATTCCAAGGATAAGGGCCATGTTGGCGTTCGGGTCTATCCTTGTCTTGATTCTTCCCGGCAGGGCGCTCAGAATCGGGTTTACTCCCGGACCGTGTCCGGCGTAATCGCTAAACCCATGAATGACAACGCCGATAGTGACAGCGCCCTCATATCTTCCCCTACCATAATAATCATAATGGTCCTTTATGGCCACCAGGTCTCCCAAACGGAGTTTCTTCAGGTTGTATTTTTCCACCATCTCAGGGCATGTGGTCTGGATGTCGTAATCAACCGGCTCGAGGAAAGAACCGCCCATGCCCGAACCCATGAGAAACCCCGGAACTTCCGCGACTACCGGCACGACCAGCTGGCCATTTTCGACGCTAATCCCGATTTTTTCGAGCGCCTCGGGGTCGATTTTATTCACCCGGACGTCTTCAAACCCCAGGATTTTCAACCCGACGCCTCTGGCCTTGACCTGGATGCGGTCGTTAAGCGCCAGCTTATCCCTTACTTCAGGGGGAAACCAGACGAGGTCATCCGAGCCGGCGTGCCGGCCGATGAATATTCCTCGGCTTCCCCTGGCTTCGCCGGTCAGAACTCTGGCCTCATTCCCGATGCAGGCCATAATCGCCAGGGCGCATTCACTCGGCGAGGGGCGCTCCCTTCCCTGAATCGTGACGTCGGGTTCGATATGGTCAGCCTCTGCCCAGCCATAGGTCGAGTCGCCATAACCCACGGTGTAATTTATCGAGGCCATCCCGATTCCCAGTTTGGGCCGGCCGTCGTAGGTAATACCATAATCACTCCGAATTCCCGGGGGCTGGACCACACCCTCAACCGCAATCGTCAGCAGTTGTTCCTTATTGGTCCGGATAGGCTCCCCAGAAGTTGAGGTTCGAGCGGCGACTGAACTGGTTTTTGGATTGTTTCCGGCCGCTTTTGCTCCGTTTGGGTTGTTTTCATTCCCGCGGCGGATTTTTATCCCCAAGTAGCGGGCAATGTTGGCCTCCGGGTCGAGGCGGGCAGCGAGCTTTCCTTCCCGGCTGGAAAGAATGGTGGCTACGCCAATTCCCAGGCCGGCGATATCGCTCGGGCTGGAGCAAACAATCCCTACCGTTCCGGCGCCCCGGTAATATCCTTTGCCGTAGTCATCCTGAATGTCCTCCAGAAAAACGAGGTCGCCAAACCTGAGGTCTTTGAGTCCGTATTTTTCTATGTCAGGCGGAAAACAAGTCTGGATACAGAAATGTCCGTAGTGACTGCCTCTTCCGGGTCCCTGGCCGACAATCTCCGCCGGAATCTTTTTGACGACCGGCACCTCGAGTTTTCCGTCTGCCTGGTGGAGGTCCATTTTTTCCAAAATTTCCGGGGCTAAGCCATGAACAAAAACTTCGGGGAAATTATCGATTTTGAGGCCGAGACCCGTAGCTTTGATTTGCAACGCATCTCCGGCTGCCAGTTTTTCTTTGGTCCGGTCATCAAAATGAACGAGGACGTAGCTGCCGAATTTGCCCACGACCACCCCTTTCGACCCGCGTGCCTCTCCCGTCAAAACTTTAACCTCGTTGCCCACCGCGGCATAAACTAACCATGCCTCCCGAAACCTTTCCTCACCCGTCCCCTCCGTGGCCACCCCCACCGTGGTCTGGTCCGCGCTCGCCCAGCCGAAGACTTTGTCCCCCAGGGTGAGGTTGTAGTTAATTCCGCCAGTCCCGATGGCCATCTTGGGTTTTCCGTCCCAGGTCGTGATATAACCTCTTGATGGCTGCGGATGGGCCACCTGTCCCTGGACAGCAATTGTCAAGAGCTTAGCCTTGTTCGTGGAAATAGGGCCGACTTCAGAATTTCGAGCCCTGTCTGAAGCTGGCTCGAAAGAAAGGCAAAGGAGAAAGACAAACAACATAGGAATAATCTTAAGGAAGCTTTTCATCGGCACACCTCTCTTCTATCTTTAATCAACAGAATCGATTAGCATTATCTAAATAACCAAATAGCTTAGCAAGCGAATAACTTCTAAGGTATTTTCCCAAGGCCTGTAAGTCGATTTTCCTTTCTCGACGGCAGAGAAAACACGGCTTCTGAGCTAAGCTCGTCTGTGATTCGAAATTGGAAGTGAAAAAGGTTGTTTAAAACATGAATACCAGGAAATCGGAGGGCACGCTGGCTGAAGAGGCCGCCAAGATAGCGTTGTCTAAAAACTTTAACGAATTAATAACAGACTCAAATGGTCCTAAAGAAACGGTGATGTCAGCCGATTTGAGTCGCTTTCTCTTGGTTATAATCACGGTAATGGTTCAGGTTGTTAAGATTAGCGACGGCTTTTGTTTGGGCCGCGAATAATGGGCTCCGCCAAGAGCGAGTTCTTGGCGAGAATTGGGGGGAAGAAAAATGATTTAACAATGTCCTTGCAATTTAACTCAGGTTGTGCTATTAAACTTGGCGACGATGGATAAAAGAGTGCAGGAATTAAAACCTTTTTCCCTCCTGCCTCGGCCCTCCTTTTTTGCCGCCAATAACAATAACGTCCCCTTCTAAAGGGGACGTCCATACCATCAGCCTTACCTGATTTCCCAACCCAATCTAAGGAGGTTTTCTATGTTTGATGTCGATAAAGCTTTAAGTATCTGGCGTTCCGAGGCCCTCCGCCGGGCCCTCCGGGTTCAGGCAACGATTCTTGATTCTTCCCGGGAATTTCTGCGGAGCCAGGGTTTTGTGGAGATTCTGCCGGTAATCATTTCACCCATAACCGACCCCCTGACTGACTACCGGGTGAGGGGCGAGGTTGAGTGCTACGGGTTTAAGTATCAGATTACTAAGAGCATGATATTCCATAAGCAAATGGCTCTTCTGGCCCACCCCCGGATTTTCTGCTTTTCTCCGAATGTTCGGATCGAGGCCGTCGAAAGGCAAAACTCTGGCAAGCATTTGATTGAATTCGTTCAACTTGACCTGGAAGTAAAAGAGGCCAGCCGCGAAGAGATAATGAGGCTGGGCGAGGAGCTCTTTCGGGCTATTGTTGTCGCCGTCAAGGAAAAATGCCGGGAAGAATTAGCCTTTTTCGGTCGGAGCCTCTCCATCCCGGAATCCCCTTTTGACAGAATAACTTACAGGGAGGCAGAGGCAAAATACGGCCCTGAATTTGAGGAAAAGCTTTCTTCCTCCCGGACGGCGCCTTTCTGGGTGGTTGATTTTCCGCTTGAAGGCCGCGAATTCTACGACCGCGAGGACCTCAGTCGCCCCGGGATTCTGGTGGATATGGACCTTTATTATCCTGAAGGCTACGGGGAAGCTCTTTCCGGAGGGGAAAGGGAATACCAGCTGGAAAGAATATGTCAGCGGATCAAGCAAAAAGGAATTCAGCTTGAGGCCTTTGCTCTTTACCTGGAGGTGGCGAAGCGAGGGCTCTATCCATCGGCCGGGTTCGGAATCGGGATAGAACGCCTGACCCGGTACCTTTGCGGGTTGAAACAGATTGAGCTGACCAGGCTTTTTGCCAAGCTTCCGGGCGAGCTCAGCCTTTGAACCGATTTTGCTTTTGGCCGCCGAAGAAGGGGCCTTTGCCTTTCATTTTATTTTCTGCCCCTCTGCCGGCCTCAAACTTTGGGCCCTGACCCTTTCCCTGGCCTTCTGTTGAGTTGAGGCGGCGACCACAGCCTTATTTTACCTTAGAGTTCCTTTTCTGCCCCTATCTTGACAAAGGTTTTTTTCCCCTTATTTTTTATATGAGGGGATAAATGAGGGAGGGCAAAGGAGAGCTCTTTTCCAAGCTTTTGATAATCCTTGATATCTCCAGCCTGAATTTATTTCATAAAAAATAAGATGAGATTTTTTATTAAAGGAACAAAATTTACATTGATTTTTATGCTCTTATTTTTTTTGTTTGAAACCGGGTTTGTAGAAGAAGGAGAAGAGTTAAAGAAGATAGGGGAGATAGGCCCGATAATTTCAAAAGAAGAAAATCTTTATTTCTGGAGCATAAGCGATATCTGTTGCGACGAGGAAGGTAACCTTTATGTAGCTGATTCCGGCTGGAACAAAATTTTCAAGTTCAACTCGGAAGGCAAATTTCTTCTTTCATTCGGGCGCGAAGGCCAGGGACCAGGCGAATTCCTGGCTCAGCCCAACGCCCTTTTCTACTGTTGCCAGCAGGCGGATGAGGGCTATTATCAACCAAATTTATTATTAAGGAGATGAGATGAAAAAAGAAGTAAATTATTTTTTTATCGGGGTTATTTTCGTAATGCTTGCCGGTTTTTTAATCGCTGCCGAAGCCGGTGTATCGGAGACTTCGCAGCTGAAGGTCGGGTTAATTTTCGCTGACGACTTAAGAGCTTACACCGAAGTAATTTATTTTCCGATGACCAGCTATCCTGAGTTCAAAATCGGCCAGGATGTTCAAGAGTCCCTGAGGATGGCGCTGGCTTCTCTTTATCCAGGAGTTGAAGAGATTGACCGGGAGCCTCTAAAAGGTGAGTATGATTATGTTCTCCGAATTGGGCTGAACAGGAAAAAATGCGGCCTTCGGTCAATGGCGCCTCTCAGTTCATACGCCAGTCCGGAATTTGATAAAACCCAGGGAAAAGTTCATTTCTTAAAGTACACCCTTTCGATTTCGATGGAAATTCTTGACGGGAAGAAAATGGCGCTGTTAAAAAAGCAGGATGTCGAGGAGAATTTGACATATATCCAAAGAGAAGATCTTGATCAGCCGACAGCCCAGGGGCTTGAATTTGAAACCAGGAAATTCGCCAACCTGGTCGACAAGGCCGTTGCCGGAGTAACTGAAAAATCTCTAAACCTGGTAAAAAATACCTTGGGGACAACTTAAATAGTCCAAGGTGAGAGCTAAGAAACATCCCAAAAGCGGGGCAACATATTATTATTTAAAGCCTTTCAGAGAGTAGCTATTTGACCAGAAAAACGCGTTTTTTGACTTTGAAGAAAGTTCCAGTCAGGTCAAAATCCCTGGGGGGGGAAGAATGAGAGGGAAGAGGGAAAAAACAAAAAGAAAAATTAGCGCCTTTAAGGCTGAACTATATCTAATTTCGGGCCTGCTTCTAATTTTCGGCTGCAGTTGTCTTCCTTCCGTGGAGACAAAGCAGGCTAAAGCCTATGAGGCGCAGCTTCTGGCGCTTCAGGCTGAGCCTGAGGCGAAAATTCTTCCATTGGTCGAGAAGGAATGGAAGTTTGAGTTGCTGCGGGTCGAGAAAATTTCTGACCTTTCGCCTCCGAAGCTAAAGGTGCTTCTTCCTCGGGGGATTCGGTTTTCAGATGAGGAGATTAGGGCGATATTTTCTGAGCCCGGAGAATACAAGATTCTGGTTTATATCAAGGAGATAGGGGCTTCAGCCGCCACGACCGGAGAGATAACTGACCTCGGTCTTTCCGCCACCAAAGACACAGCTTACATGGTAAAGCATTATTCTTTAATCCGGCTTGTTTTCAAGAATGACAGGCTGGTTCATTCCAGGGTGTGGCCGAGAATCGACAGCTCCCAGCTTGCCGAGGGCGTCATCAGGGTTAGGTAATATCTCAGCTTAGCCTCAAGACAATCCTGATAATCCAGAACAATCAGCTCCCACGGACTGTTATCTTTTGGCCAAGGTTGGTATGGCCAACTAGAAGCTGCTTAGCTTTTTGCGGTTCCCCGATAAATATTTTTTGCCAAAGGAAGAAGGTTTTTTTATAATCGCGGTGGGTTGTTATTTTTTATTATTGCCAATCTTCAGGAATGAGTCTCTTTATCAAGGAGTTATCATGGGTTCCAAACCTTCTTTTTTCGGTTATACGGGGAAATGGGCTTTTATCGACCTCAATACAGGTCGAGTGAACCTCGAGGAAGCCGACCCGGAGGTTTACCGGAGGTTTATCGGCGGCCGGGGCGTCCAGGCCTATCTGATATATGGTCATTTGAAAAAAATAGGCTGGTCGAAGAACCCGCTGGCGCCAGAAAGCCGGGTGATAATCGGCAACTCCAGCCTGAACGATACTCCGGTCCCGACGGCCGGCCGAGGGTCCTGTTCTTTTATCAGCCCGCTTACTTATTCCCCACCTTCGCAGCTATGGCCAGATAGCCGGCCACCGGTTTTCGGTCTTCTTACTCATTCAAGCTGCGGCGGCCATTTCCATAACAGGCTCAAGCGGGCCGGGATTGATCAGTTGATAATCGACGGCCGGGCTGAAAAACCCGTTCGCCTTTTGGTCAGCGAGGCGGGAGTCGAAATAATCGAAGCCGAGGATGAACTATTTCAAAAGAAAAATGGCCGACGTGTCTTACGGCCGACATCGGAAATCATCGATTTTTTGACCGCGAAGTATCCCGGTTCATCGACTGTGGCTGCGGGGCCCGCAGGATGGAACCAGGTAGCTTTTGCTAATTTAACCGCCGACTATCACCGGAATTTCGGCCGGGGCGGTGCCGGAGCTGTCTTTGCCTCCAAAAACCTGGTGGCGGTAACCGCTTTCGGGAGAAAGCCAATCATTCCTCGAGATGAAAAGAAGTTCAAGGCGGCGGCCGAAAGAATTGACCAGGCGATTAAGTCGCACGTGGCAGACCCTAACTGGCCGGTTTCTTTTCGGCCCGAAACCGGAACTACCTGGTGGCTTGACCGGGCCTTCAGAGGGGGATACCTGGGAAAAGTGGGCGGTTATCTTCCCTGGCATAATTTTGACGAGGGCTATTTTGACCCTGACCTGTATGAACGAGTTTCCACCCGAGCTTTCCGGGAGATTGCGGGAAAACATAATGTTTGCAGCCGTTGTCGGCATATACTTTGTACGCGGTCGGCCAGAGTTGAAAGCGGACCCTACGCCCAGGAAGGCGTCCGCCCGGAGTTTGAAACGATTGCCCTCTGGATAAATTGTTGTCTTAGCGACCGCGAAGGAATTTTTTACCTCAACCATCTTTGTAACGATTACGGGGTTGATACCATGACCTTTGGCAGCCTGATGGCCGCGGCGATGGAACTCAACGAAAAAGGAATGCTGCCTTTTTCGCCGGGACCGGTCTTTGGTGAGACTCGTCGGATGATTCAGGCGCTCGAAGAAATCACCTTCCAGGAAACTGACTTCGGGAGGCTCTTGGCTCAACCGACTGACCTGGTGATAAAAGAACTCCTGTCAGCCTTTAAACTAAACCCCGATGATGTTATCTACTGTTTCACCACTGCCTACGCCGGCCTTGGCTACGCGGGCATTGAGCCCAAGGTTTTTCCTGGTATGTTTACCGCTTACGCTACCTCTAACCGAGGCCGCGGCGACCACACCTATGCTTGGACAATTCAGGCTGAAGAGGCAGGCCTCAGCGGCGCTGAAGATGTAGCCGCGTATGTCATTAATTCTCAGATAAATAAAGCTTTAACTGACTCCCTCGGGCTTTGCGATTTTTTTACGGTCGACTATGCTTCGCCTGATTTTCTCGAAGCTTACAGCGCTTTGACCGGGTTTGATTATACGGGGGAAGAAATTAAGGAATGCGGCCGCCGAATCTATGTGCTCGAGCGGTGGATTAACCAGCATCAGGGCAGAACGAGAGCCTATGATGCCTTTGTGCCGCCGAAATTTTTTAAACCTTTGACCCGCGGGCCGCAGGCAGGCAAAGCTGTCGACCCCGCTTATTTTAATGATATTCTTGCTGCCTACTACAGACTGTGGGAGTGGACGGCCCACGGCCTTGTTCCCGAGTCGCTGTTAACCAAGCTGAAAATAGACTGAACGATTAAAAAAGCAATCGCTTTGCCGACCTGGCGGGCTAACAACTGGAAAAGAGCCTGTAGATCGCTGCAGAAAGGGAGCGGAGACGTCGGGCCGTTGACTTTTGTGATTATGGCCTTTATCATAAAAAAGACATTAAGAGAAGAGGCCTCCCATTAAGGTTTCTCCCATCTCTTAATTAAATCAGCTCGGTTAACAGGAGGAAAAAATGAAAAAATGGCTGATAGGGATTTTAGTTTTTTTGGCGGTAGTTGTGGTTATTGTCCTTATCGCCTTCCGGGCTACCAGTGGTGTGGCCAAATCAGCTGACGAGTTTTTTAGTTTGATCCAGGCGGGCAAACTGGAAGAGGCCTATAACTCGGCCGCCAAGGAATTTCAGGCGTCTGTCTCGATGGATACCTTCCGCCAATTTTTGGAAATAACCACTATTGACCAATTTTCCCGGGCTACCTGGACGACGAGGTCAATAGAAAACAATATAGGAAAACTCATCGGTTCTATTCATACCAAGGATGGAGGCGTAGTGCCCATCGAGGTAGACCTGGTAAAAGAAGAAGGAAAATGGAAGGTCCTCAGTTTAACGCGAAAAGCCGCTGGCCTTAAAGAAAAACAGGAAGAAGCCGAGCCTTCGACTCCGGCCCCGGCTACGGGGAAGGAAATTCCTTCGGGAGAAGTCCTCGCCACCATGGTTAATGAGTCGGTGTGGATTCTCGGCGATGGACTTAATAAAAACGACCTCGGTGCTTTTTACGACCATATCGCCAAGCTATGGCAAAGCCAGACCGATGAACCATCGTTGCGCCAGGCCTTCCATGAATTTATCGACAAAAAGATTGATTTGACTATTATGCATGGCCAGACGCCGGTGTTGAGCGAACCGCCGGTTATTGACAAGGATGGGGTCCTGAGGCTTAAGGGCTATTATCCCACCCAGCCTTATGTCATAAATTTTGACCTCGGGTACCTCTACGAGCATCCTAACTGGAAGCTGGTAGCCGTCAACATCAACACAAAATAAGCCTGAATTTGTCTGCGAGGAAGAGGGAACTAATCCCGATTATTTAAATTACCTGGGGATGGCTTACATGGTGATTGGCGAGCTCGACCAAGCCAAAGAAAAATTTAAAAAGGCTCTCGAGCTTAACCCCGAAATGCAAGAAATTTATTTTATTCTGTCGTAGCAGGCAACACAGCACAATTACCGTTTTCTCATTCAACCAGGGAGGAGAGGTATAAAGTTTGCACCGCCCCTAGCGATGAGCAACCATCTATCTTGGGCAAATAATGTGCAATTAGGATAACTTAGCCATAATTAGTTAGAAAATAGGATAATTTTTCTTAATCTCTCCCAATAATTTAAGCTACGAAAAGCTGCGGCCCTTTCAATTTTCTCATCTTCAAATTGCCTTTTATTTAAGGTAATTTTATTAAAAATTATCGTTTTCTCCTTGCTTTTCTAATTTCTGGCACATAGTTTGCTGAAACTAAGCCTGGAAGCCATTTTAAGCAAACAAAAATGAGGGAAACTTTTTCAAAGAAAACCAAGATGACCCGAAAAAGGAGGTTATTATGATCAAGTTTTCTAAAAAAAACAAAGCATTTAAAAAGAAACTAAATTTTCTTTCATCTGCTAAACTGAGCTCATTTCTTACCTTCCCCCTTCTCGGGCTTCTTTTTGCAACTGCGGTTTCCTTTTCCTTCTCCGCACCCCCTGATATATCTATTCAGTGGGTAAAGCACATAACAGGACAGGCCATCTCATCGGTCCAGTATGATCCATCAAGCCCCAACAGGTTGCCTATAAAAATTGCGGTGAGATACGAAGGTCCGTTTTGTGCTGTAAGCTTGGCTATAAAAGGCATTCAAACCGGACCGACCGTTCCCGTTTTTCCACCGCTTCCTGTGCCCCGCCCTGATTCATCTGGCATGAGCTACATAGAAACTTTTTTCACAATTCCTTCTGGCCTTCAATATGGAACTTATTCATTTGAGGTTAGAATAATCAAAGGCTCATGCCCCGATAACAACCCTCAGAATGACATTATGAGTGTTCCAATCCGTTTGGTTGGCGCGCCTCAAGGAACCGGTCAACTAGCTGCACGCTGCGATTATGGGATTGAATCCGCGACGTTTGCTGATGGGAGAAGCTTTGAAGAAGGAATCACCTACCTCAAGGTTGCTCCGACGGAGTGCAGCATTAAAGTCAGAGTTAAATGGAATGGAGTAAATCCTTCTTCTGGGGCTCGGTGCCGGAACAATATTCAAGTCCGGGGAGCCCTAAAAAGGAATCTTCTTGTTCCCTCCATGCCTATTCGAAATCCTGATGAAAATGGAATCTCGGAAATGACCCTCCATTTCGGGATTCCGCAAGGCCTCACCCCAGGAGAGAACTATACGATCATTATTGAACTCCTTCCAGAATCAAGGGATTGTGATTCTAACGAAGGAAATAATAGAAAAAGCTATAACATCAAGCTTTTGCCAGGGCCGGAGGCTTTCAACGATCTTTTAGTTCGGATTACGAAATTAGAAAAAGAATTAGTTTATGATCCTTTGAGATTTTGCGCTTTTGGCTGCTGGTTTCCTCGAGTCACATTCGAAATTGTCAATATGGGCACTAGAGTTGCTCAGAATATTAAAGTCAATATTCAATATAGCAGAAATTCTACAGATGATACTATATATATACCATATATACCTCCGAAGAATAAAATAACAAAAACAATGACAATAACAAAATTTGCTCAATTAGAAAATAATACCTGGGTTTCTGTAAGAGTTGACCCTGATAATGAGATTGAAGAAATCAATGAAGATAACAATTATGATAAAAAGTACTATCGCCACATCTAATAAT
>JBBIRF010000052.1:0-15393 GCA_037441905.1 Candidatus Aminicenantota bacterium
AAAGAGAAAATACCCGGTTTTTTAGGGGGGTAAACCTTCGGCCAGGGATGAAGCTCCTCTCTTAGAGTTTAAAGCAAAGGCTTATTTCTGGCGTTTATCACAGTTCAAGTTGGCAGGCGAGGGAAGAGGTTAAATAAAGATGCCAGAGATGTGGCCAATAAGAAGATTAATTTAATACTCGTTAATATTCGGGACAGCTAATCTCCGGCGTTTCTTTCGTAAGCTTCAGGCCGTAATTTTAAATATGCGAGCGCCAGAAACGCCATTTATTCGCATATATGCAGGATAAAGCCTTAAACTGGCCCCAAATTTTTTTTAAAATAGTTGACAAATGTCATAAGATATGTTATATTGTAAACTGAAAGAAGGAAGAATGGGGCAAACAAGCGCTAAGGATAGGGTTGATGAAACCTTCCCTTTAAGGTTGAGAGCAGCCCGCTTAAAGGCCGGCCTAAGTCTCGAGGACCTGGCTCAGAGACTCGGGGGAATGGTCAGTCGACAGGCCATTGCCAAGTATGAAAAGGGCTTGATAACGCCATCTCCTGAGGTTCTGGAACAACTCCTCCAGGTCCTCGAGATCCCTCCTCCGCCTGATTTACCCGAAGAAGTCCCGGAATCCTGGGAAGCCAAGGAAAAAAGCTTCCCTGACCAGAGGCCGCCGCGGCTCTATTCCAGGGCTTTTGTCTCGGCTCCGGATTTTGCCTTTTATCTGGATAAGCCCCCGTGGATTACCGTGTCCTCCAGGGCTGAAAGGCTTAGGCTGGATTGGCAAGTTGGGCTACCGGAGGAGGAAGTTGAGTTAAGACCAGAACCAAGGCTTACCCGCAAGCAAACGATTGCTTTAAAAGTCACTCTGGCCGAAAAAATGGGAAAATATCTCTGGCTCGAAAAGCTCCTGCGGATGGAAATCAGCTTCCACCCGCCGATGGAAACTGAAATCGCCACCCCGCAGGACGCAGAAAAGGCTGCCGACAAGCTCCGGCGTCTCTGGGACCTCGGAACAGGCGCCGTGATTAACCTGCTTACTTTTCTGGAGGAAAAGGGAATCAGGACTTTCAAACTCGAAGGTCCAGAAAAATTCGAAAGTCTCGCCGGTGTTTACCGCGGTCGACCTTTTATCGCTGTCAGGCAGGATTTACCCCTGGATAGATTGAGGTTTAAAACCGCGGCTGAACTCGCTCAGGTTCTTTTTGGTTTTAGCTACAGTCCAGAGCGCGGCAAACTCTACAACAGGTTTGCGGCTGCTTTCATCCTGCCTGCCCGGATGCTGGAAGAATATTTTTTGCCCGTCGGACGCAAAATAGCCTTCAGCGAGCTGGCCGAAATCAAGCAGCGTTACGGCGTTTCCCTCCAGGCCATAATGTACCGGGCGTTTGACCTGGGGCTGGTAACAGAGAGACGGCTGCGTTCCTTCCGCGAAATGATGAACGAGAAGGGCTGGCTGTGGAAAGAGCCAGTCGAATACAGAGGGGAAGAGAACCCGACAAGATTCAGAAGGCTGCTTCATTATGCTGTTTCCTCAGAAATACTTGACTTGGAAACGGCTGCTTCTCTGGCGGAGGCAACGCCGGAGAAGCTAAAGCAAGATATGGGGGAAATCTTTTAAGGAGTTTATAAACCGAAAACAAAAAGGGGGTTGATGATGGGAGCCTTGAGAGAGCTTCTTAAGGTTCCGCCGTAACCTTTCTGGCATCTCGGGGGGCTCTTAAAATTACAAATAAAATAAGCGGAGGATCGAAAATGGAAAGGACTGTCAATTTTTATCTTCGGGGGATGGAACTGGCCGAGCCTCAAGTTTATGAGGCTATGGCCCTGTTTCCTCTGAAATCAAAACTTAACCCAGGGCCTGAATATTTGACCCTGTCGGAAGCGCTGGATACACGGATGCTGGAAATCACTGAGGTTAGCCCAACCGGTTCTGTCCCTGAGCTTAGAGCCACTAATAAAGGCAAAAAGGCGGTTCTTCTGCTGGATGGCGAAGAGCTGGTGGGAGCAAAGCAGAATCGTGTTTTGAATACGACTATTATGATCGGCCCAAATTCCAGCGTTATTATTCCTGTGAGCTGTGTCGAAAGAAGCCGCTGGCACGGAACCTCCCCCCGGATGGAAAGGTCTGAAAATGTTATGCATTTTTCCCTGAGGTCAAAAAAAATGGCCCGAGTTCATCAGAATCTCGAACAGGGAGAAAGATTCAGGGCAGACTAGCTTGAAATCTGGAAGGATATCGGCGAGACTGCCCGCAGGCTCCAGGTTGACTCCCCGACGGAAGCCATGAGGGATATCTACGAAGCCAGAAACCGGGACCTTGAGAGTTATCTCCGGGCGTTCAAACTAATTCCCGAACAGAAAGGGGTTCTGGTTTTCATAAAAGGCCAGGCCGTCGGGATGGACTTCATTTCCAGGGAGAATGCCTTTTCGAGCCTGTTCCTGAAACTCCTCAGAAGCTACGCTCTGGAGGCAGTAATGGCAGGGTCTGAAGACCAGGGACATCAAAAGCAGGGGCACTTAAAGAAAAGTCCTCCCCGGGAAAAGAAGAAGGAAGAGAGAATTCCAACGCCGGGACTGGACCAAGCCAAAAATTTTCTGGAACGGGCCGCCCGCTGTAAAGAAAAGAAATTCAAGTCTGTTGGACTCGGTTTTTCCTGCCGCTACCGTGGCGACGGGATGGTCGGAGCGGCGCTTGAAGTTGACAGCTCCATCCCTCATTTAGCCTTTTTCGCTATCAGCAACGGCCACGAATCTGGTCCGTCTTCGGAAGACCGGGGTAATTTTGCCCGGGTAGGCGTCAGGAAGAGCTTCCTCTCGAGCGAGGAATGAAGCCTGATTTATAATCGCTTGTTGATACCTTAATAGCCTTGGCTTTCTTTTCCAGAGGTAGAAGGCGTTTGCTGGACGCTCTACTGATTGCTAGGACGTAATTAAATCATTCCGTGGCCGTTTTGGATCCTTTGTCCACCTGCCCGAAGAGATTTTGTTCATGAATTCGGTAAAACAATTCTTTTTTCTCAAGTTCCGGGGCGACGTTAACGCAATCTACCTGGAATCCATGCTACTTTCTTGGCCTTTTCGATTCCATTATATCTGGGGTCTGGCGATAATATATCCTCGACCGCCGGCTCTCCCGTCGCCCCGGATAGAGAAACTGGGAGGGATGAAGTGATATTGCTTTCAGGAGGTAGCCTGTTCAAGCTTCTTCATGATGGAAAAAATGAAGGCAGCCGACAGAAGACAGCAGGCCACAAAAATTCCCCAGACAAGCCACAGGTCGGTTCTTTCCCAGAGATACCCGCCGACAAAAAGCAGCTTATTCCCGACAGCTGTCGCCAGAAGCCAGCCCCCCTGCATCAGTCCCTGAAACCTCTCCGGCGCGACCTTGGAAACAAAGGAAAGACCCATCGGACTCAGGAAGAGTTCAGCCACCGTGATAATAAGATAACTTGTAATCAGCCAGTAAGGTGAAACTCTGGCCCAATCCGTCAGTCCTTGAAGAGCTATTTCCTTGGGCGAAATCAGTTTAAGCGAGCCGACAAGCATAATGGTGAAGCCTGCAGCCGCGAGAATCATCCCGATGCCGATTTTTCGAGGGGTTGAAGGTTCTTTACCCTTGTTGCGAAGCCAGGCGAAGATACTCATCACAGGAAAGGTCAGAACAACAATAAAAAGAGGGTTGAACGACTGGAAAATTTCCGGAGCGATCGAGTTAAGGTCCTGATAGGTTCGAACGAAATAATAGGTTAAAGCTCCGCCGCCGACGAAAACAACCAGGCTTAAGATTTTCTCACTGATTTTCTTGCGGACAAAAAAGAGGACAAGCCCGGCCAGGGAAGCGATAAAGGCCAGCATGGACTTAAGGTTGAAGAAAATGTTGGTAAAGCGCCCGACTTCTTTGACGGTATAATCGCGGGCAAAAAATGTCTGGGTAAGACCATTCTGATGGAAGGACATCCAGAAAAATATGACGACGGCGAACACCATGATAAGGGCGATGACCCGTGGCTTTTCTTCCCGTGTTGAGACACTGACGATTATGGCCACGAACCCGATGAAAAGGCCGAGGGCTAGACCGAGGGCGAAATCATTCATGAGGTAACGGAAGAGGAAAGCCGTCGCCAGCATGAGAGCAAGAGCGACCACGATAGCGACGGCGTTTTTCGACGAGATGACGGTCGGTTTAGTTGCCGCCTCTGCCTTTTTCCTTGGTTTGCTCGGAAGATAGCGGTTAAAGACGGTAAAGACAACCAGCGAGACAATCATGGCTGCTCCGGCTATGGCGAAGGCGTAGTTGTAGCCTCGGGAGAAAGCCTCAAGGTAGCTACGTGCAAAGGTCGTAAGTTGCTCGCTTCCGGCGATAATCTTGCCTGATACTTTACTGGCGAGACTTTCGAAATGGCTGACCGCCTCGGGCGCTGTGAGGTTGCCTTTGAGGAAAGCATGGCAGAGAGCCGGCAGGCTTCCATCATGCAAGAATCCCTGGGATTTCAAAAACCAGTTTCTTATCCCCGTCGCGGCGAAAGGAGCGAAGAAAGCGCCGACGTTGATGCCCATGTAAAAAATCATGTAAGCTGTGTCCCGCAACCGGGCGTATTGAGGATGGTCATACATCTGGCCGACGACAGCTTGCAGATTGCCTTTAAACAGTCCGTTGCCAAAGGCGATGATAAACAGGCCGGCGATAGTCAAAGTGAGAGGCATTCGCGGGATGGCCATCAAGATATAGCCTGCCAGCATGACGACAATTCCGCTTCCGATGACGAGCTTGTATTTGCCGGTTGAATCAGCCAGAAACCCGCCGAAAAGAGCCAGGGCATAAATAGCAAAATAAAACCAGCTGTAATAATTGCTGGCGCTTTCGGCTGAGAGACCGTAGGTGGCCTGGAGGAATAGAACCAGGATGGCCATCATGGTGTATAAAACGAAGCGCTCGCCCATATTTGAAAAAAAGGCCACGATTAATCCCTTAGGATGTTCCTTAAACATAATCTGCCCTCCAGCTTAAAAAAATAGCGCTGGGATTATATCAAAATAAAAATCAAGAATGAACCATGATTTAAGTCTCACCATTTATAAGACAAACCTCTTTTTTCAGGTATCTCGGCCTTAGTTACATGGGGAGGGAGGGAAGCATCATCTTCAGTTTCTTGCTTTTTGGGGTTATTTCGGCCTTAGCAACCTAAAGATTATCATTTTATGGGGAAAAAATTATTCATTTTCTCTAACCGCCAAAATAAAACCTTGCCTAATTTTAGGTTCTTCTCCCGGTTAGATGATAGATAGAACAAAAAAATGCTTGCAATGATAATAACTTATTCTCCAGCTCTCACTAAGAACTGGTCTATATCTGACCCATCAAGCCGGGCCAAAATAAATGCTATCCGCCCCGAATTATCTCTCGTATCTTTCGGAGAACACCTTTTACAAAATCCAAATACTCTTGGCACTCTTTTTCAGTGACTTCTATTCCGCCTGCATAAAAATCCTGATTCCTTTTCAGGCGCATCGCATCGCCAAGTATTTCAATTGTCTCGTCGTTAAGCATTTGGGCCATCTTTTCGATAATTTTGGCTTGATGGCCGGGGATACTCTTTATTCTAATTTGATGATGGGCAAAAAGGGCAATTCCTCCCTTAATTAGCGCCATGTAGGCATAAGTAAACTTGACATCAAGAATAGGATCCTTTTCGGCTATCTCTAAGTCTCTAAAGGCGCTGGCAAGATTTTGCTCAACTTGCTCTCGGCTAAAACTGAACCTAACAAAATACCTGTTCTCAAAATTCATCAAGCAAGCCTAATTGTTTTCTTTTTAAATATTTCCGAGAGGAAGGGGTCTTTCGTTTCTATTCTTTTCCTGAATTCCTCCTCGCTAATATTGACGCAATTAATCTCTCGGTTAATCTCATGCTTGAGGGAAATTATCTTTTTTTGGAGAGAGCGGATTTCATGGTTTCCAACGACCAGCACATCTATATCGCTGTGAGGGTTCATTTTGTCTCGAGCATACGAGCCATATATATAAGCTTTACTAATGCCCGGCACTTCGCTAGTAATCTTTCTTAGCCTATCTTCAATACCTACCGTCTTCAGAATGATCTTTTTATATTCTTTGAAAAGGGGAAATTTTCGGTCGAGGCTAAAAAGCCTGAGATTTGCTTTTTTTTCGCTTTTAAGGATGCCGATTTTCTCAAGCTCGCGAAGTTTCTTTACTAGATTTCTTTTATCTAACCCGAGGGTTCTTGCCAATTCGTTAATATGAAGACTCTCATGAGGATTGAGAAAAAAATAATTTAAAACCTTTTGAGTAACCTTAGACCTTAGGGCTATCATTGTCTTTTGTTACACCGATAATTGTAAATTATTACACCTTTTTTGTCAAACTAAGAACCGCTTATTGCCAAGAGTCGTAATAGATGCCTTTTATAGCCCTGCGGCTTAGCAGAGCTCCAGCAAACTTCTGAGCTTCTGGATGGCTCTCCGCATTTTCTGGTGGCCTCGCCTGGGATATACTGGCAAATAGACGATATTAAGGCTGAAAAACTCGGGACATAGTACGCTGTTCTTGGCCGCCTGACGCGGGGGGGCTATTCATTAGAAAAAGGGTATAAGTATTACATCCCCGGTTTTATAATTTTTCCCTTTATCTATATCTATCGAATAGCTATTGAAAATAGGGAAATATATATTGTGTCCTGTAATTTTGGTAATATAGGGAGCTGATGAGTAAAGTGAAACTGTTGAAGACGCCAATTATAAATGAATCATAAAATGACAAAGGAGATGTGAAGGAATGAGGAAGATTGTAGCGTTGTTATTTCTCGGGTTTATAGTTCTGTTTGTCGCCGCTTGTAAAAAAGCGCCGGAAAAAGCCAAAGAAACCAGGGCCGAAGGCACTAAGGCCTTCAAGTGGCAGGTTGACCAGTTTGCCGACATCCGGATTCTCCGCTACCAGGTTCCCGGGTTTGAAGAATTAACCCCCCGGCAGAAAGAGCTCATTTACTACCTCAGCCAGGCTGCTCTCTGGGGGAGGGATATCATCTTTGACCAGAATTACAAACACAACCTCAAAATCCGCAAAACCCTCGACGCCATCGTTGAAGGCTACCAGGGAGACCGTACCACTCCTGAATGGGAAAAGTTCATGGTTTACACCAAGCGGGTCTGGTTTTCCAACGGCATCCATCATCATTATTCCACCGACAAAATCCTGCCCGATTTCAGCCCCGAATATTTCGAGTCGCTGGTCAAGGGATGCGCCGGCGTTACTTTCCCGCTCGAGGAAGGTCAATCGCTTGATGAATTCATCGCTTTCCTGAAGCCAATCATTTTTGACCCGAAAGTCGACGCCAAGAAAGTCTGCCAGGACCCGTCGCTCGACCTGGTGGCCAACTCCGCCGTCAATTTCTATGAAAGCGTAACCCAGAAAGAAGTAGAAGAATATTATGCCCGCCTTATCGACAAGAACGACCCAACGCCTATTTCTTATGGCCTTAACTCCCGGGTGGTGAAGAAAGACGGCAAGATTGTGGAAGAGGTTTACCGCGTTGGCGGCAAGTACGGTCCAGCCATCGAAAAAATCGTCTACTGGCTGGAAAAAGCGGCCGCCGTGGCAGAAAACGACCTGCAGCGCCAGGTGATTGAAAAGCTCATCGAGTATTACCGCACCGGCGACCTCAAGAAATTTGATGAATACAACATCCTCTGGGTAAAAGACACTGAATCGGTGGTTGATTTTGTCAACGGATTCATAGAAGTCTATAACGACCCCCTGGGCATGAAGGCTACCTGGGAGGCACTGGTCAATTTCAAAAACCCGGAGGCTACCCGGCGTGTTGAAACCATAGCGGCCAATGCCCAGTGGTTTGAGGAGCATTCGCCCATTGACCCGCGGTTCAAGCGGGAAAAAGCCACAGGGGTAAGCGCCAAGGTCATTACGGCAGCTATGCTCGGGGGCGACTGCTATCCTTCAACGCCCATTGGCATCAACCTTCCCAATCCCAACTGGATCCGCCGGACTTACGGGTCGAAATCGGTTACGCTGGAAAACATTACCTATGCTTACGACCAGTCGTCGCTGGATTCGCCTTTCGGCCCGGAATTTACCTATAACGAAGAGATACTGGAGCGAATCAAGAAGTATGGGTCGCTGGTCGGCAATGTACATACGGATTTACATGAATGCCTGGGCCACGGTTCAGGCAAACTGCTGCCCGGGGCAAAGAGCGAGGACCTCAAGAACTATCACTCGCCCATCGAAGAGGCGCGAGCTGACCTTTTTGCCCTTTACTTCATCATGGACCCGAAGATGATTGAACTCGGAATCCTGCCGAATGAGGAAGCGGCTAAGGCTGCCTACGACGTGCAAATTCGAAACGGTCTCCTGACCCAGCTGGTCCGGATTGAACCGGGCAAGAACATCGAGCAAGCCCACATGAGGGCGCGGGCGCTTGTCTCGCACTGGGTTTATGAAAAGGGCAAGCCGGAAAATGTCATTTCGCGGGTCACCAAAGACGGGAAGACCTATTTCGTCATCAACGACTACCAGAGGCTTCGCGAGCTTTACGGCGAACTGCTAAAAGAGGTCCAGAGAATCACCAGCGAAGGCGACTACGAGGCAGCCAAGGCGCTGGTGGAAACATACGGCGTAAAGGTTGACCCCGAATTGCATAAGGAAGTGCTCGAACGCTACCGCAAGCTGAAACTGGCTCCTTATGCCGGGTTCATCAACCCCGAGCTGGAGCCGGTGTACGAAAACGGAAAAATCGTTGACGTGAAGATTTTCTACCCCGAAGATTACGTCAAGCAGATGCTCCGCTACGGCAAAGAGTATTCAATTTTATAGTTGGTTCCCGGTAAGAAAAGAGCGGATACGTGTAAGTAACCGCGAATTTTTTTCCGTAAGGCGGAAATTGGCGGAGGAGATTATTTTTTATTTACTTATTATATTAATTGCTTATCTGACTTGCTAATTGAGAGGCGGCGCTGGAGCATCACATGATGAGTATGGCGATGTTGCGGTTCATAAGTCGATAATAGGATAGAGAGAACGGATTTAGCTGGAAGAAACGCCTTAATATATTGTTTCTCTTCAAGGATTTTGACGGCGACGTTGGAGGTGGCAAAAAAGGCCTGAGAATGTGATATAATTAGAATACCAAATCGAGGAGCTTTTTCCCAGTTGATTAAGAATCCAGAAGCCATACGGAGCCTGGAAAAGAGAATCCTCCAGAAAGAACCCGCCGATTTCTTTCGTAACATCCGTCTTGTCGAAGCTTTGTATCGAGAGGCGGTAATGCTCGGTAGGTTTCCGCCCCGAGACAAGCTGGCGGGAATCGAAATCGACATTAAGGTAGCAAGGGTGGTCAATAGTGTTTCAAAGGCTACTTAAAAAAACCCGGGGGATCATTCTCAGTATATAGAGAAATGGTTTGCAGAATTTGATTCTGCCTTGGACAAGGACTATAGGGAAAGGTTCGCCGAGCTGACAAAAGGGCTCAAATGAGCCCCGCCAGGTTTGTTTATCTTCAGTTTTTGGGTTAGGAAGATGGGAATTATCTTTACCCCTTCTTCGCTTAATTCTGATCAAAACCGGTTCTGACCCAATAATTGAGTAACTTAGTCTCTTGGGAAAAAATATAAATTATGGCGAAATATGATGCCCAGTGCGCAGAGCAATAGGAATTTCCGCCGGGCCTGTTTTTGTGGCATATTATAAAATGCATTCCCGGACAGAAAAGATGCAGATAGGGTGGCGGAGCATGGAAATTTATGAAGGAAGCCCGAATCTAGGAATGCAACAATAAGTTTTATAGAGACCAAGGGTCATTATTATGAGCTCCTTCGATTTGAAATTATGCCGCGCCTGTGCCGACGATCAATTCCGCAAGATGTTCGGGAGAGTGCCGAAGTTTGATAAACTCGAGTCAATGTTCGAACCGCTTAAGGGTACAGATAAGCCCCTGCGCTATAAGCTGCTAAAAAGAATGAGGTCGAAAAAATTATGATGGTTCAATGAGTTCTGGATGATTCCTTCTTGGTGGCAATATAGAACTGAAGTCAAGAAAACAAGGGGCTTATTCAAAGATTTAACCAAAAATGAGCGCCGCGTAATTTCAGTTTTATATAGCATCTTTAAGAATATTGAAGTTACATCCGTTATTCTTCGTTTCATCGACCCCGAAAATTACGGCATTATTAGCCCCCCTGTAAGATGTGCTTTAAGACTCCCCGCAAAAGATAATTACGTCGATGAGTATCTGGATTATCTTTCTATTTTGAGGATGTACGCTGCAGAGTATTCTTTCATAACAGTGGCTGACGCCGATATCGCCTTATGGACTCTGGTTGAAAGATGTTTGCGAGATAAAGGTCCTGAATGCGAAAATTTTAAGAGGTATCAGGAGAGAATGATAAGCATCGAGGAAGAATATATAAGAAAAAGTCAACTCTTTAAGAAAATGCAGGATGAAATTCTCGAACTTGTCGAGGGGATGGCGGCAGAAGAAGTCGCGAAAAAACAGCTCGAACTTGAGAAGTTGCGGCGCGAAATAAGAGATTTAACGAGAGAAAGGGATGCTTTTCCTGCCAATCTTATAAAGCTTGATAAATCAAATCGTAAGCCAAGCGAAAAAATAATTCATGATTGGAGGGAACCTGAAGTGGATGCGGGACAAAAACATTTTATGCAAAAACTTGCCGAAGACGTCTACGTCAATCAAATTATCTGGAGTGAAAACATAGCAGCCAAACGCCCCACCCGTATATCAGCTATAAGCGAAAGTGGCGAACTTACGATATTATATGTAAACAAAGATAACTATGCAGCCAAATTGAAGGTGCGACCAGTAAGTTGCCCGGACAGAACCCACGCGCGTTTTTTTGCCAATATCATTGCTAAATCCATGAATATTCCTGTAATCGATGAAAAGCCTCCATAAGTTAGGGAAGAAATTTAAGCTATAGAAAAAAGTTAAGAAAAATGATTTTGGCAAGTGGCGAACAAAGAAGAGGCGTTTCTTCTAATGATTCTTGATGAATGGTGAAGGATTTGTAAATGAGCCCTATGCTTTTAAGAATCAGGTGAGGAGGAGGGGATGAATAAAATTTATCAACGTTCTCATTTATTTTTCTGTAAAGCATTGTCCTTCGAAACTTTAATTGGGATTGGCCTAGGCCTTAGCCTGGTTATCATCTCTCTGGGCTTCCTCGGTTGTTCGCCCGCCAGCAAACAGAAAGCCCTAACCAGCGGGGGGACATATGAAGACCTTGTCAAGCTTTTTGAAGAATGGAGGGAATTCCAGAAGCCGGCGATTATCGACGGCGTCCCCGATTACACGGCCGAGGCGATGGCCAAACAGTATCGTGAATTAAAAAACTTTCAGGCGAGGCTCAGGGCAATCGACCCCACATCCTGGCCTATTTCCCAGCAGGTCGACTGGCACATCGTCCGGGCTGAAATGAACGGCCTTGAATTCGACCACAGGGTGCTCCGGCCCTGGTCGCGGAACCCTCGGTTTTATGCGGTCTTCTATACATCTCCATCAGATGTCCCCGCCCTCGAAGGACCCTGGCGGTACGGAACGCTTTGCCTTTGGAAGTATGACTTCCCGCTCCAGGGAAAGCAATACGAGGATTTCGCGATGTAAAAATGGGGACACATTCTATATTTCCTATTTTTTGTTAGCGAGGTAATCAACATGGGTAAGAACCAACCCAATCAGCAAGCCTCAAAACGAGATAATGTGCCCTTTAATTTCCCCCTAAATAATCACCCTCCTTGCTGTCCTAATATCTATCCAAATCGCAACCCTGAAGAACCAAATCCATGGGCGGCTTCCCTGAAGGCTGTTTTCTTGGCTATTTTCCTCTTGTCCGGTTCGCTCCTATCATCGGCCATTCTCGCCCCGGCCATAGCCCCAGCGATGGACCCTTTTGAAAAAGCCCTTCTCGCGTCCTATAAATTAGCCCCCTATAATTTTATCCATTGCGACCCTTACGCCTCCGACTCTATTTATCCGAGAATTCATCCGGGCCTCAGCTCATATAACTTTATCTCCCTCGCCACCACTCCCTCCGAGCCAACACCCCCCGATACGCCCCTCAATATGCCCCGCAACCTTTTTCCCTACAACTTCATCCCCCACTCACTCCACCCTTACGACCCTCCCCCTTACGGCCTCGCCTCCCATAACTCCACTTCTCTCTCTCCCTTACCGTATCGCGCCGCCACTCCCCATAACTTCACCTCTCTCGCTCCCGCCATCTCTTCCTTTCCCTTTCCTTCTTCTTCTTCTTCTTCTTCTCCTCCTCCTCCTCCTCCTCCTCCTCCTCCCGCTCTCCCTAACCTTTTCCCCCACGACCACTTTTTTTATGAAACAAATAAACCTACCAGCTCTGCTCTTGCTCCCTACGATTTTGCGCCTCACGATTTCGCTCCCTACGACCTCCGCGTCGAATACCTCATTGACCCGCTTGGGGTTGATACGCCCAACCCGCGTTTCTTCTGGAAAATTCGGCATCCAGACCGGGGCCAGAAGCAAACTGCCTTCCAGCTCATTGTCTCATCTTCTCCTGATGCTGACGTCGCTGACCTCTGGGATTCAGGGAAGGTCGCCTCAGACTCATCCATCCAGGTTGTCTATCAGGGAAAGCCACTCAAGAGTAATCGGACATATTACTGGAAAGTTCGCGTCTGGGACAGCCGCGACGAAGTAAGCCCCTGGAGTAGGGTGGCTCGCTTTGACACAGGACTCTTTTCCCCCTCAGATTGGAAAGGCGAATGGATAGGTGGCGAAAATCTTTTCCGCCGGGAATTTGACCTGCCGCAGGAACCGCGTCGGGCCCGCGTTTTTATTGCCGGGCTTGGTTATTACGAACTTCGCCTCAACGGCCAGAAGGTCGGCGACCATGTCCTTGACCCAGGCTGGACCACTTATTCGAAAAGAGTCCTCTACGTGACCCATGATGTAACGCCCTACCTGAAAAAAGGGAAAAACGCCATCGGCGTGATGCTGGGTCAAGGGTGGTATAAATCCCGGGCGCTCCTCCTCCAGCTTTATATCGAGGGTGCAGACGGCGTCCTGACGGAAATTCACTCTAACACTGACTGGAAAACCGCTCCTGGCCCCATCGTCGAGGACAGTATCTACGACGGCGAAACCTACGATGCTCGCTTAGAACAGCCTGGCTGGGACTTGCCTGGTCTTGAGGAAAAAGGCTGGAAACCGGCCCAAAAAGTTAAGGCTCCAGGTGGAATGCTTTCAGCTCAGCTGATGCCGGCGATAAAAGTAGTCGACACCTTAGTTCCATTGCGCCTGACCAACCCTGCCCCAGGAGTCTATGTTTTTGACCTTGGTCAGAATATCAGCGGCTGGGCCCAGCTTCGAGTAAAAGGCCAACGAGGCTCAGAGGTCAGGCTCCGTTTCGCCGAGCTTCTTTATGAAAACGGAATGATCAACCAGGAAAATCTTCGCTCAGCGCGAGCCGAAGACCGTTACATCCTTCGCGGGGAAGGCGAAGAAATCTGGGAGCCTCGCTTCACCTACCACGGCTTCCGCTACATCGAGGTCACTGGATTTCCGCAAACCCCGACGATTGATTCTCTGCGCGGCCGCGTCGTTCATACCTCCGTTTTGCCGGCAGGAAATTTCATCTGTTCGAAGCAGATACTAAACGATATCCAGCGCCTCATCCTTTGGGGCCAGAGGACCAACCTCCACAGCATCCCGACCGATTGCTGTCAGCGGGATGAGCGGATGGGCTGGCTGGGAGACGCCCAGGTGACGGCGGAAGAAGCCATCATGAATTTTGATATGGCAGCTTTCTACACCAATTTTCTCCGGAATATCCGCGATGCTCAGGCAGAGGACGGCTCGCTTCCGGATACTGTGCCTCACGTGTGGGGTCAACGGCCTGCGGACCCCGCCTGGGGAGCAGCTTATCCGCTGATTGCCTTGTATATGTATCAATATTATGGCGACCGCCGGGTCGTTGAAGAGCATTATGATTCGGTCAAGAAATACATTGAGTTTTTACGCCAAAAGGCTGAAGACGGCATCCTCCGCTTGAGCCATTATGGTGACTGGGTGGCGATTGATAAGTGCCCCGGGAGTCTGGTCTCGACTTTTTATTATTACTACAACGTGAAGATCTTAGCGGAGATGGCTCGCGCTCTCTCAAAAAACAGCGAGGCTGAAGCTTATGATAAATTGGCCGAAGAAATCAAAATCGCTTTTAATCGCGAGTTTTTTGACGCTAAAAATGGAAACTATGGCCCGAGCCAAACTGCGAACACCCTGCCGCTTTTTGCCAAGTTGGCCACAGAGAAAGAGAGACGAGGAGCCTGGAGCGCCCTTTTCAACGACATCGTTTATGAACATGATTCTCATCTGACCACGGGGATTATTGGCACAAAGTACATTCTTGATGTGCTGACTTCTGCCGGAAACGCAGACCTGGCCTACGACATCATGACCAAGACCGATTTTCCGAGTTATGGCTATATGCTAAAGAACGGCGCAACCACTCTTTGGGAGCTCTGGCAGAAACGTGAGGGCCCTTCGATGAACTCCCACAACCATCCGATGTTCGGGAGCGTCGGCGCCTGGTTCTACCGGGCCCTTGCGGGGATAAACTTAGCCCCGGCGTCCCAGGCTTTCCAGAAAATAATCATCAGGCCGCAGATGGTCCGCGACCTGACCCATGCCTCTGGCTCTATCGAAACCATAAACGGGCTTGTCAGCTGCGGCTGGGCGAGGGGAGAGCGCGTAGTCCGGCTGGAGATAACAATACCGGTTGGAAGCGAGGCCGAAGTCTTCATCCCGGTTTTCAACCTGAGAAACATCGGGCTGGCCGAAGGAGGTACTATCGTTTGGGCCGATAACCAGCTGAAATCTCAGCTTCCGGGGATTAATGAAATCCAGCTTAGAGGCCGAAGCATCGTTGTTCGGGTTGGTTCTGGCCGGTATGTATTTGAGCTTAGGGGAGATTAGGTTAATCGATGGATCTCTCGGCTTTGTCCGGAAACCTAACGCCGCTTAAAAAGAACTCCGGGGTCAGAAAAATCCTTGGGGGCTTTTTCTGAGACGCTCTTAAGCATTATTTCCCGGAATTTTACTGACCTCGAGCACACTCTTTATGGATTCCAGGTCTAAGAACTGAAAACCGGGTCTATGAACCGAAAAATCTGTCAGGTGATTTGTCAAATGCTATAAGTTGAGGTTAAGTTCGCCGTTCAGAATCTTAGGCCTCGCGTGAAACCTGGGGGTTGACGCTACCTTAGCCAAGGGGGATATAATTTTATCGGGAGTAAGGTTAAAAGATGCGTGGGTCGGAGAGCTATGTTTGGGCGCAAAAAATTGGCCTCGCCTGAAAGACCGACCCCAAAGGACTGATTTGGGGAGT
>JBBIRF010000053.1:0-15301 GCA_037441905.1 Candidatus Aminicenantota bacterium
TGCCCGGCTGCCCTGGGCCGGCGACCCGCAGCCGCCGTGGAAAGCCTTGAATGAGTTCGGAATATCTCAGGCGGAAATGACGGGCTACTGGTCACCTAACTGCCCGGTCGAAACCGATAAGCCTGGAATTCTGGCGACCGTTTACCAGAAAAAAGGAACAGCCATGGTAGCCATAGCCAGCTGGTCGGATAAGCTGGAGAGCTGCCGACTTATCGTCGAGTGGAAAAATTGGGTCTTGACCCGAAGCGTGTTACCGCCGAAGCTCCTCTTATTGAAAATTTTCAAAAGGCTCATATTTATAAAATTGACGAGCTGATTCCGGTCGAACCAGGCCGGGGCCGGCTGCTGCAAGAATAACCCCCTCGATTCTGGCTGGTAGAATCGAGAAAAAGAAGAGGAAAAAATTAAAATAATCGGTCAAGAAAAAGGAGAGGGGAGGGCGATGCCCTCCCCCTGAAATAAGGTTAAGAAGGAGTACGTTCAGGCAGCTCTTCCAAGGGCTTGAAGCGAATCAGCCACCCGGCTTACAGCCAGGATATAGGCGGCCTCACGCAGAGTGAGTTTATTTTTTTCAGCCACAGCCACCACATCAGCAAACGCCTTTTTCATCTTTTTCTCTGTCTTTTTCAGAATCTCCTCTTCGCTAAGGAAATAGCGCTGCAAGTCCTGGACCCATTCAAGATAAGAGACGGTTACTCCGCCGGCGTTTGCCAGAATATCGGGAACGACCAGGACACCCTTTTCTTTGAGGATTTCATCCGCCTCTAAGGTGGTGGGGCCGTTGGCTCCTTCGAGGATAATCCTGGCTTTTACTCGGGAAGCGTTTTCCCGGTTAATCTGGCCTTCGCAAGCTGCGGGAATCAGAATATCACACGGCAGCGAAATCAAGGTTTCATTGTCAATCGGTTCAGTTCCTGGAAAACCCACCACCGAGCCGGTTCGGGTAACGTGTTTTTCGAGTTCAAACGGGTCAATTCCCTGAAGGTTAACGATGCCGCCAAATATATCGGTGATGGCGATAATCTTGCAGCCTGCTTTGAAAATTAGCTTGGCAATCGACGAGCCGACGTTGCCAAACCCGAGGATGGCGGCCGCCTTGCCAGGCATTTCCATCTGAAGATAACGACAGGCTTCTTCCAGGACAAAAAACAGACCATATCCGGTTGCCATAGCCCGGCCCTGCGACCCCCAGAGGTGAAGGGGTTTGCCTGTAACCACTGCTGGCTCAAGATAGCCAATACTCTGGCTGTAGGCGTCGGCAATCCAGGCCATAGTCTGCGCGTTGGTAAACATATCAGGGGCAGGAATATCCTTATACGGGCCAATTATGTCTCTAATCGCCAGCGTGTATTCCTTGGTTAGCTTGCGGAGCTCGTTCTCAGACATATGAAGAGGGTCGCAGATAATAGCTCCCTTCCCGCCGCCAAAAGGCAGGTCGAGAACAGCACACTTCCAGGTCATCCAGGCCGCCAGGGCCTTGCATTCGCTCAGGGAGGCATTCGGAGAATATCTTATGCCTCCTTTTGCCGGACCACGAACTGTCGAATGCTGCACGCGGAAACCCGTAAAGGATTCGGCCCGACCGTTATCTATGGTAATAGTCAAGTGAACTGTCAACTCTTTTTCCGGATACTTTAGCCTCTGGTAAATCCAGGGGTCCAGGTCCAGAAAAGATGCCGCCCGTTCGAACTGGAGGGTCGCCTCAAGAAAAGGGTCGTATTCCTTGGCCGTTACCTGACTCATATAACTGATCTTTGCTTTTTCCTGGGACATGGGTATCCTACCTCCTTATCCGATCTCTTTGACCAGGAGCCTCAACAGCCGGTCGTAGCCGGCTTTCTGGAACTGGGCAATCGGGATTTTCTTTCCCTTGTAAAAAAGATAAGTGCCCCTAATTTTGGCCTTCCGAGGGGCTCGCTTTGCCCGCAACTTAACCGGCCGGGGAAATGGGATGATTTCCGCCAACCCGGTTTCGGGCTCAAGAGCCTCCTCGGCTCGCTTGAGGGTTTGAGAATTATTTTTCATATTATAACCTCCTTATGATCACACCCCTTTTAATTGCAAGAAGCGGGCCAATTTCTAACTAATTGAAAATAAAGGAAAAAAGGAATTGGGAAAGTTCTTTTATTGCATTTTGCGATAGTGCAAAATGCAATAGGCGGTGAAAATTAACCTTCTGTCTTGAGTTTCCGGAAAAGGGAAGAGGGATGGATTCCGAGAATCCTGGCAGCTTTGGTCTTGTTGTTGCCTGTTATTTTAAGGATGTGGGAAATATAGGACCTTTCGAGCTCCTCCAGAGTGGGGTATTTTCCTTCCTGGATAATTTCCTCCAGCCATTGTTTTTCTTCTGATTTAGGCTGCGACCTGACCTCCAGAGGAAGATGGTGGAGCCTGATTTCAGTATCCACGTTGAGGGACATTATTCTCTCGATGATGTTGCGCAACTCACGGACATTTCCCGGCCAGGAATAATTGGTCAGCGCCTCGGCCGCTTCCGGCGTAATACCTTCAAAAGAACGATGGAGTTCCTGGTTCAATTCCTTAATAAACGATAGGGCTAAGGGAATAATATCTTCTGGTCTCTCCCGTAGCGGCGGAATGTGGATGGGGACGACGTTCAAACGGTAAAAGAGGTCGGAGCGAAAGGTCCCTTTCTCGACAGCTTTGGCCAGGTCAGCGTTGGTGGCGGCAATGACTCGCAGGTTGACTTTTATTTCCTGGTAGCCGCCGAGCCGGGTAAAAGTGCCTTCTTCCAGCACCCGGAGAAGCTTTGCCTGCAGGTTGAGGGACATATCAGCGATTTCATCCAGGAAAAGCGTCCCTTCGTTGGCTTTTTCAACCAGGCCGAGCTTTCTTTTTCGGGCATCAGTAAAAGCGCCTGCCTCGTAGCCAAAAAGTTCGCTCTCCAACAGAGTCTCGGGGATGGCGGCGCAGTTGATCTCGACTAACGGCCGGTCAGCTCGCGGGCTCTGGTAGTGAATGGCCTTGGCCAGGAGTTCTTTTCCTGTCCCGCTTTCCCCGAGAAGGAGGACCGTGGTCTTGTCGGCCGCCGCCACTCGCTTGGCAATGGCCACCACTTCCTTCATTTTCTGGCTTTGGGCCACAACCCGGCCAAAAAAGTAACGCCCCTTTTCTGATTCCAAATGCTCATGGACCCGAATTCTCAAGCTGAGCGTTTCGAGCGCTCGGCGGAGGGTACTCCTCAGGTCGTTGAGCCTGAAGGGTTTAAGAAGATAATCATAGGCGCCGAGTTTCATTGCCTCTACAGCTCTCTCTAAGATCTCATAAGCCGTCATCATAATGACCAAAGTTTCGCCGCCGCTCTCCTTAACCCTTTTCAAGACCTCGATACCCGAAATCCCGGGAAGCATCAGGTCGAGGAGGAGAATCTGGGGCTTGAATCGCTCGACGATTTCTAAAGCGGCTTCGCCCGAATCGGCTATAAGAACTTCGTAGCCCTCTTTTTCCAGCACCTTTTTGAGGTTGTTCAGGGTGAGAACTTCGTCGTCGACGATGAGAATGGTAGGCTGGCTCATGAAATAATGTCTACCTCTTGAACCGAGCTCCTCCCGGTTTGCCTTATGGGCAGGAGGATAGTTATCGTTGTTCCCTTTCCCACCTGGCTCTGGACGCTGATTTCCCCCCGATGGTTCTTGATGTAGCTCAAACTGATGCTTAAACCCAACCCCGTTCCCTGATTTTTCTTGGTGGTAAAGAAGGGGTCAAAAATTTTTTTCATGTTTTCAGGCGGAATGCCGCAACCGGTGTCGCTGATTTCCACCTGGACGTAATCTTTGAATTTTACCTTAGAGGTTGAGACTTTTAACAAGCCTCCTTGAGGCATCGCTTGCGCCGCGTTAATAAAGACGTTGGTCAGGACCTGGCGGATTTGATTGAGGTCGGCGGTAATCTGCGGCAGGGCCGGTGCCAGGGATTTTTCGATGCGGATATTCCGGAAGATGGGTTGATGGCTGAGAAAAGAAAGAGTCTCTTCGGCGAGTTGATTCAGGTTGACTTTGGTAAACTGGGGCGGGGAAGGCCGGGCAAAGTTGAGCAACCCCCGGATGGTTTCTGAAATCCGGGTGACGTTTTCCAGGACCAGGGAAATTTCTTCTTTGTCTTTTTCATTTTCAGCTTGTTCGGCGAGATTCTCTAAGTAGGAGGAAATTCCTTGAAGCGGGTTGTTGATTTCATGGGCCGCGCCCAGCGCCAGCTGACTGAGGGCGGAAAGCTTTTCGTATTCAGCTAATTGCGCCTCGAGTTGTTCTCTTTCGGTTATGTTTTCAATCAGCAAGCTGACTCCTTGAATTTGCTTCTTGGCGTCCCAGACTGGAAAAAAGGAAAAACGGAAATATTCTTCGGGCCGGCGACTCAGAGTCTTCCTGGGTATTTGCTGGGGTTTACCCGTCATGACCGTGTTTTCAAAAGCCGCTTCGATTTCCCGTTCGTTCAGCCATGGAAGTGAGGTGAAGAAGTCGTCGCCGGGTTTGAGCTCCCCGACAGCAAACATCTCCCGGAAAGCCCGGTTAAAATGCGTTATCTTGCCCTTGATGTCCAGGCCAATTACCCCCGGGGAAAGACTATCAATAAGTTGAAGGATGTATTCCTTGGAAAGCCGGAGCTCTTCAGCCAGAAATTCTGTCTCTTTGATTTTATTGGCCAGTTCTATATTAAGCTTGTCGAGCTGCTGACTATTCGACCTTGTTTCCTCCAGGGCCTGGCTCAGACCCTGGGTCAGGCGGCGGACGAGTCCGGTTGTCCGCTGGGAATGGAGCTGGGAGATCCCAGTCAGGATAAGAAAAAAGACACCAAAAACAGCGATTATTATCCGGTTGGCCTTAGCTACAGGCACCAGAGCTTCTTTCAAGTCGACTTCGGAAACAAGGTAAATATCCGTGCCGGGAATTTTCTCGTAAGCACAAAGGACTTTTTGGCCTCGATAGTCCACATGCACTGTTACTCCCTTTTCTCCCTGATGGGGGTTGCTCTCACCAGCGAAAAAACCATAATCCTGGAGAGGCCGGCCGCCTAATTTGGTGGGTGAGAGAAGCAAGCCCGCCGAATCAACCAGGAAAAGCTCCGAAGTCTCGCCCATGCGGAGGTCGAAAATAAGATTATAAAAATGATTGAGGTTGAGGGAGACGGCCAGGACGCCAACCGTCTGGCCGCTGAGGTTAACCAGAGGCTGGGCCAGGAGGAGGGCGGGTCGCTTCAAGAGGTCGGAGTAGAAAATGCCTGAATTATAAAATTCGCCCCTTTGAGCGGCCTGGAAATATTTTTGGAGGCGATGTTTTCGCCTTTAATTTGCTCATTTGTCGAGAAAATAATTAAACCCTGCTGGTTGGCGATGAAAAAAAACTCATACCAGGGCTTGTCTTTGACCAGAAGCTCAAGGGAAGAACGCAGTTCCTCAATCTCGGCTAAACTGTCGATATTAACCTGACGGTAGGCGCGAAAATCGGTTTCCCTGTCCTGGAGGAAGAGGGAGATTATCTTGGTATTTTCTTCTACCGTCATAGCTAATTGATTAAAAGCTTGCTGCCGGATGAGGCGCGAAAGGGTGAAGTTCATAAAAAGCAGCAGGAGGATAAAGGGGCTGACGAATAGAAGCAGGGTGAAGGCTGTATTTTTGCGGGTGAGGCGGCTGTAGTTCAGGCTTTCCTGGGCAACTTTTCGGGGTTCCGACTTGAATTCCATCGTTTCTTAATTTTATCAAAAAAACGTTGGATTGTCCGCCGCCGTCTTTTTGGCTAAAATGACGGGTAATGAAAGCGACCTTGACTTCGCTTTGGCGGGCGATGCGTCCGGCTCAATGGACAAAAAATTTCTTCCTCCTGGCGGCCCTGGTTTTTGCCGAGCGCCTGTTCGAAAAAGAGAGCTTGCTCAAGGCCGCCGAGGCATTCGTCCTTTACTGCCTCCTTTCCGGGTCTCTTTATTTATGGAATGACCTTCGTGACCTCGACGAAGACCGGGCCCATCCGGTCAAAAAAAAGAGGCCGCTGGCTTCAGGCGAGCTGCGGCCCGCAGTCGCCATCGGCTTTTTCTTAGCAGGGAGCGCCGTCGCTTTGTTCTGGGCCTTCAAGTTAGGGCTGCCCTTTTTCTTAGTGACGGCTGGTTATTTTTTGCTCCAGGTGGCTTACTCCGCCTGGCTCAAGCATATTGTTATCTTAGATATCTTTGTTCTCGCCTCGGGGTTTGTTTTCCGCGTAGTCGCCGGAGCATTAGTTATTCAGGTGCCCATTTCTTCCTGGCTTTTGATTTGCACCTCGCTCCTCTCGCTTTTTGTCGGGATGAGTAAGCGACGCCATGAATTAGTCTTGCTTGAAAACAGGGCGGCGGACCACCGGCCTATCCTGAAAGAATACAGCGCTTATCTTCTTGACCAGATGATTTCGGTGGTCACGGCTTCGACCCTTATCGCCTATTGTCTTTACACGATTTCGGCCGAGACGGTGGAAAAGTTCGGCACCAGGAACCTTGTTTATAGCTCTATTTTTGTGCTTTACGGGATTTTTCGTTACCTTTACTTGGTTCATCAAAAAGGGCTCGGCGGAAGCCCGGAGGAGCTTGTCTTGAGGGATAAGCCTTTATTGATAAACATTTTTTTATGGGGACTATCGATAGTTTTGATAATCTATGTCCTGAGGTGACACGATGGAGAGAGCCAAAGTAGCTGTGGTCAAGACTTCACCGGCCACTGTCCTGGCCGATATCAAGAGATTGATGCATCTGGCTGATTACCAGCAATACCTTCCCCGTGGGCCGGAAATCGCCTTGAAAATTAACATTTCTTGGCATCATTATTACCCGGCCTGTTCGACCACACCCTGGCAGCTCGAAGGCGTGATCAAGACTTTACTCGAGGACGGCTATTCCCGCGACTCGATTTATGCCTGCCATAACCGGACCGTCGTTGTTTCGGCCAAGAAAGGTGAAAAGCGGAATAAGCACCTGCCGGTGGTCGAGAAGTACGGGCTCCGCAACATTCACCTTTATGAAGGTGAGGAATGGGTTAAGTATGAGCCCAAAGGAAAGATAAGAGTATTGCAGACCATTTTCCCCAAGGGGATTGAAATCCCCAAACGCTTTCTTGGGGCAAACATCATTCATCTGCCGACGATGAAAACCCACGTGTTTACCACGATGACCGGCGCGATGAAGAACGCGTTTGGCGGCCTGCTGCAGGAGAGGCGGCACTGGACTCACAGCGTCATCCACGAGACCCTGGTTGACCTTTTGCAGATTCAGAAGGAAATTCACCGGGGGATTTTTGCGGTCATGGACGGGACCATAGCCGGCGACGGCCCAGGTCCACGCTGCATGGTGCCTCACATCAAGAATTACTTGCTGGCCAGCGCCGACCAGGTGGCGATCGATGCCATTGCCGCTAAAATGATGGGTTTTGAACCGCTGGACCTGAAATTCATTCGCTTAGCCCACGAGGCTGGTCTGGGATGTGGCGACCCCAAAGAAATCGAAGTGGTGGGTGAGGATATTTCCGAGGTTAATTTCCATTTTCAGAAGGCGGCCAACACCTTAGCCAGCCGGGGGCAGAAACTCATCTACTGGGGGCCGCTCAAACCTCTGGAGAAAATCCTCCTCCGGTCGTTTATCACCCCCTGGTCCTACTTAGCCTCGGTCATCTTTCATGACTGGCTTTGGCACCCGTTTATCGGCCGCCGGCGGACGAAAAAAATCCTCCGAACAGAGTGGGGGGAACTGTTTCGTAACTATTGACGACGCCTACCTCGACGATATAACAGCTAAAATTAGGCCGGGACTTTGCTTAAGAGATAATCGACAGCCTTTTTCAGCGTCATATCTTTGCGTTCAACGTCCCGGTAATAGTTCATGAGAAAACTGAAAACGTCTCCCTTAAGGCCCTCGCAGAAACAGTAATATTCCCGGTCGTCGAAAAGAAAAGAGGCTTCCTGTTGATGGAAAGGACAACGGCCGAGATAAAGGTTACTTGTCCCGGCTGGCTCACCCGTTATCCCGAATTCCTTCAGCAAGTTGACGAGGCTGACCGATTTCTTGATCGTCTCCATTTTTTCGAGGAGGCGGGTGTCAGCGCCGTGCAGATGCCGCAGGTTGAGGAAAATATAACCTAAACCTTCCTGGTGGCACTCCTCACAGACGAAAGCCACATCCTGGCTGCTCCTGACTTGCCGGGAACTCTCTTCTCCTTCGGCTTGCATAATAGCTATGACATAATGGGGATTATTGAGGTTAATCGTTTTGCCGCAAACATTGCAAGTGGCCATCTTCTCTCCTTTCAGGCAAATAAGAAATTCCTTATTATCATCTCTCGGCTGGAAAAATCAAGCTTTAAGAAAACGCAGGCTTCTGGGTTCTTTTTCCAAGTGGAAGACAAGAATCGACCGCAGCGGCGGAGCCATTCTCCTGGCCAGGTCTTCCGAAAACGGGCTGGCTTCTTTGGCGGGCGGCGGCGCCTTTTTGGTCCAGGCGATGAAGGCTAATAGCTCGGGCGGGACTGGTTCTTTTTTTTCTGAGGCGCAGGAGTCGCAGTAAAAACCGTCTTTTTTCGGCGAAAGCCACACCGGCGGTCGAAGCGGCTGACGGCAATGAAGGCAGCGCTCGGTTGCCGGCAGGAGGCCGCTCAGCCGCAGAAGCCAGGTTTCAAAATAACGGGTGAGTAGCTCCCGGTTGTTGCCTGACCGGAGAGCCCGGAGACAGGCAAGGAGTAACCGAAACAACGGCTCTTCTTTGACCCGCGAAGGATAAAACTCCTCGACGAGCTCAGCCCAGTAGCTCAGGGTGCAGGCAAGGTTAAAATCTGTCTGTAAGTCGAGAAACGACTCGAGGAGGTCGCACTGGCTGATGGTCAGAAGGTCGTGTCGTTCTTTTTCGTAATAAAAAACTTTGACATAAGATAGCGGTTCAAGGCTGCTGCCGAAACGATTCCCGAACTTCCGCGCTCCTTTGGCCACGCCTCGCAGAAGCCCCTTATCCCGGGAAAAGAAAACAACGATTTTATCCATTTCCCCGCTGGGGAAGGTGCGAAGGATGACGGCTTCGGTGAAATCAACCGGCATCAGGGGTTAATCGATGAAAGTAATGTTGAGCTGCGCGATTGATTGTTTGAGCTGGCCGGGTTCAAGCCCCAGTTCTTGAGCCGTGCGGTCGATGTTCCATCTGTGCCTCACCAGAGCCCGGTGGATAAAATGGCGCTCGAATTTTTTCCTGGCTTCTTCCAGGGACTGGCCCTCGAGAGAAGGGGCCATATGTTCTAATTCTCTTGCCTCGACGAGGAGCGAAAGATGTTCAGCCGAGATCGTCTCTTCCGGGACAAGGATGACGAAACGCTCGACGACATTCATCAGCTCACTCACGTTCCCTGGCCACATGTAGTGGAGGAAAGCTTCCATCGCTTCGGCGGACATCCGTTTGGGTTTTTTGCCGTATTCCTGGGCGAAGTAGTCGAGAAAATAATTGACGAGGACGGGGATGTCTTCTGTTCTTTCTCGAAGCGGCGGGATAATAAGCGGAATCACGTTCAGCTTGAAAAAGAGGTCTTCCCGGAACTGGCCCCGACCGATTTGTTCTTTTAAATTACGGCTCGTAGCCGCGATAATTCTGATGTCGACTGACACCGGCCGGCCCGACCCGGACGGCTCGTACCTGTTTTCCTCGAGAACCCGGACCAGACGGGCCTGGGTTTTAAGGTTCATATCGCCTATTTCATCCAGGAAAAGAGTGCCGCCGTTCGCCTGGAAAAGCTTTCCTGCACGGCCCCGGCTGATACCCGGCACAGGCTCAGCCTGATAGCCGAAGAGTTCCCCTTCGATAAGATGGTCCGGGATGGCCGAGCAGTTTATTTCGACAAAGCGCTTATCTTTGCGTCGGCTTAATTGGTGGATTAGCCGGGCCACGTAGTCTTTGCCGGTGCCGTTCTCGCCATAAATCAGGACCCGGCCGTTCGAGGGCGCGACCCGGTTTATTTCCTCCTGCAACCGCTTGATGGCCCGGCTTTCCCCGGCCAGATAAAACTTACTCTTTTGCCTTTCGCGCAGCTGGATGTTTTCTTCCTCGAGCTTTTTCTGGCGGAGAGAGTTGCGGACGGTTAGGACGACCTTTTCCAGGGTTAGCGGTTTTTCGAGAAAATCATAAGCTCCCATCTTCGTGGCGCGAACCGCCGCCTCAATCGTCCCGTGACCAGAGATCATGATCACCTGAAGGTTTTCTTCGGTCTCTTTAAACAGCCGGAGGGCGTCGAGCCCGTTCATTTCCGGAAGCCAGATATCCAGAAGCACGAGGTCGAAGACCTGTTGCCGGCAGGCCTCCAGCCCTTCCTCGGCGGTTTCCACGGTGACGACTTCGTAGCCTTCGTCTTCCAGGATGGCTTTCAGCGTCGCACAAATGCTCGGCTCGTCGTCGACGACTAAAATTCTTTCAGCACTCATCTTAGCCTCATTTTAGCCTTGTTTTATCCTCATGCCGGAAGTTGAATCACAAACTTCGCGCCGTGCGGCTGGTTATCCTCGACGGAAATGCTCCCGTTATGTTCCCTGATTATTTGATGCACGATGGCCAGGCCGAGGCCGGTTCCTTTTTTCTTGGTGGAGAAGTAGGGGAGGAAGAGCTTCGCCCGGTCCTCAACCGGAATTCCCGGTCCAGTGTCGGTGATTTCGATGAAGACCCTTCCGAGGCTCCGGTCGTGGGTTGTCTTTACGCCGATCTTGCCTTTTTTGTTCATGGCTTCGATGGCGTTGTCGAAGATGTTAATCAAGACTCTTTTCATCTGTTCCGGGTCGATTAGAAGCGGCGAAGGAACCTCCGGCGAAAGGCTCATCTCGAACTCGACTTCGGAGAAAATTCCACGGAAAAGCGAGACAACCTGGGAGATGGTCTCATGCAGGTCGTGCGGCCTGAGCTCAACTCGGGGCAGGCGGGCGAAATTAGAGAACTCGTCAACCAACGCTTTGATGGTTCGGGCTTCTTGGAGGATTGTCCTCGCCCCTTCTTCGACCACTTCAGCAGCTGAAGGCTCTTCTTTCCCGAGGGTTTTCAGAATGCGTTCGGCTGAAAGCTGGATGGGAGTGAGCGGGTTCTTAATTTCATGGGCTACCCTCTGAGCGACTTCCTTCCAGGCAGCCATCTTTTGGGCCTGAATCAGCTGGGTTACGTTATCCAGGACGACGATCAGCCCGGAAAAAGTGTTATCGGCCAGCCGAAGCGGAATAAGGGTAAGAGCTATGTTGGTTACCTGGCCATCGACGACGACGGTGATTTCGCGAGCGCTAAGTCGAGCCTTATTCCTGATTCCCCAATCGATGTGCCTGGTTATTTCTTGATACCGATTCTCCTGCAAAACCTCGCGGTAACTCCGACCCGGCTGGCTGTCTTTTGGCAGGCGCAACATCTCCCGAGCTGAAGGGTTTATGGTCATTATCTGCCCTTCTTCGTTCAGGGTTATGACGCCCGTCGTAATGTGGTTAAGGATGGTTTCGATGTAACGACGCCTGTTTTCGAGTTCAGAGGTCTTCTGGGCAATGTTTTCCTGGCTGGCTTTGAGGTCGGCGATCATCTGGTTGAAGGATTCAATCAGCGTGCCAATTTCATCCGATGCCGGGTCTTCAACTCGAACCTCGAGGTTGCCCCGGGAGACTTCTTTGGTGGCCAGGGCGAGTTTTTCGATAGGAACAGTGATACTTTTAGCCAGATGAAACCCGATCCAGCTGGCGGCAAAAACGATGAGCAAAGTAACAAAAACCAGGGTGATGATATAAAAGGCCTTCATCGGGTTTTTCTGGATCATCAGCAGGCGGTAGCGCTCGATATAACTCCGGATATTCTGAATTTTCTGGGCGTAGCTGTGGGGAATGAACTTTCCCGTGGCCACAAAAATATTGCCGAGGTCCGGCGTGGCAAACGAAACCCCGCGGCGAATCATTTCGCCCTGGCCCATCGATTCAGTGCTCTGAAAGAGTTCGCCGAGATGGGCCCGTTTAATCATATTAGCCTGGATTGGCCGGTAATCCTGGAGAGGCAAGTTAGGGTTAAGATAGGTAAACAGTTCTTCATCCTCCAGATAGATGCCAATTTCATCCAGCTGGTATTCAGTCAGTTTGCTCCAGATAAAATCCCGGAGTAAAAGCCGATTTTCGAGAGAGGCGAGCTTTTGTTTGCGGATAGTCTGGGCTAATTGTTGGGCATAGTGATAGGTGATATCCCCGGTGGCTGAGTAGAAACCGTCAGCCACTTCTTTAGTGTCGGCCAGGATTTTATCAAAGGGTGTCTGGAACCAGCGGTCGATGTTGCGGCTGATGAGGTCGGAAGCAAATAAAAAAAGCAGGAGCGTCGGGATGAGGGAAAGACCGATGAAGAAAAAAACAAGCTTGGTCTTAAAATGAGCCCCGACAACCTTATGCTTCCGTTCTAAATAAAGCTTCGCCAGGTTCCGGCCGAAGACAAAAAGCAGGATTAAAAAGAGGATAAGGACGATCACCTGAAGCGAAGAAAGGAGAAGGTTGGTGAAAGAGGTGGGCGAAAATTCCTGCGTTTCGCGGATAAAGAACTCGATAGTGAAAAACATGATGACGAGGAAAATGATAACGACGCCGATCAGGCGGGCTCCCTTTTGTCTTGTCTCGGCCATAGCTTTAAGATTGCCGGCTACGTTCCGGCTTACTTTCCTCGCCACCAGAATTTTCCGCCGGCGGCTCGACGAAGTCTTTCATGTTCTCCAGAGTAATCCTGATATTTTTAACCACGGCACCCGAACGACCTAAGCTTTTTCCTTTTTGCCCGTTAAGGATGAACTCAATCCCCCCTGCATTTCCCAGATGCAGCAGGAGTTCCTTGTTAGCCGTGGTTTCAAACGTAGCCCCTGGGTTCTTGATCCCGTCGAGCTTCAGAACGCCGTCAGCGTAAACCTGTATCCAGGTCTTCTGGTGAAAGGTGATTTGTAGCTGAAGCTGAGTAATCGGGGCGGGAAGCTCGAGCTCGCTCGCTTTCAGCGGCTCCGCTGCAGGGGGCAGGAGCAGGGTGGACTCCCTCAGGCTCGGTTTGCGAGAAAGGCGTTGGTCTCTTTCTCCTCCGGGTCGAGATAGAAAATAGGCAGTAGCAACGATAATAATAATTACGAAGAAGAGTAAAACAAGGCTCAATGGAAAAGGGCGACCGCCGGAAACTTCTGATTCCTTCACCCGGGTGGGGGGTTGTTCCGGCGGGAAAAGGGCCTCATAACGAGCCAGGAGCGCCTTTTCATCGAGGCCAAGATAATTGGCATAGGAGCGAAGAATTGCTTTCGAAAAGAAGCGGCCGGGTAGAAGGTCGAAACGGTCATTTTCGAGGGCCGTCAAAAAACGGAGACTGACCTTGGTTGCCTGAGCGATTTCCTCGAGACGGACGCCTCGCTTTTCCCTTTCCTGTCTGAGTTCTTGCCCGAGGGATGTCATTATCAAAATTGTAGGCCAAGACCGCAGGGGTGTCAACCAACGACCCGACCTGAGCCGACCCGACCTGCCCCTGATCTGACCCTGGGACCCTGGTCTGATGCTATGAACCTGGAGATGAAGGTTAAGCAGGCACTTATATGTACTATATCCATGGTGTAACTTAGAGGGTAAGGGGCCCTTAGGTTCTGCTTGGAAAAGTGATTTCTTCTCGCAGGTAAAGGAAATTTTTTTTGGGGGGCAGAAGGTAGAATAGAGCGTTTGAAAACTTGATTTTTCTTATTAATCATTTATATTTAATTTCGTTAGTCGCAGTTGGCGGCTGTCTTATCTTTTTTGGGTGGCCATTTCTTTGAGGAGGGTTGGAAATGGCCTTATTAAACTTTCCTTCGCTTAAAAAAAATATCTTTGCATTAAAAGCCGATAATTATTCCTGGCCTGAAAAAATCCTCGACTTTGCGGCTCATCTTGGGCCCCAGGCTCTTCGCTTCACTGCCCTGAGGAAATTTATCGCGTCCAATTTGGAAGAGAAGCTCCGTGGCTCAGCTCGAAAGGCCTTAGCTCGAGGGGATTATCCACCTGGAGTCATCTTAGACCGTCTGGATATGAGTCTGGCTATCCTTCATTCCATTGAAAGAGCCTTTGGCGAGGGCCGGGTGGGAGAAACCACAACCCGAAAATTGCTTCAGGTGTTTGCCGGTGATGTTCTCGTCCGGAAGGCTGAGCCATCGGCTAAACAGCGCTTTCTCGCCAGACACGGAGTTAATCCCCCCGAAATTCTTCTGGTCAGCCCGACCAAAACCTGTAATTTGCGCTGTGTTGGCTGTTATGCCGATTCGGGCGCTACGGAAGAAAAGCTTCCGTGGGATTACTTAGAAAGGCTCGTTCGCGAAGCCCATGACCTCTGGGGGGCTCGGTTTATTGTCTTTAGCGGCGGTGAGCCCCTGGCCTACCGGGACCAGGGAAAAACAGTGCTCGACCTTGTTGAAAAGTTCGACGATTGCTTTTTCATGATGTACACCAACGGGACTTTGATCGACGATAAGCTGGCGCAGCGGATTGGTCAGGCGGGAAATCTGATGCCGGCTGTTTCGACCGAGGGGCTGAAAGCAAAAACCGATAGCCGGCGTGGTCCTGGCATTTTTGAAAAAATTGTGAGGGCCCTCGAGCGGCTCCGTGCGGAAAAGGTTTTCTTCGGTATTTCCATGACGGCGACTCGCGATAATGCCGAGCACCTGTTCAGCGACGCTGTGATTGACTTCTATTTTAATGAAATGAAAGCCAACTTCGCCTGGGTCTTTCATTATATGCCCATCGGCCGTTCTTTTACGCTTGAACTTCTGCCGACACCCGAACAGCGGCTCTGGATGTGGCGGCGCTCCTGGGAGCTCGTTCGAAACAGGAAAATCTTTATTGCTGATTTCTGGAACAGCGGCACGGCTTCTCTTGGCTGTCTGGCGGGGGGCCGCGAGGGAGGCTATATGGCTGTTGATTGGAATGGATGGGTTCTCCCGTGCGTTTTTATGCCTTATTCACCGGTTAATATCAAAGATGCTTATAATCAGGGTAAAACCATCGAAGACGTCTGGGCTCACCCGTTTTTTGCTCGTCTGAGGGATTGGCAGCGAAAATATGGCTATAAAAAAATAGGCCAAAAATTTGAAGATTATGGCAACTGGATGATGCCGTGTCCCATTCGAGACCATCATTTTGAGTGGCGCCAGATGATTCGGGGTTTTAACCTCACCCCTCAGGATCATAACGCCGCCGCCGCGCTTGAGGACCCCGATTACTTGGGAGGGCTCGTAGCCTACAATCAAGCTGTGGCCGCGCTTATGGACCCTGTCTGGAAAAACGAATACCCCAAGCTCGTTTCCTGAACC
>JBBIRF010000054.1:0-15268 GCA_037441905.1 Candidatus Aminicenantota bacterium
AGCGTTGGCCACACCGTTTTTATCACCGGCCTGATAACCCCGGTGAAAGAGCTGAGCGCGATGGCCCGGGAAAAAGGTGTCCTCGTCCTGGCCGATAGTGCCCATGGGCTCGGTATGCTTGACCTGGACATGAAGGCCCTCGGGGTTGATTTCTTCGCCTCGAGCCCCTACAAATGGCTGGGAGCTCCCTGCGGGGTTGGTCTTCTGTATATTCGCCGCGAAGTTCAAGAAAAGCTTTGGCCGACCATTGTCACCTCAGGATGGGATACCCATCAGGATGCCCGGCGTTTCGGGACGCACGGTCAGGACGCTGACGCCATGGTCATCGCTTTGGGCGAAGCGCTTGATTTTCAAAACGCCATCGGCCGCCGCCGGATTGAAAAAAGAATCAAAGTCCTCTCATCTTACCTGAGGCAGCAGCTGAGGTCTATTCCCGGAGTGAAAATAAACACCCCCGACGACCCTTACTTGAGCGCCGGGCTGACGGCTTTTAGCCTCGAGGGCGTCGACCCGGCAAAAATCGTCGATTTCCTCCGGGAGAAGTATAACATCGTGGTCAGGACTATCGGGAACAAAGAAACCGGCACCTATGCCGTCCGGGTTTCGACCCCGATTTATGTTTCCACCGGCGATATTGACCGCCTGGTGGAGGGAGTAAAAGAGCTGGCGGCCCACCGCGGTTAACCCCCGGATTTATTTTAGGCTAGGCTACTCGTGCCAGGCCGTCCTCTTTGAACCGACTGTTAGAGGCGGCGATGGAGGATAAGGTAATGGATTATTTAGGAAAATCGCGGCGATATGAGCGGAGTGAGAAGCGGGAGCTAAAGCGCAAGGAGGTTTGAAGAAGGATTAGGAAGATTGAAAAAAGGAAAAGATACGCTATCCATTGTTAGGTCGGGTCAAAATAAGAGCCGAGAAGGTGTTTATAATTCAGAATGTGGAGAATATTTTAAAGAGCCAGCCCAGAAGGCTGAACCAAAGACTCGAAAAAGAAAAAGATAAATGCCTGACTCTTACAGGCACGACTATCTGGCGTTACGCATTTGTGGCTCTTGGTTTCCTGGTTTATCAGTTTTATTAGTTACTAAGCTACAAAGTTGGAATATGCCGATTTAACCCGAGAAACTTGGAAGTCGAGTTTCAAAATTCTCGTGCTAAAATAAAAGTATGATTAAAAGAAAGTTATTCAAAGAAATTAAAGAGCATCTTTTCAAAAAGAGATAACCTTTATTGTTGGTCCGAGATGGGCGAGGAATTGAAACTTAATTCTTTCAATCGTCCTTCTTATCTGCACCCTTCTGAAAGAAGAGAGATGATTCTGACCTCCAATCGCAGCTTCAGCCAGCGGAATGAGAAGTTTACGGCATAACAAATAGTCTACTTTAAAGTAGTCTACGCCCCAACCTTAGCCTCTTCGTCCATCCTCATCGTGGTCTGAAATAATCGCTCCACCCCCTTGCCTGGCTGAGTTTTGTTTAAATCAAATTGACCGGTTCGCTTTCTAAGCAGAATCAAACAACAAAATAACGGGTTATGATAAAACTGAGATACTGAGCTCTCAGGGCCTGATAGACAGAGTAATCTTGAATACCCCGCGGTCGCCTATAGCATAGAAGCGGCTGGCCGGGTCCCAGCGCCTTTCCCAGTTAGAATTATAAATCAGATAGATAAAGTTACCCGGTTTTATTTCCCAGCGGAAGCGGGCACTCCACCCCAGCAGTTTGGAAACACTATCGTACTGGATATAATTCATGAAGCCCAGGTCCGGCGAGAAATAAAAATCCAGCTTCAACTGGTAAACATTCTCTGTGATTTTTCCCTGGGGCAGTGTCCCCCGGACCAGGTTAGTGTTGAATGACAGGTCCAGGTTGCCCCGGAAATGGTAGGTCAAGCCGGCATTGAAATCGCCATAATGGCCGGAATAAAAGCTACCCACCGTGTAATTCAGGTCAAAAGACAAGGCACGATAAGTAGCGGTGTTAAGGCTCAGACGCAGGTTGGTAAAATCATAAGGCCCGGCCGGAAGGACCACTCCATCCGCAACCTCAAAGTCATAGGGCAGCACGTCATGGTTGACCACGACTGAAGCGTTAAAATTTTCTCCGCTTTCAGTCCTGAAGCTCAGAGGTTCAAAGGTCACACGGCTTGTTTCCAGAGTGCCGTCCAGCTTCCAGTAGAAATCGCCGCTGGCTTCGAAAAAGAACTGCCTTATGGCTGTATCCAGCCAGCCCCGGCTCGGCCTTTGGTTGTAAGATAACTTCAGGTAAAAAGTCTGGATGCCCTGTCTCATCATGTAACCAAGCCCGGGGTCAAGGGCTTCGCCGTAGTAAGCATAAGTTGATTCAATGCCAACCAGGTCGTTAGGATAATTGGCCCGGAGCCCGAAGCCGTGATGGCGTCCTTCGCGGTCGTTCCAGTTATAGACTGCCCAGCCGGCCAGCCAGATATTCTTGTTGCCGGCAAAACGGGAGCTGGCATAATTTATGTCAAAACCGACCAGGGTGTTTCGGTCGCCGGTCGGGCTGCCATTGGTGACGATAACCCCGATCTTGCTCTCCTCAAGAAAATCATAGGTGACCCGACCGGCAAACATGTTGCTTCGCGGCAGGGGGTCAAAGGCCCTGGTTTCCATATCCATCATCGACAGGTTGAATTTGCCCACCTTGCCGTAAAGTTTGGCCCCGAAATTTATCGGCACCTGCTGACCCTGGTATAGTCCGATCCGGCGGCTGAAAAAAGGAAAGAAGCTAACGCTGGAGCTGAAGTTAAAGGTCTCGGAACCTTCCAGGAAAAACATCCTCTTTTCCGGAAAAAACAGTGGGAACCGGGTCAAATTGATTCGACGCTCGTCCACCTCGGTCTCAGCAAAATCAGTGTTGTAGGTCAGAGCCGCCACCAGGTTTGGAGTGAGGTTTTTATAGATGTCCACCCCGCCCTGAGTCTTCCAGTTATATTTATTATCCAGCAGGCGGTCATTCTGCACGGCCACCAGTCCGTAGGGACGGATGGTGATGCCCAAACCCTGCCTGATGTCGGAGATGCCTTCCAGCTCGGCCGCCGTCATTGGGTTGTTGAAATTGGCATCCCGGGAGATGCCCGACAACCTGATGGTTTCCTGCTTGCGGGCGATGTAACGCTCTACGTTCAACCCCCAGGCCGGCAGGTCCTTCTTGAAGGAAATCGTCTTGAAGGGAATCTTAATTTCGGCCGCCCAGCCGTCGTCCTGAATTCTGGCTTTAGCCTCCCAGATGCCATCCCAGTTGAGGCTGGCCTCACCCCCCGAAACCAGACCTTCGCTCCTGGCTCCCCGGGCATTCACGTAAAAAACATAGGCTGTTCTTTTATCCAGGAAAGGGTCAACCAGAATTCTGATCACATCATCACTGGAGCTGGCGGTTTGACGCCCCATGCCAAACCAGCCGCGGCTCCGGCCGGTCTGATCATGAGCCAGGGAATTGGCCGATATTCTTTTCGGTTCGCTGTCGTAACAGTAAATCCCCAGGTAGAGGTTATCCTCATCGTAGAGGACGCGCAGTTCCGTTTTCTCGCTCGGCTCGGACCCGGGCACCGGCTCCACCATAAGGAAGCCGGAGAAAGGCACAGCCTGAGCCCAGACCTGGTCGGACAGAGTGCCGTCAAGATGCGGACCCTTTTCTACCCGGACCGCCTGCAGTTTAACGACTGAATTCTGCTGGGCTGCAAGACCGTTTGTGGCAGCCAGCGAAGCCAGCATCATCATGATAAATACAAATTTTCTGCGGGTGCTCATATTTTTCGCTTGCAGACTTAAATCAAACCTATGTTTCTCTCTTAGATTGCCCGGTCAGACCGTTGATCCGACCGATATCCGAAAAACTTCTGACCTGGTATCAAAAAAATCAGGCTAATAACCTTCAACCTGCAAGATGTAAATAATAGCCTTTTTGCCACTGGCCGGCAACAATTTAGTTGAGAATAGTGGAGGGCAGGCCAGGAACCCGCAGAGAAGTCAAAAACCGGCAGGAAGTCACCCGGGTAACGAACTTCAGATAATCCATCTCTTCCGCCTCCAGCTAACCTTATCTACTCTCCATTAATCCTTACAGGCAAATTAATCCCGAAATTTAGCCACTCATCCAGTCCGGGGGCAAAATAATTTTCTATCGATTTCTTTCTATTTTTATTTCTATTTCTTTTTAAAACACGAATATTTTTGTGAGACAGCGACTCAGCTTCGGGTCGGTTTTGAACAATGAAAAAGACGGCCCAACTCTCGTCCTTGACATGTCCTTGCGGGAATTCTATTATCCCGAGACGATAGAAAGGAGAAGCCAGAATGAGAAATCGAAGGAAGCCTGCTTTTCAGTTTTCGTCCATCTTTTGGCCCCTGTTTTTGTTCCTGATTTTATTCTTCGCGGGAAATTTTAGCTCAATCCTGAGTTCAATCGTAAGCTCCAACTCAAGCTCAAACCTCAGCTCAAGCCTCAACTCAAACCACAGCTCTCCCCTAAACTCAAACCCTTGCCTCGCCGCGACCAGGGACGATTTCCCGGAGCCCCAAGGAATAATAACGCCCGAAGAACATTTTGGTTTTAAACCCGGAACCGACCGGATGCTGTTTGATTATGAAGAGCTTGTGGGGTATCTCCAGAAACTCGATGCTGCTTCACCCCGGCTGAAATTGGTCGAGATTGGCCGCTCACCCCAGGGAAGGGTTATGTATATTGCTTTTATCAGCTCCGAGGAGAACATCAAGAACCTCGACCGGCTGAGAGAGATAAACCGGAAATTGGCTCTTGACCCTGCCCTCACCCCAGCTGAAAGAGCAACCTTGGTCAACGAGGGCAAAGTCTTCTTCCTGGCTGCGCTGTCAATGCATTCTGACGAGGTGGGGCCTGCCCAGGCCGCGCCTCTTATCGCTTACGAATTGGTCACGACCGAAGACCCGCAAATCAAGAAATGGCTGGATGATGTTGTCTATATGATGATTCCGACTCACAACCCCGATGGCATGGACATGCAGGTTCACCATTATCGAAAATATAAGGGGACGAAATACGAGGGCTGCTCCCTTCCCGGAGTCTACCATCAATACGTCGGCCACGATAATAACCGTGATTATCTCACTTTGACTCAATCCGACACCAGGGCTGTGTCGCGCATCTTCGACCTGGACTGGTTCCCGCAAGTTATGGTTGATAAACATCAGATGTATACTAACGGGCCTCGGTATTTTGTTCCGCCGGTTCACGACCCTATCGCCGAGAACGTCGACGCCGGGCTGTGGAACTGGACGAAAGTTTTTGGCTCGAACATGATTACCGACATGACCGAAGCCGGCCTCGCTGGCGTGTGCCATAGCTATATTTTCGACGATTACTGGCCCGGCTCGACCGAAACCTGCATCTGGAAAGGTGTCATCGGAATGCTGACCGAAATGGCTTCCGTCAAAGACGCCACGCCGGTGTTTGTTGAGCCGAACGAGCTTCAGGTTGAGGGAAAAGGCCTCTCCGAATACAAGAAGAGCATTAACATGCCTTTACCATGGCCGGGGGGCTGGTGGCGGCTCGCCGATATGCTCCAGTACGAGATTGTTTCGACCAAGTCGATCCTCAAAACAGCCTCGGTTCATCGAAAGGAAATATTAGAATTTCGTAATGATATTTGCCGCCGCCAGGTGGAAGCGGGAAAGACTCAACCCCCGTATTATTATGCTCTCCCGCAGCGCCAGCCCGACGAGAGCGAATTGGTCGGGCTGGTCAACCTCTTGCGCGACCACGGCGTCCGCGTTTTCAAGCTTAGTCAGGCCGTGCGGCTTGAGGATAAACTCTTAGAGGCGGGTGATATCGTCATTCCTCTCGCTCAACCTTTCCGGGCATTCATCAAAGAAGTGATGGAAAAACAAGAATACCCGGAGCGTCACTATACGCCCGGAGGCGAATTGATTAAGCCTTATGACATAACCAGCTGGTGCCTGCCACTGCACCGGGGGCTTAAATCCCTGGAAATTAACGTTCGTTCCGAGGAGCTGGAGGCAAAGCTTGTCGAAATCAAAGAGGAATTTGCCCTAAGAAAAGAGATCCCGGGAGCTTTCTCTGCCGCTATTTTTAGCGCTAACAACAACGAAAGCTTTAAGGCTGCTTTCCAGGCGCTCAAGCAAGGGTTAAAAGTCGAGAGATTAGAGCAACCGGAGAACCTGGCCGGAGAAGAGGTCCCGGCGGGAAGCTTCGTGATTCCTTTCGACCCGAAATTGGCCTCTATCATCAAAGGGCTTAACGTTACGCCAAAAATTGTTACGGCTTCTGTGTCGCTTAAGACCAAGCCCGTCCGCCTGCCCCGCATCGCTTTGGTAGAAACTTATTTTCATGATATGGATGCCGGCTGGACGCGCTATATTTTTGATACCTATTCTATCCCCTTTACGGTCGTCAGACCGGGAGATTTCGAGAAGACCGATTTTGTTAAAAACTTTGATATCGTCGTTTTCCCGGACGCTGAAAAATCAGTGCTCATGGAAGGGAAGTACCAGTTTAAGGGCTAACGCATTTTGCCAGATTATCCGCCTGAGTTTACTAAGGGCATTGGCGCCAAAGGAATGGAAAAACTGATGACCTTCCTTGATTCTGGCGGGATTATCGTCTCCTGGGGAGCCTCAACCTCTCTCTTCATGGGAAAACTCGAAATTCCCCGGCCGAGGACAGAAAAAGAGAAAAAGGAAGTGAAGGCGAAGGAGGCCAAAGAAGCGGAGGAGAAGGAGAAAGAGGAGTTTCAGTTACCAGTCAGGGACGAGGCTGAAGCTCTCGAAAAAGCGGGCCTTTATTGCCCGGCTTCGTTGCTCCGGATTATTCTTACCTCTGGTCATCCTCTGACCCTGGGGCTTCCGGCTGAAATCGGCGTCATCTACACCGGCAAACCTGCTTTCCAGACCTCAGTTCCTATCTTTGACATGGACCGCCGGGTTATCGGCCGCTTTGCTGAAAAGGAAATTCTGCTCAGCGGGTATGCTGAGAAAATCGAGAAGGTGGGGAATAAGACCAACGTAGTCTGGATAAAAAAAGGCCGCGGCCAGGTTGTCCTTTTCGCCTTCAGCCCTATTTTCAGGGCTTCGACTCAGGCAGCCTTCAAGCTTCTTTTTAACGCCCTGCTGCTTGCCCGGATAACCTGACAAAGGAGGATTTAATTCGCTAATTTCAGAGAAGCGGTCTCATAGAGAAGCTGCCGCGGTTAGCCTCAGCGCGACGCATCTAATAGGATTTAGAGGAATTCATCGTTTCTTTTCCTGCGAACGAGCTTTTCTCGTTCTTGATGAATAAAACCTCTGATGACTGCCGATAATCTCGCTCTGGTTTCTATAATGATGAGAGATGTTGAAAAAAGAACTTAGTGAAATACGAGTCCAGACTCCTCGCGTTTCAAGTTTCAGATTGCGCCTAGCCCCAAAATAAAAGGTCTAAGCGACATAAAGACATCAAAACTGGGCTGGCTATTTGGCGTTGACGGTTCGTAAAAAATCTGATATAAGCTCAACTTCGCAGTGTTTACCCCATAAAATTTATCGGGCTGCAAGCGATATGAGCTGGCCGAGAAAAGTTGTAAGCCTGGGGCTTATTCTCCTTTTCAGCGCTCTGGGCGTTCATTTCCATCCGGCAGAAACTTTGAGCCATTCTCACTTTCACGACCTCACAGTGACTGTTACCAACCATTCTCCAGCCCATATCCTGACTGATGGGCATGTCTGCCCTTGCTTCGTCGCTACTCTGGATATGCCAATGCTGCCCACGCAATATATGGTCACTCTATCCGAGGCCAGCCTCCCCGGCCCTTTTCTTTTTAACCCCCTCCCTCCTTTGACCTGGGAAATCTTCCATCCCCCCCAGGCTATCTAACCCGCCTAAATCTTCCCCTTCATTTTTCTTCCGAGGAGGACTCATGGCCAAGAATCCAATCCGGCTATTAGCGAAACTTCCGCTGCATACCCAGAACAAAAGCTCGGGATTATTAAGGATATTTTTATCAAGGTCAACCCAGGTCATATCAAGCCTGCAATTTTTTATTTTGTTTATCCTGGCTTTTTTTTCATCTCTCGCAGGGGCGGAAAAAGTTTTAACCCTCGAGGAGGCGCTCGACCGCGCCCTTAAAAGCAACCCGGAAATTCTTGCGGCTCAGCAAGAAATCGAGGCCTGGCGTGGGCTCGGTCTTCAGGCGTCGGCCTATCCTTTGCCTGGAATCAGCTTCAGCTACGAAGGGCTTAATTTCGGCCGCAAACAGGGCGAGTCGGAGATAAACCTTGGCCTCACCCAGCTCATTGAATACCCCGGGAAGCGGGCTTTGCGGCAGGAGGCTGCGGGTCATGGCCTGGAAGCGGCTCTCTGGCGCCTCGAAGCGAGGAAAAGATTGGTCATAAGCAGGGTGAAAAAAGCCTATTTTTCCGTTGCCCTGGCCCAGGAAACCATAGCCTATTACCAGTCGCTTCTTAATTTCTTGGAGGAGAGCTTGCGGACGGCCCAGGCTCGCTATGAGGCCGGCGAAGTTCCCTACCTTGATGTTCTTCGTCTGGAACTCGAAAGGTTTAATCTCCAGAATGAAATGATCGTGGCGGAAAAAGGGTTGGAAGAAAGATGGGCCGAGTTGAATCTTCTTCTCGGCGGCGACTCGGTCGAAAGAAGAAAGGTTCAGGTTGACCTCGCTTACCAGCCCTTAACTCGGCCCCTCGAAGCCCTGCTTGAAGAAGCTAAGAATAGGCCTTCACTAATTTCTTTGCGCCAGGAGCTGGCGAGAACTGAGGCTGAGGTGGGATTAGCCCGGAAGAGCCTGCTTCCTGACCTGGAGTTAGGAGTTTTTTATCCCAGCCTCAGGACTTCTTCCTGGGGATTTGGCGTGGGGCTAAGCCTGCCTCTCTGGAAGACGCAGATGAAAGGCGCGACCCAGGAAGCCGTCGCCCGCAAACAAGCCGCGGCCATTGGCCTCGAGTTTCAGGAGCGCAGGATCAAAACCGGAATAACTGCCGTTTATAACCTGGCGAAATCCCTCGAGCGCCGGCTGCGCCTTTTTGAACATTCCATCCTCGAGCAAGCTCAGAGCATGCTCCGGCTCGCGATTTCCTTGTATGCCCAGGGAAAAGTTGGTTTCCTGGAGCTCGTTGATGTTTACCGTCTTAACCGAGAAACCAGGCTCGCCTTCCTCAACACCCTCTTTGATTATCAGGCAAGCCTGGCTGAAATCGAGGTTGCCGGCGAGGTTGACGCCGCGCAGTAGAAAGTGGCGATGGGTTAAAACCAGGGCATAAGGTAGGCATCGGGCATAAACAATGTGGGGGAAAATGCCGGGAAGGAATAACAAGGGCAACCGATAGAAATAGAGCGCCGAAAAGAGCTGCAAAAAGAATTAAGGTTGAAAAAAGAAATTAATTAAGATTGGAAAAAGAAATTAAAAGGAAGAGGGAAATGCCAAAGCTCGCCAGAATAGAAGAAAGGAAAGTCGGCAAGAGTTCAGAATGATAAAGCCAAATGATAAAGCTTATGAAATTAAAGCTTATAAAATATCTAAAAAAGCGGGGAAAAAATGAAAACTCGACGGAACAAACAACCTCAAGCGAAGGAAAAAATTGAAAACATAAGAAAGGACGACAGAGGCAACGCTATGCTTCGCGGATGTTTCTCGCGCGAGGCCATGGTCATCCTTGGTTGTCTTTTGTTGGCCTTCTCAATTTTTCTTATTGCTTGCGCCCGACCTGAGGAGCCGCATGAACATGAACACGAGGCTGAGACACCATCAGGTTCAACCGTTACTTTAAGCGAGGCCAGCCAGAACCTGGTTGAGTTGAAAACAGAGGTGGCCGAAAGCAAGGAATACATAATTCCGGTGAGGGCGGCCGGCCGCATCGGTTTTAACCCCAGAAATTATGCGGTTATTGTCGCCCGTTCGGCGGGAAGAGTCGAAGAGGTTCTGGCTTATGAGGGCGACCGCGTCCAGAAAGACCAGGTTTTACTCCGGCTTTATAGCCCGGAGCATCAAGCCCTCCAGGCTGAATACTTGCAGGCGAAAGAGAAAATAGCCCGCGCCGAGGGAAAGGAAGCGGAACTGGCTGAAAGAATGCTGGGTTCGGTCGCCCGGCGGTTAAGACTTCTTGGTGTCGGTCAGCCGGAACTGGAGGCTTTAGACCGGGAAGGAAAAACTGAAGAATACTTGGCCGTTCGCTCTCCCCTTGCCGGGAGCCTCATCAGCCGCACGGTGGACAGGGGTGAATACGTCGAAACTGGCCGGGAATTTTTCCGCGTGGCTGACTTGAGCTTTCTCTGGGTGGAAGTTAACGTCTTCGAGAAAGAGCTCGGTCGAGTTCAAATCCCGGGTGATTGTGAAATCAGGGTGGCGGCCTACCCCGGAAGCGTTTTCCGGGGGCGGGTTGTCCAGCTGGTGGATACGATGGATGAAGCCACCCGCACCTTCCGGCTGAGGGTTGAAGTCCGCAACCCTGACCTGCGCCTCAAACCTGGAATGTATGCTGACGTTTCTTTGTTCCCGCGGGTAAAAGAAAAAATTCTGGCCATCCCAGAAAAGGCCGTCCGGCGGCTTGAAGGGGAAGACGCTATTTTTATCCAGGAAGTGCCCGACTCTTTCTCCCTACGGCCCGTTAAGTTAGGCCGCTCCTTCGATGGTCTGGTCGAGATAGTTGAGGGATTGCAAGAAGGCGAGGTTTATGTCAGCGAGGGCTCGCTAATGCTCAAATCAGAATGGCTGAAAAAGACATTGGAGGGCGATACCCATGGCCATAAACATTGAGCAAGGTCTTATCGCCAGGGCAATAGCCGCCTGCCTGCAAAAAAGGCAGGTGGTTCTAATTTTCATTTTCGCCTTAATCGCCGGCGGGATATTCGCGTTTCTCCGTTTGCCCATTGATGCCTTCCCTGATGTCAGCAACATTCAGGTTGAAATCCTGGCCTCCGCGCCAGGCCTTTCGCCGTTAGAAATAGAGCGCTTTGTCACCACTCCCATCGAAATAGTCATGCGCGGCCTCCCCCGGCTGCAGCTCATGCGTTCGGTAACCAAATTCGGGCTTTCAGTCGTCACGCTGATTTTTGATGACCGAACCGACATTTATTTTGCCCGCCAGCTCGTCTTCGAGAGATTAGGGGAGGTGAGAGAGAAGCTTCCCCAAGGAGTCGAAGTCAGCTTAGGCCCGATTTCAACCGCCCTGGGAGAAATATATCAATACGTCCTTGAAGCTCCGGGTTATGAGCCGATTAACCAAGAAGAGGAAATCCGCTGGCTGACCGAGTTAAGGACGCTTCAAGACTGGGTTATCGCGCCGCTTCTCAAGACAGTTCCGGGGGTTAACGAAGTTAATTCTTTTGGCGGCTATATTCGCCAGATTCACGTGCGTCCCGACCCCACCCTTCTCCGCAAGTATAACCTGAGCGTGGCTGATATTCTGGCGGCGGTCGAGGCTGGAAACAAAAACGTTGGCGGGAGCATTATCGACCGTGAAGGCGAACAGGTTGTTGTCCGCGGGATAGGTCTTTATCGCTCGCTCGAGGATGTGCGGCAGGTTGTCGTCAGGGCCGAAGGCGGAGTTCCGGTTCGCGTCCAGGACGTGGCCGAAGTTTTGAGCTCGCATGCGGTCCGTCAGGGCGCTTCTTTAATGAACGGAGAAAAAGAAGTGGTCGGCGGGATAGTGATGATGCTCCGCGGGCAGAACAGCCGGGAAGTTGTCAGGCGGGTTGAACGAAAGGTTGAGGAAATCAACCGAGAAAATATTTTGCCCCATGGGCTAAAAATAAAGCCATTTTATCGCCGGTCGGAAATAGTCGAGCGAAGCCTGGACACGGTTAAAAAGGCTATCCTTGAAGGGGCCGGTCTTGTCCTGCTCATTCTTTTTCTTTTCCTCGGGAATATCCGGGGAGCTTTGATCGTCATCATGGCGATGCCCCTGACCGTCCTGGCCACCTTCATCGCCGCCCGATTTTTTAACCTCGGGGCTAACTTAATGTCCTTGGGCGGGCTGGCCATCTCAATCGGGATGATTGTGGATGCTTCGATTATTCAGGTGGAAAACGTCGAGCGCCATCTGGCCAGTCGGGGCCGGCGCAGCGAAAAACTCGCAGACGTGCTCCGGGCGGTCCTCGAGGTGCGCCGGCCGTCCATCTTCGGGGAAACGATCATTGTCCTTACTTTTCTGCCCATCCTTTCCCTTCAAGGAATCGAGGGTAAGATGTTTTCGCCGCTGGCGATCATGGTAGCGATAGCGCTTTTCTGTTCGCTTCTTCTTTCTATCTTTGTTGTCCCGGTCCTCTGTTATTACCTTTTGAAGCCTCGAGCCCAGGCGAAAGAGACAATCCTTGCCCGCCTGACCAGAAAAGTTTATTTGCCTGTCTTAACTCAGGCGTTGCGCTTTCGCTGGGCTGTCTTATTCTTGGCCGTCGCCTTATTAGCCGGAGCCATTTATCTTTATCCCCGTCTCGGCCGGGAGTTTGTCCCGGTGATGGATGAGGGCGCCTTTGACATGGATATTCAGCTTCTCCCCGGGATCTCTCTGGACCAGGCCATGACCATAAGCCGCCTTGTCGAGAAGAAGCTCAAGGAATTTCCCGAGCTCGATATCATTGTTTCCAGGACGGGTCAAACCGGTGTGGCCGTGGAAGCGCGCGGGGTGGACAAAACCGGCTATGTTGGCTCGCTTCGTCCCCGCTCCGAATGGAAAAACGCCCGCACCTGGAATGAGCTGGTGGATAAAATGCGGGAAGCCCTCGAGCCAATTCCGGGAATGGTTTTCAGCTTCAGTCAGCCGATTCAGTGCCGGATTGACGAGCTCGTTGCCGGCACGAGGGCGCAGCTCATTTTGAAAATTTTTGGCGAGGACCTGGAGCTACTCAAGGAGAAAGCGGCCGAAATCGCCTCGGTCCTGGGCGAGGTAAGGGGAGCCACCGACATTGTCGTCGAGCAGGTGGCGGGACAGATGTATCTCCACGTCGAGGGCGACCGGCCGAAGATGGCTCGCCACGGTCTCAACATCAAAGACGTGCTGGACCTGGTCGAGACAGCTGTTGGCGGCAAAGTGGCCACGACTTATTATGAAGGGAACAGGTCTTTTGACTTAGTGGTTCGTTTTCCCGAGGCCTACCGCAACTCGGCTGAGAAAATCAAAGACTTACTTCTCCGGACGACCGAGGGTACGCTCATTCCCCTCTCCGAAGTCGCCCGGATTGAGCTCAGAGAAGGCCCGGTTCAAGTCAGCCGGGAGAACGGTTTTCGCCGCATCAGCGTCGAGCTGAACGTTTCCGGCCGGGATATTGGAAGTTTTGTCGCCGAGGCAAAAAGCCTAATCAGCGAGAGGGTGTCGCTTCCTCCCGGGATGTCTCTTGCCTGGGGCGGTCAGTTTGAGAATCAGCAGCGGGCGATGCGGCGGTTAATGGTCATTACTCCCGTTGTTTTAGGCGCGATTATTATCTTCCTTTTCATCACCTTTGGCTCGCTTCGCTTAGTTTTATTACTTCTGGCAAGCCTGCCCCTGGCCTTGGTTGGCGGTGTTTTTTCCCTCTGGGCTTCCGGGCTTTATCTTTCAGTTCCAGCATCGGTGGGATTTATTGCTCTTCTGGGCATTGCTGTCTTAAACGGGCTTGTCCTGCTCAACCAGATTTTGTTAGAGGAACGCCAGGGCGGCGACATCGAGGCCTGTATTTTGGGGGCCTGCGCTATCAGGTTGCGACCGGTGCTGATGACGGCAGGAACGACTGTTTTGGGGCTCTTACCTCTTTTGGCCGCGACTGGCCCTGGTTCGGAAATTCAGCGGCCTCTGGCCGTGGTTGTCGTCGGCGGGCTGATAACCTCAACTTTTCTGACTCTGTTTCTTCTGCCCGTCCTGGCCTCTTTTTTCCCAAAAAACCGAGGGGTATGATAAAATCTGAAAAAAAATAATTTTAAAATTATTATTAAGTTTAATATTAAAGATTAAAAGGTTGGACTCATGAGAACTAGGTCAAGAGCTTTAGTCCTGAGCTTTTTAATTTTTGGGTTAGCCGCAGCCAGCCCTCCCGGGATTCTCTTCGGTCAAACGCCCCTCGAGGCGGCCGATGAGCTGTTCCAGGCGGGAAAATTCGCCGAGGCGGAGAAATTTTACCTTCAGGCGTTAAAAGAAGACCCCCAGAATTTTCGCTGTCTCGTTCATTTAGGCAGGATAGCTCTTCTCTCGAATCGTCTTGAGGACGCGGAGAAGTGGCTAACTCAAGCGGCCGAGCTCAGAGCAGAGGAACCCGTTCCTAAGTCACTGCTGGCGGAAATTTTTTATCGCCGGGATGATTTTCTCCGGGCCGCTGAGTTCTTCCGGGCTGTCGGTCGGGAACCGATGGCTCAGAAGCTCGAAAGTTTTAAGGGGTTGATTCCGTACCGACTGGCGAAAGATAAGCCGGCTGAAACCAGGCTAAAATTCGTCATGACTGACCCGCTTCCGGTCGTCCAGGTCCGGGTTAACCGTGGCCCGGCCGTTAATTTTTTCCTTGATACCGGTGCCCCTGAAGTTGTTATTGATTCGGAGCTGGCAAAGGAGGTAGGGGCAACGCTGTTTGAGTCAGAGAAGGGAGTTTTTGCCGGCGGTCAACAGGCAGGTTATTCCCACGGCCGGATTAATAGTTTAACCCTGGGTGATTTCGAGGTCGAGAACGTCCCGGTTCATGTGATGGATGTGCGGCGTTTCTCCGGGCCTATTTTCAAAGGCAAACAGGTTGACGGCATCATCGGAACTGTGCTGCTCTATCATTTCCTCCCGACCATCGATTATCCGGGTGGCGAGCTCATCCTCCGCCGCAAAACGAAAGAGAACTTAGAGCGTTTGGAAAAGCAATATTCCCGGGAAAAACCAGTCGTTGTTCCCTTCTGGATGGCTCTTGACCATTATATGTTGGCCTGGGGAAAGGTTAATCAAAGCCAGGAGATGCTGTTTTTTGTCGATACGGGACTGGCGGGAGGCGGGTTTACCTGCCCCGAATCGACTTTGACTGAGGCCGGGATAAACCTGATGGAGGACAGGGCGAGCGAGGGGCTTGGCGGCGGCGGCAAGGTCAAGGTTATTCCTTTCGTCGTCGAGGAGCTCAGTCTGGGCGAAGCCAAGGAGAAAAACATAGTGGGGGTCTTCACGGGAGCATTTCCTCTCGAAAAGGCTTTTGGCTTTAGGATTGGCGGGCTAATATCCCACGGGTTCTTCCGTCCTTATGCTTTGACCCTGGATTTTCAGCGGATGAGATTTTTTCTTTTAAGAAAATAAATTCTGCCTCACCAGTTGACCTGAGTTCTTCTCAGG
>JBBIRF010000055.1:0-15064 GCA_037441905.1 Candidatus Aminicenantota bacterium
TAAAAGCCAAAATTAAATTTCTTCTTTTCATCTTCCTCTCCTCCCAAAATGGGGATATAATTTATATTTCCTATTTTTTGCCCTCTATATCCCGTAGAGTGAGGATACACCTCATAGAGTGGGAACATAACCTATGTTTCCTTTTCTTGCCTGCCAGGCAGAAACAAAAATATGGGGACAACTATGTCCACCTCATGTCCAGTACTTAATTAATATTGTTTTCAAAGAACAGAGTCAAACAACTATTCGCCCTTGTTTATGGTAAGTTTTAGATTCGAGTGAATGGCCAGCAATTATATTCTCGACTTCTAAAATTTACTCCCATCCGCCATCCGTTCGTATTGGATTTTTCCTGTTCTCTTAGCTTATTCTATTCCGTAAAGGGGGAGCGAAATGTATATCTTCTTTTTTGCCTGCCAGATAAACCTGAGATCTTTTTCTGTATTTCCCATATTTAGGCTAAATATGTTTCGACTCAAGTAAAAAAGTCGAGAGTGTCGGAATCACAGACAGACAGACAGACAGACAGACAGACAGACAGACTGACTGACTGACTGACTGACTGATAGATAGATAGATAGATAGATAGATAGATAGATTGATTGATTGATTGATTGATTGGCATGCAGAAAATCCGTAAACAAATAAGTAGGCGGGTAAACAGGTAGGTAAGTAAATTATTCGATAATATAGAGAAACAAGTAGGTAGGTAAATAAATAGGTTGGCAAATAAGCTTATAGGGAAAGCAATTACTCAATTATAAGGAAACAATTAGTTATTCAATTAGTTGGTTGGTGGGAGGAAGGGATGAATTCCAGAAAACAAGAAGGCTGATGGAAAGAGAGATAGCTGAAAAAAATAATTTTTCTCATTCTCTGTTAGGATTGACCCCGGCACCCAGGTCAGTTATAATTGCTACTTCGATAATATCATTAAAACTTAAGCATGAGGCTTAACAGAAGCCGCAATTAGAAGGAAAATCAGATGACCGAAGAAATAAAAATCAGGGAATACCAACCGGAAGACCTCGAACAGGTCTTAGAGCTCGTCAGAGAGCTGGAGGCGGAGTTAGCCGAAAAATTTCCTGAGGTCCAGTTAATTTCCAGCATTGAGGATTATAAGCAGCGATACCTCGTGCCCGGACACAAATATAAGACTTTTGTGGCCGAAGTCGACAACAAAATCGTCGGCTATCTTATGGGCTATCCTTCAACCGGCGCTCTTGAGGTAGATAACATGTATGACATCTTCCCTTCGGCCAACTGGAAACCCAAGGAGTTTTTTCTCCAGATCACTTTTGTCTCTAAGCCCTATCGGAACCGGGGCATTTCCCGTCGGTTGCATGAAAAGGTGATCGCCTATGCGCGCGAACAGGGCTACGAGGAAGTGTATGCTTGCATCGCCAAGTGGAACTTGCCCGAGATTAAGGTTGTCAGCTCTCTGAAGTTCGAGCTCAAAGACCTCGGGTATCGTTACCGCCTCACCCTGAAACTAAAATAAAGATAAAATCAGATTAAGTAAGCTTAACAAGTAAGCTTAATAATCAGATTAAGTAAGCCTTCCTTAAAAAAATAAGGCCTAAAAGACAAGAAAGAATACAAAAAAATAAGATAGCAATAAAGTTCTCTGTCTTGCATGACTCCGGTCTCCCCGGAGCCATCTTATCTCACTCTATCACCCATTAAAATGTCGGATGAACCAAAAATAGATATATATATCGCATCTCACTATAAATCGATTTTTCGTTTATCGCCAGAGTATCCCAGATTACTTTACGATGACGAGCTCGCTCAGCGGCCGGCGCTTCTTTGGTTTCCACTCGTCGGCCGGATAGCCCAGAGGCGTCAGGACAACCGGGTCCCAATCCTGAGGAATTTCAAGAACCTCCCGGGCGGCCGCCTCGTCAAAGGCGGCTATCCAGCAGGTGCCCAACCCCAGAGCAGCTGCTGCCAGAATCAGGTGGTCCATAACAATAGTCGCATCCACGACGCCGTAGTTGCGACCGTCCCGTCGCACCCATGCCTCCGAGGGAATGGCACACACGGCGATGATATAAGGCGCCTGGACAAACCACTCTCGTGAATAAACCCGGCGAAGCGCTTCTTTTTTTCCTTCGGTGGAGACGACTATTACCCGGAAAGGCTGCCGGTTTGCCGCCGTCGGCGCCAAGCGAGCCGCCTCCAGCACCCGCTCGAGCTTCTCTTTTTCCACCGGGTCGGACTTATAAGCCCGCACGCTGTATCTTTTTTCCACGAGCTCGAAGAAATCCATGCCAACCTCCGATTTAATTGTTGCCATCAGGACTAACTCGTTTTAATGATAAGGAAAAAATATTAATAGTCAAACAAAAGGCCAGGCCAACCTGGACTCTCATTTTCTGAAAACAAAAAACCAGCAACATCTATCAAATAAAACCTAACTAAATAATTCCATAATTCCAGTCCATTATTAGCCCTTCAGATAACTCTAACAGCTCTCGACTGCTCGCCTCCGCTTTTCCGGGATTCGGGATTAATTGAAAATGCCCTCTTTTGGGCCCGCGTTTCCATTCTTGAGGAGGAGAAAAGTAAGCTAAGAAAACGGGAAACTTAGAACATGCCCTCATCTTTTCAAACACAACCTTATTCTTGAGTAGATAAAAGCAGTCAAAAAAATAGGAAATATAATTTATGTCCCTATTTTTCGGAAGCGAGCGGCATAGCCGCCGCCGGCCGCCATTTTGACCTTCAGCGTTTCCGTTCCTTTGACCCTGAGCTTTTCTACCCGGAAATCGCTGGCATAGCGGTCGACGTTTATCCCGTCCTCAAAAATTAGAGCTTCATATTCTCCCTCGCCCAGGAAATCAAGCTTTACTTCAAGCTCTCGCGGCTGCCAATCAGTCATTCCTCCCAGGTACCAATCTTCACCATGCTGCCTGGCCACAACCACCACGTCACCTACTTTGGCCTCCAGAACCAGAGTTTCATCCCAGACCGTCGGGACTGCGGCCAGGAACTCCATTGCCTCCGGTTCCCGGAGATAGTGCGACGGAGAATCGCATAACATCTGCAGCGGGCTCTCGTAAACCACGTACATGGCCAGCTGATGACAGCGCGTCCCCTGGCTCATCGGAAGGTCCATAACCGGCCGGAAATGTTTCGGGTCGGCGTTGAGCATTGCCCCCGGGGTGTAATCCATCGGGCCAGCGTACATCCGGATAAAAGGAATTAAAAGGTCGTGCTCGGGTGTTATCCGGTCACTCCACTTGCTGTACTCCAGCCCCATCACTCCTTCTCGGGTAAGGACGTTAGGGTAAGCCCGCCTCAACCCCGTGGGCTTATATGCCCCATGAAAATCAACTATAAGGTTTCGGGCTGCCGCTTCCTTGGCAATCTTTTCGTAAAAATTGACTACTTTCTGGTCATCCCTGTCCATGAAATCAACCTTAATCCCGGCAATTCCCCAACGAGCAAACCGGTCAAGGGCTTCCTTCAGCTGCCGGTCTAAGGTAAGCCAGACACACCAGAGAATTATCCCGACCCCCTTGTCGCGTGCCGCCTGGACAAGCCTTTCCATATCGAGGTCGGGGTTGATTTTAAAAAGGTCGGCCGGGTCAGACCAGCCCTCATCAAGAATAACGTATTCCAGACCGTACTTGGAAGCAAAATCTATGTAATAAAGATAAGTTTCTGTATTAATCCCGGCGCGAAAATTCACCTCGAAAACGTTCCAGGCATTCCACCAATCCCAGGCCACTTTTCCCGGTTTAATCCAGCTGGTGTCTTTGATTTGAGTTGGCCGGGCCAACCGATACACTAAGTCGCTGCTTATCAAATCCCCGTCTTGCCTGGCTATGCCGATTACCCTCCAGGGAAACTGGCGATTCCCGTTGGTCACGGCGATATAAGGCGCCCCTTTGGTGACTCTCAAGGTGCGGTCCCGCACCTGCTGTTCTTCCAGCGGATAGGGAGGAAAAACCGCCTGCAACTCCGGCGACCCGTCTTCCGAACCTGTTAAGTACATCCCGGGATAATCAGTCAGGTCAGCCTCTGTAATGATAACTTTGGGCCCTTCAGGATTATCAACCAGGACCGGAAGATAAGCCATTCTTTTACCGCCTATTTCGCTCAGCTTGAGGTATTGGTAGGGACGCTCATAAGAAGAATGAAAACTCTCCACCACCGGAAACCAAACGCTCCTATCTTCCGGAAAACGGAATTTGCTTTCCTCGGCATTAACCACAATCTTCGTCCGGTAGCCAGAGAAAAAACGGTAAGCCACTCCGTCGTCGTAGGCTCTGAAAATAAGACCGTAGTTACCCCGCAAATTGAGGGTTACCTCCTCGCAATTGTTCAGCACCACCGCCCTTTTCTCCTTGACCACCGGAACTATCTTTTCCCGAATCGATTGCCGCCTGAAGTTATTCAGCCGCACATTCTTGCCTAACCTTGTGCCGTCCTGGATTGTCATTGACGCTGTAGCCGCCAAAAGCGGTTTATCATCGTAAAAAACCGAAAAACTGACGTCCGGGCCGACCTGGATTTGAACCTTTACTCTTTTATCTGGAGAAAAAAGCTCGAGGGTATCGCCACGGCTTGGCCGGCTAAGGAGAAAAACCCCGGCAAACAAAATAACCAAAAAAAGAATGGTCTTGCTACTTCCCTCCATTTATTCCTCCGCTCCCATTATCCATTTTTAAGGCGATTTTTCAACTTTTAAACAATAAATTTTTTGGCCTTATAATAAAACGCAGCTAAGCGCTGAAATGATGCGGAGGGCCAAAGACTCCCGGCCGCAGGATACCTGAGCCCTTCAGGCGAGCCAAAAAGGCAGCTATGCCCGTAGAGCCGAGCCCCCCCAACCGGGGCCCTAAGTTACGCTGTTTTAAGGCTCAACTGTCATCCGGCAAGGAAATCGGTTTTCCTCTTTACCTGGTTAACATTCGACGAAAAAAATGTTAAAATACTAAAAGAAACAAGAAAATGGTGCCCGGAAGAAGAAACCTCCCCTGGAGAAGTGCTCTTTTCTGGCTGGCCGCCGGAGTCATTATCATTATCCTCTGGAGCCTGCTCCAGACTTCCCAGATGGCCAGGAAAGAGATGACTTTTAGCGAATTCTTGGACAGCGTGGAAGCGCGCCGTGTCCAGAGTGTCGTCATCTCCGGGAGCCTCCTCAGAGGGGTGATGAAAAGCGGCGATGAATTCAAGACCGTCATCCCTTCTCAATACAACGACCTGGTCAAGACCCTCCGCGAGCATGGCGTGGAGATAAACGTTAAAGACACCTCCCGCGCCCCCTGGTTCTCCTATCTTCTCAGCTGGTTTCCGTTGCTCCTTTTTGTCCTCTTCTGGATTATGTTCATGCGACAGATGCAGGCGGGCGGAAACAAGGCCCTCAGCTTCGGAAAAAGCCGGGCTAAGCTTTTCCAGGCTTCCCAGAAAAGAATCACTTTCAAAGACGTGGCCGGAGTTAATGAAGCCAAGGAAGAGCTGCAAGAGATCATCCAGTTCTTGAAGGACCCGCATAAATTCCAGAAGCTCGGCGGCCGCATCCCCAAGGGTGTCCTCCTCGTCGGCCCTCCGGGCACAGGGAAAACGCTTCTCGCCCGGGCTGTGGCTGGCGAAGCCGGCGTCCCGTTTTTCTCGATCAGCGGTTCTGATTTTGTCGAAATGTTCGTTGGCGTCGGCGCCTCCCGCGTCCGTGACCTTTTCGAGCAAGGGAAAAAACATGCTCCCTGTTTGATTTTCATCGATGAAATCGACGCTGTCGGCCGCCAGCGCGGCGCAGGTCTGGGCGGCGGCCACGACGAAAGAGAACAAACCCTTAACCAGCTCTTAGTCGAGATGGACGGGTTTGACTCTAACGAAGGGATTATCCTTATCGCCGCCACCAACCGGCCGGATATTCTGGACACCGCTCTGCTTCGTCCTGGCCGGTTCGACCGCCGGATCGTCGTCAACATGCCCGATGTCAAGGGAAGAGAAGAAATCCTTAAAGTCCACACCCAGAAAATCCCGCTGGACAAAGATGTTGACATCAAGGTTATTGCCCGGTCGACGCCCGGCTTTTCCGGCGCTGACCTGGCGAACCTGGTTAACGAGGCGGCCCTCATCGCGGCCCGCAAAGGTCAAGACCGAGTGACGATGGCCGACATGGAATACGCCAAGGACAAGGTCCTGATGGGCGTTGAACGCAAGAGCATGATTATCAGCGATGAGGAGAAAAAATGCACGGCCATCCACGAAGCGGGTCATGCTCTGGTTGCCGCCATCATTCCCGAGGCTGACCCGATTCATAAAGTAACTATTATCCCGCGAGGTCTCGCCTTAGGAGTCACCCAGCAGTTGCCTCTCGACGACCGTTACACCTACAGTAAAGACTACCTTGAAGCGCAGCTTTCCGTGCTTTTGGCCGGCCGGGTGGCGGAAAAACTGTTTCTGAACAAAATTACGACCGGGGCTGCCTCGGATTTTGAAAAAGCTACGGAAATCGCCCGGAAAATGGTCTGCCAATGGGGAATGTCGGACCTTGGCCCTCTGACTTTTGGCGAACGCGACGACCTGATCTTCCTCGGCCGGGAGCTGGCAGCTCACAAGAACTTCAGCGAACGAACCGCCGAGCTAATTGATGAAGAGGTGAAGAAGATAATTAACCGCAATTACGCCCGGGCGGAAGAAATCTTGCAGAAAAACCGGCGGAAGCTCATCCGGATGGCCAAAGCTCTCCTGGAAAAAGAAGTCCTGGATAGCGAAGACATTAGCCGCATCGTTGGCCGGACGAAGAGGGCGAAAGCGACGGTCAGTTTTCCGGCCGAGAAACAGCCCTCGCCTGCTTCGGAGATGGCGGCGGAGGCCACGAAAGAACTCGGGAAAGACTCAACCCCAGAAGATAAAATTCCCAATCAATCTTGAAGAGGAGGGAATGACTTCTGTCTTTGAAGTAAACGGAAAGCGTTTTTTTCCGGGAAAGCCAGCTTGGGTAATGGGCGTCATTAACGTGACGCCCGATTCTTTTTATGACGGCGGCCGGTACTTTGGAAAAAAAAAGGCCGTCCACCGGGCGATGGAAATGGTGGACCAGGGGGTGGAAATACTTGACCTTGGGGGAGAAAGCAGTCGGCCTGGTTCTGAGCCCATCTCCGCAGAAGAAGAACTTTGCCGGGTCTTGCCGGTGCTCAAAGCCATCAGGCCGCGTACATCCTGCCTCATCTCCATAGACACGACAAAAGCCTCGGTAGCCAGGGCCGCTCTGGAAGAGGGAGCCGACATTATCAACGATATCAGCGCTTTCCGGGCTGACCCCAAAATGATTGAACTGGCCGCGGCAAGCCGGGCCGGCCTCATCCTGATGCACATGAAAGGCACGCCCAAGACAATGCAGGTCGCTCCTTTTTACGAGGATGTGGTGGCTGAAGTCTATTCTTTCCTCGAAGAAAGAATAGACTGGGCGGTCAAGAACGGCGTGGCAGCGGAAAGAATTATCATCGACCCCGGGGTCGGGTTTGGCAAGCGGCTGGAGGACAACCTCCGGCTGATTAACGAGCTTTCCGTTTTCAGCTCCCTCGGACGGCCGGTGCTTATCGGCGTCTCCCGGAAATCATTCATCGGCCAGGTGCTCAACCTCCCGCCTGAGGAAAGGCTCGAAGGGACGATTGCCGCAGTGGTTATCAGCCTCGTCCGGGGAGCAAGCATTTTCCGGGTTCACGACCCGCTCGAGGTCGGCCGGGCCTTGCGGGTGGCAGAGGCCATCCTCTCCGCCCGAGATTTAATGCAAGAATCGACTAAACAAGTGGACCATGTTCAATAATGCCATCAGCCTAATAAGGCACATCACTCTGGGCGATTTTCTTGACATCTTGCTCGTCTCGGTTATCATCTATTCGCTCCTGCTTTTAATCAAGGACACCAAGGCTTACCAGATGGCCATCGGCATCGCGATTGTCGGTCTGTTTTATCTTGCTTCCCGGTTCGGAAAACTTGTTGTCTCCCAGTGGTTGGTCAAGAATTTCCTCAATTATTTCATCATCGCCGTAATCGTTCTTTTTCAAGGGGAAATCCGGCGGTTCCTAACCGGAATCGGGTCGCACACTTTTCGGCGGCCGTTGGCTCTGAGGTCGCTCGAAGAAAAACTCGAAGAGCTCTTCATGGCCGTCGAATTCCTGTCGCACCGAAAGATCGGAGCGCTCATCGCTATCGAAAAGGATATATCGCTAACCAGCTATGCTGACCGCGGCACGAAACTCGAGGCCATTCTTTCCCGCGACCTCTTGGTCAACCTCTTCACCCCTCATTCTCCCCTGCATGACGGCGCGGTGATTATTAAGGGAGATAAGATCGTGGCGGCTGGTTGTCTCTTGCCTCTTCCGGCGACGGCGCCGCCGGCCGAACTCCTCACCCGCACCCGACACCTCGCCGCCCTCGGTCTTTCCCAGGAAACCGATGCCGCGGTGGTTGTCGTTTCAGAGGAAACGGGCGACATCTCTTTGGCTATCAGGGGGAGGCTCGAGAAAACTAATGACCGAGAAACGATGGAAATTAAACTAATAAATTACCTGAAAAACCAATGAAAAGCCGCTTACGTAATTTTTTTCTCCGCAACTGGGAGCTCAAGCTCTTTTCAGCTCTTCTGGCCCTCATTCTCTGGATAACCCTGGTTCCGGAAGAAAAGACCTTTGCCGTGAAGACCATCCCGGCCCCCCTCGAAACTTACAACATCCCGTCCGACCTGGAACTGGTGGAAAAGCCTCCGGCGACGGTTGATGTGACGATTCGCGCTCCCAACCGCTTGCTGGCCCAAATTTCCCAGAGTAACGTCCTGGTGAAGCTGAACCTCGAAAAAGCGAACCTTCTGCAGGAAGAGTACCCGATTAACCCGTCGGTGGTCAGCCTGCCTTCAGGGGCTGAGGTCGTCCGGGTCTCGCCAAACAAGGTTAATCTCAAACTCGAAAAATCGAAAGAAATAAAAATGGAGGTCTCGCCCAACCTCGTCGGTGTCCTTAACCCGAAATATCAGCTTACCAAAATCGAAGTAGCCCCTACGGAAGTGATGGTTCGGGGGCCGGAAAGCCGGCTGAAAGCAAAAGATAAGGTCAGGACTGCACCTATTGATATTTCTTCTCTAACACAGTTGACTGAGTTCGAGTCCGACCTCATTCTGCCGCGGCCTGAACTTCGGTTTGCCGGTTCAGTGACCAAGGCGAGGGTAAGGCTTTACGTCCAGGAGAAAGAGGCAAGCGCTAATTCCCCCTCCCCCCGAAAAAAGTAACCTCTCTTGAGGTTGCCGAGCCGCATCATCCCTTTCTCTTCAGGCGAAGCTCCTTCGGGCAATCGAATATCGCCAGGTTCGGCGGCTGGGCGAGGCTTTATTCAGGCAGGTTGATATTCGCTTCATTCTGGCCACCAACCGCAACCTCCGGCTGGAAATAAAAAAAGGCAACTTCCGCCAGGACCTTTATTTCCGTATTTCCTCCCTTGAATTCACCATCCCTCCCCTGAGAGAAAGACGCGATGACATCCCTGATTTCGTCTCTTTCTTCCTGTCTGAGCTAAATAGGCGATACGGGTCTTCTAAGAAGCTCAGCCCATTTTTATAGATTTAATCTCCAATTTTTGTAGATCGTTTAATTTCCTTATTTCCCAATTATTTTCGATATGATACCAGGTAAATTTTCGTCTTCCAGTCCCAAAAAAAGGTATTTATTCAACCTTTCTAATTTTTCCACTTCGATAGTTTCTTATTTTTCAATAACTTAGCTATCTTAATTAAATCTGGCACGAATCTTGCTTATATTATAATATGATAAAACCAATGTACCAAACCCAAAACAAAAAGGAGGTAAATTCAAAATGAGGCAAAAAATTCTATTGATTTTGTTCTCCATATTTATTTTGTCAATCGCCATATTGGAACTAAATTCTGAGTGGATTAAATGCAAGGATAATTTTAGTAGATGTACTGAAGGTGGATGCGAGAGCCCTATCCGAGCAGAAGACTGCGTGTTATATAACTGCATAGATGGCCGTAACCTTCAATGCGACAGGCCCTATAACATATAACTGAGACCAATTTGATTCGGGTAAGCAGGCGAGATCAAATCGCTATTCTAATTATGGGAGAGGGTCTTTTTTAACATAAATCACTTCTTTAAAATTTAGAATAATGAGGAAAAAATACTCATTATTTTTGATTATATTGTTGCTCTTAAATTTTGGGGGGGCGAACACTCAGATTATCCTTAAAAAGACTGACTCCTATCCCAAAAGCGAAAAAGATTACTATTTTAGGCCGGCTATTGACTTAGCCATTGAGGGAGATATTCTTTATACGGTTATCAATTTCGAGCATAAAATCCTAAAACTTAAACTGGACGGCGAACTAAGATTTGATAAACTCATCGGAACTCCGGGCCAAGGTCCCGGCGACCTGACGCAGCCCCAATCTTTATCCATATGGAATGGAAAGATCGCCGTTAAGGACAATTTTGGATTTTCCTTTTTTAGTCTGGATGGTGTATTTTTAAATAAATTCAGAGTTTTTACAGCAAACAGAAATTTTTTATATCTGAACAACAAAATATATTACATAAACCCCCTGCCTGACAAGCCATTTTTAATTGAAGTTTATGATACCCAGGGCAAGAAATTATATGACTTTGGGACAAAGTTTATTGATTTAAATTTCAATTTATTTCGAGGCATGAGTCCTTTTTCGGTGGAAAGTTATGTTTTTTATGCAAATTTACTCTCCGACGGTCAACTTATTTATTATTTAAATCAAATGTTTGGACGACTAATCATTTTCAGCCTGGACGGCGTCTTGCAGAAGCAGATTGATTTATTACCTTTATTCGGGGGGAAAGGCAAAAAAATACTAAGAGAAAATGAAAAGATGTGGATACAGGAGGGTTTAGACCTCTACGTAAAAAGTAGCTTTAAGCCTTATTATTTATTTATTGATGCCTGTTTGGGCGGAGATAAAATATATTTATTCGGAAGTGAATGGACCCCAGGGAAGAAAGAGCGGGACGAATATATAATAATTAAATGCCTGGATAAAAAATCACTTCTTCCCTGCGGGGATTACTTGATTAAAAGAGACAAGGACGAAAGATTTATGGCATTTGCTGTGAAAGAGAAAGAAGACAAGCCTTCATTTTATGTGAGTATGCAATCTTCAAGAGAATACGTTATTGCCCGATATGACTATAAATAAATTTAGTCTGGTTTTAATCTTTTTGTCTATTTTGCTGATATACTTAGGGCTTAAATATTATCCTTGTCTATCGCTTAAATTTTCGTCTTTGCCTGCCGAGATTATGGTAAAGGAGCAAGGGCCTCCAGAGATGATTATTTTTTTGTATGGCTCAGTTTGCGCTAATTGCCCTTCTGGTGATTTTATTTATTCTTTGAGGGAAAGAAGCGACGTTTTAATTATCGTTCCAGATGGATTTAGTTTAGGCGACATTGATAACCTGAGAACAACGTTTTCCCTTAAAAGCCAAATAATCAAAGGGGGCAGGGGAGCTAAACATTTTTTAGAAAAATGGATGAAATGCAAACGAATAAATGAAAATACAAATTATGTCATTTTCATAAAGAATAAAAGGGTGTCATCTATCAGGGGCTTTTAAAAAGATTGTGCTTTTTTAATAAACCTGTTGGACGCCGTTAAGGATAGGTCTCTAATTCCAGCCCCGCTACCTGCCCGACATATCCTTAGGTTAACCTTTCTGATTATCGACATTTAGTCTATCGGCGGAGCGTAAGGAGATATAATACCGGGAAAAATTCTCGGGTAGTAATTATTTATTTCTACGGAGATTTTAAGTGAGGTCACTTGCAGTTATGTGCTGGACAAGATATTAAAAATTGACTCTCGGGCTAAAAAATCATACGCTAAGAAGGGGGATTCGCTGGCATGATTGAGATAATTGGGCGAAGCTCCATTTCTCAGGCCATCCGGGATTTTATCCATAAGGTGGCTCCCTATGACGAGCCTGTCTTGCTCATCGGTGAGACAGGCGTAGGAAAAGAAGTTACAGCTCGGAAGATTCACGAGCTCAGCCGAAGGAAAGAGGCCCCTTTTGTCCCGGTCGATTGTGCCGCCATCCCTGAAACTCTGGCTGAATCCGAACTATTCGGGTATAAAAAGGGGGCTTTCACTGATGCCCGGGAGGATAGGGTCGGGTTAATCGAGGGTGCCAGGGGCGGTACTGTCTTCCTCGATGAAATCGCCTCATCATCCCTCTCTCTTCAGGCGAAGCTCCTTCGGGCAATTGAATATTGTCAGATTCGGCGGCTGGGCGAGGTTTTATTCAGGCAGGTTGATGTCCGCTTCATCCCTAAGGAAATTCAATACAAAGTACCCTATAATACAAAATATCATTGTAGCAATTGATAATGCAATCATTCCATGTTATTAAATACGACGTGCATTCTCTCGATGTCGGACAAGCTATTTCTTCGCATCTTAAATTATAACTTTCTGTTATTATTAAATCGCGGCCCATGAGAGATATCACTAAAATTATTGATATTAACAATAAAATATTTACCTTTTTTTTCATTTAAATTTTCTCCTTTTATTTTCTTTTTAACAAAAATAATAAGTCGAGCAAACTACTTGAGCAGTAACCTCGTCGCTAATACACTCCAGGATACAAAAAGGGTATACCACTATCTCATCCGCCATACATCCTGCGATATTATGACATCGTTCATTACTATACCACATGCAAGAATACTCCGCAGCGACAATATAGCTACTGATTATAAAAACGCCAACAAAAATAGAAATAGCAAGGGCGATCTCCTTTTGGCTTTTGTTGATACCTATTCTTAGCATTTTTCCCCCTTATTTTATTGATAGCTATATACTTCAATTCTATTTGCTTCAAGGCCAAGTGTTAAGATATAAAACATCTTTTTATTATCTGCGCTACGGGTTACAAAAAAATCCTTTGCGTAGTATTTAGGAAATGGCCCCGACCAGTAATATTTTTTAATATTTAGAGATGAATCAAGTTCCAGGATAGCTAACCTCGGATAGGTCATTAATATATAAATATTATCGCCATCAGAATAAACTCCCCTTATAGCGCTACGCGCCGTTATTACCCCATCTTTGTATTTTATATCGCTGCGATTATGTTCAGCAACATCTTTAATCAGTTTGTCATCAATTCTTTTTTCCATAATTAAGTTCCCATTTAAATCATATTTTCTAACAATATCGAAATAGGCCCATATAGCAATTAATTCCTTATCGCCAATTATAGATAACAATACGTTATTATTTATTGGTGTATATACGGGGAATTGTATTTGCTCACCGAACTTATTAATAACTTTTCCTGTTAGGTCTAACACTTCAATTATAGACTCCGCTGGCTTATCATTTATAGGAAATAACAAATGGGGGGTTGCATATATTAGACCGTTTTTTCCGACAGCAAAAGAATAGTAAGGCTTGTATAGTCTAAAATAGTCAATAAATTCTCCTTCCTCGGAAAATATTTGCATTCTTCTATTTTCGCCATCTATAATTACTCGATGCTTATTATCAACTAAAATATGCATTGGGTAATTCAACTCCGAAGGCGCCTCGCCCTTTCTAGATATCTCCTTTATAAATTTTAGGTTCTCCGTAAGTTTATATATTTTATGAAGACCCCAATTGGAAACATATATAACATGCTTTTCCTTATCATAAGCAAAATGGGCCGCTTTATATAAATAGATTCCTTTATCCTCATCTTCTTTTTTTGGAAAAAAGTCTTTTAAGGATAGCTCTACAGAGTTCTCAGGGACGGGGTATTTTCTTAACATTTCCTTCCATTCAGATGTGGACTCGGTTGTTTGTTCCCCGGAAACAGCAAAAATAATAAGGATCAAGCCCATTATGGTGATACGGAGTAATTTCATTTTAGTCTCCTTGTAATATATTTATAAATAGCTTCAAGCTGGTGGGGAGCTACTCTCCATGATTTGATTATTCTACCCATTCTATCTACAAAAATTATAATATCAGTAATATTCGCCTTGCCATATATTTTGCCCAGCTCATCCAATTTTAATTCTATTTCTCGGGGAGCGGCCTCGATATTTATATTTGTTTCTAATTGCGATTTTATATTTATAATATCTGTTTGTCTGTGCTGTCCATAAATAAAAGATATAATTAAAACTTTTTCCCCGTATTTATTAATGATTAAATCAAATAATCTCAGTATAGCGCCGCTTAGACAGCTCATGCATATATCATTATGAAATGAGAATAGATAGCTGGTTTTATTATTATATTTTATTATATCATTTAATGGCAAAAGCCATGGTTTATCGGAAAGGATGTTTCCTTCGGCTGCAAAGTTGATTATATCAAAAGTGGGTCTATAACTATTTACCTGAGATAAGAGGAACGGTCTGATTATGTTTTCATAATCTAACATTTCAGTTCCACTAAAGACTAATTTATTTTTATTATAAATTAGAAATAAATTACAGCATCGGGGCAGTTTGAAAAGAGACTTATAATAGTTAAAATTAGAAATAACAAAGTTAAGGTCTTTCAAGTTGATATTACACCGTCTAAAAAAATAGTTAGGGTTATCAATGAAAATAATATTATAAAATGTTCCAGGTTTTAAGAACTCTTTGTATACATGGTTTAATAGTTCTATTGAATCTAAAGACTTTCCCTCTATAAATTGAATGTATACTAATTTTCGCTTAATCGTTGATGAACTAATGGTGTTCTTGCTTATAGTTTGGCAAGAAAAGTCAGGCAGTGTTTTAGATAATGATGACTTAGAAACAAAAAGCCGCTCACGAAAATAAAAAAAGAAAAAGCATAACGAAATTGAAAGAAGACTAAAGAACAGTGCCTTAGTCTTAGATAAATGCATGCTTCTGAAGAGACCCGAGCTGATTAAACTTTTAAAGTTTATCATCTTAAAAGGCAGCTTTATTAGCATGAAAAAGCTCAAAATATTTTTAGCAAAAATCGTGCCAGATTTAGTGAAGATAGCTAAATTATTGATAAATAAGAAGTTATGGACGATGGGGAAATAAGAAAGATTTGATAAAT
>JBBIRF010000056.1:0-14876 GCA_037441905.1 Candidatus Aminicenantota bacterium
GACTGACTGACTGACTGACTGATAGATAGATAGATAGATAGATAGATAGATAGATAGATAGATATTAAACGGGAATTAAGGCCGGTTATCCGCGGTTTATTGCCATTGCCTTAAATTTCGCCCCTTCCTGTAGCGCCGAAGGAGCCAGGATGCTTTTCTCCAGGTGCCTCTACTTGAGCTTGAGGAGCTTCCCTGGCCGAAAAGTCCGGACAAATTGTCAGGGCGAGCCCCGCTCCTCTGCCTTCGAAGTTAAAGCGTTGTCAATAGTCTTAGGAGGATTTCAAAGGCTGGATGAGGCGCTGGGGTTGGCGAGGATGAGTAGGTTGTCGATGGTCTTGGGAGGATTTCAAAGTGGGTTTCCAGGGTATATTATCCTGGCCGAACCGGGTTGAAGACGCTGAAGACAAGCCGGTAAGTTGCCTCAACCCCGCACACCGCGGCAGCTCTGGCGGCTACCTCGAGCCCAAAGAGAGCTGCTTCCTCGACTGAAGCAGCCTGACTCAGTTTCCAGGCGGCGGCCGCGGCCAGACAATCGCCGCAGCCGGTGGTGTCGGCCACCTTCGTAGGTTTACCAGGCGTCAGGAATTTTTCTTCCTGCGGGGTGGCAAGATAAAGCCCCCGGCTTCCCAGGGTAATAAAGACAGCCTTGACCCCGAGCAAAAAACATTCAGCGGCAAACGACGATAACTCCTCTGTTCGCGGCGGGAAACAGGGGTGATTCAGGAGGCAGGCGAGCTCTTTTTCGTTCGCCTGCAGGTAATCAACCCCATTCACCCAGGCAGGCCACGAAGGGAAAGGTTCATATTTTCGGCGACCAAGATTAGGGCTCAAGACCAGGGAATGAATATCAAGCCAGCGCGGACAGCGGGCGGCTTCGACCAGCTGCCGCCAGGTGAAAAAATCAAGGTCAAAACCGGAGTTAAAGACTACGATCAGGAAATCAAGGCCAGAAAGAAACGGAAGTACCCGAGAAGAAGGAAGCGGCGGAACGGCTGACTTGAGTATTTCCCGGCGCTCCCCCTTCCGTGGATATTCAAGAAGGACCAGGTTGCCGGGGCCATCAGCCACAGATACGCCTTCGGTTTTAAAACCTCGCCACGACCTTACGGCTTTCAAGACATCGGGCCAGATAGCTCCTCCGACCGCAGTCATCGGGACAACCTCAGCCCCCAGGCCGCAGAGTGTCGCCGCCTGGTAAAGTATGCCACCCAGCCCTTCCTGCATCTTTCCTGAAGGAAGCCTGATTTTATCCCTGGTAATGGTGCCAACGAGCCCGAAACGAAGAGGTCTTATTTTAGAAAAAGCCATATGATTATTTTGTTTAGTCATTCTGTTATCTTACCCGAATGATAAGAAAGATGATGATGAATGACAAGCAAGATTCCATAAAAATCCTGACCGAGCGAACGCCGTTCGCTGCCATTCCCCTCATCGCGGTGGTTATCTTACAGAAAATAGATAAGCCAAGAGGCTCTTGGGAATGGCTGTTTCGAGAGAATAGCCGGAAAGTTTCGGGAGAATTAAGTAAAGAGGAGTCTTAAGTAAAGACGAGTTGCGGTATAAGGGCTCAAATCCTTGAAGAAAGAATTTGCCTTCGGCCGGGCTTTATTTTATGCTTATTGCCAGAATGAAACTCCACGTGGGAACTTCGGGTTGGAGTTATGGGGGGTGGCGCGGCCGCTTCTATCCTGAATCTCTTCCCTCCTCTGACTGGTTAGCTTATTACGCCCAGCATTTTTCTACCGTCGAGATCAACATGACCTTCTACCGGTTCCCCCGGCCAGAAACGCTAAGCCGGTGGGCCGAAATCACGCCAACCAATTTCACCTTCAGCCTGAAAGCCAACCGCCGCATCACTCACCTTAAGCGGCTGCGGGATGTGCATGGCGACCTTCGCTACATGTATATCCTGGCGCAATCTCTCGGGCGAAAGCTCGGCTGTCTCCTGTTTCAGCTGCCGCCTTCAATCCATCTCGACCTGGCTCTGCTCGCTGATTTCTTAGGCCAGCTTGAGCCTCGTTTCCGGAACGTGGTCGAATTTCGCCATCCAAGCTGGCACACCGACGAGGTTTACGAGCTTATGCGGCAGCACGGCGCAATTTTTTGTCTTGTTTCCTCCCGTCAGGTGCCGGCAACCGTAGTGGCGACAGCGCCAACTACCTATGTCCGTTTCCATGGTCTAACCGGCGGCTATCGTTATCTGTACACGGAGGCTGAGCTCCAAACCTGGGCCGAAGAATTAAAGAAACTGGAAGTTGAAGAATGTTTTATCTATTTTAATAACGATTATCAGGCGCATGCGGTCAAGAATGCCCTCGAGCTTCGCAGCTTCCTCGAAAAGGCCCCGTCTGATTGAGCTCGCCGATACTGAAGAATACGCGCTATCCATAATTCTTCCCTTGTTCAGGGTGGCGTTAGAGCTTAAAGCCAAGAAGAGCGAAGATACAACATGCTTAGTTACTTGTTTTCCGCGGTTTGCTCCAGCCCCGGAATGAAAAAAAGAAAATTCAAGAAACATAGAACGTGGCCCTCTTTTTTATAAAGAAAGATTGAATACTTGCTTATTTCTTTCGCTAACCAGCACTCAAGTCCTTACCAGCTTTCAGGACCGAAAAAAGAAATATAGATTGTATTCCTTTTTTAGGTATATAGACCGCTGCGCTTTTTTTATTGAGAAAGATAGAATATATGCATATTTCTTTATCAAGAACAAATACTCACGTGCCTAGTTCTTGCGGCGAATACTAGGAGCTTCCCTGGAGAACAAAACCGAAAACAAGAAATATAGAAAATTTCTCAGTTTTTGCTCTGGATAATGGCCCTAAAAATTAGAAATCAGGAGCAAATAAAAAATATAAAATAGTAGGAAAGAAAAATATTAATAAATATAAAACATATGCCTACGCTTAGCGGCAGCGCGCCCTAAGAATAATACAAGACAATAGGGCCAAAAAATAGGAAATATAAATCATGTCCCTATTTGTGTTTCAGGGTGACGAAGCCGGTTTTCTCCAGGACGAGGATAAAGTTTTCAACTTGCTTCAGGTCCACAGGCCCGAACTCAGCCGCCAGGGCGTTGCGAATATCCAGGACTGACTTCTGGCCGTCGATAAAATTCCGGGCTTCATACTCAGCCCGGCCAAGGTTATAGGCGGGCAAATCTTTGATTTGCCTCATCCTTTCCCGGAATTCCATGGCGTTAAAATAGCCGCGCATTTTCTCGGTCCGGACAGGGATAACCCGGCTCAACCGCAATTCCTCGGGAGAAAGGCTCAGCTTGACCGGCGTCACCTTCAACTCCTGCGCCCGCCGGCGGTAAATATCTTCAAGAATGCCGGCATAAGTTGATTTAATCCCCTCCAGTGCCTTTATCCTGAGGTTGAGCATTTCTTCGGCGGTTTTTTCGCCTTTGACCAAAAACCTTATCGACGCCAGAGCCTCTTTCTCCCGCAGCCAGGCCTGCTCGAGAATATTCACCGCCTCTTTGCGCTGCTCGGTGAGGTTCTCCTTGGTAGCTTGAAGGAGCAGGGATTCAGCTCGCTTGAGCTCTTTCGCCAGCCGGTCTTGCCCCCGGGCAGTCACTTCGGCGATAACGAGCGGCGCCTCGGCCGGGCCGGCGTTGCTCAGAAACACAGCTGAAGCCGCGCTTAGGACGACGACTCTCTTGAGCTGGGTCGGGTCAGATTTATCCGGTGTGTCGCCGCTCGTATGGTACCAGAAATCTGGCCAGACAATGAACATGACGGCCGGCACTTTGACTCCGCCGTCAATAAAAACCACATGGTCGCTTCCGCCGGTATAAGGAGCTATCCGGTAGTAAAACGGGTCGCGGGTTCCGGTTGGCGCCACGATGCCCATTTCTCCCGAGCGCCCCTCGAGAGAAATCCGCTGGGTTTCGCCCATCCATTCGACAAAAGATTCGACGACGTCGCCCAAAAAGTGGGGAAGGCTGAAAGGGGAACGCTCGAGATAAAAATAAGCATTATTCTTAATCAGCGCCTCACCCACCATGTCCTCGTTGATGTTGGCAAAAAAGCGGCGGGCAATTTCAGGATATTTCTGGATATAGGCCGCGGTTCCGGAAATCTCGGGAACAAAAAGGAAGCGGACCGAGCGCCGGAGCGGCGGAATTTTTCCCTCATCCATCAGCTTTTTCAAAACCCGAGCTGTTTCCAGGATAGCCACACAGCCTGAAGCATCATCATTGGCACCTTGCTTGGCGAACCCCTCGAAAAGGTGGGCGGTGAAAATAAGCTCTTCCTCGGGTCGCTCCTTCCCCGGGATAACAGCCGCGACCATTTCCTCCTTGTATGGGACCATTTGAGTTTTGATTATGGCCCTTATTTCAACCTCCTGTCCCCGCTCCAGCATATCCCGCAACCTCTGGCCCTGCCGGGTTGAGACCATAAAAGCGAAAGTCGGCTTTTGGTTTTCTGCCACCCGGATAGAACTCCAGCCTACTTGGTCCGGGTCAACCTCGGGATGACTGGAGCTATAACCAATTAGCCCTAAGGCCCCGTGTTTTTCGACAGCCAGGAGTCTGGCTCTTTCCGGCGAACCGTTGACCAGGACGACTTTCCCCTTTACATCTTTGCCGGCATAGAAGCTCTCGCGGTCGCCAGGACCGACATAAATTAAGCTGGCGGTTGTGTCGGTGGACACGCTTCCGGAGCAAAGCGTCGCCGGCACTTCTTTTAAGTCGGCTAATTTCTGGAGCCCCGGTTTGGTCATCCACAGCTCGGCCATCTCCGCATCCCAGGTTGTCTTGCTCCTTGTCGGGAGGTCGATGATTTCAGCCTGACTGATGCCGTATTCTTTAAGCTTCTCTAAGACGAACCTGGTTTCAAAATACCCGGTAGTGTATTCCTCCGGCGGCCGGTTGCGATTGACAGCCGTAAGATAAACTTCGTTCTGCCAGGCTAACTCACCCGAGGCTTCATGAATAATCGCCTGCATGATGGAGAGTGGTAAAAGGGCCGGCTCCCTCCCGCCTCTTTCTACCTGGGAAAAATTCAACGAAAAAATCAAGAATAGTCCCAGAAGACCGACAACCGTCTTTCTCATCACTTTCCTCCTCTCGCCTATTCTACATTTTTTTTGGTTAAAGTAAATTCTCAGGGCACCGGTCTCTGGTCATAAAAAGCCCGAAGGAGATTAATAATAAAAGGGAGCTCCAAGTCGCCGGAGAAGCCGCAGAGTGGAGGGCTGAAAGAGCTTAAAACGCCGAACCCGTTGCTATTTTCTTACCTATGCAACCAACCTCGTTGTTTCGGCCGTCTAAGGATGATGCTTCTCCCTTTCCTCTGGACTCCCGGCTGGCCCAGAAGCTGCTTCTTGCTAGTTAATCAGTTAAAGTCAAGAAGTGCATGCCCCCCAGGCCTGGCTCGTTTCAACCTTTATTGTTTCTTTTAACTTATCATTTGCTTTGCTAAAATAATACCGGATTAACTGGGTAAATAAAAAGACAACGGAGGGAGCCGTGAGCGACATTGAAATAGCCCGGACGGTGGTCCTGATTCTTTTCTGTTTAGCCTGTCTGGCGCTCTTCATCTCGCTTATCCGGCGAGAGCTGGATAACATCTTGCGGGCTTTGCTTTTCGCGCTCATCTTTTTTGGTCTCTTTTTATTTTTTCAGAAAACCAAGATGGAGCATTTAACTTTTAGCGAGCTAAAAAAGGAACTTGGCTTAGCCAAACCTCCAGAATATGTTTACATAAAGCAGGAGAGCAACACCCCTGCCGGCCACATCGTCCGGTATTTTTTTCCTGAACCCGGGCCCCGCCTAAGCTTGACTATCGATGAAAGCGGCAAATACCTCCATCTCGATAACATCGACGAAGTTAACAGAGTCCTGGATTATATCGGTTTAAAAAAAGTGACTCACGGAGCAAAAGAGCTGGCCTCAATAACTGGCTCCCAGTTTGACGTCAACATGTATCGTTTTGACGATTACGCCGACGGCATCCTGTTGATTGAAAGAGCTATCTGCCGGGACAAGCGAACCTTCAATTCGTATAACTGCATTCAATCGATCACGGTTAAACTGCGCTAACCGCGCATCCTTCAGCGTTACCGGCTAATAACGCCTCAACTCTAAACCTCATACGCTGTCAGCGAAAAAAACTGGGGGAGCGGGGATAGAGGGAAAAAAATAAAAAAAATCAGAAGCGCTACTAGACTTCTCTCTAGACAGATTTTAACTTGAAAGCCGCTACCATAGCCGCAAAAAGAACAAGTTAAGAGACGATACGGAGCACGCGTCCCTGCTTATCTCCGCCGCATTTTAATTTAAAGAGCGTTATCAGGTCCAGGAAAGGAAAAGTCAAAAGAAAGGAAGGAAAAGAGAACGAGCCGACGTTTTCTGATAAAAGAGAAGACTGATAAAGGCAATAATTAGATAGGTCAGGGAAAAAACCCTGAAGTTCCGGGATGAAGTCCTGGCCAACCGATAAAATTGGCTCGTGCCAACTTCGGGCAAAGGCTGAGGGTCCCAGGGGAGGCCGTATCTCTCCGCCAGGCCTTTAATATAAAGAAGATGAACAACCGGAACCCCTCGCCTTCCCATCTCCCAGACTACTCCTTTAAACCGGGCGGCCGACCGGTCGATAATATTCAGCCCTGGCGGCAGACGAAGGATTTCTTCGCTTTCGCCCATGTTGGCCCAGCCGCCACCGATATTAATAAAAGCAGCCAGCTTTTTACCTCGGGCGGCAGATTCATATAAATTTAAGCGGAGGGACACGTTTTTACCGAGGTCGTTTTCGTCTATAAGCCTTAACCCTCTTTCATTAACTTGCCGAACAAGAAACTCTCTTCCCTCGGGCTCCATCCCGAGCCCAACATCCTTAGCTCCGCCCAGAGAGACGGCCACTGGCCGTCGAGGCAACCAGCCGGCTTTTTCGAGACAATCCTGCATATCTACCCAGGTAAAATCAGGGTCATTCGCCCCCCATTGGGACGCTCCCAGGGATACGATGTAGAGCGGGGTAACTTTTAAGGCCTTGCAGGCCGCCAGCGAGGCAATGATAAGCGCCGGAAAGGAACTCGAGGCGCCAACCGCCACTGCCTCGCCCTCCCTGACTCCAGCCTCCTCGAGTAAATAAACAATCAGCCCGGCTAAGTCGGGGTTAGTTGTCGTTCTTTTAGCTTCCAGCTGACCCATGGAAGTTGTCAGCCTCGAGTTTCTAAGACCAATGATACCCGTCCGGTTCGGGTCTGCCTCGAGGTCAAACGGCAAACCCTTAGCCTCGCGGCATGAGCGCAGCTGGAGGAGGGCTTCCTTCATTTCTCTGGCCGCTGCGAGCATTGTCTTTACCCTCTCTGGACTCCAGGAGAAATAGCGGGCCAAAAGAAAAATGACCAGGCTCAAAACCGCCAGGCCGTAAATAATCGCTCGCAAAAAATGATGGGGTGGGCGCTTGCTTATCAGTCGGCTCATTTATCTAATCCCCAGGTTCCAAGGATTTCAACGTCTGACCCGCCATAAACTTTTCTTCCCTAACCTCAATTAACTATTCGTTTAAGGCTCTAACTCCTTTATTTTTCTCCAGAAGCCGGCCTCCTTCTTTCGGGATAATTCTTATCGGCCATTTTTCATCCAATTTTTTGCCAACGGCGCTTTTCTGCGCATTTTTTCCCTTTTTCTTTTGCTGCTTTTTATTGTCTTTCATTCGGAGTTAATTTAATCATATTTTCTATCAATTCGCCCCCGTGTTCTCGGCCGGTATTCCTAACCGAGCAGCTTGCCTATGAAATAAGCCATTATGGTTACCGTTATCAAGGAGGCAAGCGTTGGCCAGAACTTCTGGCGCTCGAGGTTGGAGGCCAAAAGCCCGGGAATAATCAGGCCGACAACGCGCCATTCAGGTGAAAGAAAAGCTAAGGGCTTTTCAGGCGAATAAATTCGACTCAGATAAAGGCTCAGCTCGCTCAAACAGGCGCCAAGAAGCAGGAGAAAGACGAAACGGCGCCGGCCAAATAGAAGAAAAAACCTTGAGGCCAGCCTGTAAAGAGCCATGGCCACAAAGGCAGCAAGCAGAGTAAAAAGAGCTCGCCGGGGTTCATCAAGGGTGGTAGCGATAAAGGCAGGGACGACAATCCCGCCCGGAACAATTCCCGTCAGTTCGCTGTAAACCAGAGCGAGAATCACTCCCAGGAAAAACGTTTCAACCATGAATTCTCCTGCCGACTCTCTCCCAGAGAGCAACCAGCTCGCTCCCGAGGCCAACGATGTTTCCCAGGCCGATAAGAATCCAAGGGCTGGTTTCCGTCTGGCTCAGGAATTCGGTCAGGCTCTTTACGGCTTCTGGCTTTAGCCTTTTTATGTTAGGCGAAGCAAGTCTCTTCCACGGAAAATACGGGCAGCCACTCAAGAAGAGGCGGTCGAAATCGGCCAGGTATCCGGCCTTAAGAGCCTGGAGCCACTGGTCGGTACGGTCCCCGCGGTCCGGCCGGAAAAGAAGCAACCCATAGATTTTCTTGCCTTCAGGCGGGATAAACTCTTTGATTTTTTTTATCACTAAGAAAGAAGATTCCGGGTCGTTGGCAGCAAAGGCGCTGGCCACGTAACCAGATGCTTTTCCCGGGGCAGCTATCTCCCAGATTTTCAAGCTGCCAAAATCAGGCCGCGCCTGCTTCATTCCCGCAAGAGCGGTTTCGTCTTGAAGGCGAAGATGTCGGGTCACGGCCAGGGCTAAACGGATGTTGGTCGCAAAATCGTCGCCATAGTTTAACCTCAAGTCTCGGAAGTTTAGTTCGTCAACAGGCTCCTTTTCAGAAGAACCATCCACCATTTGGCCGAAACCTTGCTTTACGGCCGAAGCTTTCTCCTCCGGGCTTTTGAATTTATAAAATCCTGCCTCACCCGAGCTGGGAGCAAAGTTTTTCTGTCTGGGAACGATAACGACCCTGGCTCCGCCTCTCTCGAGGTCTTCCTTCACTCCCGGTAAGACTTCCTCTTCTAAGAGAAAAACCTTTGTCCCTTTCAAACCCCGGCTTACCGCCCCGAGCATCCTCCTGGTCACCTCTTCTCTTGTTCGGCCAAGCTCCTCTACATGGTCGGGCCGAAAATTGGTGAAAACAAGATAATCTGGCTTAAAAATTTTCTTGACTTCAGCTTCGAGGCATTCAGGTTTTATGGCCATGAGCTCGACGACAACCGCCTCGGCCCTTTCTTTCCAGGCGAGGCGGAGAAAGCGTTTGCCCTCAAGAATGTTGGCCCCTCCAGGCCGGTTGATTTCGGCCTCATGCCCGTCAGGGAAAATAACTACCGGCCGAGAGCCGGTAGTGCGGGCCATCACCCTTATCCCCGCCGTCCTCAGGCTGCTGGCTATTAACCTGGTTACCGATGATTTCCCCCTGACCCCGCCGACGGCCACCAGCCAGCGAAACTCCCTTCTGGTTCGTGCCAGAAAAAAAGCTTCAAGGGCTAAAATAATGACCACCAGGAAGGTTGCCACCGTCAGAAAAGCCACTTCCTTGATAATCTTTCTCTCCTTTTGGCGCCTAATTATCTGCGGCTGTCGGTCTTCCGGGTTCTTTTTCCCCTCAGGCTATCAGCCCGAGGATTTTAGCCTCATGATATATTATTAAACTTAGCCTCGATTTTAAACTGCTTTAAACCGCGAACAGCCGCCACGCTTTTCCGCCTCCCATTTAGCGGCTGAGGAGCTCTCCCCAGTTACCCCCGTCAGCAAGAACTGAAATTATCTGGTCAGGCTTAAGCCCTTTAAACAGGCGCCCCCAGACATAACCTCGGTTTCTATCCCCGCTCTTCTTCAAGCTAATTCATAGAAATGTGACCCGATAAGACCGACAAGATATGATTATGTTATTATCTTTTTAGAACTGAGGTTGGCCACCCAACAGAAAAAAACTCTCTATATATCCTTAAACTGACATTCTTGCTCTGAATCTCAACGGTTATCTCACTAAAATTTTATAGCAATTTAAAGTTCTTACTTTTTTTATAAACTGACAAGGATAATCTTGATATGATCATTAATCCCATGGAGAAAAAAATCGGTTGCAGAGGCGAAAGCGGGCGACGGGGTTGGCTGAAGGGCGCATGCGGTATCCGAATAATTTTGGCGGCGACGTTATCGAAGACGTCGAATTTACGCAAAAAACTGGTTTCTTTTGTAAAATTCTATTTACTGAATCATGAAAAAAATTTAAAAAAAATAAAAAAGAAGTTAAACTTTTTTATAATATTTTTCGAGGGGAGGTGGCGGACAAAATTGTCCGCAATTTGATCTGGGAAGTGAGCCGTCGTAAACTTTTCATTTAAAGGAAAAAGCTTACGAAGAGAAGTTGATAATTACGATAGCTCAAAGAGATTATAAGGCAATTTTTTGGAGATTGCTAACATGATTCTTAACCGAGGAGGATTCAATGAAACTAAAAAGCACTTTATTTCCCTTTCTTAGCCATTCCCAATTGAACAAGTTTTATCTTGCCATAATTGCTCTTCTTTTAGGGCCTTTTGTCATGGATTCTAATGCGCTTGCGGTCGACCCCCAGAGTGACTTGCAGAAAATTTATTCCTCTTTCCGCTTAGAATACGTCTGGCGAATTGATACCGGCAACAAAGAATTTATGGAAAAAGGCCTGTATGACATTTCAAGGTTCACGGTCGATGCCAAAGGCAATATCTATTTGCTTAACCCAAAAAACGAAGGCGATCAAATCTTTGTGGTCGACAAAACAGGAAAGCTTATCAGAAGTTTTGGCCAACGAGGGCAGGGACCGGGCGAGCTTGAAAGACCCATCGAGATTTTCTTGACAACTGAAGGCAATATTTTCGTCCAGGATGGGGGAAGAGCCAAAGTGGCGATTTTCTCACCTGAAGGCGTCTGCTTAAGGGAATTAAAATTTCCTTCGGGGATATGGTCTCTTTACCCCTTGCCCGACGGAAGATATATCGGGCTTGAATCAATCTTCGGCGCTGAAGTTAAACAGTGGGGCGTCGCCTTGAATTGCTATGACCCTGAATTCAAGAAAATAAGGGAGCTCGACAGCTTAAGTTTTCCTAACCCCGTTACTCAAAAAACCATTGAGGCTACGCCTCATATGATAGTTTTCCAGGTAGCGGGAGAGCGGATTTATTCCGCTTTCCCCGAGAGAGGCTATGAATTTCTGGTGTTTAACCTGAAGGCCGAACCAGTCAGAAAAATTTCCGTCGAGGCTAAAACTAAGGCTAGCCTTGAGGACTACAAAAAGGTTGTCGATAAAGATATCGGCGGATTGACGAGTTTCGGGGTAAAGCCTGTTTACCCCAAGGAGGCTTTGCCCTTCTACTCTTTTTTCACCGACGAAAACGGCTACCTGTTCGTCATGACTTTTCAGCCCGGCAAGCAGCCCGACGAATTTATTTATGACATTATCAGCCCTGAGGGTAAGCTGCTCGGCAACGTCAGCCTTGGCCCTTATTTTTCAAATAGCGCCATTCTGGCGAAAATAATAAAAGGCCATCTCTACTGGGTTCGGGAAAAAAAATCGGGCGAAAAAGAATTCATTGTCTCTAAGATATATTAGAGTCATCAGCGAGGCGGAACTGGCATTGTGGCTTCTCCACGTGCCCGACTGAGGAGGCGGAGGAAATTACCTGAGAGGAGGTTGCCGAGCTCGCCGGGTTCGACTTTCGCCTTGAGGAGCTCGGCGATTATCTGGAACATCAGTTTCTGGCCGGCTTCGCCCCAGAGACATGGTTCGTTGACGATAAACAGGTTGGCGGGGCCGATTAATTTTCGCGTTTCCAGGAGCTTCTGAACGTAGGCGGCCGCATCAGCGTCTGTCGCCGCAATTAAACCAAAGCCTGCCTCTTTCTTTCGAATCAGCTCGAGGGCTTCTTTACCCGGCGTTTCTTTCGCCATTATGGCTACAGGTTTAGTCATCACGTTGAGAATCTCTTTTATCTGGTCGTCCGTTGGGTTGGTGATGATAAGCAAAAGGCCGGCCTTATTAATAGCCTCGAGGACTTGCTTGCCCTCATCACTCAGCTGGCCAGCGGCGAAGAAAGCCGCCCCCTCTTCCATGATTAGATAAAGCCCTTGACGGGCTAAAACATCGGCCCAGCGGGGCTCGCCTTTAAGTACCTCAACCCCCCTGACACCAGGAACGAGCGAGGTTTTACCCTGATTCATAGCTACCCGGAGCCCTCCAGCATCCGAGAAAAGGACCAGGTTGGTTTTGCCGACTTCTTCCGGAAGAGACATCAGTTGCCGCACGAGCTCCACCCGAAGCGAATCGCCGCTTGCTCCCTCTGACGCCATCAAGCGGGCAAGCTGCAAGTCAACATGGGAATCCTGGGCGTCTTTATGACCTTGAATGACTTTGGTCGCGGGCTCAAACCTAAAGTTCACGAGAGTCTGGTAGCGAAAATGATAACGCTCGAGGCGCTGGGGCGGGAAGAAATCAGCCTTTTCGTTGGCCAGAACCGTCGCTGCCGCCATGACGAATTCGCCTGTCTTTTTAAGCAACTCCGGTTTAATCAATTCCACGACGTCGTTGGCTTGATGATACTTGAAATGATAGCCCTCGGTATTAATCGAAAAACCAGGAACACCCTTGGCCAAGAAAGAGCTGTGGTCGGAGCCGCCCGGCCCGCCGCGCCCGGGTCGAACATAAGCGAGGATTTCCTTAGGCAGCTTGGCTTTAAGAACCTCCCAGGCCTCCGGTCCATAATAGATGCCCCTGAAATTAACGTTACCGCTTCCATGGCCGACCATGTCCATGTTGAGGTAAGCTATAGTCTTCTCGAGCGGAACCAGCGGATGGTCGGCATAATAGCGGGAGCCAAGCAAGCCCATCTCCTCCGCCGCCCAAAGGGCAAAAACTACGGTCCTTTTCGGCCGGACCTGGTTAAGCTTCAGCACGCGGGCTATTTCCATGACCACCGCTGTGCCGGAGGCATTGTCGTTAGCGCCGTTCATCACTTCGCCCAGCGGGTCGACGCCGAGGTGGTCCATGTGGGCGCCGATAATCACGTATTCATCTTTGAGGTTAGGGTCAGAGCCGGTAATTTTCCCGAGGACGTTTCGGGTTAGGGTTTTTGGCTTAAACTGGGCGCTCAAGCTGATGAAGGCCTTGACGCCAGTGGCAAAAGACATCGGCTTTTTCTGGGTTTCAATCTCCTGAAAAAGATAGCGAAGGTCGGTGAGCAAATCGCGGAAAATAGCGTCCACGACTCTGGTCTCGACGGAAATAACAGCGAAATCAGGCCGGTAGAGGTCGTGGCCGATGCCAAGACGCACTGGCCTTCCCGGAGCCGCCGTCTGAGGCTCTTCCCGGCGAAAAACAAAGATGCCCCTGGCTCCGAGCTCCTGAGCTGTGCGAACGCGGCGGTCAAGGCTTCCTGCTTCCCCGAATTTTTCCGCCAGCTGCCCCGGGAGGTTTAAGGCTAAAAGCACCCATTTTCCTTTGACATCCAGGCCGGCGTAATCATCGTAGCCCGCTTTTTCGTCGCGAACCCCGTAGCCAACAAAGACAATCTCAGCAGTGGCATTGGCTGACCCGGAATACGCCTGAGCGCGCCAGTCCTCGCCGTAATAGAAAGAGCGCCGGACCTTAGGGGTTATAAGCTCAAAAATAACCCCCTCCTCCACCTGGTTTAAGTCCACCGTGAAATTTTGAAAATAGGTTCCATTCTCGCCGGCGGGCTCAATTCCCCATTCTTTAAAACGAGCCGCGATGTAATCGGCGGCCGCCTCGCCCCCCTGATGACCGCTGCGGCGGCCGAGCAGCGAATCCGCCGCCAGGTCCCGGATATAATTCAGGGCAGCCTGAGCGTCGAACTGAACCCTTTTCGCTTTCGGCTGGCCGGAAGAAGAAGTGACTCCAAGGAAGATGATAAGTATTAAGAATAATAGCCCAAACTTTGCCTGGATAGCTTTCTTACCGCTAAAAAACATCCTCGCCTCCTTTGGATTGATAGCTTTCTGATTTTTATCCATTTTCTGGCGGAAAAGCAAGTTGACCAATGAAGAACCAGAGGACTATTCTGAAACGAAGGCAAAATTTCTGGTTTCAGGCCAAAACCCTGAGGAAATAGGTACGTCAACATGATGCTCCTTCGAAGTTGGTCATTTAAATATAATGTCAAATAAATATATGATAAAATAAGCGACCAGGATTATTTTGGGGTTAGTTTTGGTTGTGGCTGGCAACGAGCGCGGATTCAACCAGCGGCTGGTTCAATCTGGAATTGAATAAAAAACCGCTTTTTTATCATAGGTTCTATTAATCACTCGAGGAGGTTAAGTTGAAACCAAGAGAAATTAAGAAAGATGTCTGGTGGGTTGGCGCCATCGATTGGGACCGGCGGCTGTTTGACAGCCTTATTCCGCTGCCTGACGGCACCAGTTATAACGCTTACTTGATTAAAGGAAAAGAAAAGACTGGCCTTATTGACAGCGCAGACCCGACGATGACCGAAGTTTTATGCCGCCAGCTTGAAGGAGTGAAAAAGGTTGATTATGTCATCTCGCTTCACGCCGAACAGGACCATTCCGGCTCCATTCCAGAAATTTTGAAAAAATACACCGAGGCTAAGGTCATCACGAGCTCTCAAGCCAGGGGAATGATGATGGATTTACTCCATCTTCCCGATGAAAGGACTATTGTGGTTAAGGACGGCGAAAAACTTCAGCTCGGGGCGAAAACCCTCGAGTTTATTTACACGCCGTGGGTTCACTGGCCGGAAACCATGTGTGCCTACTTAGAGGAAGACAAGATTCTCTTTAGCTGCGACCTTTTTGGCTCGCATGTGGCCACGAGCGACCTTTTCGTCAAAGACGAAGCGAGAGTTCTCGAGGCAGCCAAACGCTATTACGCGGAAATCATGATGCCCTTCCGCAAAATCATCCAGAAAAACCTGG
>JBBIRF010000057.1:0-14704 GCA_037441905.1 Candidatus Aminicenantota bacterium
TTTCAGTAAAATATGAATTTTCTTACTATAGGGTAGTAGACAAAATTATTCGCCATTTAATCAAGGCGGACAAACTCGGGCCGCTGTTAGAACAAGACATAGCTGAGCCGGCTAATTAAGAGCAAAAGATGAAGTTTTTATGATGGCCTAATCGAGAACTAAATTTTACACGACCCTTATTCGCCTCTTAATTTTATTAATTTTAATCAAGGTCATGCTAATACCTGATTAGCATCCTCTGCATTGCGCTATAGAAAGCACATCGAGTCTGGCATTAGAATCGAGTTGACATGCGGCGGCCGATAAGATAAAATACACATATTAATACACATATAGCGGAGGAGTGATGAGGCGGACAAATATCATGCTTAAAGACGAACAACTTAGGAGGATGAAGCTTTATGCGAAACGAGAAGGCACAACTCTGGGCAAGCTCGTCCGAGACGCCATCGACACGGTTTACGGCAAGAAGGACCCGGTGGAAGAGAGAAGGAAGGTTGCCCTTAGCGCTTATGAAGAGGGGTTCATCAGCCTGGGAAAGCTCGCCGAGGTGCTCGGGCTTGACCCGGTGAGCACAAGGCACTATTTGAAAGAGCGCGGCCTGCGAGTTCATTTCCAGGACGATAAGGAGCTCGCGAAGGACGCCGAGAATGCGTGAGGTCGTCTTCGATTGCTGCGTGCTTTCTAATTTTGCCTTTTCTCAGTCGCTCTTTATTCTCAATAAGCTTTATGGAAATTCGGCGTTTATAACGGATTTTGTTTCGGTTGAAGTCAGGAGGGGATTACGGGCCGGACACAAACACTTAGGGTTGATTCTGGGAGCGCTGGCCGAAGGATGGATCGAAGAAATTTCATTAAGCAAAAAGGAAGAGAGAGAGCTCTTTCACCCGTTATCGGTGTCCCTTGGTCTTGGCGAGGCCTCGAGCATCGCCGTGGCTAAAGCGCGGGGCCTGGTTTTTGCTTGTGATGACCGGGTGGCAAGAAGAGAGGCGGAGCTTGCGGGCGTAAGACTCACGGGAACACTCGGCATCCTCAAAAAGGCGGTAAGGGAAAAAGTAATAAAGCTCAGGGAGGGAGACCGTATCCTGGCCGAGATGAAAGCAGGCGGTTACTGTACTTCTATCCGCTCGCTGAAGGAAATCAGCGTCTAACACTTTCATCTCTCCGTGCGTTTCTGAGCCCGCAAGATGAGTTTCTTCCCCAGCCGTCCCCTGTTCATCCTCTTTCCCCGGTGCCCGTCCGAGCATAGAAAGTTCCTCGGCTACCTTCTTGACAGGGTAAGGCCGTCTATTCTAAGCCCCGGTTAGAAAAAAAGCCAGGCTCCACTGCTTCATACTCCCCTTAGCCTGGTTACTATGTCTTGTCATGAAAGGGCGGCTGCGTTGACAAGGTTCAGGGGATAATGGTATATATTTTTTCAAGATAGAGCTATGGTGGCCGAATCTCTTAAAGAAAAGGAAAAAATTGTTCTCCATTATCTGGTGGAGAGCTATCTTCGTCTCGGCCGGCCCATAAGCTCTGGCCACATCGCCTCCCTTGGCGTTCTGAACGCTTCCCCGGCCACCGTCCGGAACATCATGGCCCGCCTCGAAACCCTGGGCTATCTCTACCAGCCCCATACCTCTTCCGGCCGGATTCCAACCGACAAAGGGCTTCGCTTCTATGTCAACGGGCTTCTGGATAGATGCCGCCTGACCAGCGATTACCCGCTCCTGGATTCAAGCGAAATCTGGCCGGAAGAAGGTAATCTTGATTCGTTGTTTTTTCAGGCGAGCCGGGTTTTGGCCGAACAAAGCAATAACCTGGGGTTTGTGCTTTGCCCGCCGATCTCCAAGATTGTTTTTCATCATCTCCGCTTCCTTCTTGTTGGCGAGAATAGGGTGCTGGTGATTATCACCACGAGTAACAACCTGATCATAACCGACATCGTGAAGACAGAGGAATTTTTCAGCCAGGCCGAGCTTGACCGGGCCGTTGCTTATATCAACCAGAATTTCCGCGGCCGGAACTTAGCCTCGGTGAGGGATTATCTTCTTCGGGAGCTTCCGCGGGTTCGCTGGACCTGCGAAAGCCTGGTTCGGAAAATGTTGGACTTGCTCCGGGCTTCGACTTCCGAGCCGGAAAAAAAGAGCCGCATTTACATCCAGGGAAGGGCCAACCTTCTCGAGAAGGCGGAGTCTTTTTCCTTAGAGAGGCTGAAATACCTTTTCCAGGACATCGAAGAAAAAGCGAGGCTCGTTCGTTTTCTTTCCGAGATGATTAGCTTGGACCGGGTGAAGGTGCTCATCGGTTCGGAGACCGAACTTCCCGACATTTCCGACTATTCTCTGGTTGTTTCCCACTATGGCTATGAAAACCAGATTCTGGGGACAGTCGGGATTATCGGCCCCAAGAGGATTCCCTATGGCGAAATCATTCCTCTTGTCGAGGGAGTGGCCAACAGGTTGAGCCAGACCCTAAAACAATCCCACTAATCGGAGAATCGAGGTGAAGAACAAGAAAATGGCGGAGCCAGAAGAAAAGCCAACCGACGAGAGAGCCGAAGCTGACCTGATCGAGTTTATTCCGATTGAAGAACAGGAGCAGCCCGGAGCGCCGGCTTCCCAAGAGCCCACAGAGAAAGAGCAAACAGAGCCTTTATCCGGGGAAGAAAAAACCACTGAGGATAAAGAGGCCGGCGAGCACGCTCCGGTCGAGGCCGAAGGCGGGAAAGAAGGCGAGAAAAAGGGGGAAACAGGCCAACCCAGCCATGGCCACGGACCCACTGAGACCGAAGATACCGGTAAGATAAAAACCCGGCTCCATAAAAAAGAAGCTGAAATTAAGGCCCTTCGCCAGGAAAGGGACGAGTGGAAGGATAAGTACCTGCGCTCGCTCGCCGAGATGGACAACGCCCGGAAAAGACTCGAGCGAGAAAGAGACGAGTATATGAAATATGCCTTGACCGACTTCCTGAAGGAGCTTCTCCTGGTGGTTGATAATTTTGAGAGAGCTCTTCAGGTGAAGGATGAAAGTGACGGCCGCTCCTTCCAGGAAGGGGTGGCGATGATTTACCGCCAGCTTATGGAGTTTTTGCGCCGGCTCGGGGTCAGGCCGGTGGAAAGCAGCGACAAAAAGTTTGACCCCAACGTCCATCAAGCGGTTCTCACCGAGGAGGCAGAGGGGATTGAAGAGCCGGAAGTGGCTGAATTTTTGCAGCGAGGCTACTGGCTTCACGACCGGCTGTTGAGGCCGGCCATGGTTAAAGTTCTGGTTCCGAAGAAGAATCCATAAAGAGATGGCTCATGTTATCGGCATCGACCTGGGGACTACTTATTCCTGCGTTGCCTATCTGAACGGCCGCTCGCCTGAAATCATTCCCAACCTCGAGGGGCAAAACGTCACTCCTTCGGTAGTCAGCTTCACCGCCGACGGTCAGCGACTCGTCGGCAACTTGGCCCTCCGCCAGGCAATAACCAACCCTGAAAGAACGATTACGGCCGTCAAGCGGCTTATCGGCCGGAAATATGATTCGCCGGAGGTGGAGGAAGCTAAGAAGCGAATGCCCTACCGGCTGGTGCCAGCGCCAAACGGCGATGTGATGATTGCCGTGGGGGACGAGGTCATCAGCCCGCAAGAAATATCGGCAACTATTCTTTCCTACCTGAGAGCTTGTGCGGAAAGCTTTCTGGGCGGAAAAGTGGAAGAGGCGGTAATCACTGTCCCGGCTCATTTTAACGACCACCAGCGGCAGGCGACCAAAGATGCGGCCAAGATTGCCGGGCTGGATGTCCTCAGAGTGATTAACGAACCCACGGCTGCTTCTCTGGCCTTCGGCCTCGAGGCGCAAGAAAACTGCAAAGCCGCCGTTTTCGACATGGGCGGCGGGACGTTCGATATCACCATCCTGGAGATTCAGGACGGCGTGTTCCAGGTCCTGAGCACCAACGGCGACACTTATCTTGGGGGCGAAGATTTTGACCAGAGAATAATCGAGTGGCTTCTCGAGGAATTCGAGCGGGAGCACGGCATCGACCTCAGTCAGGATAAGTTTGCCCTCCAGAGAATAAAGGAGGCAGCCGAGCGAGCCAAGCGGGAATTATCCTATACTTACGACACGGAAATTAACCTACCGTTTATCGCTTCTGATAACAGCGGCTCCAAGCACATTCTGAAGAAGCTCACCCGGGCAAGGTTTGAAGAAATGACCAAGGACTTGGTCGCCAGGACGATACCCCTGGTCGAGCAGGCTCTCGAGGACGCCCGGTTGAAACCAAGGGACATCCAGGAAGTCATCCTCGTCGGCGGTCAGACGAGGATGCCCTATTTGCGGCAGGTCGTCAGTGAATTCTTCCAGCGTCCGCCGCGCGAAGGCATTAACCCCGACGAAGTCGTTGCCATGGGGGCGGCCATTCAAGCAGGAATTGTCAAAGGCAAGATGACTGACCTGGCCATCCTTCTGGACGTCACCCCATTTTCTCTCGGCATCGAAACAGAAAACGACACTTTCCAGAAGATAATCGAGCGGAACACAACCATTCCTACTCGTAAGACCATGCCTTTTACCACGGTCGAGCACAACCAGGTCCGGGTGCGAATCCATGTTCTCGAGGGTGAAAACCCCGTGGCCTCGAAGAATAAGTCCCTTGGCTGGTTTGACCTGGTCGGGATTGAACCGGCAGCTGCCGGTGTCCCGCAGATCGATGTCACTTTTGAGATTGATGCTGACGGCATCCTGAGGGTATCAGCCCGCGATGCCGCCACCGGCCGGGAACAACAGATGGAAATTCATTATGCCGCCGGCCTGACGAGGGCTGAAGTCCAGGCCCTCGAAGAAAAGCATAAGCCGTTTGTTTTACCCGAAAAAAATGACTAAAAAGGATTATTACGAAATCCTTGGCGTCCCGCGGAATGCCACCCAGGAAGAAATCAAGCGGGCCTATCGTCAGATGGCCCTGAAATACCACCCCGACCGAAACCCCGGCGATAAAGAAGCCGAAGAAAAATTCAAGGAGGCGGCGGAAGCTTACAGCGTCCTGGGAGACCCGCATAAAAGAGCTACTTACGACCGCTTCGGCCATGAAGGGCTGAGAGGCGAGGGGTTTACGGGATTTTCTGGGTTCGATTCGACCATCTTCGACGAGTTTGCCGACATCCTCGGGAATTTCTTCGGTTTTGGCGACCTGTTTGGAACAGGCGAGAGGAGGCGACGGCATGTTCCCCAGCGAGGTCGCGACTTGGTGATGGAGATGGAAATTTCCCTGGAGGAAGCCGCCCGGGGGGCGGAAAAAGAGGTCAAGCTTCATCGAGCTGAACTTTGTCCCACGTGTAAGGGTAAAGGGCTTGAACCAGGCACCCGGCCAGTAGTCTGTCCGTCGTGCGGCGGCCGGGGACAGGTGCGCAGCCAGCACGGGTTTCTGGTGATTTCGCGCACGTGCAGCCAGTGCGGTGGAGCGGGTGAGGTAATCAGGACTCCATGCCCAGAATGCCGGGGCTCCGGCCATATAAAGCAAAAGCGAATCCTCAAGGTCCGCATCCCCGCCGGGATTGATGACGGCGACCGGCTGCGAATAGAAGGCGAAGGGGAGGCGGGCGAAAGAGAGGACCTGGCCGGAGACCTGTATTTAATCATCCGCGTTAAGCCCCACGAGTTTTTCTCCCGGGAAGGCCTTAACCTCATCTGCGAAATACCCCTCAGCATAACCCAGGCGGCCCTGGGTTGCTCGGTTGAAATCCCGAGTCTCGACGGAGAAAACGAGATTCTAAGAATCCCGGCCGGGGCGCAGACGGGCCAGGTTTTCCGGTTAAAGGGGAAAGGCCTGAGGGATGTTCGCGGCCGGAACCGGGGCGATTTGCTCGTCCGGGTGGCTGTCCGCACACCCGTCAACCTGACGAAAGAGCAGAAAAATCTCCTCCGAGAACTGGCCAAACAATTCGGGGAAGACCCTGACTCGGTTGACCGCCGCGTTGCCATGAAGTATAGAGAAAAGATTAATTAATAAGGGCAAGCCTTTGACGGTCCACCATTTCTTTGTGAAGCAAGAAAATATTAATTTTCCTCGAGCCGTAATAACGGGGCCTGAAAATCACCACCTCTACCGGGTACTCCGTATCAGAAAAGGCGAGAAGGTCCGAATTTTTAACGAAAAAAGCGAGCTTTTTACGGGCACAGTGGAGAAGACAGGGCCAGAGCAAACCCTCATCCTTTTGGAAAAATTAACCGAGACTGAGACGGGCGAAACTATGAACGTGGCCCTGACTGTAGCCCAGGCCTGCCTCAAGGCCAAGCAAATGGACTGGCTAATCCCGCGGCTTACCGAGTTGCGGATTGCTTGTTTCATTCCTCTGCTGACCCGCCGGACTGTCGTCCGGGTCGAACCTCAGGCCCAAAGCAAGATTAAACGCTGGCAGCGACTTGCCATTCAGGCGGCCAAGAAATGCCAGTCCTCGTTAGTTCCTGAGATTAGCCCGCCGGCCAAGCTCCCTGATTTCCTGGCGGCGCGTCGCGAAGAATTGAAATTTTATTTAAGCGAAAGGGGAGGGAAGGTGCTGCGGGAATTGCTCCTGGAGAATTATTCTCCCGGGGTTAAGAATTACCCGCGTTCGGCCGTCGTCTGCGTCGGGCCTGAGGGCGGCTGGGAAGAACAGGAAGAGGAATTGTTTCAAGCTGCGGGGTTCAGGCCGGTAAGTCTCGGCCGAGGAATCCTCAGAGCGGAGACAGCCGCCCTGGCCGTGACCTCAATCCTGGCTCATTTCTGGAATGCTTAACTGGGAATAATTGAGTCATGTTTCTTCAGGGACAGAAAGTAGGTAAGTACGAAATTATCCGGTCTCTGGGAAGCGGTGGGTTCGGCTCGGTTTACCTCGCCCGCGACACCTGGCTCGACATCAAAGTGGCGATTAAGGTTCCGCATAAACAGTCGATGGAGCTTTATAAACTGCTCAAGGAGCCCCGGCTGCAGGCGGCCCTGAATCATCCGAATATCGTTCGCGTGATCGCGGCCGAAAAGGAAAAGGAAGTTTTCTTTATGGTGATGGAATACGTCAAGGGCAAAACTCTGGAAAAGGTGATCGAGAAAGAAAAGGTTCTTTCGCTCGAGATGGCCATCGATTATACCAAACAAGTGGCCCACGGCATCGAGCATGCCCACAAACATAAAATCATCCATCGGGACCTGCGTCCTTCGAACATCATTATCTCTGAGGAAGGCGTGGCGAAGATTACTGACTTTGGAACCTCGGCCTGGCTGGCTAACGTGCCCTATGCTTCAACGCGAATCGGCAGCCCTCCTTACATGGCGCCAGAACAATTCCTCGGCAAATCAACTTATGCTTCAGATATCTATTCTCTCGGTTGCATTTTTTATGAGATGCTGATTGGCCATCCACCCATTTTCGACCCCGACCCGTTTAAAATTCTCGAGAAGTCGCAGCAGGGCAAAGTCACGCCTCCCAGGCTTAAGAACAACCGTATTCCAAAGGAGGTGGACGAGCTTATCATGGGCTGTTTAGCCCCGCGGGTCGAAGACCGGGTTCAGCGGGCGAGCGAAATCATCCGCCGGCTGGAGTCGATTAAAGGCCAGAAAGGTAGAACCACCGAGATTGAAGAGATTATGATGCGCATCAAAGCCCGCGAAAGCCAGCGGGCTGGCATCTGCTGGAATTGCCGGCGCCCTTTGCCTCTCAAGGCGCACCAGTGTCCTTATTGTGGAGAGAAAATTGGTTAAAAAGAGAAGGCAGGTTTAGCTTGCGCTGGTGGCGCGGCGTCCAAAAGGTCGGTTTGACTTGCCTTCGGCGTTGGGATACCATGGGAACGGTCGTCTGACCATGGTCCTGAATAATAAAAATTCTCAGGGAAGGAGTAATGAATGAGCCCTTTTAAGGAAGACGGGTTTGTCTGGATGAACGGTCAATTTGTCCCCTGGAAGGAGGCAAAGATTCATATTGCCTCTCATGTAATTCATTATGGCAGTTCGATCTTTGAAGGGTTTCGGGCTTACGATACTCCCAAGGGAACAGCCATTTTTCGTCTTCATGCTCATATCCGACGCCTTTATAATTCCTGCAAAATCTACCGGATGGAAATTCCTTATTCGGAGGAGGAGTTTAATCAAGCGGTCATAGATACCATCAAGGCGAACAACATGAAGGCCTGTTACATCCGGCCGATCGTTTATCGCGGTTACAGCGCCCTGGGCGTCGACCCCTTTCCTAACCCGGTTGATTGTGCTATCTTAGTCTGGAACTGGGGAAAATACCTGGGCGACGAAGCCTTAGAGAAAGGAGTCGACGTTTGTGTGTCTTCCTGGTGGCGGATGGCGCCTAATACATTTCCTGCCCTGGCAAAGTCAGGAGCCAACTACATGAATTCTCAGCTGATTAAAATGGAAGCCCTGGTCGACGGCTACAGCGAGGGCATCGCCCTTAATATCCGGGGCCATATAAGCGAGGGAAGCGGCGAGAATATTTTTCTGGTCATGAATGGCAAGGTCTATACCCCGCCCCTTTCTTCTTCAGTGCTTCCGGGGATTACGCGAGATAGCGTCATAACCATCATTCGCGACCTCGGGATTCCGCTGATTGAAGAAACCATCCCTCGGGAGATGCTTTACATCGCCGACGAGGTTTTCTTTACCGGTTCGGCGGCGGAAATCACGCCGATTCGCTCGATTGATAAAATTATTATCGGGGCTGGCAAGCCCGGCCCCGTAGTCAAACAGCTGCAGAAAGAATTTTTTGCTTATATCAACGGCGAGAAGGAGGACAAATTCGGCTGGTTAACATATGTTTAAAAAAAATTTAATTTTGGGGGGTAAAAATGGACGTCGATGAACTATTGAAAATTGCCATCGAGCGTGACGCCTCCGACCTTCATCTTAAAGCTGGCAACTACCCGATCATCAGGGTTCATGGTAACCTGGTCTACCTCACCTCATTTCCGCGGTTAACTTCCAAAGACACTTTCGAGCTGGCCGACCAGCTGATGTCTGATTATCAGAAGGCCAGGCTTAAAGAAGAGCTGGATATCGACCTGGCGTACAGCCTTCCTGGTTTTGGCCGCTTCCGGGGAAGTGTGTTTTATCAGCGGGGGACGATTGCCATCGCCCTGCGGATTATTCCGATGGAAGTTAAGACTATCCGCCAGCTTCTCCTGCCCGAGGTCATCGAAAAAATCGCTCTCTACCAGCGGGGCCTGGTCCTGGTTACCGGGACCACTGGGTGCGGGAAAACGACCACCCTGGCCGCGATGATTGACCACATCAACACCTACCGGAAGGAACACATCATAACCATCGAAGACCCGATAGAATATCTCCATAAGGATAAAAAGAGCACGATCAGCCAGCGCGAGGTGGGCACAGACGTGCGCAATTTCAACCGGGGTCTGCGGGCAGCTTTGCGCGAGGACCCTGATGTTATCCTGGTAGGAGAGATGCGCGACCTGGATACGATTGAAACCGCGCTGCTGGCGGCTGAAACTGGTCATTTAGTCTTGAGCACCCTCCACACCCTCGACGCGCCCGAGAGCATCAACCGCATCATCTCGGTTTTTCCGCCGCACCACCAGCGCCAGGTAAGGCTCCAGCTGGCGGCCATCTTGAAGGCGGTTATTTCCCAGCGGTTAATTCCGCGGATGGACGGTCAGGGCCGCGTCCCGGCGGTGGAGGTGATGATCAGCACGCCTTACATCCAGGAATGCATTGCTGACCGCGAAAAAACCGGCCTTATCCGCGACGCGATTGCCGCCGGTGTTTCCCAGTACGGGATGCAGACTTTTGACCAGTCAGTCTTTCAGCTGTATCGCGACGGCTACATCTCGTTCGAGCAAGGCCTGCGTTATTCTTCGACGCCGGATAACTTTAAGCTGCGGGTGATGGGGATTCAGTCGACGCTGGACATGGCGCTGGAAGAAATGGAAAAAGCCTTGGGCCAGCGTCGGGAGGAGGAGGCTCCCCCCTTAGAAGAAGAGACGCAATGAAAGCCCAGGAAATCCGCGAAAGCTTCCTATCTTTTTTTGAGAAGCGGGGACATCGGATTGTCCCGAGCTCTTCTCTCATTCCTAAGGACGACCCAACACTCCTGTTTACCAACGCCGGAATGAACCAGTTCAAGAACGTTTTTCTCGGGCTGGAAAAAAGAAGCTACAGCCGAGCCGCCTCGGTGCAGAAATGTTTGCGGGTTTCCGGCAAGCACAACGACCTTGAGCAGGTAGGCCGGACGGTTAAACACCATACTTTTTTTGAAATGCTCGGGAATTTTTCCTTCGGCGATTATTTCAAGGAAGAGGCCATTCTTTATGCCTGGGAATTGATTACGGAAGTTTTTCGCTTCCCGCGGGAAAGGCTTTACGTCACGGTTTACGAGGAAGACGAGCAAGCTTTCCGGCTGTGGACCGAAAAGGTGGGCGTCGAGCCCGCAAGGGTTTTTCGGTTCGGCAAGAAAGATAACTTCTGGGCCATGGGTGAAACGGGGCCTTGCGGGCCCTGCTCGGAGATTCATTATGACCTCACGCCTTCCTTGGAAGAAGGGGCGGCTTACGACCTTATCGCCAGCGGTAGCGACCGGATGGTCGAACTCTGGAACCTCGTTTTTATGGAGTTTGAGCAGACAGCGTCAGGCGAGCTACGGCCTTTGCCGCGGCCCTCGATTGATACCGGGATGGGACTTGAGCGGATGGCCGCTTCGCTTCAAAGGAAAGCGTCTAACTTCGATACCGACCTTTTCAGGCCAATTATCGACCGAATTGCCGACATCGCCCAACGCGAATATCCCTCGCATGATGAGGGCGACGTGGCTGTCAGGGTGATAGCCGACCATATCCGGGCAATTACCTTTCTCATCGGCGACGGTGTCATGCCGGCCAACGAAGGCCGGGGGTATGTTCTGCGGCGGTTGATTCGGCGGGCCTTCCGCCGGGGCAACTGGCTCGGGATAGAAAAACCATTCCTCCACACGTTAGTGGGGGTAGTGGCCGAAATCATGAAGGAAGCTTACCCGGAGATACTGGCCTCGGCCAGGTATATTTCTCGGGTCTGTCTTTCAGAAGAAGAAAGGTTTGCGGGAACTTTGGCCGCGGGCTTGCGGTATTTCCGGGAGTTTGTGGCTGAGGCTAAAGCCTCAGGCCGAGAATGGCTTTCGGGCGAGGAAGTTTTTAAGCTTTATGACACGTTCGGGTTTCCCGTCGACCTGACGCTCGAGCTGGCTGAAGAGCAGGGTTTGCGGGTGGATGAACCAGGCTTTCAAGCTGAATTAGAAAAGCAGCGGCAGAGGGCCAGGCTCGCCTGGAAAGGCGAGGCGCGGCTTGAGGAGAAAAAGGTTTATGAAGAGCTGGCCTCCGTCGGCGTAGAGTTTGTCGGTTATGAGGCTGAGTCGGTTGTTGATTCGGAAGTTCTGGCTGTGTTTAAAGAGGGAAAGCAAGTGGAGCAACTGGCGGCGGGCGAGACGGGCGAGGTTGTCCTTCGGCAGACGCCTTTTTATGGCGAAGCTGGTGGCCAGATTGGGGATACGGGGGAGATACATGGCCCACATGGAGCTGCGGTAGTCGAGTATTCCTACTACCCGGTGCCCGAGGTCATTTCCCAGAAAATAAAAGTCGTTTCTGGCCGGATAGAAAGGGGCGACCGGGTGGCGGCAGCCGTCAACCGAGAAAGAAGGCGGGCTATCAGGGCTAATCACACCGCCACCCATTTGCTTCATGCGAGCCTCCGCCAGGTGCTGGGCGACCACGTCAAGCAAGCGGGCTCTTTGGTGGCGGCTGAGAGGCTGAGGTTTGATTTCACTCATTTTGCCGGGCTGTCGCCAGAAGAAATTCTCAAGGTAGAAAACCTGGTGAACGAAAAGATAAGGGAAAACATCCCGCTGGAAATAAAAGTTACGACCCTCGAAGAAGGCCTCAAAGAAGGCGCGATGGCTATTTTTGAAGAAAAATACGGCGAAAGAGTCCGGCTGGTTAAGATAGGCGATTTTAGCCGGGAGCTCTGCGGCGGAATCCATGTCCACTCGACGGGCGAAATAGGGCTGTTTAGAATCATCGACGAAGTGAGCGTGGCGGCGGGGATAAGAAGGATTGAAGCCTTGACGGGAGAGGAGGCGCTTCGGTATGTCCAGGAAACCGAGAGCCTTCTTAGGGCAGTCGAGAAAAGCCTGAAAACTTCCCGCGGGGAGTTATTGGCTCATCTCAGCCGGTGGCAAGAGCAATTCGACCTGATGGAGAAAGAGAACCGCCGGCTCCGGCAAAAAATAAACGAGCTGCTTTATGAAAGAAAAGAGATTAAAGTTCGAGAAATTAAAGGGATTCCGGTGCTGGCTCAGAAAGTAGAGGGGCTGAGTGCGGAAGAACTCCGCCAGCTGGCCGATAACCTCAAGCAGAAACTTGGGACTGGAGTTGTCATTCTCGGAGAATCAATAGACGGCAAGGTGCTCCTGGTTGTCTCGGTGACCAAGGACCTGGCCGGTCGGGTTCAGGCTGACGCTGTTATTAAGAAGATAGCGCCCATCGTCGGCGGCGGGGGAGGGGGGCGACCGGATTTTGCTCAGGCCGGAGGGAAAAAGCCCGAGAGCCTTGACCAGGCGCTCGAGGCCGGAGTTTCCCTCATCGAAAAATTGCTTTGAAATTTACCCGAAAAAATCACCCCAAAAGGTGATTTTCAAGAGAAGCGGGCCGGGGGTAAAATAAGCGCAATGTTTGGCAGCCGGGAAAGAAGCAGGCTAATTTGGTTATTGTTCGGGCTAATTTTGTTTCTTGGTTCGAGCTTCGCTTTTCTTCGGGCGCAAAATGACTCCCGGGCTGCGAGGTACAGTCAGGTCATCGAAAGCTTGAGCCGTCAAATCGGGGTTCCACCGGAGCTCGTTCATTCGGTGATTAAAGTAGAATCTAATTATAACGAAAAGGCGGTTTCCCCCAAGGGAGCAATGGGGCTAATGCAGTTGATGCCGGAGACCGCCAAGTTCTATGGGGTGGCCGACCCGTTTAACCCGGAGGAAAATATTCGCGGCGGAATCCTTTATCTCAAAGACCTCATCCGGCTATATGAAGGTCGGACGAATTATGTTTTGGCCGCCTACAACGCCGGCCAGGAGGCCTTGAAAAAGTTTGGCGGGATTCCTCCTTATCCCGAAACGGTGGCTTATATCCGCAAGGTTATGGCTCATTATTCTCGGCCTTATATTCCGTCAGGGCTTCCCATCTACCGGATTCAGGACGAGAGCGGCAAAATCGTCTTGACGAACGACCCGCTCTATTTGCTGACAGTCCAGGGGAGAAGGGAAGACCGGGAAGACCGTTAGGTCGAGGTCAGGTCGAGGAACTCCCCGCCGGTGTGCGTAGCTTCCCCCTCACGAGCAGCTGAGAAGGAATAAGTTCAAAGGTAGCCGGAAGGTGGCCAACCTCTTCTCCGTCAATCTCGAGGACAACTTTTTCTTCGGTCCCCGGATAAGCCTCCAGACGCCGGGCTCGCCAGAAAGAGGTTTTAGGATGCCGGAGGTGGGCGCCGGTGAAAATCTTCCAGCTGTTTCTGAGGAATTCGAAAAATTTCATTCCTCGGATGAGGACGAGGTCAAAAAGACCGTCGTCGAGCTCGGCATAAGGAGCTATTTTCATTCCCTTTCCGAAGATGCGGCCATTAGCCACCGCGCCGATTAAGTATTCATCCTCGGGCAATGCCTGGTCTTCTATTCTCAAGCGAACTCTTTTCTGCCTATAGCGCATCATGGTCGTCACGAGAGTGCGGAAATAGGAAGAGGCCTTGCGTTCTAAGCGGCGTCGGTTGACCTCATGGACAACTTCGCCGCCGACGCCAAAATCAGCCACGTTCAAGAAAAAGCGTTGCTCTTCTTTTCCCTGAGGATTCCGGTAGGTAACACGGCCGACGTCGACGGGAATGGAAATGGCCTCGGCCAAGGCCTGCAAGGCCTGTTTTAGTTTGGTGGGAAAATTAAGGCTGCGGGTAAAATCGCAACCCGTCCCCGAAGGGACGACAGCCAGGGATGTCTCCGGGTTGATAAGCCGGTTGTTCTCGAAGAACCCGTTGGCTATTTCATTCAGGGTGCCGTCGCCACCGACGCCGATAATAAGTTCGTTTCCCTCTTTAATCGCCTGGCGGGCTATGTCGATGGCCTGGAGGGGTCTTTCGGTAAATTCGTAATGAAATTCGCGGACAAAACCTTTGAGGGCTTCTTTAATCTCCTGCCAGCGGCGCCTGGTGCGGCCGCGGTTCGAGGCGGGGTTGATGATAACCTGAGTCTTAAGTTTGATCATCTAAAGTCATCCTGTTCCATGTTTTTTATCTAATAATTACTGCGCCTGCAGAATCAAAGCTTCTTTGCATAGGATTATTTTATAAGATTATTTTTAAAATGTCGTATCATTAAAGCACCCTGCCCCGAAAATAGCTAATAACCTCATATCTCTATCTTGACGCATCTATAATCAGTAAATCTACCTGCTTTTTTGCTACCTGCCCGCGCTTTTCTACCAACCAACCAACCAACCTACCTACCTACCTACCTACCTTCCTTCCTTCCTTCCTTCCTTCCTTCCTTCCTTCCTTGACTCACTCACTCACTAATTACCTCTATCCTTCCTTGGTTAGTTATTAGCCAACCTGCTTACCGCTTATCTCTTTATCATTCCTTAATTGCGAACCAACCGAATCTATTTATTTATTTATTTATCTATCTATCTATCTATCTATCTATCTGTCTGTCTGTCTGTCTGTCTGTCTGT
>JBBIRF010000058.1:0-13667 GCA_037441905.1 Candidatus Aminicenantota bacterium
AGCGACTCGCGGTCGAGCCTAAGAGCGCCGGAAATCGGACAGGGCTCTCTTCACCGGGGAATAGAAATATAAGAATTTGCTTTTTGGCTGTGCTGGCCGAGTAGGCGGCATTGACTCAACTTTCCCATCAATCATCGAGGGGAATTGTAAAACAAGACTCAAAAGGATGTCAAGGACAGCTTGCCTCCTTGATATTGGAATGATTTAATGGCAAAAACCAGACAGACGTCATGGACGGTCTTGACCTGGTTTTCTTCACACTTCTTTACGGCTAATTCCGACCAGGACCCCGGCGGCATCCAGACAGTTGAAATTCCTAACTCGAGGCAGGTATCAATGACCTGTTCCGTGACCGCCGGAGGCACAACTGTCACCACGACCTCCGGCTTCTCGGGGAGGTCGCGCAGGGAGGGATAACAGCGATGGCCGTCGATAGAATCATACTTAGGGTTAATCGGATAGGCTTTGTAACCAGCCTCGAGTAATGTTTTGAAAATTTCGTAGCCGTATTTCTCTTTGTTGCCGGAGACGCCGACGACAGCAAAGATTTTCTTTTCCCTCAAAATATCAGTGACATAAGACATGGTGCCTCCTTTTTTTTTATTTCTTATTTTTCCCACCCCGGCCTCTTTTAAACTTCTTCAGAAACCTGAAAAAGCCTCTGGACTCTTGCTTAACGGGTGGAGCTGAGACCTTTTTGACCCCAAAGCGCCTTTCGACATAAGAAAAATACTCGCGGAGGAGAGCTTCGCCATATAAACTTTCTCTATCGGGCGGGATAGAATTATTTGCTTTTACTTTCTCGAGGAGCTTCTCTTTTATTCTTGCCTCATCCTCGATTTTGAGAAAATAAACTTCTTTTATCGTCTTTACGAGGTCGATGATACCGACCTCAGTTTCGCCGACTTTGATTATTTTGACATTCGGCGGCACCATCGAACAGGTGCATTTCATGCTTTCCTCCCCTCATAATCCTCCCTTTCTCCATTACCCCCATTCAAGACTCCCTTTGGCGATTGAAGTCTATCGAGATGGCCATCACTTGTCTATTCTCCTTTCGGGCGGCGCTGAATCGTTTGCCCGGGTCGGCCGGATATTAACCTGAAGAATTTTTTCCCTGAGCGACGGCGGGAGTTGAGTGCTTTGCTTAATCGCCTGGATTACGGGGTTATTTCTTACTTCCTCTGGAATGGAATAGTTAACCCAGCGGCCTTCTTTCTCCGGTTTAACTAAGCCGTAAAATCTTAACAACCGCAATTGGTGGGAAAGACAGGATTGCTCCAGCCCGAAGAGAGCCTGGAGCTCGCAAACGCAGAAATCCTTCTCCAGCAGCGCCAGAAAAAGCCAGAGCCTGTTTTCATTGGCGAGGCCGGCTAGGATGTTTATTGTCCTTAGTGTCATTTTTTCATCGTTAATGGATATATGATAATATATTCATTTATATTAAAGAGTAGCCAATCTCTTTTTGTCAAGATGCATATTCCAAAAAATAGGGACGCAATCTATATTTCCTATTTTTCTGCGGGGTGTGGTTCAGTTAGCCCTTGAATGCATTCTCGTTATGCCAGATTAGAAGCTCCCGTGCCGGCAGGTCATTCGTTTGTTATTCAAGTCCATAAACGGAGAAGAAGAAAGGGGAATGCCTCAAGTTGTCTAATGACACCTTCCGGCCTGGTGGCAACCCTCGCTCAGCACTTCCAGCCGGCCTTCCCGGTAATCCTGGAGAAGCTCGGCAACGCGCGAGGCAGTCGCCCTGAGCACTATGACGCCTGCTTCCTCCATCGCCGCCAGCCCCCGAGGTCCCATGCCATAGACAACGATATAATCAGGCTTATGCTCAAGAATCGTATCATGGGCATGGCCCCGGCCGCCGAAATGCTCTCCAGTATTAGAGACGAGGCGATGAGAAAGAGCCTTACCCTCTTCATCTACTTCGACCAAAAGAAAATACGGCGCCCGGCCGAAGTGCTCAGCCAGAGGTGAGTCGAGGCCTTTGCTTTCGGCCACCGGGAAAATAATTTTTGTCTTCATTTTTGCCTCCTAAGATGCTTTTGTCGCACTCGGAATTTTATTTTTTAATAAGGTGTCCGGTATTGGAAGCTCCGCTATTACATGCAATCAGGCCAACCTCAGGAATTTTCATTTCTCCTCCCCAACCCCAAAGAGACATAGAGAAAAGAATCGGGAGAAGAGCTCTTTTTTCTCTCTCGACTCATTCGCTTTCCTGGCGAAGTTTTGCCTCGATTTCTGAGACCCGTTTTTCTAATTCTTCTTTTCTCCGTCGCAGGTCTTCCAGTTCATCCTTTAAGTTTTCTTCTGAGGTTTCTGGCTTAGGCCAGAAATGATGGGGAAACCCGCGGAATATCCGGCCGGTTTTCTTATCTCGATAAAAAGCATGAGGGCCGAAACCACAGCAGCACGGGCCGAGATATTCATAATCTTCTGGAACACCGGCACCATATGATTCGTGGCACCAGCCATACCCACGGGAAGGGCCATATCCCCAGGTCCCGGGGCCATAAGCATGATGATGAGCGAAACCGCAACCAGGGCCGTAAAAGTGACCAAAACCACGCATTTCATTCACCTCCTTTCTTATCTTTGTGTTTTTTCCCTCTTTCCTCTACTTGGCGATGATGTTCGGAACCTTCGCGGACGAGAGCCGAGCCGCAATTGGAACAGCGCTCCTCGATGCAGGGCACGCCTGGTTGGTGGGGCTTTCTGAAGCCGCATTTCGGGCAGAGACAGAAGCCCTCCGGACCAAGCCCCAGGCCATGCCGGCCTCGGCTACCGCGGCGGATACCAGCTGGCGGACCAAAAGATGATTTATGACCTTGGTCTTTAGCGGACATGATTCGACCTCCTCGCCCACACCTGGGCGGATAAAAAGGAAAAGGTGAACTCGGCTCACAGGGAGAAAAAGGAGTCTCTGCACCGGTCTGCGAAGCAACGGCCATTTCCACTGGACCGCCTTCAATGCAGAGCATTTTGCCTTCGATAAGAAACTCGGCTACCTTTTTATGAGCGGAATCTATGACCCGGCCAAAGGTCGGGCGAGATATGCCCATCTGTTTAGCCGCTTCTTCCTGATAGAGTCCCATCAGGTCAGCCAGGCGAATAGCCTCGAGTTCATCTAATGTCAGCACAATTTTCTCTGGGGGCCGGGTGCTGCGGGTGTGGATTTCAGGATAAAAGCATATCATCTTAGGCATCCAGCCGACTCTTCGGCGGCAGAAAGGTCTCGGCATCTTCTGCTCCTAATCAATCGAGCCACATTATAAGCATATGCTCGTAATCTGTCAAGAGGCGAGGGCGGGATGGCTTGTTTAAGGTCTACTTAAAATTGATTCTGGGCGTTGGGAAAATCGAGGTGAACTTATCCTGTCTTCCGACAAGCAGAGACGATGTTAAAGATAAAGGTCATTTTTAAGAGGCAGCAAAAATAAAAACAACAATGGGTATCTTCCCTTTTTGCGTTAAAGCGAAACTTTTCCTGCCGACATCCCTCCTAGCAAGGTAAACCCAGAACCCTATTTGGGAATGAGCCGGAGGCGATATTTTGCTTTTTTAGCGACCAGGTCAGGGTCGAAAATATCAGGCCGGTACTCGTGGCTCAGATAGAGAGGAAGCTGGTCGGCATAATGAGCGCTCGACGGCACTCCCGAGACTCCGCCCGGGACAACGGTCAATGAGCTATCCCAATCCCCGACGAGATAAACATGACGCTGGGAAGCGCCATGGTTGACCATAAACGGAAAGCCATAGCTGTAGCCAAAAGGGCAGACCGTATGGAAACTGCCGCCGACAGGATAAGGCCCTCGATTAAGCCCGAAGAGGGTGGCGAGAATTTTTACCCGGCCCAAGGGGTGCTGAAGCCTTAACTGGTGAATTTTACCCCACTGCCATTCCTCCATGTTCTCGCCTCGAGCCTGACTGAGAAAATTCACTGTTTGCCGGAAGCTGCGGCCGACTATATCTTCAAGCGTTTCCTGGTGCTCCGGAGTGAGAAGGTCGTCGCTCCAGGCTGAACGCCCCGTCTCGAGAGCCCGTTCCAAGAAATAGGGCAAATATACCCGGCTGGCCGCGGAAATATAACGCTGGCAGATTTCCTCGCCCAGCTCATCCGCAAGCATCTGCCGGCCGAGCTCATAATACAGCAACTCAAAGATGGTCGCCTCAGGGCTCGTCGCTGTCATTTCTCCGTTCCATTCTCTCAGGCGCTGGCGGGCCACCTTTTCCAGGGGCGTCAATCCTGTTAAGTTTTCAAGCGTCTTGTCGAGCCTCGGTTTTAACCGTTTGACCAGCTTCGAGTTGAAGTCAGCCTGGAGAAGAGCCATGTCGTTGGCCGTGAACTTTTCCTTCGAGGCGAGAAACTCTTTAATTCTTTCCGCCCGGTCTTGAGACAGGAAAAAGTAGCTTATGGGATAAGGGTAGTTCTGGCCGATGCTTTTGTTGTTAGCGGAAAAAACATAACCCGAACCAGGGTTAAACACGAAAGGAAGCTCGTCGAAAGGAAGGAGGTCGACCCAATCGTAATCGGCCGTTTCTCCAGGAAGAAGTTGCCAGCCGGGAGCCTTGCGCCTGGGGATTCCGCCGGCTAATTGCAGGCCGATGTTTCCCTGGACATCAGCATAAATCACGTTTTGACAAAGGGAACGGAAATGGCGGAGGGCTTCTCGAAATTCAGACCAGTTCCTCGCCCGGTTGAGAAGATAGACGCTCATCAGTTCATTGCTTGGTTCAAACCCTGTCCAGCGCATCGAAATTACCTTATCCTTGATTTCCTTAAACTCGGATACCACCGGGCCGCGGTGCGTGAAACGGAGCTCCCGGCTTACTTCTTTCCCGCCCTTTGTTTTTATAACCTCTTTTCTGACCTCGAGTGGCCGCCATTCACCTTGAAAGAAATATTCGTCGGGCCGGGCTGAATCGACCTTCTCGAGATAAAAATCGATGTCGTCGGCCATGGCGTTAGTCATTCCCCAGGCGATATGTTCGTTGTGCCCGGCCACGATGAATGGTTCACCAGGTAAAGCGACGCCGGCCACGTGCAAGCCCCCATCGACCACCTGATGGAGAGGAAACCAGATTCCCGGGAGGGAAAGCGACAGGTGCATGTCATTCGACAGGATAGGAAGACCCGTGGAACTCAACCTGCCTGAGACAGCCCAGTTATTGCTTCCCGTGAAGATGATGAGACCCCGTTCTTCGAGGAAGCGCCCGGCATCGAGCAGGGAGGAAGGGAAAAGCGGTGCCCATTGGCCCTCGCTCGAAAAATTATTGCGGAATTTTTTCTTTGCCCCAAGTTGAAGCGAGCCAAGGGAACCCGCAGACCATCCAGAAACCAGAGGAACGACGTACGAGTATCGTCTTTTTTCTTTATCAGAAAATGGAGGAAGTGACCAGATTCCTTTGGCAACATGATTGGTATGATTTATTAACGTTGAACCCTCCGGGGAAGATGGAAGGGAAAAATTATCGTAGATAAAAACAGGGTTTGTCGGTTCAGCCAGAAGCTCGCTGAGTTTTTCCTCCTGACCCTTGAGCTTGGCTTCGACCTGCCAGAGGACTGATTCGATTCCCCAGGCGAAGGCCAGGTCCCAGCCCATATACCCGATTAAGTAAGCCGAATGTTCTGGCTGCCACGGCTCTGGCTCATACCGGAGGAGTTTGAACTCGAGGGGAAGGTTATTCCGGGCCGATTGAAGATAGGCGTTAACTCCGGCCGCGAAGGCCACGAGACACTTGATGACCGAAGCCGGGGTGGAAGCAACCACTTGACGGGCTTTTTCCGGGATGCGCAGGGACCGGAGAAGAAGGTCGGTTTCGAGAAGAGATTCGCCGAAGATTTCGGAAAGTCGACCTGAGGCTACCCGGCGCAAAAGGTCCATCTGCCAGAGCCTGTCTTGGGCCATGACATACCCTGTAGCTATGTAAAGGTCGGTTTCGTTCGATGTCCGGATGCAGGGAATCCCGTAAGCATCCCTGATGACCTGGACGGCCGCCGTCAACCCGGGGATGGCAATTTCGCCCTCATAAACAGGCCGGCCGCTCGCTCTTAATTGGCGCAGGTAAAAGAAAAAAATGATAAGAATAATTAGTCCCAGCCCCAAAAGACTTAAACCTACGAGCTTGCCTATCCTTTTCATCCTCTGTCTCCCTCAAATGGGGCAATATATTAAAAATAATCATTGATGGGTATATCCCCTAAATTTGTTTAATCCATATGGCTTTTAAAAGCAAAGAATTTTAGCCAAGGATTATCATCGCCGTTTTCCGGTTGGGGGTTCTGGAGGCGCCCTGGATGTTTTTCCGGAGCGATTAACGGGTGTTCGCCAGAGCTCAACCCTATTTATATTTTTCTTTTTTCTTCTTTTTTTCTTTTCTTTTCTTTTCTTTTCTTTTCTTTTCTTTCCACTTCACTTCACTTCACTTCACTTCACTTCACTTCTCTCTTTCTCTCCTTTCATCCTCTTCTCTCCTATTTTTTCTATACATGCTTTAAGTCTGTATTTTTACCCGGGAAGAAGGTAAAATCCGGATAAGAAATCAGCTGGAAACAGTCGCCTGCAAATGGCGACAACAGAAAGAAGGAATGGATTTGTTTAGACGCGCCTGGAATCACAAAAGATGATTTAGAGCAATTTTTTAGGGAGGAACCCATGGGTTTAACCTATAAGCAAGCCGGAGTGGATATCAACCGGGCCGACCGCTTCTTGAAGAAAATAAAACCGCTCATCGACCGGACGAGCCGGCCCGAAGTCTTGACCTCTATCGGCGGGTTTAGCGGCCTTTTCGCTCCCCGGCTCAAGCGGCTGAAAAAACCGGTCCTCGTAAGCTCGACAGACGGCGTCGGGACAAAGCTCCTGGTGGCTGAAGCCCAAAAAAAATACGATACTGTCGGGATTGACCTCGTGGCCATGTGCGTGGATGACGTCGTCGTTACGGGAGCCGAGCCGCTTTTCTTTTTAGATTATATTGCCGCCGGTCGTCTGGAACAGCCGAAGCTTCTGGCTATTATGAAAGGGATCCTCAAAGGGTGTCGCCAGGCGAAAACCGCGCTTATCGGCGGTGAGACGGCCGAACTCCCCGACCTTTATGAGCCGGACAGGTTTGACCTCGCCGGTTTTTGCGTCGGGATAGTCGACGCTGCCAAGATAATCGACGGCCGCCACTGCCGCCGCGGGGATGCGGTCATCGGGCTGGCTTCAACCGGGCTCCACAGTAACGGCTTCTCTCTGGCCCGTCGGGTTTTTACGGCCGAAGAGCTCAAGGGTGAGGTCGGCCGGCAGCTCTTGCGGCCGACGCGAATCTATAGCCCCGCGATTTTAAACGTTTTGTCCCGGGTGAAACTAAAAGCCATGGCGCATATTACTGGAGGCGGGTTCTTAGATAACATTCCCCGGGTTATCCCTGAAGGTCTGGCTGTTGTCATCAAAAAAGGAAGCTGGCCAGTACCGGGGCTCTTCCGTCTCATTCAGGAACGCGGGGAGGTCAGCGAGAGGGAAATGTTCCGGACCTTTAACATGGGCGTAGGCATGGTGGTCGTAGTGAGCCGGAAGGAATCGGCGCGGGTCATCTCTCTTTTTGAAAGACAAGGGATAAGAGCCTGGCTTATAGGCGAGCTTGAGCCAGGAAAGAGAGAAGTCCTCCTGGTTTAGGAGCTTCCCGTTTGCCCGAAGCTTAGGCTCCCTTAAATTTAAGCGCGTTAAAGTTAAATCAGGGGATAAAACTTTGCGGGAATTGTTTCAACTTGAGGCGAAAAAACTTAATTCCCCATTTTCCCTGCTTATTTTTTTTTCTCTGCAACAGCCAAGGTAAAGCCAAAGCTACATTAACTGGTTGGAACAATTTAATAAATTAATTTATTTTAATTATAGCCAATTTAATTTTAATTATATCCAGTTTCTCGATTGTAGATATTACGAAGCCGCCGGATTTTGGAGTCGAAACACTTGGAAGCCACGGGGTTGAGAAAGGTTTGGATAATAAAACACTAAAATAAATAAAAAATAAAGCTCAGAATAATGAACCTCAGAATAAATCAGAATAAAGCGGGGTCAAGGACGTAAGCAAGCAGGGCTTCAGCCACTTCTGGGGAAAGTTTTCTAAGGTAGCGGGCGATGTTTTCTCTCGTTTCTTCTTCTATTTCTACCCGGGAAAAAACAGCCGCCTTAACCGCAGTTTGTTCAAACCGCGGCCCGAGCCCCGGCTTCAACCAGAGGTCAAGAAGGCTTGAATTAGGGCTGACGATAGAGAAGGAGGCAAGCCCGCTTTCTCGGGCGGCCTTTTCCCAGAGAGGCAGAGAATACTCGTAATGAGTACAGTTGAGGCTGATGATAACTGGCGGCCAGGGTTTCGGTAACTTTTGCAAGCCTTCCTCCAGATAACCCGAGAGCAACAACCCAGTTTCTTCTCCCTCCGGGTTTTTTTCGATAAAAACCTCGAGCTCGGGACACGCTTGAGCGAAGATGCGGTCAGGAGGAAAGCCCAGGTTCAACAAAGCCTGCCGGTGGGTATCTTCACTGATGGTAATTGGCGTCGCCATAATCAGGGCGACTGCTTGGGGATTTTTTTCGAGCTTCTCGCGGATGAGGTTAACACCAGGTTGAACGATGTCCAGGACAGGAATCTTCGCGTGCCGGCCGAAGCGGGTTGAAGCGAAGAGGGTTGACAGCGTGTTGCAAGCGATAAGAATGAGGTCGGGATGAACCTTTTGCTCGACCGAAGCTAAAACTTTATCGAACATCTCCAGCCTGGCCTCCCGCGTCGGCAGAGCGTTGTAGCCTTTTTCCCGGGAGAAAAGGGCGTTGAAGAAAACCAGGTTTGCCGAGCGATAAAACTTTGTCCTTTCCAGACGATGGGCGGCTTCCGCCATAATCGAAAGGCCGCCGAGACCAGAATCAATGACCGCCACCTTTATTTCTTCTCGTTCATAGATATCGTCTTGCTGCCGGAGAGAGATGGTTGTAGTCTGGGCGGTCCGGGATGGGTTGGTTTGGCGCGAAGTTGCTCCAGTAGCGGGGTTCTTGTGAATGGTTTCTTTAAAAAGATAAGCTACGCTTCCCATAGAAAAAGAACGGGAGAAAGACCCGGCCATAGTCGGCCCTGCTTCCCGGATGGCGAGGTAGCAAATAATCAGGGCTAAAGTCGAGGCCAGTCTTAAAACGGGTTCGCTTTTTCCTGTGAGTCCCTGCCCACCGGGCAAGGGTGGCCGCTCCCCTTGCCTGACTGGTTCAGGCAACTTTTCGGGAAGACTTTTCTCCCTCGCCTGGCTTCTTATTATCTTTTTTGCCATTTTGGGTTTAAGCGGAAGTCATAATTGTTTTTGATTTTAATTTGCTTGTCTTTTTATTTTTAATCAAATTCATAGGTTAGGGCAATAAAATAGCTCTTTCAGCTTAAAAAATAGTATCCAGTCCCAAGGAACTATCTGGGAGCGACGCGGTGGCAGTCCGGCGGTCGGGGCAGCAACCCAGAGGAGTTGCAAACTCTGGTCGGTCGTGTAAAAATAGCGCTCCATAAAAAAGGTCAAGCAACATGATTCGCCTGGGAATTGATACCGGCGGCACCTTTACCGATTTTGTCCTGATGGCAGAGGGAAGCCTGCGGGTGCACAAGGTTCTTTCGACTCCCGTCAACCCCGCTTTGGCCATCGTTGAGGGTTTGAGGGCACTCGGCGTCCTCGAGAAAGCCACGGACATTATTCACGGGACAACGGTGGCCACCAACGCTCTTCTTGAGCGTCGCGGGGCCCGGCTTGCCTTTATCACCACAGCCGGTTTTGAAGACCTGCTGACCATCGGCCGGCAGACCCGCCGGGAGCTTTATAACATCCTGGTCGAAGAAAGGCAGCCTCTCGTCCCGCGAGAGTCTTGTTTTGGTCTTCCAGAACGAGTTGACCATCAAGGCCAGGTCCTCCTGCCGCTCAACCTTCAGGCGTTGGAGAAAGTCGTCCGGAAATTAAAAGAAAAAAGAGTGGAAGCGGTGGCGGTCTGTTTGTTGCATTCTTACGCTTGCGCTACCCATGAGAAAATCGTGAAGGAAAGATTGGCCCGGGAAAATATTAACGTTTCCATCTCTTCCGAGATTCTTCCTGAATACAGGGAATTTGAACGGGCGAGCACGACGGCGATTAATGCCTATGTTGCTCCGATTATGGGACGATACTTGGGCCATCTCGAAAAAGAACTGCCGCTCTCCCGTTTAAGAATCATGCAATCTAACGGCGGTTGTATCTCGGCCTCCGCCGCCCAGCAAAAGCCGGTAACGACCATTCTTTCAGGTCCGGCCGGAGGGGTGGTTGGAGCCACGGCAGTTGCCTTTCAGGCCGGGTTTGACCGCTTGATTTCTTTTGACATGGGAGGAACTTCGACTGATGTCTCCCTGACCGACGGCTCAATCCTCACGACCACGGAAGCTGAAATCAGCCAGCTGCCGCTTAAGCTTCCTGTTATCGATATTCATTCTGTTGGCTCGGGCGGCGGTTCTATCGCCTACCTGGATGAGGGCGGCGCGCTGCGAGTCGGACCACGTAGCGCCGGCGCATCGCCCGGCCCGGTTTGCTATGGCCGGGGAGAAGAGATAACGGTTACGGATGCCAACCTCATTCTCGGCCGGCTTGACCCCGGTCATTTCCTGGGCGGGGCGATGAAGCTCTATCCGGATAGAGCCCAGCAAGCCATGGCCAAGTTTGCGTCCAGGTTGAACTTGACGGCCGAAGAGTTGGCTGAGGGGATTGTCCGCGTGGCTGATGCCACGATGGAGAGGGCAATAAGAGTCATTTCGGTAGAAAGGGGTTATGACCCGCGAGATTTTGCCCTGGTTTCTTTCGGCGGAGCTGGCGGGATGCATGCCTGCAGCCTGGCTTCAAGGCTCAGGATTCCGGTGGTCATCGTCCCCAAGAATGCCGGGGTGCTTTCGGCCTTGGGAATGCTGCTCTCGGATGTCGTCAAGGATTATTCCCAATCAGTCTTAATAACGGCTGACGGGATAACCTGGAAAGAAATCGAGGCTCGTTTTCAGCCATTGAGCCAGCAGGCCGTGGCCGACCTCAAGAAAGAGGGGTTCAGTCAAAAGGCAATAAAACTCCTCCGCTTTCTCGACGTACGGTATGTCGGCCAAAGCTACGAGCTGACAGTCGCCGCTTCCCCGCGTTTTCGTCGTGATTTTAACCAGCTTCACCTCAAGCGCTACAATTACGCTGATGAATCCCGGTCGGTAGAAATCGTCAACCTGCGGGTTAAGGCTATCGGGTTGACCGAAAAGCCTCAGCTTCCCCGGCTGGAAGCCGAAGGAAAGCCGCTCCAGAAAGCGGTTATCGACCAGCGGCCGATGACCTTTGAGGGCAAGAAATACAAAGCTTCGATTTATGACCGCCAGGCGCTTGAACCAGGCCACCGTTTGCGAGGGCCGGCGGTGGTCATGGATTATGAGTCGACCGCGGTCCTGCCGCCAGGCTGGCAGGCAGAGGTTGACCAGTTTGGGCATCTTATTATGAAAGTAGAAAAACGAGAGGATAATCGGCAGCGGAGGCTACGTTAATTGTGGGCTTTATCTAAAAGGAATGGAATTCAACAAGGATGAGCCTGGTCAGCCAGACGGAAAAAGGGAGAATGCCTTTGATTTTTCCATGAGTTAAGAGAAACAAGCAAGAAATCATGGCGAACCGGCAAGAAGCAACACTCGAGTTTCAAAAGAAGAGAGTTGTCGAGCCAGGAAAGCAAAGCAAATAAATAGAAAGAAGAAAAATAGAACGAAGAAATGAGAAGAAATAAATAAAAAATATAAAGAAATAAATATAGCAACAATGTCGCTAAAATAAGGATGGAGATGCCTATAGTCAGGTTGAGGAAAAATATCCAGAGAAGAGGGCCGATGGTTGACCCGGTTGAGCTTGAAATTTTTAAGAGCATTTTTGTCTCGATTGCTGAGGAGATGGGTGTCGCTCTTTGCCGGTCTTCTTTTTCCCCCAACATCAAAGAAAGGAAGGATTTTTCCTGCGCCATTTTTGATTCGCAGGGGGAAACCGTAGCTCAAGGTGACCACCTTCCGGTTCACCTCGGGGCGATGCCTCTTTCGGTCAAGAGCGCCATCGCTTCGGTTAAATTGGAACCAGGTGACATGGTTGTCCTTAACGACCCCTACCGAGGAGGGACCCACCTTCCGGATATTACCCTGGTTGCTCCGGTGTATGTCCCGGGCAGGAAGGAACCTGTTTTTTATGTAGCCAACCGCGCCCATCATTCAGATGTCGGCGGCATTGCTCCTGGCTCGATGCCCTTAGCCCGGGAGATTTATCAGGAAGGAGTGATCATCCCGCCGGTTAAGCTTGTGCGGCGCGGGGAGATTGACCGGGACATTTTAAACTTTATCCTGGCTAATGTCCGCACGCCGGTGGAAAGAGAAGGCGACCTCACAGCTCAGCTGGCAGCTAACCGGGTCGGTGCGAGGCGACTCGAGGAAGCCGTGGCTAAGTACGGAGTTGGTCACGTTTTGAGCTATATGCGGCACCTTCAGGATTATACCGAGAGAATTATTCGCAAAACCCTGCGGGAGATACCCGACGGCAAATACCGGTTTCATGATTTCCTCGACGACGACGGCCTCGGCAGCAGACCAGTCCGGGTGGAGGTTGAGGTGAGGATAAAGGGAGACGAAGCCGAGGTGGATTTCTCTCGAAGCGACCCTCAGGTTGAAGGAAGCGTTAACGCCAACTACGCGATTACTCTTTCGGCCACTCTCTATGTTTTCCGCTGTTTAGTTCGGGGCGATGTCCCCTACAATGCCGGCCTGATGCGGCCGATTAAATTAATTGCCCCTGCCGGAAAAGTAGTAAATGCCAGACTACCCGCGGCCGTGGCCGGCGGTAACGTCGAGACTTCCCAGCGGATTACTGATGTCCTGCTTGGCGCCCTGGCTCAGGCTGTACCCGACCGAATCCCGGCGGCTTCGAGCGGCACGATGAATAACGTTACTTTTGGCGGGGTTGACCCCAGGACGGGTAAGGCTTTTGCTTACTATGAGACTATCGGCGGCGGGATGGGCGCCAGTCCAGAAAGAGACGGCCTGAGCGGCGTCCATACGCACATGACGAACACGCGCAACACGCCGGTCGAAGCGCTGGAACATTACTTGCCCATCCGGATTCGGCGGTATTGCTTGCGGCCTAATTCCGGGGGAGAAGGGAAGTTCAGAGGGGGGGACGGGATTGTGCGCGAGTACGAGTTTCTGGGGCCAGCCCGGGTAAATATTCTTTCCGAGAGGCGCTGCTTCCCTCCGTACGGCCTCCAGGGAGGAAAACCCGGGGCCACGGGAGAAAACATCCTCGTTTCGGGAGGCAAAAAACAAAACTTAGGAGCTAAGGTCTCGGTGGAAGTAAACCCGGGCGATATCCTGAGGATAGCCACGCCCGGCGGAGGCGGGTTTGGCTCCCCGGAGGGAAAAAAACCTGGTTCTGATTTAAGTCAGAAAAATAAATAAAAAATAAAATAGATTGACTGAGTATTTTGCGGGGGTTGCGGGCAAAAACTTGCCCGGAGCGGTTGGCTTCTAATTTTTATTAATCCTGTTATTGACCTGGGCCCTTCAGCCCCTTGCGGGGTGTGAAACTTCATCTTGGGGCGCGCTTCCCGCTTAGATGCTTTCAGCGGTTATCGCTTCCGAAC
>JBBIRF010000059.1:0-13603 GCA_037441905.1 Candidatus Aminicenantota bacterium
ATTTTCTCGTGAGGCAACGAATCAATTTCGTATAGATTTTAAGTGAGGCAATTCGGCCGATTGACAATCAAAGGTATTTTCATTAGAATGCAGCCTTGTTCATGAGTTCTGCCGATGAGTGAAAAGAAAGTTTTAGTCGTTGATTACGATGCCCAAAGCCTGGAGAAGCTCGCGGGCATCTTTCAGAATAAAAATTTCAGGGTTATCAAGGCCTCAGACGGCCAGACTGCTTACGAGCTTTTCAAGAAAGAAAACCCGGACGCCGTAGTTCTGGAAGCCATCCTCCCCAAAATCCACGGTTTTGACCTCACCAGGAAAATTTTTCAGGAAAGCAATGGCCGGACCCCGGTCATCGTAGTAACCGGACTTTATCGGGGTCCCCAATACCGCCATGAAGCGTTGACGTCTCTGGGCGCGGCCGATTACTTTGAAAAGCCTGTCGACCCCGACCGTCTTTTGGCCTCGGTGGTTAATCTCCTCAAGGAGGAGGAAAGCATCGAGGCTGATTTACCCGATGCCCGGACAGTAATCGAGAACTTAGCCCAGAGAATCAAAAACCCCGGGAGGGCAAGCCGTTCTTAACCCGCTCGGTAGCTTTTCCGCCGGGAAGGAACCGGCTTAAAAAAAGCGCGCGGGAAAGCAAGAATGACTAACCTTTGGACAAGATGCAATAACTGTCAGCGAATTATTTATAAGCAAGATATCCTGGATAACCTTTACGTCTGTCCAGTTTGTCAGTTCCATTTTCGAGTAGAAGCCCGGGAGCGCGTGGAAATGCTGCTTGACCCTGGCTCTTACGAATTTATTGACGAAGGCATCTATCCAAATGACCCTCTGGGGTTTGAGGATAGTTTACCCTACGCTGTCCGGTTAAAGGAAAACCAGGAAAAGACCTCGCTGGCCGAAGCGGTGGTAACAGCTGTTGGTGCCATAGGCGGATTTAAGGTAGTCCTCTCTGTGATGGAATTTAATTTCATGGGCGGAAGCATGGGTTCAGTCGTGGGTGAAAAAATAACCCGGGCTGCCGAAAGGGCTTTGGCTGAAGGCATCCCTTTGATCGTGGTTTCCTGCTCCGGTGGGGCTAGAATGCAGGAGGGCGCCCTATCCCTAATGCAATTGATGAAGACAAGCTCCGCTCTCGCTCGCTTAGATGAAGCCGGCATTCCCTATATCTCTATCCTTACCGACCCGACAACAGGCGGGGTGACCGCGAGCTATGGCATGCTGGGCGACGTTAATATCGGCGAGCCCGGCGCCTTGATCGGGTTTGCCGGACCCCGGGTGATCGAGCAGACGATTAAAGAAAAATTGCCCAAAGGTTTCCAGCGGTCTGAGTTTTTGCTCCAGCACGGGATGCTGGACGACGTGGTCAACCGTAAGAACCTTCGGGGGTATCTCATAAAATTGATTCGTCTGCTGCTTAACCGCTATGAAAAATGAACTACCAGGAGTGCCTGGATTACTTGGACCAGGCTTCTAAATTCGGGATAAAATTAGGGCTTGAAAACATCCGCACCCTCTTGAGTGAGCTGGGCTCACCCGAGAGCTCCTTTCCCTCAGTCATAATCGCCGGGACCAACGGTAAGGGCTCAGTCTGCGCGATGGTCCAGTCATGCCTCGAACGTCACGGGTTTAGGGTGGGCCTTTATACCTCTCCCCATTTAGTCAAGATAGAGGAAAGAATCAGGATTAATCGGACGCTCATTCCAGAAGAGGCCTTTTGTAAGCTCCTAAACTTAGTTCGCGAGAAGGAAGAAGCTTTAAGGAAAAAAGGTAAACTTTCCTTCCCGCCCACTTATTTTGAAATCCTTACCTGCGCGGGCTTTTTATATTTTGCCCGGGAAAAGGTCGACATAGCTGTCCTGGAAGTCGGGATGGGCGGGAGGCTGGATGCGACGAACGTGGTCAACCCGCTTGTCTCAGTAATTACGACTGTTTCGCTTGACCATCAAGAATACTTGGGAAGAACCAAGGCTATGATCGCCGCTGAAAAGGCAGGGGTCATAAAGCCGGGAACTCCGGTTGTTTGCGGTCAATTTTCGCCCGCCGCCAAGAAGGTCATTGAAGCTAAAGCAATTGAACTCCAGGCACCCGTTATCAGAGTGTTTGGCCGGGGAAAGTGGGCCCGGGAGCGGCAGTCAAGTTCGACTTATATTTTTTATCATAAGCAACAGAAGTACGTTTATCGTCCCGGGCTGATTGGAGAACATCAGGGAAGGAATGCGGCGATAGCCATTGTTGCTTTAGACGTCCTCAGTGAACGCTGGAAGCCGCTGGATAAACAAAAAATAATAGCTGGAATCGAGAACGTCGTCTGGGAAGGCCGGTTAGAAAAAGTCTGCGAGAACCCAGGTGTTTATCTTGACGGAGCCCATAATGAAGAAGGGGCAAAGGCCGTCCGGCGTTTTTGGGAGGAGAAGCCGGCCGAATCGCGGGTTTTAGTTTTTGCCATTTTAAAAGACAAGAACGTCAGGAAGGTGGCTCGGCAGCTATTTCCCCTTTCCAGGAGAGTGATTCTCACCTCCATTCCTTCATCCCGGGCCGCCCGACCTGAAGAGGTTTTGGCCGCCACCTCAAGCTTAAACCCCCGGATAACGATAGAGCCAGACCCGAGGAAGGCGCTTCAGCTGGGAATTAAAGAAGCTGGCCCCAAAGGAACTGTCCTCGTTACCGGCTCTCTTTATCTTGTCGGCGAGATAAAAAGGGCTCTCCAGGGCGGCTAGGTTCGAAAGGTTGCTTTTTCTGCCAGAAAATGTTAATTTTCTTTCTATTTGAACGGGCAAGAGATGCTGTCGGTCAACGCGAATTTCTTAATTGTTTTCATCATTATTTGGGTGACGGTTCTCCTGCTGAAGAAGCTTTTTTTTGACCCGGTCAAGAGAATCCGGGAGAAACGCGAATCGACCTTAAATCAACAAAAAGAGGCCTGGGAAAAAGCGGCGAGAGAGGCCGAGGCTCTTGCCCAGAAGATAGAAAACGAGCTCAGGGCGGCCAGACAGGAAGCCGCGGCCCATCGCCAGGCGCTGGAAGCTGAAGCCCTTCAGGCCAGGAATGAGCTGCTGGCGAAGATGCAAGCTCAGTACAGGCAACAGGTGGCCGACGCCAGGCAGGAAATTAGCCAGACAACAGCCGAGCTTAAGAGGAAACTCGAGTCTGAAGTGGAAGCTCTGGCGGCGAAGATTGAAGAAAGACTGCTTAATTGATGAAAAAGATTTCCTGGATAATTTTAATAATAATTGCCTGGCCAGGGGTCATTCTGGCCACAGAAACCCACGGCGGTCATGGGGCTTCGGCCTGGCTCGATTTTGCTGGCAAGCTGGTTAATTTCTTGATCCTTTTTGGTGGTCTCACCTACTTCTTGTATCGACCGGTCCGCGAATGGTTACAGAACCGCACCCTTTTTATCCAGAAAAGCCTGGAGGAGGTTAAGAGTGGCCGGCAAAAGGCAGAGGAAGAGCTCCAGCTGCTTACCCGTCGAGTGGCCGAGCTGGCGGAAGAAATTACCAGAATAAAAAAAATAGCCGAAGAGGACGGCCTGAGAGAAAGGGCGCGGATTCTGGCGCTGGCTCAGGAGGAAGCGGCCCGGATTCAGAAAATGACCGGCTTGGCGGTGGAGGCTTTGAAAAGGGGAGCGATTCGTGAGCTCAAGAGCCATGCGGCTCACTTGGCCACGGCTTTGGCCGAGAGGAGGATAAAGGAGAGGTTGAACCCGGAATTACACCGACGTCTTATCCGGCGGTCGCTTGAAAGGGTAGCTAAGCTTTATGAAAGCCCCGACCTTAGTTAAACGCTACGCCCAGGGGCTGGTAGCAGCCCTTAAAACCGAGGAGGAATTCACGGCTATCCTCGGAGAACTAAAGGAAGTCAACCGCCTTTTTGAAGCTCATTATGAATTGAAGAAAATTGTTCACAGTCCGCTCGTCCCGGCGAGCAAGAAAAAGCAAGTCGTCCAGAGTATTTTCGCTGTCTTAAAGTTTAGCTCCAAGACCAGCCGTTTTCTCTGGCTTTTGAACGAGCATCAGCGGCTGAACCTTTTGAACGAAATTGTCTCGTATCTTCCCCAGGCTTGGAGGGAGAAGCGTGGCGTGGTCACATTCGAGGTCAGGTCGGCTGTGCCTTTACAAAAAGAAGAGGTGGAAGAGTTGCGGCGGGGGCTGGAAAAAATGGAGGCGGCGCCTGTTTACCTGGACTTAATCGTCGACCCGGAAGTGGTGGGCGGCTTCCGGTTGAGAAAAGGGAACATAGTTTATGATGCGTCCGTTAAGGGGCAGCTTCAGAAAATTAGGGAAATTTTGAGTGAGGCGTGAGGGAAAAATGGAGATCAGAGCTGACGAAATTACCAAGATAATCCGGCAACAGATCGAAGGTTTTGAGGCCGAGGTTGACATCCAGGAAGTTGGCACCGTGACTTCGGTGGGTGACGGGATTGCCCGGATTTATGGGCTTGACCGGGTGATGTACAACGAGTTGCTCGTCTTTCCCCGAGAAGTTTACGGGATCGCGCTGAACTTGGAAGAAGACAGCGTCGGCGCCGTGCTCCTGGGCGAAACTCATCTCGTGAAGGAAGGAGATTTAGTAAGGAGAACAAGAAGAATCATGCAGGTTCCGGCGGGGCCAGCCCTTATCGGCCGGGTTGTCAACCCTCTCGGGCAACCGCTCGACGGCAAGGGCCCGATTTCTACCGATGCTTATATGTTTATCGAAAGACTCGCCCCAGGCGTAGTAGACCGTCTGCCTGTCCGTGAACCTTTACAGACAGGGATTAAGGCTATCGATGCCATGATTCCTATCGGCCGGGGACAGCGAGAGCTGATTATCGGCGACCGTCAGACAGGAAAAACAGCTATCGTCCTCGACACGATTATCAATCAGAAGGGCAAGGATGTTATCTGCATTTATGTGGCCATCGGTCAAAAACAATCAACCATTGCTCAGATGATCAAAGTCATGGAGGATTACGGCGCCATGGATTATTCCGTGGTGGTTGCCGCCTCGGCCAGCGACCCATCGCCTCTCCAGTATCTGGCTCCTTATAGCGGTTGCGCCATGGGGGAATATTTCCGCGACCGTAGCCAGCATGCTCTCGTGATTTATGACGATTTATCCAAACATGCGGCCGCCTACCGGGAGATTTCGCTCCTCCTCCGCCGACCGCCTGGAAGAGAAGCCTACCCGGGCGATGTCTTTTATCTCCATTCCCGCCTCCTCGAAAGGGCAGCTAAGCTCAACGATGAGCTGGGGGGCGGTTCCCTGACGGCGTTGCCGATAATTGAAACTCAGGCCGGAGACGTGTCGGGGTATATTCCAACAAACGTGATTTCGATAACCGACGGTCAGATTTATTTAGAGCAGGAGCTGTTCAACGCCGGGATTCGACCGGCCATCAACGTGGGTATTTCTGTTTCGCGAGTTGGCGGGAGTGCTCAGATAAAAGCTATGAAACAGGTGGCTGGCAAACTTCGCCTGGACCTCGCCCAGTACCGGGAGCTGGCGACTTTTGCCCAGTTTGGCACCGAGCTCGACCGAGCGAGCCAGGCGCAGCTGGAAAGAGGACGAAGATTGACCGAGGTTTTGAAGCAGGACCAATACCAGCCATTGCCAGTGGAGAAGCAAATTATCATTATCTACGCGGGTAACCGCGGTTTCCTTGATGAATTCCCGGTGGATAAAATCAAGCTGTATGAGAAAAGACTCTATGAGTTCCTGGAGAAAGAAAGACCCGAAGTTCTTCGCACCCTGGCAGAAAAAAAGGCGATTGACCCCGAGCTTGACGAGCTCATTGCCTCAACTCTTAAAGAGTTTAACGCTCGTTTTCATCAGGAGATAAGTTAAGACCATGCCCGCTTTACTCGACCTCCGGCGACGCATCCGGAGCATCCGGAATACCCAACAGGTGACCCAGGCGATGAAAACCGTGGCGACGGCGCGGTTCAAGAAGTTCCAGCGACTGGTGGCGGAAGGCCGGCCGTGGTGGCACCAGGAGCCGCCAGTGCTTTCGAAGCTTCTCGCCTGGGCTGCGGAAATAGATTCAGTGTATACAGAAAAGAGGCCGGAGAAAAGGATTCTCGTCGGCATCCTGACCTCTGATAAGGGGCTTTGCGGCGCTTTTAACACCAACCTGCTCAACCGGGCTGAAGCTTTTATCGAGGCTAAAATTAAGGACGGAACTAAGGTCGAGTTGCTCCTGATAGGGAAAAAGGCGGTGAATTTTTTCCGGCGGCTTCATCATCCTGTGTATAAATCTATCGGCGAGAAGGTCGACAAGATGCCGCCGCCGGAAATTCGCGGGTTGGCCCGGGAAATTCTTAATTATTATTTAATTTATAGAATCGATAGTTTCTATATTGTATATAATGAATTTCGTTCTATCCTCAGCCCGCAGATTACCAGCCTCAAGCTTTTGCCGCTCGAGTCGTCACGAGAGAGTCAGGCCTTTGACCTGGAACCGGATTGGGAACCAGAAGCCATGTGGTTGGTCGAAAGGCTGGTTCCGCTTTATCTGGAGAGCCAGTTAACTCATGTCATCCTGGAATCACAGGCGGCCGAGCAGGCTGCCAGGATGATGGCTATGGAAAATGCGACCAAGAACGCCGAGGACCTGATTTCCGACCTCATCCTGGTTCTTAATAAAATCCGCCAGGCCGCGATCACCAAAGAGTTGCTGGAAATCATGACGGCTGTCGAGGCCTTAAAAAAGGCTTAAACCATGGAGGGGAGAGAAGCGATGTCAACCCAAGCCAAGACCGAGCGAATCGGCCGGGTGGTCCAGGTAATCGGACCCGTCATCGACGTTGAGTTCAAGGGAATGGAGTTGCCGGAGATTTATAACGCCATCCGGATTACGAGCGAGGGCTACGAGACGCCGATCGAAGTGAATATCATCGCTGAGGTAGAGCAACATATCGGCGAGGATAGAGTCCGTTGTGTTTCGATGCATCCTACCGACGGCCTCGCCAGGGGAATGAAGGCTTACGACCTCGGCCGGCCGATTGAGGTCCCGGTTGGCGAGGTCACCCTCGGAAGGCTGATGAATGTCGTTGGCGAACCGGTAGACCACCTCGGGCCGATTAAAACCGAGAAAAAGTATCCGATTCATCGGACGCCCCCGCCCCTGGCCGAGCAAAGCACTAAATTAGAGATGTTCGAAACCGGGATTAAGGTTATTGATTTGATCCAGCCATTCCTTAAAGGCGGAAAAATTGGCCTTTTTGGCGGAGCCGGGGTGGGCAAAACAGTTATCATCATGGAGCTTATCCATAATGTAGCCATGAAGCACGGCGGCTATTCGGTTTTCGCCGGCGTGGGCGAAAGGACAAGAGAAGGCAATGACCTGTGGCTGGAGATGAAGCGCTCCGGAGTTTTGAACAAGACGGCTCTGATCTATGGACAGATGACCGAACCTCCAGGAGCCCGGCTGAGAGTTGGCCTGGCGGCCCTCTCTGTGGCCGAGTATTTTCGCGACGAAATGGGCCAGGATATCCTGCTTTTTATCGATAACATATTTCGTTTCGTCCAGGCAGGAAGCGAAGTTTCGGCCTTGCTCGGAAGAATGCCCTCGGCGGTTGGTTATCAGCCTAACCTGGCTACTGAATTGGGGGAACTCGAGGAAAGGATAACCTCGACCAAGAAAGGGTCGATTACCTCTGTCCAGGCTATCTACGTCCCGGCTGATGATTTTACTGACCCGGCGCCCGCCACCACCTTTTCTCATCTTGATGCTTCGACCAACCTCTCGCGAGCGCTGACCGAGATGGGCATTTATCCGGCTGTTGACCCGCTGACTTCCTATTCGCGCATCCTTGACCCGAGGGTAGTAGGCGAAGAGCATTACTATGTCGCCCGCCGGGTTAAAGAAATCCTCCAGCGGTATAAAGACCTTCAGGATATTATCGCCATCCTCGGGGTCGAAGAGCTCTCGGAAGAGGACAAGTTGATTGTTGCCCGAGCCCGGAAAATTCAACGGTTTCTTTCCCAGCCTTTTCATGTAGCCGAAGAATTCACCGGCCGGCCTGGCCGGTATGTGCCTGTCGAGGAGACCGTTCGCGGGTTTAAAGAACTGGTCGAAGGGCTGCATGACGATAAACCCGAACAGGCCTTTTATATGGTGGGAACCATTGACGAGGCCATAGAGAAGGCCAAGGAGCTGAGAGCCGCATGAGCCAGGAAGCTCAGCCTCGGCTGCATCTTCGGGTGATAACGCCCGAAAAAGTGTTGGTCGACGCCGAAGTTGAGGCTGTAGCCCTTCCAAGTCTCGAGGGCGAGGTTGGCATCCTCCCGGGGCATCGGCCGCTTATTTTAGGGCTGGGGTCGGGCTCGCTGAGCTACACCCGCGGAGAAAAGACGGCCAGCTTGTTTATCCAAGGAGGATATGCCACGATATCAGCGAGCGAGGTGGTTGTTTTTTCTGAGCTTGACGAGGATGACCGACATCGACCGGCTGAAAAACAGCGATGAGACCTTAGATACCTTCTATCATGGCCGGGTTCTTGTTTTGCAGAAAAAAAGAGGCTATCGGTTTGCGGTGGATGCGGTGCTCCTGGCTGATTTCATCCAGCCTCGTCCTGCGGACGAACTCCTCGAACTCGGCTGCGGGTGCGGCATCATTTCCCTCCTCCTCAGCCAGAAGCCGTTTCGCCATCTTACCTCACTTGAGATTCAACCGTCGCTGGCCGACCTGGCGCGGCGGAATGTCATCCTTAATCATCTGGAGGAAAAAATAACCGTAATCGAAGCTGACCTCAGGACATATTCTCCAGGAAGGAAATTTGATGTAATCTTTGCCAACCCGCCTTACTTCAAACTGGCTACAGGTTGGGTCAGCCCGATGACCGAAAAAGCGATTGCCAGGCACGAAATCATGGTCGATGCGCCGTCTCTTTTGAGCAAGACATCCGAGCTTCTTAAGCCGGACGGCCGATGCTATTTTATTTACCGGGCAAACAGGTATCCGGAAATATTAGAAATTATGAGATTAAACCGACTTTTTCCCAGGCGGATAAGATGGGTTCGGCCTCGGTCAAAACAGCCGCCGCGGTTTTTCCTGATTGAAGCGGGGTTGAGCGAGCAGACGGTTGAAGAATTGCCCCCGCTCGTTCTTTTCGGCGCCGACGGTCAATATAGTCTCGAAGCCAGAAGAATCTTTGCGGGAGAAAACCGTGCTTAAACTGCTGCGGAATCTTAAAGAGCTTTATCGCTACCGGGTTCTTATCCAGAGCCTGGTCATCCGGGAGTTAAAGGCCCGCTACCGGGGAACAGTCCTTGGGTTCCTTTGGTCCTTTTTTAACCCCTTCTTGCTGATGGTGGTTTATACCGTCGTTTTCGGGTTTATCATTAAACCCCGCGACCCAGCCTTTGGTGGCTCGCCTTGGCTCTATGCCCTCTTTCTCTTCTGCGGGGTTCTTCCCTGGACATGGTTCTCCTCTTCCTCGCTTGAATCGGCCAATGTTCTCATGGTCCACGGGAATCTGATTAAAAAAATTCTTTTCCCGGCCGAGGTCTTGCCTGTCGTGGTGGTCACGAGCAATTTTGTTCATTTCTGCTTTGGCCTGCCGATTCTCCTGCTTTTTGTCCTGGTCTTCGGGAAGCCCTTCACTTTTTATTTGCTTTTCCTTCCTTTAGTCATGTTTGTTCAGTACTTATTTACGCTGGGTTTCAGTTTCTTAATTTCGTCGCTGACGGTTCATTTCCGGGATATAAAAGATATTCTGGCTAACCTTCTGACTTTCTGGTTTTTTGCCACGCCGATTGTTTATCCGATGACTTTTGAAACCATCGCTCGCTCGCCGTTCCTTCGTCTTTTCTTGAACCTTAACCCGATGACCCATATCATGCAGGGCTATCAGTACAGCGTGTTTTACGGGAGCCTCCTCCACTGGAAAAGATTGGGCGTCACCCTCCTCTTTTCCTTAGGTCTTTTCTTTATAGGGTATTATATCTTTGACCGCCTGAGGGATTCTTTTCCCGAGGAGGTATGAAGTGTACGCGATTGAAGTCGAAAACCTTACGCGGGTCTATCAGAAATATTCAGCCCGGCACCGCTTTCAGACTTTCAAGAGCGCGCTGCTCAAAGGAGACCTGTTCCGGGCTTTAAGGCCGGACGAACTGGTCACGGCTCTCGACGGAGTCTCGCTAAAGGTGAAGAAAGGTGAGACTTTCGGGATTATCGGTGAGAACGGCTCGGGCAAGAGCACCCTCCTTAAAATAGTTGCCGGGATTGCTAAACCAACCTCCGGCGTGGTCAGGACAGACGGCAAAATTTCTGCTCTGATCGAATTAGGCGCTGGGTTTCATCCAGAAATTTCGGGCCGGGAGAACATCTTTATCAACGGAATCATGCTCGGGCTGTCGAAAAAAGAAATCCAGGAGAAATTCCAGGAAATAGTCCGCTTTGCCGAGCTCGAAGATTTCATCGACGCGCCAGTAAAGACCTATTCCTCAGGAATGTACATGCGCCTGGGGTTTTCTATTGCTATCAACGTAAACCCGGATATTCTTCTGGTAGACGAAGTTCTGGCAGTGGGTGATGCGGCCTTCGTGCCCAAGTGCCTCGACCGGATTGACGATTTTCGCCGCCGGAAGAAAACAATTCTTTTTGTCAGTCATGACCTGGCCACGGTCAAGAAAATTTGCGACCGCGTAGCCTGGTTAAAGGCGGGTCGGGTGATGACCATCGGCGACCCGGGAAGAGTCGTCGACGCTTACTTGCAGGATGTCGTCGAAAGGCAGGAGCGCGAGTTTGAACGACGGCGGGAAGAGCGCCGCCGGGAAACTCCCCACTTGCCAGAAGAGGAAAGAAGAGAAAACAGATGGGGCAAAAGGGAAATCGAGATAACCAAGGTGACCCTGAAAAATCTCCAGGGACAGGAAAAACATGTTTTTTCGCCCGAAGAAGGGATGATTATTGAAATGGACGTTGTCGCTTATTCGCGGATTGAAGATTTTGTTTTTGGTATCGGCATTTTCAATTCCCAGGGCATCTGTTGTTACGGAACCAATACCCATTTGGAGGATTTTGTCCCTCAATCCATCGAGGGCGAGGGAAAAGTTATTTGCCGGATAGAAAAGCTGAACCTGATTAACGGGACCTATTATCTGGACGTGGCCACTCACAAGCGCGACGGATATCCCTATGATTACCACCGCAACCTTTATTCTTTTCTTGTTTCCTCCACCTACAAGGATGAAGGGATATGTCGTCTCCCGCACCGCTGGGAGGTTAGCTCTAATATAAAACTGGAATTCCCCCGACGAAAGGACGGATGAGAAAAAGCCAAGAGGAAAAGGGCGGCGGCCTGAAGGAAAAAAAGAAAAAGGGCGCCAGGCTAATCCTCAACTCGGCCGAGCTGGAGCGCTGGCGGGCCAGGTGCCGGCGGGAAGGAAAGCGAGTTGTTTTTACCAACGGCTGCTTCGACCTGCTTCATCCCGGACATGTTTGGCTTTTTTACCAGGCGCGAAGCCTGGGGGATGTTCTGGTTGTTGCCGTGAACTCTGATTCTTCCCTCCGACGTCTTAAAGGGCCTTCGAGGCCGATATTTCGCTTAAAGGAAAGGCTTGAAATTTTAGCGGCGGTTGAAGCCATTGATGTTCTTACGGTCTTTAAAGAAGATACGCCGCAAAAACTTATTTCTCTTCTTCAGCCCGATGTTCTGGTTAAAGGAGGCGACTGGCCTCCGGACCAGGTGGTTGGTCGAAAAGAGGTGGAAGCGGCTGGAGGCAGGGTGGTTCTTATTCCTTATCTTCCGGGTCTTTCCACTTCGGAGCTCCTGGAGAAAATCAGCCAGTCAACATAAATTAAAAGATATACCCGGGGAAAAAAAATACTTTCTCCTTTCCTGTCTCGAATGAATCCTGGAAAATAGCCAATCAATATAAATATAAAAGAAAAACCCTTTCCTTGCGGGAAAGGGCTTTTCTTTGAGCCTTTTTGCCTCCTGCTCAGGAGAAACGTTGGCAGCCTTCTTTACAATGGGCCACCCGCGGAATCATAAAACGCTTCATTTTGGTCTCCTATTTTATTATAAGATAATGAGAAACATATAACAATATTAATATTAATAAATAATTTTAATAACATTACCGGCCACTTCTCAGAAAAGCAATATCAGAAAAATAATCTGCGCTTTGTTAACTTTCCCTTCAGTTAAAATGCTCCGCCAGCCCGACGCTTTTTTCAGGATCGAACGTTAACCGATTCTTAATCGAGGTTTGCTTTCTTGAAAGCTTGTTTTGAAAGATATTTTATTTATAGAGATAAATTCACGCCGGCTTGCCCCCTTGAATCTCTTCCGGAGCAAAGACCAACGTCTGACTTGACCTGTCAGGCGATTTGAAAACTTAACGGAAGCATCTATTAACCTGTCATCTAAAAATCTAACCCTTCGGGACCTTATAGCGGTCACCGTTTTTTTGAAGGCTGGAGGTTGCCTTTAGACCCAAATAGACCCAAACGGCCTGGATATTTCTTTGACGACCCGCTATATCGAAGGTTAGAAGCGAGATGATTTGATGCGGCATATTTAACTTAGCGGGCGGGGAAGGTATAATAAATTTCTTAGTTTGAAAAAAAGGAGCGTTAAAACCCAAGATAACAGCCTCTGGCAAAACCTGAGAAACGTTAGCTGCCATCGGACGCCGTCTTAGAAATGAAGCTGTCCTTCGTTTATTCGCTATTTAAGGAGAAAATATCTCGTCTTCCTGAAAACGCCAAAGGACTTCTATCTACGCTTTTTTATGCTTTGGCCGCCGGCCTGGCCGCCGTAGCTTTTATGTTTCTAACCAATCAGCTATTTTCTCGGACGTATGGAGTTCTGGCGGCGAGTCCGACCGGCGTTTTTATTTTCGGAAGCCTGCTGTTAATCATTGCGACTTCAGCTATAGTCGGATTCTTGCTTAATGTGTATGCGCCCGAGGCAGCTGGTAGCGGCATCCCTCAGATGAAAGCCTCCTATTGGCGAGAACTTGGCTACCTTCCGTTTGCCCCGGTTCTGATTAAATTTATTGCCGGGGTTATAAGCATTGGAGGGGGGACAAGCCTTGGCCGGGAAGGCCCCTCGGTTTACATCGGCGCCGGCGTTGCCTCCAATCTCGGCGGCTTCTTCGGGGCGGGAAGGCGGCAGCGTCGGGCTGCGGCGATTAGCGGTGGTTCGGCAGGGCTGGCAGCTGCTTTTAACGCGCCGCTTGCGGCCATTACTTTTGCCATAGAGGAAATTACCGGAGAACTTAACAACCGCTTTTTAGGCCGCGTTGTCCTGGCCTCAGTAGTCGGGGCGTTTGTGGTTCATGCTGTTCTGGGTCGACAGCCAGCTTTTTCGCTGCCGCCGGTTGAAAATGTAACCTGGGCTCATTACTTAGCGGTGCCTTTAGTAGCCCTTGTTGCCTCCTTGAGCGGAGTAATCTTTCAGCGAGGAACGCTTTTTCTGCGAGAAAAAATAGCCCGGCAAACCAGGATTCCCAGATGGCTTCTTCCTGTGGTTGGCGGAATAATCACCTGGTTGCTCGGAGTGAGTGTTTTTCTTGCAACCGGCAAACTGGGAGTCTTTGGTCTTGGTTACCAGGACCTCAGCGCCGTCCTGAGGAACGATTTTCCCTGGAAGGTAGCCGGGTT
>JBBIRF010000060.1:0-13446 GCA_037441905.1 Candidatus Aminicenantota bacterium
TTCGGGAAGGCGGCCGGACAGTCGGCGCCGGAACTATCACCGAAATTATCGAGTAAACCAGAGAGTCAAGCACTATGCGAGAGGTCATTACGCTCCAATGTTCCGATTGCAAACGGCGGAACTACACAACCACGCGGAACAAGAAAAAGCAAACCGAGAAGCTCGAGCTGCGGAAGTACTGCCGCTTTTGTCAAAAACACACCTTGCATAAAGAAGTAAAGTAAGGAAAGGAGTGAGAGAGCCTGACTTGATATACAAAAGGGTGGGTGAGTAGCTCAATTGGTTAGAGCAGCGGTCTCCAAAACCGCAGGCTGCGGGTTCGAGTCCTGCCTCACCCGCCACGCAGGGACCCCTTTTAGCCCTGAAAAAAAGGGACTTATATTTTGAAGCTCTAAAGGAAGAAAGATGAATTCCAAAGAAAAATGGTGGGTTCGGTTCTGGAATTACTTGCGAGACGTCCGTCTTGAAGCCAAAAAAGTCACCTGGCCTTCGCGCAAGGAAGTAACCAACACGACGATTGTTGTCATTCTGGCCGTTGTCTTCTTTGGTTTTTATCTTTTTCTGTGGGACGTGATTTTTTCCTGGATTCTGACAAGGGTGGAGACGTTACTTCGATAGTCCGAGGTTGACATGCCTAAGCAGTGGTATATCGTTCACACTTATTCAGGGTTCGAAAAATTCGTCGCTGAGTCTATCCGCCAGAGGGCGGAGGAAGTCGGCCTGGCCGCGAAGTTCGGGCAAATCATCATCCCGACTGAGGACGTCGTGGAAATCAAGGGTGGCCGCAAGGTAGTCTCGACCAAGAGAGCCTACCCTGGTTATATTATCGTGGAAATGGAGCTTGACGATACCACTTGGCATCTTGTCCGGCAGACACCCAAGGTGACCGGGTTTGTCGGCTCGGGGAACAAGCCCGTCCCCCTCAGCCGGGAGGAAGTGAGTCAGATTGTCCGTCATATGGAAAAGACTTCCGAAAAGCCGAAACCGAAGCACACCTTTGAAAAGGGCGAGGCGGTTCGGATTATTGACGGGCCGTTTTATAATTTTAACGGGGTCGTGGAAGAGGTGAATCACGAGCGCAACACCCTGAAGGTTATGGTAACCATTTTCGGCCGCTCTACCCCGGTTGAACTTGAGTTCCTGCAAGTGGAAAAAATTTAGGAGGCCAAAATGTCTAAGGAGGTAGTCGCCCAAGTAAAACTCCAGTTGACCGCCAAGCAGGCGAGCCCGGCCCCTCCGGTCGGTCCTGCCTTGGGCCAGCACAACGTTAATCTTATGGAATTTGTCCGCCAGTTTAACGAAAAAACCGCCCGAATGGAAGACGGGCTGGTAGTTCCGGTGGTGGTAACCATTTATAAAGACAGAACCTTTACGATGGAGCTGAAGACGCCGCCGACTTCCTTCTTGCTGAAGCGGGCGGCGGGAATTGCTAAAGGCTCGAGCGTCCCCAACAGAGAAAAGGTCGGCCGGGTGACGATGAAGCAGATTGAGGAAATTGCCAAGATAAAAATGCCAGACCTGAATACTGATGACCTGGAAGCAGCCAAGAAAATAGTCCTCGGCACGGCCAAGAACATGGGGCTGGAGGTCGTCAGTGAGTAAAAGAGGCAAGAAATATAAAAAAGCTAAAGAACAAGTTGCCAGGTCCGAGTTTACTCTGGAGGAAGCGGTCAGTCTGTTGAAAAAGCTGAGTTATGCTAAGTTTGACGAAACTGTCGATATAGCCGTCCGCCTGGGAGTTAATCCCAAGTATTCGGACCAGATGGTTCGGGGAACAGTTGTCCTTCCCCATGGTACGGGAAAAACCAAGAAAATCTGCGTTATTGCTTCCGGGGAAAAAATAAAAGAGGCAGAAGAAGCCGGGGCCGATTATGTCGGGGGAGAAGAGCTCATCGAGAAGATTGCCGCCGGATGGCTTGATTTTGATGTCTTGATCGCCACACCTGATGTTATGCGAGCCGTAGGAAAACTTGGCCGAATCCTGGGAGCAAAGGGTTTAATGCCCAATCCTAAGTCGGGGACCGTCACTTTTGATATCAAGAAAGCTGTCCAGGAGATAAAGGCCGGAAAAGTAGAGTTCAGGGTTGATAAAACAGGGATCGTCCATGCTGGCGTGGGTAAGATTTCTTTCTCGGAAGCGAAGTTGGTTGATAATATCAAAGCATTCCTCCAGGCGGTCCTGCAGGCAAAGCCGCCTGCGGCCAAGGGGAAATACATCCGTAGCCTGGCCATTTCTTCGACGATGGGCCCTTCTTTAAAAATATCGGAAGCCGTCCTGGAATCTTTGTGAGCCATAATACCGGAGGAAGGCCTTGAAAAAAGAAAGCAAAAAAAAGCTCCTTCAGGAACTTAACGGACTCTTTTCCACTCATGATTCTTTTTATGTCATTGATTTTCAGGGAATGACAGTAGCCCAGGCCACGAAGCTGCGCAAAGCTATTCGTCAGATGGGCGGAGTTTTCAAGGTGGTCAAGAACAGGTTGGCCCTTCGGGCTCTTAAAAGCGGGTTGCCGGAAGAGGTGAGGGCTTTCTTCCAAAAGCCGACAGCGGTTGCCTTCCCTGACGGAGATGCTGTGGCTCTTGCCAGGTTTCTCAAGGATTTTTCCTCGCAGCACAAAGTGTTAAGCGTCAAGGGAGGATTGCTTGAAGGGAGGGCTTTTGCGGCGGAAAAATTCGAAGAGGTCTGTCGCCTCGGGTCGAGGAATGAACTTTTAGCCAAGGTCGGCTTCTTGCTTTCGTCCCCATTGGCGAACTTTGTGCGGACGATGCAAGCTCCGCTGGTCCAGTTTGGCTATATGTTAAATCAACTAAAATCTAAAAAATAGGGTTGGAGGTAAATAAAAATGGCTAACGGTGAAACGCGAATTACCAAGGAGCAGTTTTTTGCTCATCTCGACAGCTTAACCCTCCTCGAACTTGCTGATTATATCAAAGAGTTTGAGAAGAGGTACGGTATCAGTGCCGCCGCCATGACCGTAGCTGTCCCCGGTGCTGGAGCTGCGGCCGCGGTCGAAACAAAAGCGGAAGAGCAGAAAACCGAATTTACTGTGGTCCTGAAAAATGCCGGTGACAAGAAAATTAATGTAATCAAGATCGTTCGCGAATTAACTAACCTGGGGCTTAAGGAAGCTAAGGACCTGGTAGATTCATTGCCTAAACCTATTAAAGAAAAAATTAGCAAGGAAGAAGCCGAGGCCATAAAAGCTAAGTTTGAGGAAGTCGGCGCCGTCGTTGAAATTCAATAAGCCAGGAAGACCGTTTTCTGGGTTTAACCCGGAGAAGGGGGTACTCTTCTCGGGAAAAATGATTAGAGGGGAAAAATGAACAAAGAGAGTAATCTCTCCACCAATCATCGGCAGCGGCATGATTTTTCCAAAATAGGCACCACTTTTCCGATGCCAGACCTGCTTTCCGTGCAAGTCGATTCCTATCATGATTTCTTGCAGATGGACTTGCTCCCGGAGGAAAGAAAAGAAGTGGGCCTTCAGGCTGCCTTTAAGGATATTTTCCCCATATCTGATTTTAAAGAAACCACCCAGTTAGAATTTGTAAGCTACACCGTAGGCACCTGGGAATGCAAGTGTGGCCGCCTTAAAGGGGTGGAGAACTTCCGGCCGCGTTGCCGGGCCTGTGGAACTTTGCTTCCGCCACGCTTTGACCTAAGTCGGCACGAGGTCTGCCCCTATTGCCATTCTTCCAAGCAGTTTGACGTTCCTCTTTGTGACCACTGCGGTGACCGGGTGCAGCTTAAACTCAAGTATTCGGCCGCCGAATGTATTGAAAAAGGCTATACCTATGCCGCGCCGCTTCGGGTCAAGCTCCGCCTGATTTCATGGGAAAAGGACGCCAGCAGCAAGACCCGACGCCTCAAGCATATCAAGGAGCAGGAAGTCTATTTTGGCGATATACCTTTGATGACAGAAAAGGGAACCTTCATTTTTAACGGGGTCGAAAGAGTCGTCGTCAGCCAGCTTCAGAGGTCGCCTGGCGTGTTTTTCCGTGCCGCAGAGTCAAAGGGCTGTTATATCGCCAAGATAATTCCTTACCGCGGCGCCTGGGTTGAGTTTGAATATGACTCGAAAGAACTCTTGCATGTCCGGCTTGACCGGAAGAAAAAGTTCCTGGCAACAGTTTTTTTGCGGGCTCTCGGGTTCGGGAGTGACGAAGATATCCTTCGATTGTTTTATAAGGTTTATCGCATCATCCCGGAGGACGGAAAGCTCTACGTTGAATTGACCGAAAACTTGGCGGGCAAGACTTTATCCCAGGACATAACTCACCCCCAGACGAGTCAAGTCCTCTGGCCGGCGAAAAAAAAGATTACCCCGGAAACTATCGCCCTGTTGAAAAGCAAAGGGCTCGATAGAATCCCGATAAGTCCCCGCGACCTCCAGAACGCCTACTCTTTGACCTCGATTAAGGGAAAAGTCAAAGTTAACGAAGAACTGGGGGATGTCCAGCTGGATTTATTGATGGCCCGGGGAGAGCCATTCGAGGTGTTCTTCCCCAAAGAAAATCCTTGCGGCGAAATCATCAGCAACACCGTGCGTAAGGACCCCCGCAAGAGTACACAGGAAGCTCTGGCGGAGATTTACCGGAAACTGAGGCCTGGAGAGCCGCACACGGCCGAAAGCGCCCATAATCTTTTCCAGAACATGTTTTTCAACCCTCAGAAATATAATTTTTCCCGCATCGGCCGGCTTAAACTCAACATCAAGCTGGAAATAGATACTCCGTTAGAGGAGAAAGTGCTCCGGCCGCTCGATTATGTCGAGGTGATTAAGTATCTTTTTAAACTGCGCAACGGCGAGGGCACGGTTGATGACATCGACCACCTCGGGAACCGCCGGGTTCGGTCTGTTGGCGAACTTGTCGAGAACGCCTTTCGAATCGGTCTGACGAGGCTCGAACGAACAATCAAGGAAAAGATGACGGTGAGCTCCGACTTAAGCGCTGCCATGCCGCAGGATTTGATCAATTCCAAGCCGGTGATGGCCGCCCTCAAGGAGTTTTTCGGGAGCTCGCAGCTCTCTCAGTTTATGGACCAAATAAACACCTTGGCCGAAATCACTCATAAGCGCCGGCTGAGCGCTCTCGGCCCGGGAGGACTCAGCCGCGAGAGAGCCGGATTTGAAGTCAGAGATATCCAGGCTTCCCATTATGGCCGAATCTGCCCGATAGAGACTCCCGAAGGACCCAATATCGGGCTGATCTCTTCTTTGGCCTGTTATTCCCGGGTTAATAGCTTCGGGTTCATCGAAACCCCCTACCGCAAGGTTCGGAACGGGAGGATTGTCGATTATGTTCGTATTACGAACCCAGGGAACAGTTCCTTCGAGGTCGGCCAGATAGTGGAGAAAGAGGTGTTTGAAAAAACGGTTGAGGAGTTGGCTAAAAGCCGGATTCCTCGTTTGCCGACGGCTGAACCCGCTTGTTTCTACCTCACCGCCTGGGAAGAAGAAAAATACAACATCGCTCAGGCTAATACGAAAGTCGACGAAAAAGGATACCTGGTGGATGAGTATGTCAGCGCCCGCCAGGCTGGTAATTTCAAGATGCTTCCCGGGGAACAGATTGATTACATCGACGTATCTCCCAAGCAGCTTGTTTCTTTATCGGCAGCCTTGATACCCTTCCTCGAGCACGACGACGCCAACCGGGCTTTGATGGGGTCGAATATGCAGAGGCAAGCCGTTCCCTTGCTGCGGCCCGAGGCTCCTCTAATAGGCACCGGGATCGAAGCCCTCGTCGCCCGAGGGTCGGGGGATGTCGTTGTCTGTCGGCGGTCGGGTATCGTCGAATTCGTGGATGCCGAGAGGATTTTGGTCCGGGTAGATGAGCCCGAGAGTAATAATAGTTACGAGGTCGGAACAGACCTCTACCTGCTGACTAAGTTCAGGCGAACAAACCAGAATACCTGTATTAGTCAGCGGCCGATCGTGCGCAAAGGTCAGCGGGTCGAGCGAGGGCAAATCCTGGCCGACGGCGCTTGCACCGACCAAGGAGAACTTGCCCTCGGCCGGAATATTTTATGCGCCTTCATGCCCTGGCGAGGCTATAACTTTGAAGACGCCATCGTTGTTAGTGAAAAACTGGTTAAAGAAGATATCTATACCTCAATCCATATTGTGGAAGAAAGCATCGAAGCCAGGGACACAAAATTAGGTCCTGAAGAGATTACGCGGGACATTCCGAATGTTCCTGAATCTATCCTGCGCAACCTTGACGAGAATGGAATAGTGCGTATCGGGGCGTACGTTAAACCAGGGGATATCCTGGTGGGAAAAGTGGCCCCCAAGGGGGAAACCCAGTTAACTCCGGAAGAAAAACTGCTCAAGGCTATCTTTGGCGAAAAGGCCCTTGACGTCAAGGATGCCTCGCTTTATTGCCCTCCGGGAATAGAAGGAACTGTTATCGACGTTAAGATTTTTACCAGGCGTGGGAGCGAGAAAGGACCGCGAGCCAAGGTTATCGAGAAAGAAGAAATCAACCGGATGAAACGGAATCTGGACGACGAGGTCAGCATCATCGAACGAGAAAAATGGCGCCGGCTTAAGGCTGTGCTTAAGGGAGAAATAGTGGCTAAGGACCAGAAGGTCTCAGGCGTGGCTCTGACCAAGGGAATGAAACTTACCGAAAGAATCCTTGACCAGCTTGACCCGGAAGATTATAGCAAGCTCAAACTGGAGGAGAACCCTGAAAGAGACCGGCAAATTAGAGATATTGAGAAGAAAGCGAAACGGCAAGAAGAGGCCCTGAGAGCTGAATTCAAAGAAAAAGTTGATGCCCTGAAGAAAGGCGATGAGTTGGCTCCAGGGGTAATTCAGATTATTAAAGTCTATATCGCTATGAAGAGAAAGTTGTCGGTTGGCGACAAAATGTCCGGCCGGCATGGAAACAAAGGGATCGTGGCCAAGATTGTTCCCGAGGAAGATATGCCCCGTCTCCCCGACGGCACACCGGTCGAAATAGTCCTCAACCCGCTCGGCGTGCCCTCGCGAATGAATGTCGGCCAGATTTTAGAAACGCACGCCGGCTGGGCGGCCCAGAAACTCAACATGTGGATTTCATCTCCGGTGTTTGACGGCATGACCGAAGAAGAAATAAGGAAACTACTCGTTAAAGCCGGCCTCCCTGAGTCGGGAAAAACGGTGCTCTACGACGGGATAACGGGCGAACCTTTCGACCAAGAGGTTACCGTAGGCTACATCTACATGATGAAACTTTATCATTTGGTCGATGATAAGATTCACGCTCGCTCTACCGGCCCTTATTCTCTAATTACCCAGCAACCTTTGGGCGGCAAGGCCCAATTTGGCGGCCAGAGGTTTGGGGAGATGGAGGTTTGGGCCTTGGAGGCTTACGGCGCAGCCCACACCCTACAGGAATTGCTGACGGTCAAATCGGATGATGTCGAAGGCAGGGCCAAGGTTTACGAGGCAATCGTTAAAGGCGACCTCGATTTTTCGCCCGGTTTGCCCGAGTCGGTCAACGTCCTTATACGCGAGCTGCAGAGTCTTTGCCTGGATGTTGAACTGGAGAAGGCCGAAAAAGAACCTATCTTGCCCTGGGGAATTCAAATTCCCAAAAAAGGCAAAGGAGAATCACTATGAACACCAGGCCAAATTCGGGAAAAACCAGGGTTGATTTTGACCGGGTCCGGATTACGATCGCTTCTCCGGAGAAAATCCGGAGCTGGTCATGGGGAGAAGTCACTAAGCCAGAGACTATCAATTATCGCACTTTCAAGCCGGAAAAAGACGGGCTTTTCTGCGCCAAGATCTTCGGCCCGGTTAATGACTATGAATGCCTCTGCGGCAAATACAAACGGATGAAATACCGGGGGATTATCTGCGAACGCTGCGGAGTGGAAGTTACTAAATCCAAAGTCCGCCGCGAGCGGATGGGGCATATCGAGCTCGCCGCTCCGGTAGCCCATATCTGGTTCTTTAAGAGTCCCCCCAGCCGGATAGGCCTGGTGCTCGACATGTCGATGAAGGACCTGGAGAAAGTCCTGTATTTTGAGTCTTACATTGTTCTCGACCCCGGAGACACGCCCCTTAAAGAAAAGCAGTTGCTTACCGAGGATGAATACAAAGAGGCGCAAGAGAAATACGGGAACCGGTTTGAAGCCGGGATCGGAGCGGAAGCTATCGATAAACTGCTGTCAAAGATAGACATTGCCAAGGAAGCTGAGCGACTCCGAAAATTGATGAAGAAAGAGACCTCGCAGCAGCGAAAACTCCGTTACGCCAAGCGATTGAGGGTGTTCAAAGGCTTGTTAAAATCAGGCAACCGGCCAGAATGGATGATTCTCAAAGTCATCCCGGTACTGCCGCCTGACCTCAGACCCCTGGTCAGGCTCGACGGCGGTCGTTTTGCTACTTCTGACCTTAACGACCTATATCGCCGGGTTATTAATCGCAACAACCGCTTGAAAAAACTGATCGAGCTCAAGGCTCCTGAACTCATCATCCGGAATGAAAAGAGGATGCTCCAGGAAGCGGTCGACGCCCTGTTTGACAATGGCCGGCGAGGTCGGGTCCATCTGGGAGCTAATCGTCGCCCGCTCAAGTCTTTGAGCGAAGCCTTGCGGGGCAAGCAAGGTCGGTTCAGGCAGAACCTTCTGGGAAAGCGAGTTGATTATTCTGGCAGGTCAGTAATCGTGGTCGGTCCCGAGCTCAAGCTCCACCAGTGCGGTCTGCCGAAAAAGATGGCGCTTGAACTGTTTAAACCCTTTATTTTTCATAAGCTGGAAAAAGAGGGGCTCGTCCCCAGTGTCAAGGTAGCCCGCGAATGGCATGAACAAGAAAGACCGGAAGTCTGGGACTATCTCGAAGAAGTCGTCAGGGAACATCCAATCCTTCTCAACCGGGCGCCAACTTTGCACCGGCTGGGGATTCAAGCGTTTGAGCCAATTCTCATCGAGGGGAAGGCGATTCAAATTCATCCTCTCGTCTGTGCCGCTTTTAACGCCGACTTTGACGGCGACCAGATGGCCATACACGTGCCGCTTTCAGTCGAAGCTCAGATTGAAGCCCAAACCCTCATGCTTTCGAGTAATAACATCCTTTCGCCCGCCCATGGCCGGCCGCTGGCTGTCCCGAGCCAGGACATGGTGCTCGGATGTTATTACTTGACGATAGAAAAGAATGGGTTAAAAGGAGAGGGAAGAATTTTTGCTTCTCCGGAAGAGGTTCTCCTTGCCCTGGAAAACAAAGAGGTCGAGCTCCAGGCAAAAATTAAAGTTCGTTATCGCGGCCCGTTGATGAACCTGGCTACTTATTATGATGACCAGGCGGTCAATACTTGTCCTGTTTCCGAAGTCCGTGCGGGTTTTATTGATACGACGCCCGGCCGAATAATTTTTAATAGTATTCTTCCGGAGGGCATTCCTTTTGTTAACGGAATGCTGAAGAAAAAAGGGCTCGAGAACCTGGTCTATTATTGTTTCCAACGTCTTGGACTCCAGGCGACGATCGAACTTCTCGACCGGATGAAAGAGCTCGGTTTCACCTACGCCACGTTAGCCGGGTTTTCTTTGGGCATCGACGACTTTCTTATTCCCGGGGAAAAAGCCGAAATCGTCAAGAAGGCGGAAAAGGAAGTCCAGGAAATAGAAAAGCTTTACCGGGAAGGGACGATTACCGCTGGAGAAAGGTTTAACCGGGTGGTCGAAATCTGGACCGCAGTCACTGAGCAGGTCTCGAACGCAATGGTGGAAAAAATGCGCCGGGTTAGCTTCGAAACCAGAGAGCTTAACCCACTCTATGTCATGGTTGACTCAGGTGCTCGAGGTAACCGTCAACAGATCCGACAGCTGGCTGCGTTGAGGGGTTTGATGAGCAAACCTTCCGGCGAGATCATCGAAACCCCTATTCTTTCAAACCTGCGGGAAGGCCTGGATGTGTTACAGTATTTTATTTCGACTCATGGAGCGCGGAAAGGACTGGCTGACACGGCCCTGAAAACGGCCAATTCAGGATATCTAACCCGCAAGCTGATCGATGTCGCCCAGGAAGTAATCGTTGACCAGCACGATTGCGGAACCCTTAAAGGAGTAAACGTAACGGCTATTGTCGAGAATGGCGAAATCATCGAGCCGTTCATCGAACGAATTGTCGGCCGGATTGCTCTCGAAAGAGTGGTTCATCCTGATACCAACGAGGTCCTGGTCGACATGAACCAGGAGATTACCGAAGAGGTGGCCGAAAAGTTCATCAACCTGGGCATCGAGAGAGTCAAGATCAGGTCTGTTCTCACCTGCGAATCAAGAAGGGGAGTTTGTCAGCTTTGCTACGGTCGAGACCTTTCAACGGGGAGACTGGTGGAGCTCGGCGAGGCTGTGGGCATTATTGCCGCCCAGTCGATTGGCGAGCCAGGCACTCAGCTGACCATGAGGACATTTCATATCGGCGGGATTGCTCTCCGGGGGACGGAAAGGTCTCGCCTCGAAGCTAAGAATGACGGCGTGATTAAGTTCAACAATGTCAAGACAGTCGTTAACAAAGAAGGGCAGCTCGTCGTGGTTAACCGCAACGCTAACATTGCTATTCTTGATTATCGAGGCCGAGAAATTGAGCACTTTCAGGTGCCTTACGGGGCGAAAATTCTTGTGCCCAACGGCGGCGAAGTAAAATCCCGCCAATCTTTTGCTGAATGGGACCCATTTAATACCTATATTTTGACCGAAGATTCGGGCATCGTTGAATTCCACGACATCGCCCTCGGCATTACCATGGAAGAGGTTCAGGATGAGTTTACAGGTTTAATCACCCAGGTGATTACTGAATCCCGCGAAGAAAAGCTCCAACCGAGAATTGAAATCGTGGCTAATGGCAACGGGCTCAACGCTGATAAATCGCGTGTCGTCCTCAAGAGATACTATCTTCCGTCAGGGGCCCATCTGGAAGTAAAGAATGGCCAGCAGGTCCACGCGGGAGATATCTTAGCGAAGATTCCGCGCGAGGTGGCCAGGACAAAAGATATCACAGGCGGTTTGCCTCGGGCCGAAGAGCTTTTCGAAGCCAGGCGGCCGAAAAACCCGGCGATTATTTCGGAAATCGACGGGGTTGTCCAGATCGGCGGGCTTGTTCGTGGCTACCGGAAGATCGCCGTGCGCAACGAAAGAGGCGACGAGAAGGAGTATTTGATTCCCAAAGGAGCTCATATTACAGTCAGCGACGGGGAAAAAGTGAGGGCCGGAACGCCGCTGATGGACGGTCCTGTTAACCCCCATGATATCCTGCGCGTCCTTGGCGAAAAGGAACTGGCTGAGTATTTATTGAGGGAGATCCAGGAGGTTTACCGGTTGCAGGGAGTGGCCATTAATGACAAACATATCGAGGTGATAATCAGGCAGATGTTGCGCTGGGTCAAGGTGGAGGAAGTGGGCGATACTGAATTCCTGGTTGACGAGCAGGTCGACCGGTTTGTTTTCCAGCAGGAGAACGAGAAAGTCATGAGGCGAGGGGGCAAGCCGGCCAAGGCTCGGCCTTTGCTTCTCGGGATAACCAAGAGCGCTCTGAGTACAGACAGCTTTATCGCTGCCGCTTCCTTCCAGGAAACTACCCGCGTGCTTACTGAAGCGAGCCTTTATGGAAAGGTGGATTATCTCCGCCGGCTAAAAGAAAATATTATCATGGGCCGGCTTATCCCGGCGGGAACAGGTTATCGAGCTCATAGGGGAATTTTGATCAAGGAAGAGGCCGAAGTGGCCGAGGCCGCCGAGGCCGACCTTCAGTCCCAGAATTAGAGCTTAATTTCCCCTTATTTTCTTGACAGCCCAGGCAGTTTTTGCTATTATTCGAGCATTCATTCCGAGGTTTTTCTGATTCGGGATGATAGATTTTTTAAGGAGTAGTTTATTTGCCTACGTTTAATCAGTTAGTCCGAAAAGGCCGCTCGTTCAAGCGGGAGAAGAGTAAATCTCCGGCTCTGGCTGGCTGTCCTCAGAAAAGAGGCGTTTGTATCCGGGTTTTTACGACGACTCCCAAGAAACCGAATTCGGCCTTGAGAAAGGTAGCCCGAGTAAGGCTGACTAACAACGTTGAGGTAACTGCCTACATCCCTGGAATCGGCCACAACCTCCAGGAGCATTCGGTCGTTTTAATCCGTGGCGGCCGGGTGAAAGACCTCCCTGGAGTTCGTTATCATATTATCCGCGGGACTCTCGATGCCGAGGGTGTTCAAAACAGGATGCAAGGCCGCTCCCTTTATGGAGCCAAGAGACCCAAAGAGAAGAAAGTGGCAGGCAAGGCTTAAGGAGAGGTAGATGCCCAGGCGAGGAAAGGTCAAAAAGGGGACACCAGCTCCGGACCCGTTTTATAACAGCACCCTTGTTTCTAAGTTTATTAACATTACCTTAAGAAAAGGAAAGAAGACGGTAGCCGAGAGAATAATTTACGGCGCGATGGACATTATTAAGAAAAAGATGAAGGAAGACCCTCTCAAGGTTATGGAAAAGGCGGTGGAGAACGTCAGACCGCTGCTCGAGACAAAATCCAGGCGAGTGGGAGGAGCTACTTATCAAGTTCCGGTTGAGGTGCCGCCGGAAAGGTCAGTTTCTCTGGCCATCCGCTGGATTCTTCAGTTCGCCCGCGAAAGAAGCGGCAAGTCGATGGAGGAGAAGCTGGCAGCCGAAATCATGGATGCTGTCAATAACCGGGGTGGAGCTATTAAGAAGAGAGAAGATACGCACAAAATGGCGGAAGCCAACAGGGCTTTTGCTCATTATAAATGGTAATCTTCCTTTTCCGAGGATCAGGTATTAGCGACCTCGAAATGGAGAGAAGATTTGATGCGGTCGTACCCGGTCGAAAGAGTTCGCAACATTGGGATAATGGCCCATATCGATGCGGGGAAGACTACCACTACGGAGCGGATTCTTTTTTATACCGGAATCACTTACAAGATGGGCGAGGTCGACGAGGGTACGGCTGTCATGGACTGGATGGTCCAGGAGCAGGAGCGAGGCATCACGATTACCTCCGCCGCGACTACCTGCTTCTGGAAAGACCGTCGGATTAACATAATCGATACTCCCGGCCACGTCGATTTCACGGCCGAAGTTGAACGTTCCCTGCGAATCTTGGACGGAGCTATCATTATTCTTTGTGCGGTAGGTGGAGTGGAACCCCAGACCGAAACCGTATGGCGGCAGGCCAATAAGTACCGCGTACCACGTCTTGTTTACATCAACAAAATGGACCGACCAGGAGCCAACCCGGAGGCGGCCGTTGAGCAGCTGAGGTCAAGGCTTGGCGCTCATCCTGTCCTCCTGCAGCTTCCCTTAGGTCGAGAAGAGTCATTCCGGGGAGTTGTTGACCTCGTCGCGATGAAAGAAATCGACTGGGGAGAAAGCCTCCTCGGGAATTCTTTTGAAGTCAGGGAAATAGGCCCGGAGCTAAGGCCCGAAGCTGAGGCTAAGAGAAACGAGCTCATCGA
>JBBIRF010000061.1:0-6168 GCA_037441905.1 Candidatus Aminicenantota bacterium
AGCTTAGCCTTCAGCCTCTCTATTTCTGTCTTTAACTTCACCACATTCAGCTCCTGGTAGACCTGGCGCAGCCGGTTCTTCTGCTCCAGGGTTTATCTCTGGCGATTCTAATAGCCTCTGGTATGCTGTTTTAGGCACGTCATGCTTTTTCGTCGTCCGACTGCCTATTCTCTCTTTACTCACGAGCTTTATATTGGCCAGCTCCCTTAACACCGCTCGCTTAACCTTCATCTCTAACCCCATGTCCTTGCCTCCTGGCTAATATCACCCCGATATTTAAGGGCTCTACCAGCCAGAGGGCAATATGATTTCGTATAGATTTTCTCGTGAGGCAACGAATCATTTTCGTATAGATTTTAAGTGAGGCAATTCGTGTTCTTGACTGGAGGCGGGGAATTCTCTATCATATTTGACGACTGTCGGTGGGGCTGTAGCTCAGTTGGGAGAGTGCTTGACTGGCAGTCAAGAGGTCGGGGGTTCAAGTCCCCTCAGCTCCACCAGCGCCCCCCCTTCGCCGGCTCTGGCTATTGACAAACTCAGACGAAGGGCTATCATAGATGGCTATTTTTGGGTTAATGAAGCGATTAAACCGCGATGGCCTGGGCAACAATTTCTCTCCTGGTCCTCTCGAACATTTTCATGACTTTTGCCTGGTATGGGCACCTAAAGTTTAAAACCCTGCCTCTCTGGAAAGCCATTTTTTTTAGCTGGATGATTGCTTTTCTCGAGTACTGCCTTCAGGTGCCGGCCAACCGCCTGGGATATGGGAAACTGACGGCCGCCCAGCTTAAAACCATCCAGGAGATAATTACGCTTACGGTTTTTTCTTTTTTTTCTGTGCTCTATCTAAAGGAGAATTTCCGCTGGAATTATCTCGTTGGTTTTGTCCTAATAGTTATCGCAGGTTTTCTCATTTTTAAGAAATGACGGCCGAGAATCTTGTACCTCGGTAACTAAATTAATCTTTAGCCGGCCTATTGTTTGAAAAAGCTAACCGCAACATTATTTAAAAGGAAAAAGCGCAGTTAATTTAGTTCGAATCTAAGAATTTTCGTGATAGGGCTCGTTTCAATCCCTTCAAGTCCGGGAAATTAATGATTTTTTATGATTAAAGTTGGGGGAACCCAGAAAATCACACCTTATTTTTTAAGCCTCCGGTTTGTTCTTGTGACCAGAGATTTTCGATTGGAGAATTTTGGCCTCAGGGCCAGGGCTCTATTCTTGAGGCCTTTTCCAGGAGGCGAAGGCTGTCAGGGCCGAGACAGAAATAAAGGTCAAGGGCAGAGAGATTCGGGCAGAACTCGCCCCAGAATTGTGGATATTGGGGAAGGTCAAAGTGGTGGAGCCACACCTTAATGCCTTTTTCGCGGAACTGGTCAAAATGGACGTGAGCGCTGGCGTAGGAGGAGAAAAGGACTTCCTCTGCCCGAAGATTCTCGGCCAGCGCCACGAGAAGCTCAGTCCCCTGTCCTGTGATTCCGAGAGCCGATTGCTTGCAGAAGGGAGTTTTCAGGCCGAAAGCTCGCTTGAGCAGTTCAAGAAGGTTTTCGACGAGCGGCAGGAATCTTTCGTCTTTATCCTTGAGGACCGCCTCGAGCTCAGAATAGAGAGGCTCAAAATAGATTGACTTGCCGTAGTAGTGCCGCACGGTCAGCAGAAATTTCTTGGCCCACCATTCTTTTTCAAATATCTCCAGGTCACGAATTCGCTGCCGGCCTCTTCCTTTTCTTTTGAGGGGAACGGTTATCCAGATTTCCCCCTGGGGCCCCTTCAGGCGGTTGCGGTTGACGAAGGTAAAACCTCGGGCAAGAAGCGTATCGTCAAGCAGCACCATCTGGTCGACCGCGGCCAGCCGGGCCCAAAAACCTCCCCAGGGGATAAAAGCTGGCTGATGAAATCCTACCCTCATGAGTGCTTTCCTCGCGCTAACTGGCGCCTCACTAATCAGCCCTATGCTTTGGAGCCAGGTTCAAGACATGCCTGAATTCCGTCCGTCGTCTTGATATTAAATCATCGGCCGATAAATGTCATTGAGAGCATGGCTGGCGCCATCGAAAACGACGATAGGCTTTATTTTGACTCATCATTACTTTACCAAAGTCCCACCAGTGGACTTGTCCTTTCTTCCATTAATTTTTTAGTTATCTTCCAATAATTTATTATTTATTCCAAGCAATATAGAGGGACCGCAAAGAAAGACGCGTCCACCTCGCTCATAATACATAATGAATGTCAATCTGTAATATAACAAAGAAAAGGGGACATGAAAACATGCCCCCTTTTCCCGAGCTAACTAAAGGCTAAAAGCTTGTCCTCAGGGAGAGGACAAAATTTCGACACGGCCCAGAAATACCCGAGCTGTAAGGCCGGTATCGCCGGTCCGTGATATTCTCGACTCCGGCGCTCAGGCTCACTTGCGAGGAGAAGCGATACATAGCCTTGAAGTTTAAGGTATACCACCCCGGAGCATAGGTCTGCCCGTTAGCGTCAAGAACATAGATCTCTGTCTTGCCTTTTTCCTCTTCTGGCATATCTTCGTGTTTCTTTTCGCCCTGGTAGATGAGGGATAATTCCAGGCTGAGCTTTTCGGCCGTGTAAAGCAGCCTTGTCTGGCCGAACCAGGGAGGAGCATGCCGTGAAGGACTCCTGGAACCGTCGTCTAACTCCTCCTCACCCTTCTGGTAGTTAAAATCACTGAGGAGGTCAAAACCGGCCGGAAGTTTTAACTCCAGCCCGCCCTGGAGTCCGTAGACGTTCGCCACGGCCGCATTCTGGATTGCCTGGACGCGGCTCAAAACGCCTTCATACATGATGTACTCCAGCCCGTTGAGCGTATAGTCGCGACGAACCATGGCGTTATCGAGCGAAGTGTAATAAGCGCTCAGGTCGAGTTTGAGCACGTCTGCGAAGATTTTGGTCATGTTCAAATCGGCGCTGTAGGCGTATTCGGCTTTCAGGTCCGGGTTGGGGACGGTTACCTTGCCCGGTTCAGAGTCAAAAACCTTGCCCATGTCATCCACGTTCGGTGCTCTGAAGGCAGTCGCTAAGTTAGCGCTGATTACCCAGGTGGGCGATGCCTGGAAAACAGCTCCAATACTCCCGGTTAAAGCCCCGTGGTTGAGACGGGCCGTGGTAAACGGGAAAGGATAAAAAGTAGTATCAAACTCTGCATCGAGGGTAAACTGGTTATACCGGCAACCTGCCTGGAGGACAAATGCGTCGGAAAAACGATGGAGGCCGTTGAGATATACTCCGGCCGACTGCCAGGTAGCTTGCGGATACCGGGACGGGCCAGGATAGCTGACCTTAGTGACGATATTTTCGTCGATTCCGGTGGAAGTTACGTCATTAAAGACATATTCAAAACCATAAAAAAGCGTATTCTTGGCGCCGATGTCTTTCAACCAGTCAAGATTGACAGAATAGGCTTCTACTTCTTCTATCCGCCTGTGTCTTTCCGGGTTATTCAGGTCGCGGTCAATCCGGCTTTCTTCGGATGATTGCTGGGCCAAGCGGAGGGAAAACTTATCATAAAGCGCTCCCGCGGTTTGATGCGTTATCTGGAGGCTGTTCATCATCCACTTCTGCGGCCCGTAATCCCATTCAGCATACCTCGGCTGCCCTTTCCTCAGCCTGGCGTGTCGGTCGTACCGGCCGTAGGGCGACGTTTCCGAGTAGTGAAAACCATACTGAAAGTCCCAGTTCCTTTGCGGCTGGAAACGGATTTTCTGCATCAGGTTCATCTGGGAATAAGCTGAAGGAATTTGTAACTGGGGGTCTTCCTGAGTGATAACCCGGTCGACGCCGTCGATGCGCTGAACATAAAATGGTTTAAGATAGCCGTCGGGGCCGTGGCTTCCCTGGCGCAGGTGGTCAAAGTCAAAATAGCTGATGCTCGAAACCAGGGCCCATTTCTTCCAGCCTACGTTAACATCAAAATGTCCGGTTTTTTCTTTATTGGCTGAAGAATAACGGGCAACCGACGTTCCGGTAATCAAAGGTTCATCCGTTAAGGAAAACTTGGGGATGAGAGTCTGGAAGCTCATGACGCCGCCGATAGCATCACTGCCGTAAATCATAGAGCCAGGGCCGAAGAAGATTTCCGTGCTTTCGATAGCAAATGGGTCGAGAGAAATGACGTTTTGGATGTTTCCCCCCCTGAAGATGGCGTTATTCATCCTGACACCATCGACGCTATAAAGAAGGCGGTTGGTGGCAAAACCCCGGAACATCGGGCTGCCACCGGCCTGCTGGCTTTTTTGAATAAATATCTTGCCCGAGACCCCCAGAAGGTCGGCGGCTGTCTGAGGATTTTCCAGGGCAACCTGGAGAGGGGATAAAGTGAATACCTTCACCGGGACCTCGCTCGTGCTCTGCTGCCAGCGGGAGGCGGAGACGACAAGTTCGTGCATTTCAAAAGGAGTAGGCACCAACAGGACTTCGAAAGAAAGGTTTTCGAGCTCAGCAAAACTCAAAACCGCAGTAACATAACCCAAACGGCTGATGGTAATCTTGGTGGCGCCTTTAAATTGAGAGATATCAGCCTGGCCTTTTTCGTTGGTCGTGACCGACACCTTGGGTTCTTCGCTGGCTATCAAAGCAGAAGCCACCGGGTCCTTTGTTTTTTGGTCTTTTACCGTGATTATCTGGGCCAAAACGGCTGATGGGAAAAGAAGAAGCAAGAAAATAGCGGTTATTGTTTTCATGCACGCTTTTAGCATCTTTTTTCCTCCTCCGTAGACCATGTTTTCCTCGTGAGAATGATTTACTTCCGCACCCAGAGAGACTCTCGGGTTCAGGCTCCCGAAGAGCCTGCTTTTTTGGGCGGTTATAAAGGTAAGGGCTTAAGAGAAGCGAGGAGGAGGCTCTGGCGGCTGAAGGGGAAAGTAAAAATAATCCGCGGAAGGCTGGCAACAGATAAACAAGCCTGATTTTGGCTCGGTTGGTTTCAGACGAGGCCCAAGAAGAAACGGCCAGTACTTGGACGCTGGCGAGAACTCATCCTGCTTGTCCAAGGCTGCCCGTGCTTTTTTCCCCAGGGACCGGGAAACGACGAGGTCTATTTCTTTCTCCAGGCTGGTTTCTTCCTGGTCGGCCCAGCACCAGAGAAACACCGTCTCTTCTTCAACCGCTGCTTCGACCACATCGTAAAGCCCATGGTTAAACTCGAACTCGTGGCTGGAGAGCCAGCGGAGCTTGGTTCTAATCTCTCCCAACCCGACCTTAAAGAGGACGAGTTTTTCCCGTTCGAGACCCTGGTTAATTTTTCCGGCCACCTCTTTTCTGACAGCCTCTTTCCGGTGCTGTAACCAGAGGTACTTCCCGAGGTTCGGGTCGAGGAATGTCAGGAAAGATAGCAGGAGGAAAAGGAATGGAAAAGCGAGATACAGCCGCAACAGGCTCTTTTTCCTGAGCCTTAGTAAAACACTCGTCGCCATGCCTTGGGCCTAAGCTGAATCAGATAATTAGTTTAATATTTTTTTCAGCGGAAGCAAATATATTTTATATTTAGGTAAGGGGAAAAAACCTGCTGCTTATAAAAAACAGACCGAGACTTTGATATCATAGGCAAAAAGGAGAGGACGATGAGCTCGCAAAAAGTCTCTACCCTGACTTCGGCATTAAGATTAAAAGGGCTAAAAGTTCATTTGGTTTTTTCATTATTGTTTACCTTCTTCCTCATAATGTCGCTTCTTTTTTCAACTTTGCCCGCAGAGGAAGCTTTCTTGGGAAGGCAAGCCGCCGACCAAGAGGTAGACTGGCCCAGGCTGACCAAACTCGTCCGGGAGTTTGTCGCCGCCAAAATGAAAGATTACGGGGTTCCTGGTCTGTCCTTAGTGATTGTTTATAAAGATGAGATAATCATGGCTGAAGGGTTTGGGCTGAGAGATGTCGAGGCAAAACTTCCGGTAACCGCCCGGACTCGATTTGTCCTCGGCTCGACGACTAAGGCCTTTACCACTCTCGCCCTGGGTATGTTAGTCGAAGAGGGGAAGATGAGCTGGGATGAGCCAGTAAGAAATCTTCTGCCCGAATTTTCCCTGATGGACGAATGGGCCACCCTCCGCTGCACCCCGCGGGACCTGGTGACTCACCGGACTGGACTTCCCCGTCACGACCTGGTTTGGAATGGCGCTTCGTTGGGGCCGGAAGATGTCGTGAGAGTGC
>JBBIRF010000061.1:6178-13042 GCA_037441905.1 Candidatus Aminicenantota bacterium
CCCCCCCCCCCCCTTGCTCGCAATGGCCCTCCGCTTCGGCTCGCAGAGCTCGAGCGAGTGCTTCGTTTTCTCGAACCCAGCCGGGATTTCCGGGCAGCCTATCAGTATAACAACCTGATGTATATCACCGCCGGAGTGGTCGTTTCTCGGGTGGCGGGAGTTTCCTGGGAAAACTTTCTCCAGGAGATGATTTTTAAGCCGCTCAACATGAAGAATTCCGGCTGCACCCTGGCTGAATACTTGAACTCGGCCGAATTCAGTTTTGCTTACACTAAAACCGGCGATAAGTTGGAAAGAGTTCCTTTTCCTTCGCCTGAAAAAAGGATTATGTACGGCGGTCGGGCTTCGGGTTCAGTTCATTCGACGGCCGAGGACATGGCGCAATGGCTGCGGCTTCAGCTGAATCTGGGCACCGTCGACGGCCAGCAATTGATTTCTCCGCAGCGACTCAGAGAAATGCACACGCCGCAAATTGTCCGGCCTCCGAACCCTCAAGAAGCGCCTGAAATCGAACATCCGAGCTACGGCCTCGGATGGATGATTGATGCTTACCGCGGGCATTATCGAGTCCATCATAGCGGCAGCACGATGGGTTTTGCCTCTTTTGTCGTTGTTTTCCCGCGGGAAAACCTGGCGGCCGCTGTCTTGACCAACCTTAATTCTCCGGTGCCAACCCTCGTCGGGAATTATGTCAGCGATCTGGGGCTCGGGCTTCCTCCCATAGACTGGCAGAAAAAGCTGGCGGCTTCGGCCGCGGCGCCAGTTTCTAAACCGCCTCGACCTGGAGTTGTCGACCCAGGAAGGCCAAGGTCTGATTACACTGGTGAATTCGAGCATCCAGCCTACGGTGTTTTGAAAATTGTTGAGGAACACGGTGAATTGTTCATGCTTTTTCGGGACGAAAAAATAGGTTTGGAGCCTTTCGGCCGCGACCTTTTCCGGCCGAAGGAAGCTGCCTGGAGGCGTTTCCCGCTCCATTTTGTGGCCAACCGACAGGATGAGCTGGAAGCCGTGGCCGTCCCTTTTGAACCGGCGGTTAAAGACATTGTCTTTGTCCGGGTGAAAAATAAGTAAACGAAGTCTCAAAAAATCAAATTGAGAAGAAAATTAAATTAATCAAACAAATTAATTATTCAGGCCGATTGCGAGAGAGAATTAGAAATGGGTCATTTTCCTTTAAAGAGGAAAAAAGAATTTCCCGAGCTACGAATCTTTCCTCTCTATAAAAGTTTTTTTCGTTTCCTTGCAGCCTGCCGCCAAGGAGAGCCGGCCTGGCGAGCTTTCTGGCGGCACTATTATTTTCCCTACCGGAAGTTTTTCGAGGCCTATCTGGCTCTTTTTCCCCTTATTGACCGTCCGGCCCTGAAAGGCCGGGTAGAAGCTGTCAGGCCCGAACACTATGCACGGTTGCGTCTTCTTCTCCGGCGGCAGGCCACCGAAAAAATCTTGGCTTCAACCCATCGCCGTTGCCTGAGCTTAGCTCAACCTGAAGACCGTGAGCCGGTCGAAGCGTATCTTTTGGTCGGTTTTTTTAGTCCTGAAGCCTTCTTGCTGAAGTTGGGGGAGAAGGTGGTCGTTGTCTTCGGGCTTGAAAGGTACCGTGATTTTTCTAACTTAGACGTTTTTTATGCCCATGAACTGGCGCATCTTCTTATTGAAAGAAAGAAAATCGCCGTCCCTCCAGAAAAAAAAGCTCATTGGTATCTTTTGACTGAAGGGATGGCCTGCTGGTTTTCCTCTCGGGTGCTTCCCGAGCATCCTTTAACCGACCACGTTTTTCTCAGCCGCGGCCGGCTGAACTGGTGTTGGCAAAACCTGCCGCTGTTAAGGAAAATCTTCCGCCGCTATCAAGAGGATGAAGGAAAAATCAGGGAGCTCGAGAGCCGCGGCGACCCGAACCTTGACCTTCCGCCGCGCGTCCTTCACTTCCTTGGTTATCAGGCGATGGAAAACCAATTTCAGAAGCCAGGAGATGAAATTATCAAAGATGTTTTCGCCTCGCCTGAAAAGCTCCTGAGATTAGAGTTTTAGGCCAGAAGCTTCAACGGTTATTTTCTCTTCGCCGGTCATAGATTATGATTTCGTCGAGCTGGATGTCGGCCTTGGGGGAGGGCTCGCTTATCTGGAGAAAGAGACGGTGGCGGCCTGGCTTGAGGTTAAACTTAAAGAATGGTGTCGGGTTACGAAGATAAGGATGAGCCGGAAGGATGGGGGCACCGGCGAGCCGGCTGTCGACTACCATGGCCACCACATAAGTATGGTCTTCCTGAACTTTTTTGATCAGGCTGCCATTGATAGCAAACCCGGCGCCTTCAAACTCAAGCGTTACTTCAGGCTTAAGCTCCGATAGACGCAAGTCCAGACGCCGCCTTTCCTTGGGGTAGAGGTGGTCAAAATTAGCCTCATACCTCAGCGAAGGGAACCGCGGCCGGGGGAGCGTAATCATCTCCTCAGAAAGCTTGCCGCCGTGCCGCTTAATCATTTCGAGCGCATGCCTAATGTTAGCCTCATAAGCTTCCGCGAGGCTCAGGTTTCCTGACCCAAACCTGGCTGGCTCAACTTCTTTTAACCCGGTTTTCCAGGCGTTCGGAATTTTCTCGTAACCAAGGAGGGTGCCGATGATGCCGCCGGCGTTGGCGGCGTTGCTATCAGCGTCATCCCCGCACCGGATGGCGATGGAGACGGTCTGGCCAAAGTCGCCGTTTCCGTAAAGCAGGCCGACCGTCACCCAGGCAGCGTTCACCTTGGCCTCAAAATTCAGCGAGCTCAAGACGCCTTCGGGGCAACCTACGTCTTCCGCCCATTTTTTCTCGATGGCCGACCAGGTTTTTTCCCAGTCCTGGGGGTGCCGGCGGTAGCTGTCGAGGACATCTTTGATGACTTGATAAAAAGCGGATTTCGCCGGAAAAGGCCTGAGGGCTTCCTCAACCAGCTTTACCCGGTCTTCTTGGATGAATGCCAGCGAGTAGAGAAGGGCGATGTAGACTCCGCCATAAAACCCGTCACCCGAAGCGATGATATGGCCGATGCGGTCGGATAATCTGATGGCTGCGTGCGGCATCCCCGGCGCGAGAATCCCGAGAACATCGGACGCTTTCTGGAAATCGTTATCGTTGGCATGGGGATTATTCAGCCAGAACCCGGTTTTAGGTGGCTTTCGCCCGGCCAAGAAGTTATGCCTGGCCATCTGGAGGCCGTGGTTGAGGAGAAATTGACCGCGGGAGAGCGCCCGGGCGAAGTCCTCCGCCTTGGCTTTTTACCCTTTTTTTTCGATAGCCTCGAGAAAAGCCATGTCCACGTAGTGGGCGTCGTATATCTCGGGCGAACTCTTGAGCTGGGAGGCAAGCTGGTCTGGGGACCAGAAAATTTTATAAGAATCAGGCACGAGGGAGGAGGAGAAACGATGTTCGCTTGGCCCGCCGACGGTGCAGCCGATGACCTGGCCAGCCCAACCGCCTTTGATTTTATCGGCGAGGCGCGAGCGGGAGAGCGTCAGGTCGGTGGTTTGCCCGGCGAGAAGAAGAGTAGTAACCGAGGTTGTCACCCCAAGTATAGTCATCAGGCGCCGATGGAATGAGCGAGCTTGCGAGATGGGCATCGTTTTTCTCCTCGGGAGTTCTCTTTTAATATTATTCGTCCGAGTGGCCCAAAAGGCAATTTTTTTCCCCCTCCACCCCTGCCTATGAACTCTGTTGAAAAAAGTTTGCTTGGGAGGCAAGGCTGAGGTTGAAAATAGATATGGCGGCCAAGCAAGCCGGAGAGGAAAAAGGCGGCGGCCGAGATTACGCTGGAATAAATTAAGCCAGGTTCTTTTCGTAACCTAAACAGCCTACTCGGGGTTAGTTTTCTCTATATTGAGCTCTGTTTTTGATTCATTTGGTTGTTGAACAACAAGAATCAAAAATAATGAATCTTTTTGACAGGCGAGTTATTTAAGCATATATTGAAAATAAGGTTAGCCAGTTACGGCAGGAGAGCTATAAGCGCTGGTCATGATGAATCGGTTTGAGAGGGGGTGAAAAGAAGGTCTAAGTATGAGGAAAATTTATTGGCGATATTCTTATCAAAAGGAAAGGAGAGAAAATGAGAATAAGTAAGATTTGGGTCTTGGTTTTAGAGGTATTTCTTGTTTATTCTCTTGGCTTATCTCAAGCTGCGGGCACAAGGGGCTCGGTTTCTGGGGTTGTCAGAAGCACTGAGGGAGCAACTTTAGCCCAGGCAAGGGTCAGAATATCTGGTCCCCAACTTCCCGCAGGAAGAGAATATATCACCTCAGAAAACGGGGTTTTCCGGTTTGCCAGCCTTATCCCCGGCAAGTATAAGCTCGATATTACCCATCCCGAGATGGCCGACCTTTCGCTTGAGGTTATTGTTTCCCTGGATAAGGAAACCCAGGTCGAGGCGGTTATGGTTCCGGTGGGCCGAGTTGAGGAAGAGGTGGTGGTTACGGCCGCAGCGCCCTTGGTTGATACTAAGTCTACCGAGGTTTCGACCAACATCGATTCTAAGACTATCCAGAGTCTGCCTCTTGGCCGAACCTACGGTTCGTTAGTCCAGCTGGCTCCCGGAGTGGCCGGCGGCCGGTTGAATGCCGGTGGCAATCAGCAGGATAACGTCTTTCTGTATGACGGTTCAAACGTCACCAACCCTTTCTTCGCCAACCTTTTCTCGAGCTTCTCCGAGCTTGATATCCAGGAAATTAACATCAAGAGGGGCGCGGTTTCGGCGGAATTTGGCCGGGCGGTGGGTATGGTTACTAACGCCATTACTAAATCAGGGTCCAACAACCTCTCTGGTTCGGCCAGGTTTGTTTACGAGCCAGCCGCCTGGTATGCCAAGTTTAAAGACCCGACGATTATTACTAAAACCGACGTCTTGCGGCCTTCCCTTGGTTTTGGCGGGCCAGTCCTGAAAGACAAGCTCTGGTGGTATTTCTCGGCCAATTTACCTTATTCTAAAACAACCGGAAGGGTAAACAAATGGGGGCCAGTGCCTGACTCTAAGTACCCGACGAACGAGTTTTTCCTGAAATTTAACGCCAATTTTCACCCCAAGCATCAACTTATTGCAAGCATCAGAAACAGCTCGACCGAAGGTAAGAATGCTGGAATCGGCGTTTATGATAATCCTTCGACCGCAACCAACTATAAAGCCACGGAAAGGATATATTATTTTTCCTGGACCTGGGTTATCAGCCCGAATTCTTATCTTGAACTGAAGTACGACCATGTTGACCAGAAGAACAGGGATGTTCCGGTAACCGAGCTGGGCTATAAACCAGCTTTCGACCCGACGCGGTTAGATAAGATGGGCTATTTCCGGACAGTCGCGGGCTACATGTTTGGCGCCCCCCAAGTAGGGCTCTATGTAGGCGCCGCCACCATGTTTAACACCCAGAATTTCTTCCGCGACGAGCTCAAGCTTGTTTTCACTCAGTACCTTGATTTTAGAGGCCACTCCCACGTGATTAAAGCCGGCTTCGGGTATGATTATGGCGGGGAGTATCTCGACCGAGTTGCCAACGGCTGGGGTACGGTGGCTTACGTGGCGAATATTGCTTCTTATGTTGGGGGTTCAGCTCGGCCGGGGTTCAGTGCCCGGTATTATCCTGAGGGTTCAACTCAGAAATCAGCCGGAAGGACTTTTGCTCTGTTTGCTCAAGACACGGTAACAATTTTTGACCGCCTAACTCTTTACTTGGGAGTTCTGCTCAACCGGGATGAGTACCTGACTTTCGGGAAAAACGAGTTTAACTTCCTGGTGAACAAGGATGCTTATATTGCTAACGCGGCTACGGGTTATGAAACCAGGAAGTTCCTTTTCGATTTTACCGACGAGATTCAGCCGAGAGTCGGTTTTACCCTGGTTCTGGATAAAAGAGCCGGCGACAAGCTCTATGGCAATTTTGGCCGGTATTACGCTCTGGATAACAAGAGCATTGCCCGGGCTGCGGCTCCGAAAAGAATCTACTACGTTGACGCTTACTTCGAACTTGCTGGCGGCCAGCCAGTAAAAGAAATTCCTTCAGCCGCCGAAACAGGCAAGGTTATTGACCCCAACATAAAACCTACCTATCAGGATGAAACTGTGTTCGGCTATAGCCGCCCGTTATTCGGGAAGAAATGGGTTGTTGACCTCTGGTATCAATTCCGGACAGTCAAAAATGTCATCGAGGATTATCCTCTGGTGAATTACGGGAAATGGGCGGCTCCCTCACGGTTCATTTATAGCCACGTTCCCTGGGCACATCGTCGTTACCGAGCTTTTAATGTTCAGGTTCAACGTCCCTTTGCCAGCCATTGGTCTTTATTGCTCATGTATACCTGGAGCAAGCTGTGGGGGAACTGGGACCTGGATTATGCTGAATCTCTGTTTTACGCCTCTTCGGCCCTGGATGATTGCCCCGGTCTCTACATGACTGACCCTAACCGGGAGGGTATCCTGTTGGGAGATAGAACCCATATTCTGAAGGTTTTTGCCACCTGGGAGTTCTGGCAGAGAGCTTTTGTCGGCGCCTATTTCCGGTATCAGAGCGGCGCTCCCTGGCAGATGCAAGGCCGGAGCTGGTGGTATAGCTACCGGACCTATCTGGAACCCGCCGGGTCGCGAAGAGTTGACCCGTGGGCCAACCTTGACCTGCAGCTTTCTTATACCGTGCCTATAGGTAGGCTAAACGCCGTGATCGAGGCTCGCTTGATGAACGTTTTTAATAATCAAGCTGTGCTTTATGTGGATACCACCAAGTATTTCAACGTCGTCACCTGGGACCCGTACACCCCTAAGGATGAAAACCCCAACTTCGGAAAACCAACCTCTTACGCCAGCCCGAGAAGGTTTGCCCTGACTTTTTACATCAATTTCTAA
>JBBIRF010000062.1:0-12924 GCA_037441905.1 Candidatus Aminicenantota bacterium
GAGGAAGCGGGCGGAGGTAGCCTTAATCAGCCTGATTCAGGAGGCATTTCGGAATGGTGTCTCTACGCGGAACATGGAAAGTGTTTGGAAGAGTCCAGGGGATAGAGGCTATCTCAGCTTATATCAAGGCGGACAAACTCGGGCCGCTTTTAGAAGAAGACATGGCTACGCCGGCTAATTAGGGAGCAATAGATGGAGTGTTTACGATGGCCAAAATGCGAACTAAAATTGACACGACCCCAAAAAAAATCTTATTTTTACAGGGAGGAGAAAATGGGTCTTATAAAATTCTTAAGGCGACGCTGGAGCACCATTGGACTTTTTTCTGCAGGAATAACAGGAGTTTATCTAATATTAGCTTGGAATGAGCTTGTCTTTTTACAAAAACTTCTTCTTCTCAACTTTATTGCGGTTCTTATACACCAATTTGAAGAATACACCTGGCCGGGTGGATTCCCAGCGGTTGCCAACTTGCTTTTTATACCAAGTTTAAAGCTAAACGGCGTCATGGTGCCGCTTAATCAGATTTCGTCCATGGCGGCTAACCTTGTTTTTGCCTATGGCTTTTATTTAGTTCCAGTTTTTTTTCCTAAGATAATTTGGTTAGGTTTAGCACCTGTTCTTGTCGGATTAACTATGCAATTCATTGGCCACGTCATTTATGTGAACATAAAGCTAAGGTCATTCTATAGCCCCGGCGTTTTTGCCACGATTTTTGGTCACGTCCCGATTGGTGTGATTTACATACACCATATCCTAGCAAACGATATGGTAGGCTTAGGGGATTGGTTGCTTGCAGTAGCTTACATGATTGTTTCCTTGTTCCTTATTTTCTACCTAATTGAACAAAAATTGCTTGGTGGAAAACATGAATACTATCCCTTTGACCGAGACCAAATGGAACCGGGGTATCTTGTGAAGAAATTTGAACGGGCCAAACGGTAGTAAAGAGAATCTATCCCAATATCTTTATCTTAAGCTGTGTTATGATTGTCTGATGGTTGATGTCTCATTCTTTGGTCTTTCAGAAAATCACATTAGTGCCTATATAAAAAAAAGAATTCTTGTTGACTGAGCGGCGCGAGGTTTTTTATCATACTGCCGCACCCCAGAAAATCAGGCAGCGGTGGCTGTTTTCTGCCAAGAGTATCTTGTAGCGATAGATAAAATTGAAAAAGGAGAATGATAGATGGAAAAAAGCCCTTTTAAGCCAATAGTCCCACCCGAAGCAAACGTCCAAGAATTTACGCTACGGGCTGTTCTGCTCGGAGTCATTATGGCCGCTTTTATGGGGGCAGCCAACGCTTATCTCGGACTTAAAGCCGGAATGACCATTGCCGCGACCTACACCACGGCCGTCGTCGGCATGGCCGTGATCAAAGCTTTTCGCGGAACAATTCTGGAAGAAAACACCGCCAGAACCGTGGGGTCAATCGGCGGCAATGTAGCCTCTGGAGCCATCTTCACCCTGCCGGCTTTCTTCATCACCGGCATCTGGTTCCCGTTCTACCGATTCGAAAATTACCTTACGGCTACGTTGATTCTCATCGTTGGCGGAATCCTTGGTATTATGTTCGTCACCATCACCCGCCGTATCTTAACCGGAAACCCGGAACTGCCCTTCCCTGAATCCGTGGCCGCGGCCGAAATCCACAAAGCCGGCCAGAAAGGAGCCAAAGGCACAGGCCATCTGCTGACGGGGATGGGCCTGGGAGCCCTCTTCACCTGCCTAACCGAATTTAAATTCATCGCCCTCAAATTCCAGCGGCTGGTTTCAGTCGGCAAAGCCTCCCTCCTGGTCCGTGGGCCCGAGGCCAGCCCGGCCTTCCTGGGAGTAGGCTTTATCATTGGGCCGAAACTGGCCTCCATCAACTTCAGTGGCGGAGTACTCGCTTGGGGACTGCTGGCTCCCATCCTGGCCTTTTTCATGAATTACCACGACCTTGGCGCCATAACCGACTGGACTTCAGAAATAATCCGGGTCTGGCGGGATTATGTTCGCTACATCGCCATCGGGGGGATGCTGGTCGGGGCTTTCTATACTCTGTTTAAGATGAGAAAAAACCTGGCTGAAGGCATCGCCGGCTCTTTCTCCACGGTTTTCAAGCAGAAGAAAGACGAAGCTGTTTTGCTCCCTAGAACTGAACGTGACCTGAACATAAAATGGGCGCTCTTCACTGCGGTCGCCGTAGCAGTCACCGTCTTTTTTGTCTTCAACCGCTATGCCCAGAACGTCCCAGCTTCTCTGACCGCAATATTATTGATGATCTTTCTGGGGTTTGTTTTTGCTGCCGTCTCCGGATATCTGGTGGGAATCATCGGGGTGAGCAGCAACCCGACGAGCGGTTTGACAGTCTCGGTGATGATAATCGTCGCCTTCATCATGGTATTGTTTGGACTTCAGGGAACGAGCGGCATCTCGGCCGGTTTGATCGTGGCCGCTTTCACCTGCGTTTCAGTTTCGGTGGCCGGTGAAATGATGCAGGACCTTAAAGCGGGTCATTTCCTGGGCTGCACGCCCTGGAAAATGCAGGTTGGCGATATTTTTGGAGTGACGGCCGCGGCCCTGATTATGTTCTTTGTGCTTTCAGTCCTTCATTTGGGAAACATCAAGCAAACCGTGGCCCTCAAGATTGCTGAGTTAGAGAAAGCCGGGGTGACTGAAATCAGCTATGACGGAGCTCATAGAAACATTGAGGCCCGCACCTACAGCCTCGAGGAAATCAAAGCCCTGAGTCCTGAGGTGCAGAACGAAATCCTGAAGACCAGGGCCGGCCTCGGTGGAGAAAAAATTCCGGCTCCGCAGGCCAGTCTTATGGCGGCCGTCGCCAAGGGTATTTTTGAGCGGAAAACCGAGTGGATACTCATCCTGACCGGAATGCTTATGGGAATTGCCTTGATTCTGATGCAGGTGCGAAGCCCGATGCTTATCGCCGTCGGTATGTACCTGCCGATTGACACTTCTTTCGCCATTTTTCTGGGCGGAGTTTTTAAAGGTATTCTGGAAAAGGCGATGGAAAAAAGGAAGCTGGAGGCGGCCGAGAAAGAGCGAGTCAGCAACCAGGGCACCCTGCTGGCCTCTGGTCTGATTGCCGGTGAGGCCATCATCGGCATATTCTTTGCCACTCTGGCCTTCGCGGAAATAAAAATCCTTCATGTCTTTGCCAGCCCCTCGTATTTGCTAAGCCTGGTGGGAATTACCGCCCTGGGGATTTTCCTGGTCTGGCGAGCCCTAAAGCAAGAACGTAAAGAAGAAGCTTAATGAATGGGCAGGCCGGTCTGCTTGGGGAAAATTTCGCGAATAGATCTTTTTTCCTGGCCGACTATCGCTGGGGAATACAAATAGCAAAAAGGCAAGAAGTCAAGGGCACATCAGCCAAGTACAACTGATTAGATAAAACCTGGTGAGCCTAAAACCTAAAACGCTAACTAGACCCAAAAAGTGGTGCTTCCTGAAAGAAGACACAATGATTGATTTTAGGTGACACTACTTAGCATAAATTATAAAATAACAGACAGATAAACCGGAAGCTCTTGGAGAGTTAACCTTCTATTAGCTCGTAGCTTGTGAATCATTATGGAAACTCAAAAAGGAGGGGGTTATGAGTGTAGATATATATGATTCCTTGGGGAGCAAATTTGAGCGGATTTTTATCGGGCTGATTGCCATAGGGGCAGGAATTGTCCTTATCTATTTGTCCGTAATAGGCCCGCTTATTCTGGGCCTTATAAAGTACCGCACTCCTGAAGTCATCAACAACCAGCTTGTGGGTCAGGACCTGATAAACATGATTATAGTTGGACCGCTCTTACTTGCCGGCGGGGTTTTGCTGTGGTTGCGAAAGACTCTGGCTAAATACCTGCTTATCTTGACCCCGCTATTTTTAATCTACTTTGCCCTAAGCTATACTATCGGCTGGGAATGGGGCTCGGCTCAATATCCGGGGAATAACGAGAAATACTTCTTCTACTTTCTCTTCATTTTGATCGCCGCTTTGCTCATCATGCTCTACTGCCTATCAGTTTTCCCGAAGCAGGTTTCGGCTCATTTTAAGAAAACATCCCTGGCCGTATATTCCTCTTTCTTTGTTCTTTTTCTGCTGATTTTTGCCGGAATGTGGATCAAAGAAGTAGTGGAAGTCATCAAAACCGGCACTACCCGGGGCTATGATATATCTCCCATCGCTTTCTGGCTGGTTCGGGTCTTTGACCTCGGCTTTTCCATACCGCTCGGACTTCTCAGCGTTTATTTACTCTGGACCCGGGCTGAGAAAGCTTATCCCATCATCTTCCTGTTTTACGGCTTCTTCTTCACTCAAATCCTGGCCGTCAACGCTATGGGTTGGATGACGTTCATCAAGAATGACCCTGCTTTCGTCTGGCGCGACTTGGTAGTCTTCCTTGCTTTAGCCCTGATCATAATTTTTGGCTTTATTTTTATTAGTAGAAACTACAAGCTTGAGTCGAAGTGAGTTAATTTATTCAAGCCAGATGAAGAGAGAGAAATCTCTTTAGAACCGCAAAACGAACCATTAAAAAATATAATAAATTGGCGGAATCAGAGACCATAATAATTTTTCGCTTAGGCTACCCATTTGAATCAGGCCAGGATAAAACTACCTATTATCCATGATTTGACTCGGACTTTAGTCTGAGAGACTGACAGTCGCAATCGGCAATAAAGAAGATAAGTGAAACAGGTCGAGAATTTGAATGATACTGTCGACGAGGGAATAGGCAGATAGGGCCAGCGGGATTTTACGATTGATTTCTTTTTCCCGGCCAACCAGCCGCTCGCTCTTTCCTAAGCCAACCTTCCTGCTGGCAACCTGGAATTGTTTCGCTGCGCCCGTCGATATGTCCAGAGCCTGATTTTGAATTTTTAGCTCGGGGGCGAACCTTTGACCGCAAAAATTCGTTTAAATAATCCTGGCTTGAAATTTATCAAATTGAGGCTGGAAGGATATGAAGGATATGAAGAAGGAAACGTTAGCCGTTATTGCTGTTATCTTCGTTTTCTGGTTTATTTTTAGCGGCCGGCTCCAGGCCGTACAGGCCACGTCAGCCACAGAAGAAAAACTGGCCATTCCCAGGTTGTCACATCCCCCGAAGGTCGATGGTCTGCTGGACGAGATTTACGATCGGGAGGCGCTTAAAATAGAAGATTTTGTCCAGCTCACTCCGAAGGAAAACGGCCAGCCGAGCGAGAAAACAGTGGCCTATCTCGGCTACGACGAAAAAAATCTCTACCTGGCTTTCCGCTGTTTTGACTCCCAGCCAAAAAAAATCCGCTGTTCCGTCACCAACCGGGACAACTGCATGGAAGATGACTGGGTGGTAATCTTCCTTGATACTTTTGGCGAGAAACGCCGGGCTTTTACTTTTATCCTGAATCCGATTGGTGTTCAAGCCGATTTCATGCGGGTGGAAGAAGGCGGCAACGACAACATGGATGATTCCTGGGATACCTTCTTCATTTCAGACGGAAAAACGGACAGCCTGGGTTACGTGGTGGAAGCGGCCATTCCCTTCAAGAGCATCCGCTTTCCTGACGAGGACCCCAAAACCTGGAACATTGTTCTGGGGCGGAATCTTCCCCGGACGGGAGAGATAATCATCTGGCCGCGCTATTCCCGAGCCATCCCTGGGTTGCTCAGCCAGGGTAAACCTTTCACTCTGACCGGGAACCTGGAAAAAGGGAGAAACCTGGAAATAATGCCTGTCGTTACTTCGGCCAACACCGAGGGCCAGAAGGTAGATTTCCAGCCTGGTTTGAACCTGAAATATGGAGCTAACTCCAACCTGACTCTCGACCTGACAGCCAACCCCGACTTCAGCCAGGTTGAGGCTGATGTTCCCCAGATTGACCTCAATCTGCGCTATGCTCTTTATTATCAAGAAAAAAGGCCCTTTTTTCTTGAAGGTATGGAAATCTTCCGGTATCCGGCCATAGAAATGGTTTATACCAGGCGGATTATAGAGCCGCTTTTTGGAGCCAGGATTACAGGCAAGACCGGCCGCTTCACTTACGGCTTGCTCACCGCTTACGACCAGAAACCGACTGAAAGCCTGTGGGATGTTTCTAATGGAGGGGGTCAGGAGATTACCGACCGCAAGGCCCTTTTCAACGTTTTCCGGGTGAAGGCTGACGTCTTCGACCAGTCTTACGTGGGTTTCACCCTGGCCGATAAAGAAATTACTGGAGGAGCCTGGAACCGCGTGGCTGGAGTCGACGGGATGTGGCGGTTCAAAGACAGGGTGTTTTTTTCATTCCAGGCCCTGGCCTCCGACACCAGGAACGAGGAGCGCGACACCGCTCTGGCCCCGGCTCTTTACAGCGAGCTTTATTACTATAAGCAGCTCAAAAAGAAACTGCACTGGGGAGCTGGCGGTTATTTCCAGGCGATGCATCCTGATTTTGAGGCCTCTTCCGGTTTCGTCAACCGGGTAGATTATCGTCTGACCGGCTTATTTACTTTTTTCAACCTGTTTACCGATAAAAAATACCTTAATCAGGTTGACCTGAATCTCCAGGTTGGCCAGAGGGATTCCTGGAAAGGCGACGTCGTCCAGGATAAGTGGTTAAGGGCCCGGCTCCAGCTCCGGCTGACCGAGTTCAACCGAATATTCATCCACCTTACCCGGTCCATGGAACGTTATGCCGAGGTCGATTTCAACAAAACCACTTTTTACCTGGAAGGTCAGACCACCTTTCTGAGCTGGTTGCCCATCAATTTTTATTTCCAGACCGGACACAGCATCAACTATGACCCGGAAGACCCCTTTCTCGGCTTTAGCAACATCTATGGTCTATTTCTGACGCTTAAGCCAGAAAAAAGGTTGCAGCTCGGGCTTGATGTCAACTGGCAGAGTTACTGGAGAGAATGGGGAGGTGAGAAACTCTGGGATTATCTGGTGATACGGCAGAAAACGACTTTCCAGGTATCCAAGACCCTGTCCATCCGAACCATCGTTGATTACAACGATTATTATAAAAAAATCTTCGGCAGCCTGCTCCTGAGCTGGGTGCTGCGGCCGGGCACCCTTTTCTACCTGGGAGCCGACTCCAACTACCTGCGAGATGAGTTCGGGCATTACGGCCGCACCAATTACGGAGTCTTCATGAAGTTCTCCTACTGGTGGAGGATGTAAGACTGCCCCTCCACGGGGAAATAGGGCCGGCTCGCAGGAACAAAAAACCCGTGCTTAAATTTGAGCTCAGCCGAAAAGTCTATTGGGATAAGTTTCCGGGTTAGGCCGAGGAAGTTTTGAGCTGCGGTTTAAGCGTCAGCAGGTCGTAAATAATTAGAATCACTCCGGCGAAGAAAATAATTCCGCAGCCGATAACCACCTTAAACCAGAATTGCATCTGAGCCTGGGCCGCCATGTAGCCAAGGCCGAGAATCCTTTCTAAGTAAGTTTGGATAACACCGGCCACTCCAAAGGCTAAACCCATCAGGAGCATCGATGAGGCTGAAACCCAAAAGCCCCATTTGCTCAGGGTTTGCTTGAATTGGTCAAGCCCTTTGAGCTTGGGAATAGCGTAATAAAAAACCGTCAGGTTAAGAAGCGCATATGCCCCGAAAAAGGCGAGGTGGCCATGGCTTACAGTTACCTGACTTCCGTGAGTGTAATAATTAATAGCCGGCAGGGTGTGAATGAATCCCCAGACGCCAGCGCCGATGAAATGATAGATAGCTGAACCGACCGCCAGGGTCCAGACAATCGGGTTCTTGATTTCTGCCTGACGGGCCCGGACATGGCGGAAAGTGTCCCAGACCATCAAAGCAATCGGCAAAGGTTCGAGAGCACTGAAGATACCGCCCACCCCCAGCCAATATTTCGGAGCCCCCAGCCAGTAGTAGTGATGACCGGTGCCGGCGATGCCGGTAAAGAGGAATAGGCCGATTTCGACATAAAGCCATTTTTCCACAACCCGGCGTTCGACGCCGGTTATCTTCATCAAAATCCAGGCCATGATCGCCCCGGTTACCAACTCCCAGGCCCCTTCGACCCAAAGATGAATAACCCACCACCAGTAATACCAATCAATTGAGAGGTTATGGTAAAAAGGAATTCCAAAAAGATAGAGGACAGCTAACATTACCAGCCCACCAAAAAGAGTCCCTTGGATTACAGTCCAGTTCCGAGCCCGAAAAAGCGTCATCCCGACGTTAAACAGGAAGAGTAATGCTGCCGCCACGACAACTAAATCTAATTCGAAAGGTATTTCGAGCAGGGGTCTTCCTTGAGTCCAGCCGGCAAGGAAGCCAATCAAGGCGGCCACTCCGGTGCCAACGAGGAGGATTAATTGGACCAAGGCCAGCTTAGGGCTATAAATTTCCGACCGGGTTTCATCAGGGATCATAAAATAGGTTCCGCCCATAAACCCGAGGAGAAGCCACAAAACTAAAAGGTTGGTATGGAAGGCTCGAGCCGTGGCAAAAGGGAAAACATTGACCAGGTCTTGAGGAAGAGTAAAAGCATAATTTATCGCCAGCCAAAGGCCAAGCGCCACCTGGAGGCCAAAAAGCAAGAGCGAGAGCACAAAGTAAGGATAAGCGACTCGCTGGGAGGCATAGGTTGTCATTGCTTACCTCCTTTTTGATTCGCCAGAAAGTTCGCCAGAGCCTCAATCTGGGCTCGGGAAAGGCTCGCTTCATAGGCGGGCATCTGATAATCAGGGTTGAGTTGTTGGGGGTTAGCGATGACCTTTATTATCTGGTCAACTGATAACCGATTGCCGACATCATCAAGAATCGGCCCGGAAGTTCCGCCAACTCCCTGGAGTCGGTGGCAATCAAAGCAGTTGTTTTCTTTAAAAAGGGCTGCACCATAAGAAAGCGTTGTGCCGCTCATAAGTCGCGCCGCCGAGCGCGAGGCCCGTGAGGCTGAGTCTTGGGGCGGCCAGTCATGAGTGTCGATATCATTCACCCATCGGAAGAAATCAACAAGCCGGTCGATTTCTTCAGCCGCCAAGTTCTCGTGAGGCATCTTGCGGAAAGAAGCGGCCAAAACCTTATCGGGTGCGGCGATAACCTGACGAATGTAAGCTTCCCCCCGACGCTGGTAAACCCGGGTTAGGTCCGGAGCATAATAGCCGCCGAACCCCAGAATAGTGTGACAATCATTACAGTTGTACTTCTGAAATACCCTCTTTCCGGCGATAACCCTGTCGGAAAGACGGTCGGCATTAGTTAAAACTCGAACCTGCCGATGCGTGTCCCAGGTTAAAGCGAGAAAAAGGATGGCGGAGCTCAGCGTGCCGGCTAAAAATATTAACCTGGCAGTTTTGAAGGACATCGGACACCTCCTTTCGTCTTTTTTCTTTTTTCCAAATCATCTTTTTCATGAAACCGATTGCGTTTAGCCACCTATCTTTGGAGATGGTTAATCGGGAAGTGGCGGGGCCGGTTGGCTCAAGCTGTCGTCTGAGGTCTTTTTCTAAATATCCAAGGAAGATAAGTTCAGCTATAAGCTTAAAACCAGCTCGCGTCTTCCAGGGCAAATAATTCTTAAAATAAGTTTTGGGAGAAACCGGCCTGGTCTCTTTTTGTTCTTGTCCTTTCGGCCCAAAGAGCTCTTCGGCTGAAATGGTTTTTAGCTCGTTCATCGGGTTAGGTCGTTTAGGGAAGGGGAGGATTCGATCATGGTCTTTTCGAGTTTCTTTTTTTCTTTCTCGGGAAGAGGGAATTGCCTGAGAAAAGAGTTGTAATCATAATCAGGAACTTGGCCACGATTGTGCTGATATTCGGGCTCATCCAGCCGCTCGAGGTGATAACTGTATTCTTCAAGGGAGAGGCTGTTTTGCCAATGTCCGGTTAACCGGGGGATTGTCGTTCCAACAAGGAATAAAGAAACTATAATAATAGCATAAGCCAAACGAGGTAATTTCCCTTTCTCTCTGGTTATTGAAAGGAAAAGGGTGTCTCGGACCGGGCAAGCATCGACACACCGGAAGCAGGCATGGCATTCGTCAGAATAAACCGCTTTTTTTATCTCAACTTTTATGCCTGCCGGACAAACCTGACCACAGCGCCGACAATCAATGCATGTCGTCGGATTTCTCCGGATTTTAAGCGGACTCAGAAGGCTGAGCAGTCCGAGGAGAGCTCCGTAGGGACAAAGGTAACGGCACCAGAAATAGGGAAGCAAAACAGAAAGGACGACCAGGGCCACCAGAACCCAAAAGGTGGTGGTCGACATGGCGGCAAAAAACTTAAGCATCTTGACATCGGCGACGCGGTTGTAAGGACTGTAGATGAACCTGGCAAGGTCGGTTACGCCCATCTTGACGAAAATGGCCCAGAGGAAAAAACCTAAAATTAAGTATTTAAAACTAAGGAGGAAATAATCAATCGACCGAGGAGGTCTGACCTGGCGCTTAAAAAGGAAGCGGTTAATCCGTTCGAGATACTCGGAAAGAAGCCCGAAGGGGCAGACCCAGCTGCAGAATCCTTTTTTCAAAAATAGAGCTGTGAAGAGGACAATTAGCAAGATGATTACACTCGCGGGGTGGATAGAGTTGAGGACCCCAGTTAACATCCAGTACTTCAGGCTGATCAAAGCACTGATTGGCAAGAAGGCTTCGACGCCAGGTGGCCGGGAAACCGTCGGCGGCACGCCGCGTTCGACCTGGGAGACGAAGAGGATGAACTTAAGGCCAATAAAAAGGATGACGAGGAGGAAGCCGTACTGAACAGCTTTCCGGTAGGGGGCTACCCTGAATCCGGTCGCTCGGGCGACCGCCCGAGTTTGCGCTTTCCTTCCTTTGGCCACCTTAAAGGAGGCTGGCTTCGTTTGGGGCATAGAACCTAAAAGTTCGGCTTCTTGGCTCATTTTAAGATAAAAGACTCCTGTATCTTAAATTATAATTAAAAAAAATAGCTGCGTTTGCCTGGTTCATGATTTTACATTTTCCGAAGCTTTCAGCCGTAGACCCTCGCTTAAGACTTTACGGCTGAGCTTGCCTAAGGAAGTTCGGGATAGTAAGTCCTGAATCTCCCGGCGGATAGAAGACCAGCGGGAATGGAGAGGGCAGGGGCTTTGGTCGTTGCAATGTTCTAAGCCTAAAAGGCATCTCTGGAATAAAGCGTCGCCCTCGACGGCCCGAACAATCTCTAAAAGGCTTATCTCATCGGCCTTCTTGGCAAGAGAGACGCCCCCATGAGGACCGCGAAATGAGACCATAAGACCCTTTTGAGTCAAAACTTGCAATATTTTAGTCAAGAAATGAAAGGAAATCCCCAGATTATCAGCGATTTCCCTGATGGGAACAAACGGCCTTTTCTGTTGGTAGCTGGCGATATAAAGAGATGCCCTCAGGGCGTAGTTACAAGTTGCCGAGAAGATCATAATAATTCCAGATTAATGACTCCGAAATCTGAATTTTAAGCCTCCACCCAACCTTTGTCAAGAGGTTTTTTTAGTTCATTTAGTTGACTTAATCCAGAGGGCGATATCCTCAATAACCTCGGAAGAAACATTTCCAGCTGTATAGAGATATTCATTAGGCGTGATAAGGCCCTTGCCCTCGATGAAGAGATGGTTCAAGGTGGGGCAAAGCTTGAAAGACACGTTTGGCTTGCCTTCGAGTGCCTGTTTGAAGTTATTAAAATCTTTCTCGGTTACCTGATAATCGCGCTTTCCCTGCAAAATAAGCAAAGGCCGCTCGATTTTCTTGGCTTCTTCCGCCGGGCTATAATGCCTGAGGTCAAGCCAGTAAGCAGGGTAAGCGCCTAAAATCGCCTCTTCCGGGTTTTCGCCCTCTTCCTTTAGCGCCTTAATTTTAGCCACCTGGTTTTCCAGTTCAGTCAGTTTTTGTTTGGCTTCTTCAGTTAAGGCCCCCTGGAGGCTAAATATGTACCTTGTTTGCTCTAAAACAGCTTGTTCTATCGGTCTGGTGAGCCCGGCCATAATGATAAAACCGGCGATGTTTTTATCTTTGGCGGCAATCCGGGGTATCATCATTCCGCCGAGGCTATGCCCGAGAACAAAAATTCTCGTGGGGTCAATTTTTGGGGTTTGTCTGAGGAGGGCTGCGGCCGAGACAGCGTCGTCCACGGTTTCTTCGTTTACGGTTAACGAAGCTGCTAATTTTTTGTCCTGAGCCAGCTTTTCTCCGTAGACTTTGGTTCTTTTATCATACCGAAGAACCGCAATCCCCTGGGAGGCCAGACCCCAGGCAAGGTCGCGAAAGGGTTTGTTCGGGCCGATTGTTTCATCCCGGTCATTCGGGCCAGAACCATGGACTAAGACAATCGCCGGGAAGGGGCCTTCTCCTTTGGGGATAGTCAGCGTCCCTGGAAGAGTCCAATCTCCGGTCGTAATTTTTACTTCCTTTTCCTCGAAATGCTCAGGTTTAGCGTAGGCGGGAGGAGGGGCTTCCTTGACCTCAAGATGGGGAACAAAATTCAGGCCGGCAATTCTTCCCGCTTTATCAAAGACAACCCGCGCATCCAAGGTCTGCTTTTCAAACAGGCAGAAGATAAAAACGAAATGGTAGGCCGTCGTGGTTTCAGCCCGCGAACCTTTGATTTCCAAGAATTTTCCCGCTTGCGCTTGCAAGGCTTCCCAGACTTTCTGAAGAAATTCTGGCGGCGCCGCCTTCTTCATGGTTTCATCGAAGTCCCTGGTGGCCGCCTGAAATTCACCCTTAGCCAAATTGTTAATTAGCTCTACGGCGCGGCGGTTAAAGTCTTCGGCCGGTTGCCCGGTCCAAGAGTGCCGGGGCCAGGAAGCAAATTTCGGTGGGGTTGCCAAGAGCATACAGGTCCATAACCCAATCAACAGGCCCATAATCTGCAGCGGCCTTTTCCATTTCTTAGATTTTTGGTAATGATGGTTCATCCGCGGTAGCTCCTCATTATTCAATTTGTTCTTGGTGGAATAATAATCATGTTTGGGCCGGAGCGTCAATTATGA
>JBBIRF010000063.1:0-12198 GCA_037441905.1 Candidatus Aminicenantota bacterium
ACCCTCATCAACCTGGCGCTTAATTCGAGTAACTGGAGATTTCTTCTTCGGAAATGTCGAAGTTGGCCCAGACATGCTGGACGTCGTCATGGTCCTCGAGCTCTTCCATCAGTTTCAGGAGCTGCTGGGCTTGTTTTCCTTCGACTTTAACATAGTTCTGAGGGATGAACCCGATGTTGGAGGTGGCCACTTCGATGTTGTGCTGTTTGAGGGCTTCGAGGACGTTTTCGTAGTTTTCTGGCGGGCTGATTATCTCCCAGTTAGAGCCGTCATCCCGGATATCCTCAGCTCCGGACCCGAGGGCAATCTCCAAAAGCTGGTCTTCGGTCGCCTTCGCCTTTTCGACGACAATATAGCCTTTCCGCTTGAACATCCAGGCGACGCATCCCGACTCGCCGATTCGGCCGCCATTCTTGGAGAAGATATGACGGAGTTCGGAGACGGTTCGATTCTTATTATCGGACATGGCTTCTATAAAAATGGCCACTCCCCCCGGGCCGTAACCTTCATAATTTACCTCTTCATAAGACGAGCCTTCGAGCTGCCCTGTTCCCTTCATGATAGCCCGCTTGACGTTATCCGACGGCATATTGACGGCCTTGGCCTCAGAAATCGCCTTGCGCAACCGAGGGTTTTTTTCGGGGTCCGGCCCTCCCAGCCGGGCGGCAATGCTTATTTCCCGGATAATTTTGGTAAAAATTTTCCCCCGCTTAGCATCCTGGGCGGCCTTCTTATGTTTAATAGAATGCCATTTTGAATGTCCGGACATCTTTTCTCCTTCTGGAGGGAATTACCTAAGAATTTTATCATAACTCTTCGCTGGTTGTAAATATCTTGTATCGGCTCGAGACAGGGGAGTCACCTATGTATCCTGATCAATAATTTATATCCCTTGGTTTGGCGCGGATGAGGCCTCTTTTAGGGACAACTATGTGCGCCTCCTGTCATATTCGCCGGGAAAGGGTTTTTTCATTTATGGAGGGCAAGCAAAATCCAGGCCTCTTTTGTCCGGAGGAAACGAAATTGTTACCTTCAGGCTGGAGCTTACCCCCGCCGAATTCACGGGAGATTGAGCCTTCCGAAGGTGGCGGCCAAAAACCCGGCATAAACCCGGCATGCTCAGGCCAAACTATGGGCTTGAAGCAAGCTTGTGTTATTAAGGATGTCCGCCGCCCCTCCCTGGGCGACGATAATTCCTTTGTCAAGAAGAATTACCCGGGAGCAGACCTGGCGTACGAGGTCGAGGTCATGAGTGGCGATAACCTTGGTCAGGCTTAAGTTTTTTAAAATATTGATAAAGGATTTTCTTCCCCCCGGGTCAAGGTTGGCCGTCGGCTCATCCAGGAGGAGGATTTCCGGTTCCATAACCAGGACGGTGGCCAAGCTTGCTTTTTTCCTCTCGCCGGCGCTCAACCGGCGGGCCGGCCTGGCTTCGCATCCCTCGAGCTTTAGCTCGGATAAAACCTTCTGAATTTTTCTTTCTATTTCCTCTTCTTTTTTTCCCTGGTTGATGAGGCCGAAAGCCAGGTCGTCGAAAACAGTCGGCATAAAAAGCTGGTCGCGAGGGTCTTCAAAAACCAGCCCGATTTTTGACCGAATTTTTCTTAGGTTTTTTTGGTTTATTTCTTCGCCGGCAACGAAAATCTTGCCCTTCCCTCGCAGGAGACCGTTAAGATGGAGGAGCAAAGTGGATTTGCCGGCGCCATTCGGCCCGATAATCCCTACGCTCTCGCCGGCATAAACGACGAAACTTATATTTTTTAAAGCCGGGGCGCCGTCTGGATAAACATATGTAAGCCCGACGACCTCGATTATTTTTTCTCCCTGGTCCATGCTTAGGGTCTCATATTAAGAAAGCGGTTCCTTCCGGGTTTCGCTGAGTAAAACCCGGGAATTTGAGCCCTTTTTACTTTCAGAGCTATTCGATATCGCCTCTTAATGAAGATTGTAAGATTCGAACAAAAGTTGTTTGTCTTGCATCTTGTTGGCAGCGTTACCATAACTTTTTCAACCTTAAACTTTCAGCATTAAACTATTAAACTGGCTCCGGTCCAATCTCGCCCAAGAATCAGGAGAATGTTTACTGCTTATCCGCAAGAAAGCTTGAATAACCAAAAAATGCCGATTGTCAGAAGGAAAAGAGAAAGAAGAAAGAGAAAATCGGCCGAAGTTAATCGCCTCGTGGCCAAGACCTCGAGCCGGCCGGTGAATCCCCGGGAAAGAAGCGCTGCTAACAGTTGCTGGCTGCGGCCAAAGGCTCGGTCGAAAAGGCTATTCATCAGGCTCCAGAGAATTTTAGTTTTTCTATGAAAACTTATTTTTTCTCCAGAACGGGCGAGGAACGCCCGGTTAATTCTTTGGGCTTCCTCGCCCAACACCTGGATGAAATGGGCACTAAGAAATAAGAGGGAGACGAAAAGCGGCGGAATCTTTGCCTGACGGAGTGTCCCGATAGCCTCGGAGAGAGTGATGCCCTTTTTATAAACACCCAAGAGCATTAAGGTAAGAATCGTTTTTCCTAAAAGATTGCCCATGATTGAGCCGGTCTCGCCGGATATGCTTTTTAGCCTTAAGAGAAGAGCTATAGAAACAAAGGCCAACCAGGGAAAACTCAAAGCCAGGGAGCGGCCGAAAAATTTCCAGGAGAAGCCGCCGAGAATCGCCACCAGGCCCAGACTGAAGAAGAGGCTGGCGAAAGTTAACCAGTTTGAGGCAGAGGTAAAAAAGATAAGGAAAAGAAAAACGAAGAAACTCAAAAGTCTTAGCCCGGGGTGAATGCGAGTCCAGAAGCCTTTCTTTTCAGCTCGAGACAGCTCAGCCGGAAAATAAGCATTCATGGCTTTGCCTCGACCAGGTAGAAAGAAGGCTGGTCTTCGAGCTGGATGATTTTAAACCCGGCTGTTCTTAACAGGTGCTTCATCTCAGCCTTGTCGGGGAGAATATCTCCTTTTACCGGGCCATCCACCCGGGAATGATAATCATTCAGAGCGCCACGGCTCATCGGATGGGCGATAAAAAGAGAGCCGGCTGCTTTCAGGATTCGTCTGAATTCGGTCAAGCCGGCAAGTTTGTCGTCGAGATGAGGGAAGAGGGCAAAACAGATGATAACATCAAAGGTTTGAGCCTTGAATGGAGGTAAGGTGGCATCCGCCAGGACAAAATAAATCGCTTGTTTCTTATGACTCAATCTGGCCAACTGAAGCATTTTCTCGGAAAAATCGAGTTCGACTAACCGGCCGCTTCGACCTATTTTTCGGCGGATAAATGGGACAAGGCGACCCGTGCCGCAACCCGCATCCAAGACGATGTCCCCCTTTTCGAGCCGCATCAGGTTAATTAGGTTTTCTATTTTCGTCGTTTCCTCTAAATTCTGGTCGTTCCTGGCCCATTCTGCCGCTATGCGGTTAAAAAATTCTCTCCGGTCCATTCTCTAACCTCATTCAGCCAGGGGAAAAAGCGCCAACCTTTTTTGGAGTTCTTTGATAAGAGGTGGGAAGATGGTTAGAAGAATAATGATTCCCGGTAACCCGTGGACGACGGAAGCCAGACCAAGAACTTTTTCTGGCAACGAGAGCCATTTAGCCGTTATCAGCACCGCTACAAGAAGCACCGCCCGGTCAACCAGAAGGGTTAAGAAGAGCGACGGCCAGATTTTCAATTTTTTCTTTTGGTGAAGAAGAGCCGGCAGGCCGGCCAAGAAAAGCCCCTCCGCCATCATGATGAAGGCAATCGGCGGGAAAAGAGGTGGCATACCAGTGAGAAACGAGGACAAGAGCGGCGAAAGAAACCCCACGGCCAGAGCCACCGGGAGTTCAGTCAAAAATCCGGCCGCCAGAATAGGATAAAACATCGGAAGAAATGAACTCCCGAGGTTAATGGCGTGGAAAATGGCCGGAATGACCAGGGCTAAGGCCAGCAGCATCGCCCCGACAAGCAGACCGCGAAAGGAATAGCTCATATTTTGACCTGACAGCCGAAATTAACACTCCTGCCAGGCATGGCGTAAATCCCCGCGGCCACACCCGGGATGTCGACGAAGAGGTGGTATTTTTCGTTAAGGAGGTTTCTGATTTCGGCAAATAAAAGGAACGGGGAAAACAGGCGAGCTTCCAGCCGTGAATTAAAAAGAAGATAGGGTGAAAGACGATGGCGGTGATAATCTTCGGCATAATAATTCGTGACGTATTGCCCTTGAAGGGAAAGGAAAAGGGTTTCGTTTAAGTTCCAGCGGAGCGAACCATCCCATTTATGTCCGGGTCGGCCTCTGGTTTTTTCCCGGGGGTCGAGATAGGAATAGAACAGGAGCAAAGAAAGATTTGGACGGAAAGCGGCTTCGAAGCTTAGTTCAGCGCCGGAAAACCTGTAGTTACCAGTGTTAAGGAACTTGAACTTGTGTGGAGGGTAGGGGTTAAAGGCTGTTTCAATCAGGTCCTTAGCTTCTAGATGAAAAACTGTCAGACTCAGACTGGCGGCCCGGCCGACTCTTCTTTGAAGACCAGTCTCATAATTCCATAAATTTTCCGGTCTCAACCGAGGGTTGGAAAAAGGGAAGATATACAATTCGTTCAGCTGCGGCGAACGGAAGCCATTATTGACCGCGGCGCGCCACGTGGTCTTTTCATCGACCTTAAGAACCAGGCCGAAGTGAGGGCTGAATTTAAACCCGAAGACGGAATCGTGATGGAGGCGAAAGCCGGCGGACAAAATTAATTTTTGTCTGATTACCAGTTCATCCTGGCCAAAAACAGCCCATTCGCTTTTTTCCCAACTGCCTTTGGGCGGGTTATAGCTTTTTCCCCCCAAAATACGGGCATCGCCGCCAAAGGTAAGCTCGTTTGCCTGACCAAGCCGGCATGAATAGCGAAAGAGAGAACCGAGGATTTGGTCGCGCGAGTGCCAGCCGTCAGAAAACTGATGATGGCCGAAATTTTGATAGAACTTAAGAAGAAGGTTTTTTTCGCTGGCAATTTTTTCGACCGTGAGGTCAAAACTCCCTCGCTGGTAGTGGTTCCAGAAATCGGTTAAAGGAAAGTCCACCGGCCCGTATTCGGATTTTTTCCCGTCAAAGTATTTGGCGTTAAGAAGAAGATGAAAGTCTTTGCTTAGGTAATAAGTTAGCTTGCCCGTCAAGGCGTGGCTCCGGTAGTCTGAATGGGGTAAGTGCCCCTGACTTTTCCGGTCGTCGAAGGTGAAAACATAACTCCAGCGGTCGAACTTTCCGGCTTGACGCAAATTTATCCATTGAGTGGCAAAAGTCCCGTAAGCGGCCGAAACCTCAGTTTCTGATTTCTGCTGAGGAGCTCGGGTAATAAGATTAATGACGCCGCCCATCGCCTCCGAGCCATAAAGGACCGAGGCCGGTCCCCTGACCACTTCGATTCTTTCGACGTTATCCAGCGGAAAAGCATGAGTTACCGCACAGCCAAAAAGGCCCATTTTTTCTGGCCGGCCGTCGACGAGAATCGTAATTCGGCGGCCGTACTGACCAACCCCCCTGATATCGATATCAGCCCGGCCAAAATCGCCCGTCTGCTGGACAAAAATTCCTGGCCAGAAGCCGAGAAGCGAGAGGGCGTTGGCCGTCCTGGCCGCCCTGATATCTTCATTCCTCAGGACACTGACCGAAAGCGAGCAATCCTTGACCGCCCTGGCTGGTGCCAGTGCCGTTACAACGATTTCTTCGTGAAGCGGCGGCTGATTTTGGGGCTTGTCTGTTCCTGGCTTATCGCCCCTGGTGCCTGAGGTTTGCTCCTGGGAGGAGGCGGGCAGGGCTACCAGCAGCAGGAAGGCTAAAAGGACTGAATATCTCTTGCTCATAAGAAGACCTCCTATGGTAGCACGAAGTTAAAAATAGTAACACCATAAATAAAAAAGTCAAGCCCGCAGGGAAGAAAATTTCCTGGTTTCAGAAAGCATTCAACGAGGGAGCCTGAAGAATTATGCTCCCTGGTAGCGCAGATATTTCAGGTAAATTGGCGGAAATCGGGGGACGAGGTAGTTTATCCTCTTGAAAAATTTTCTTAAGGAGGTACCCGATGGAAAGGTTAAAAAAAGAGGTAAGTTAAAGATATGAGAGATATTATAGTTATGGAATAAATAGATTATTCAAATTCTGCTGGGATTTTATATAATAAATAGCGCTTGCGGAATGAAGAAAGGCAGTAAAATCTTAAGTTTCTTGGTTACCCTTTTCTTCATTCTTTTTAATATTTTCCTAATTTCATTAACGATAATTTATGGCCGGGAATTTCGTTATCGCCTTAGCGGCATCTTTTTTTCTCCCCTTCAAGAGCATGTCGAAGCCCTGTACATAAAAGATTTAGACGGGGACGGCGATGAAGATGTCGCTTCGGTGTATTCCGAGGAGCCTTTTCCTTACAGGAAAATTCTCAGCGCTTTTAATTTCTTTAATTTCCGTTCAAACCTGAGATACGACTATTTTTTTGAAAAGCTTATTTCTCCGGAGGAAAGGCTGTTTGCGTCCGAGGATTTAAACGGCGACGGCCAATTGGAAATCCCGGTCGCAAAGATTCGGGATAAAGAAATAACCTTAGACCTATTAAGCATAAAGGGTGATTGGATAAGTAGCTTCTGTTTTCCTAACCCTCTGCCCGAAGGAGGATTTTTTAATGAAGTGGTGTTTGTCGATATAGACGGGGATACCATTCGAGAGATGATTGGTCTTTATGGCACTGGCTGGTGGGCTAAGCCAAGGGGAGTGGCCGCGTTTCGGCTGACTCCCCCAGGTTTGCTCTGGGTGTACCCTATCGGTGCCGACCCGCTTTCCTTAGAAGTGGAAGACATCGACGACGACGGAAAAAAAGAAATTTTCATCGCTACATTCGCGCCCCATAACGGCGTCGTAGCCAATGATACCGATGACGACCACAGCTATCTTATCGCTTTAGATTACAGAGGCAAAAGAATCTGGCAGCGTGAGATGGGCTGGTATTTTACCAGGGTTTATTTTACCCTTGAAGACATGGATGGGGACGGGAAGAAAGAAATAATCTGTTCAAAATCCTGCCACCGGGAGTATGCGGCCGAGCCGGGTGAGCTCAGGCTTGTGGATGCCCTGACCGGAGAAACCAGGAAAACGTTGACGGCCAGAGATTTTTCCTACACTGACGTTCACGTCTTCAGAAATCGAGAGAACCTGCCGCGGATAGTGGTTGGCGCATCCAGCGGGAGGGTTTTTATTTACGACCAGGAATTGAAGGAAATAACGAGCGCTGCTTTTGAAGCTCCGGCGAGGGTCCTAAAGGTTGGCCGCCTCGGTTCAGACCTTAATCAGAGGTATGTTTTTGTTCAATCCGGCTTTACGAAATTTCTCGTCCTTAAAGAAGACCTCCGTCTGGCAAATAAGATGGCCTTTGGGCCTTTTAGTCAGATGGAGCACCTGGCGTTTTATTTGGCCGCAAACGGGGAGGAAACGGCCGGGTTGTTAAACGCTGATCAATTATTTCTGGTTAGAAAAGAGAGGTTGAACCTCCCTGGCGGGCTGAAAACTTTTCTTTCCTCGCCGGCGGCTTTTTCCTTTAGCCTGTTCGTTTTATTTAACCTCCTGTTTCTCAGCGTGGCCCTAAGGAGAAAGGCGCCGTTTTCTCAGCCTTCGGCAGAAATAAGAGAATGGGAAGAGACAGCACAGGAAATCATCCATCGAATCAGAAACCTGATGTTTACCATTCAGCTTGAAGCTGAAAATGCGGCTAAAATAGGAAAGATTGGTTCGGTCGAGGATGGTCAACGCGCTGCCATCCCGTCATGGCAATCCATCTCGGAAGACGTCAAAAGCGCCAGCCAGCTCGTTCGTGTTTTCAGCAAAATATTGGTCGGGAGGTCGCTGAAATTAGAAAAGGTTGACCTGAACCAGCTCGTCCTGGGCCTTGTCCAGAGATTGGCCGAACCATTAAAAGGCCGGGTTGAGTTTATCACCGAGCTGGATAAAGACGGGGTTTCTATGTGGCTGGATAAAGAGAAAATCGAGGAAGCTTTGACCAACATAATTTTGAATTCAATCGAAGCTTTACCCGACAGAGGTTGGGTCAGAGTGTCTACCAGTGTTAGTTATTCCCCCTTTTTCCGGTCAAGACGCGGTGTCTGGATAGAAATTGAGGATAACGGCGTTGGAATACCGGCGGATAAAATAGACGAAATCTTCAAGCCCAGCTTTAGCACCAAAAAAGAAGGCCTGGGCATCGGGTTGACCCTTAGTAAAAAAATAATAAACGCCCACGGAGGAAAGATTTATGTCCATAGCAGAGAAAAAGTTGGCACAAGATTTGCTGTATTCTTGCCGTGGCAGGAACAGCAAAGCCAGAGGGGATGATTTCAGGGAATCAAAAAGGAGGGGGCTTTCCCCCTTTTGGATAATTGCTTGTTGTTTTAGAAAAGTGAGAGGTGTTGTTTAAAAACTTCCTGACAGATTTGCCCCTTAGAAACCGCTTGAAACCAAAGGGCTGACCGAGGTACCGAGGTCTTGATTAGCTAAAGAGGAAAATTGAAAAAGCCGGTTATATTGCTGATAGACGATGAGCTTAAAATTAGGGTTTCTCTGTCTAATTTATTAGACCGGGCCGGCTATGATGTGCTCCTGGCAGCCTCTGGCCATGAAGGCATATCATTAGTGGAGAAAAACGAGGTCGACCTTGTCCTTCTCGACCTGGTGATGCCGGAGATGGATGGAATCGCCGCCCTTAAAGAAATTTTGGCCATCAAACCCTCCCTTCCAGTTATTATTCTTTCCGGGTATGGGACGATTGCTCGAGCGGTGGAGGCAACCAAGCTCGGGGCTTTTGATTTTCTGGAAAAGCCCGTAGAGTCGGAGAAGATATTAATCTCAATAGGCAATGCTTTAGCCAAGTATCGCCTGGAAAAAGAGAAGGCTTTTCTTCTTCGGGATGCTCTGGAAAGATACAAGATGGTCGGTGTTTCCAGAGCTATGCAGGAAATATTTTCGCTGATAGATTCTGTCGCCCCGACTGATTCAAAAGTTTTGATAACCGGGGAAAGCGGGTCAGGAAAGGAGCTGATTGCCCGCGCCATTCATCTGCGTAGCCACCGAGCTGCCGGTCCGTTTGTAGTGGTCAACTGCGCCGCCGTCCCTGAAGAGTTGATTGAATCCGAGCTTTTCGGCTATGAAAAGGGTGCTTTTACCGGGGCCACCGAAATGAAGGATGGCAAGTTTGAGCAGGCCACCGGGGGGACGCTTTTTCTGGACGAAGTCAGTGATATGAGTCCGCGACTTCAGGCGAAGGTCCTCAGAGCCCTGGAGAGCGAAGAGATTCAGCGTCTCGGGGGAAAACAAACCATCAAGGTGGATAGCCGGTTAATCTGTGCTTCGAATGCCGATTTAAGGGAGGCGGTGAAGGAGAAAAGGTTCAGAGAAGACCTTTATTTTCGTATCGGCGTGATCAAAATCAGGGTCCCGCCCCTCCGAGAAAGAAAGGAGGATATTCCTGTTCTGGTCGATTTTTACCTGCGGAAATTTTGCGACGAGAAAAAAATTCCTCCCCTTAAAATTCACCCGGCAGCTATGGAGACTCTGGTCAATTATTACTGGCCCGGTAACGTCAGGGAGTTAAAAAACCTGGTGGAAAAGGCCGTGGTTCTGTCTCGCTCGGATATAATATCAAAAGAGGATATAGCAAAATTCATCGAAGAATCTTCGCTTGAAGGGCAACATTCTCACGCCAGCGAAGCGATAAGGCTAAGGGAGGCCCGGGCAAAGGCTGAAAAAGAGCTGGTCTGGTCAAAACTCGTGGCCAATAACTGGAATTATGAGAAAACAGCCGCCGAGCTCGGGATTAGCCGGGCTACCCTGTTTAATAAAATAAAAGCCTACGGTCTCAGCCGCCCCCGGAAAAACTGAATGTTCTATAAAGTTAGTCTAATTTTTTAAACCCAAAAACGATAGAAAAGTCTAACAATTTAGACGCTTTTCTCGCAGTTTTTCTATAGCCTGAACTACTTCCCAGTTTTTTTAGTATTTAACAAAAAGCACTTTAAGCTGCGATGCTTCGTGTTGCCTAAACGCTGGTTTAGATGAATACTTATAATAAAGCAAAGGTAGAGACAAGGTCTGGCTATTCACCTGAATCGAGTTCAAAGACGAGAGAGCGCCGGGTGGACCGCTCGAGGTAAGGGAAGGTCTTGTTTTCTACCGAGAAGAGGAATTTTTGCCTCCTTGGCTTTTAGAGCTTAGCGAAAGGACGAATAGCCAGCAAATAAAATTATTTAGCTGGCTAAATTAGAAATGCGAATAACCGTTGACTAAGCATTTCGTTGAGAAGCATTATTTCCAGGTCCGGCGGCCGGAATTAGGGGAGGTCGGAGCCGGTGGTCGTCAGAATTAACTTTCCGTGCTTGACGTTTCGCGTGGACAAGAGCGCCTCGGCCGTCTTCTTGATAAGGCCGGCCTTGCCTCGAAGCACAATTACTTCCAGACAATTGTGTTCATCTAAATGAACATGAACAGAAGAAATGATATTTGACAGATGTTCATGCTGAGTCTTCGTAAGAGTTTCCTGGAGCTCCCGGCGGTGATGATCGTAGACAAGCCCGAGAATACCCACGGTTTCCGCGTTTTCGTTTTTCCATTCCTCCTCGACCAAACGGTTGCGAATGAGGTCGCGAATGGCCTCCGACCGGTTGGCGTAGCCCATTTTCTTTATCAAGCCGTCGAATTTCTTCAAGAGGTCGGCTTCTAAAGAAACACCGAAACGGACTACCTGGCCCATTTTTTGCCCCTTTTTAACAATTTTTTTTAATCATTATTATAAGGTTGAATTGTAACATCGAAAAGTCGAGGAGGCCAGCCCCTTGAAGAAATCAATTATCTCATCTTGTTTTTATTTCCCTAAGCTCTTTTTGCCTACCTGATAACAACCGGAAGCGGCCCGATGGTCCAGCCGATAGTCTTGGTTATTTTGGCCTTCTTGGTTAGTTTTTTTGTCCCGGCTTCAAGCGTAATCACATATTCTCCAGGAGGTGCCAACGCCGCCAGAACATCCCGCGGCCGCCTTATAAGAATCTGGCCTGGTTCACCCGCCGGGATGGCCCTCATATCCCAGATAACGCTATTTAACCCGGGGGCGTTCTTGCCTTCAAGCCTGGCCAATTCCTTGCCGTAAGGAGTAGCGACGGTGATGCTTATTTTTCCCTCGACCTTACTCCTCAGATAATAATTTATCACCAGCCCGTTAGGTTCATTCGGGGTGACGAGATGACGGTCGCCAAAGAGATAATCGTTAGCGCCGAAACTGCGGGTAATTCTTTGAGCTTTCGGCTCGACCTCAAAAAGATAAACATCCTCACTCAGGGTCGTCTGGCTTAGTTCCTGGAGGGGACTGATATCAGCCACGTAGATGCCGCGGCCGAATGTGCCCACCACTAAATCATTTTCCCGCGGATGGACTAAGAGGTCTTTTACCGGCACCATCGGCAGGTTTGGCATCTTAACCCATTTTTTCCCGCCGTCAATGGAAACGAACAGGCCGATATCGTTGCCCAGGAAAAGGAGCTGCGGGTTTTTCTTATCCTCAAAGATAACATTTACCGGTGAAGCAGGCAGGTTATTGACTAAGGAAACCCAGGTGTTTCCGAAATCTTCAGTCTTGTAGACCGCGGCCCGGAAATCGTCCTGCCAGTAGCCAGTCTTGGTGATATAAGCAACATTTTCTTTAAGATGGGAAGGGAAGACGCGGCTGACGTAGAAATTGGCCGGGGCTCCGGCGGCGGCCAATTTTTGAGTGAGGTCAGTCCAGGTGGCGCCGTGATTTCGGGTAACCCAGACTTTCCCGTCGCTCGTCCCTACCCAGATTACCCCCGGAGTCACAGGCGACTCAGCCATCGTGCTGATAGCAAACCACGGCAGCCCTCCCTGATTCCGCGGGATTAGCTTGCTCGATTCAGCGGTTGTTAAGTCCGGGCTTATCTCTTGCCAGTGTTCGCCGCGGTCGAGGGAACGGAGTAATACCTCAGCTCCAAGATAAATGATTTCACTGTTGTGGGGGGAGATGTGAACCGGTGTTGTCCAGAGAAAACGGTAGGCTAGCTGACCAGCCTGCCTTTGAGGCATGATGCTCGTCTGATAGCCGAGCTTCTGGTCGACGCGGTATTGCCCTCCGTATTGTTGCGAGGTGTAAAGCCAGCGGCTATTTTTAGGGTCCACTTGTGTATACATACCGTCGCCCCCGC
>JBBIRF010000064.1:0-12077 GCA_037441905.1 Candidatus Aminicenantota bacterium
GCATGCTTCTTCCGGCGAAGAAAAATTAGAAGAGCTCAAGGAAACTATTATCAACGACCTGAACAAAATGATTGATAACATCTGCACCCGCCTTCAGCTGAGCCCGGAAAATATATGGGAAGCTGTCATCGCCGGTAACTCAACGATGAATCATCTTTTCCTGGGGTTACCCGTTGACGGGCTTGGCCGGGCGCCTTTTTCGACTGTTTTTTCTTCTCTCCCGTCCCTGTCGGCTGGCCCCCTGGGGCTGCGAATGAACGTCCGGGGCAAGGTCTTTCTTTCCCCGAATATCCGCAGTTTTGTCGGCGGGGATATTACCGCCGGTCTTTTAGCCGCCAACCTTTTCGAGTCGGCCGGAACTTTTGCTTTTGTTGACCTGGGAACGAACGGTGAAATTGTTATCCGGGGAAAAGAACGCCTGATAGCCACTTCGACGGCTGCCGGTCCGGCTTTCGAAGGAATGAACCTCAGTTGCGGGATGGTAGCTTCAGACGGAGCTATTGAAAGAGCCGAATGGGCGGCAAACGAGCTTAAGGTTAAAACTATCAATAACACCCCACCGCGGGGAGTGTGCGGGTCGGGGTTGGTCGATTTGCTGGCCGTTTTCTTGGAGCGGGGACTAATTGACAGTTCAGGCCGGATTACGACTGGAGACAGGCGGTTAGAAGTTGCCGCAAACGTTTTTTTGACCCAAGAGGATATCCGCCAGGTTCAGTTGGCCTGCGCCGCCATTAAGACAGGTTTCCGGCTGCTTCTTGATTCTCTCGGCCTTCGGCCCCAAGACCTTGAAGGACTCTATCTTGCCGGCGCTTTCGGCCAGGAACTTTCGACCCGGAACAGTCAGGTTATCGGTCTTATTCCCAGGATTCACCCGGAGCGTGTTTTCTTTCTGGGAAACACTTCGCTGGCCGGGGCCAGGCTGCTCTTGCTCAACCACTCCGCCCGGTCCAAACTTACTTCTTTTCTTGATAAAATTGAATATGTTTCCCTGGCCTCAGAACCAAGGTTTCAGGCTTGCTTTTTGGAAGCCCTGCCTCTGGCGCCTTGGCCTTGATGGCCACTCCCAATATCGTCGAAAGGAGGCATATGAACCAACAAAATCTGTTTGCGAGAATGGCCCAGGCTATTATCGACGGAAACCAGGCAGAAGCCGTTACCCTGGCAGAAGAAGCCCTTCGTTTAGGGCTCAACCCGGCTGAGGTAATCGAGCAAGGCTATGTCCCTGGGATTCAGAAAGTGGGCGAACTCTGGGAAAACGGCGAATACTTCCTGCCCGAGCTCATCACTTCGGCCGAAGCCATGAAAGCGGCTATGGCAGTTCTCGAGCCAGCCCTAAAGAAAGGGACTCAGACGAGCCGGCCAGCCGGGAGAGTGGTTATCGGCACGGTCGAGGGCGATATCCACGACATCGGTAAGAACATCGTGGCCTCGATGCTCCAGGCTTCCGGGTTTGAAGTCCATGACTTAGGGGCAGACGTGAAACTCGAAAAGTTTGCCGAGAAGGCAGCCGAAGTAGAGGCGGATATCATCGGGCTATCAGCCCTGTTGACAACCACCATGACCGGCCAGAAACATTTCATCGATTATTTAGTTTCCCAGGGGCTGAGGGACCGTTATAAGGTGATCGTCGGCGGTGCGCCGGTTACATCCGAATGGGCCCAAAAGATTGGGGCTGACGGGTATGCAGAAAATGCGGTGGCTGCTGTCCGCCTGGTCAAACAACTTCTTAACCCGGAAAAAGGAGGAAAATGATGACTCCGGCGTTGCGTCCCAAGGTCAAACTCCTGAGCGATGAATTGGCCGATAAAATTATCGCCGAGGCATTCGACCTTTTAAAGAAGATCGGCCTTTTTGTCGAAAACCAGGTTGCCCACGACCTCCTCCGGCAAGCCGGAGCAAAAGTTGACGAAGCGAGCCAACGGGTTTATTTTCCGGCGAAACTCGTCGAAGCATGCTTAAAAACCGCGCCTTCGGTTGTTTATTTATACGACCGGGAGGGCGACCGGCGGTATGAAATCGGCGGGGATAACGTCCATTTTAACCCCGGGTCGGCGGCTGTTACTATTTTAGACCCTAAATCGAATACCCTGCGGCTCCCAGTGACGGCCGACCTGGTACGGTTCAGTCGCCTGACCGACTTGCTGCCCAATCTTGCCTTTCAGAGTACAGGCCTTATCTCGAGCGACGTGCCGCAGCCAATTGCTGATAGTTATCGCCTTTTTATTTGTCTTCAATTCAGCTCAAAGCCGGTTGTCACCGGCACTTTTCGGGCCAAAAGCTTTGCGGTGATGAAAGACTTGCTCGTGGCCGTAAGAGGCGACGAGAAAGCGCTCCAGGAGAAACCCCTGGCAATCTTTGACGCCTGCCCTTCGCCTCCTTTGAAATGGAGCTATCTTACTTCGCAGAGTCTAATTGATGCCGCCCGCGCTGGCCAGCCTTCAGAGCTTATCTCGATGGGTATGACTGGAGCTACCTCGCCCGTAACAATCACGGGAACTCTGGTCCAGCATGTGGCCGAGAACCTTTCCGGTCTGGTTATTGTTCAGCTGGCAAATCCTGGAGCCCCGGTTATTTTTGGCGGTTCGCCTTCGAGTTTTGACATGCGAAAAGGGACTACGCCGATGGGGGCAATCGAAACCATGATGATTGACATGGCCTATGCCGAGCTCGGCAAGAAGCTCGGGTTGCCGACTCATGCCTATATGGCTCTTTCGGACGCCAAGACGATTGATGCTCAAGCCGGGACTGAAACCACAGCCGGGGCTATCCTGGCGGCTCTCGCTGGAGTTAACGTCGTTTCTGGCCCCGGTATGCTGGCCTTTGAAAGTGCCCAAAGCCTCGAAAAGCTTGTCATCGACGATTCTATCTGCGGCCAGGCGCTGCGGTTAATCGAAGGAATTTCCCAGCGGGATGAATCGATGGCTCTCCAGTTCTTCCAACAAGAGGGACCATTTCCCAATTTCCTTACTCTACCGCACACGCGGCAGTGGTACCGCAAAGAACATAGATATTTTCCCCTCCTCGACCGTGACACTTACGACGCCTGGGTGGCTGCCGGGAAAAAAGACATCGCCACGCGAGCTAAAGAGGAGGTTGAAAGATTGTTGACCAAGAACGAGCCAAACCTTCTGCCTGAAGCTCAAGTGCGGCAGTTAAGAGAAATTATGGAAAGCGAAGCCATGCGTCATGGGCTGGATAAGCTGCCACCGCTCAACGTTTAGGGCTTTTTCGCCCAAGCCTACGCTGGCTGTCCGATTTAATTAGCCGAAGTTAGTTCCTTCCAGGCTTAAAACTTAATCTCTTCAGGAATTTTCACCGTTTTGAGCTTCTTATTCTGAAGAAAAGAGTTTAACGAGGGGACTTCTTCCCTGTTAAATTTATTTACCGCCTTTATAATCTCGGCCACCGCCAGGTCGATTTCTTTGAGCTGGGACTCATCCGTTTTTGTCGGCTTGGCGGGATAACTGGTTAGCGACGATGCGAGGTTAAGAATCAGGCTCGAAATGCCGCCTCCCCGGAGAGCCTCTTCCCTCGAGACCGAATAAGTAGCCACCGAAGGCGGAAGCACTTTTCTTTCGAGGTTTGTTAACTTTGCGTCGAAGACTTCTAATTTTTTTCTTATTTCCGACCCGGCGGGTTCCTTTTCCACCTGTTTCTTCACTTCCTCGAATTCCCGCCGAACCTGCCGGACGGTAGTTATTGCCTGGTTCAGGCGGTGGCTAACCCCGATAAGCTCGGCCACGCCGTCGAAGCGAGCCTGGTCAGCCTCAGGGGCATAAGGAAACCGCGGGTCTGGCGCGACGACCGCTTTTTCCTCAAATTTTTGTCCATCGACAGTTACCTCAACCTTGTATTCCCCAGGAGGAGTAATAGGCAGCGTCAAGGCCACGGTGAGAGGCGGCGAAACCCGCTTTCCTTCTTTATTTTTCGGGACAAATTGAAGATTCCAGTATTCCCGCAAGATACCAGTTTGAGCAGGAAGCGAGAGTTCAGCCACTACCTCCCCTCCCCTATCGAGGAAGGCAACCCGAGGTTTTTCTTTGGGTTTTTCTTTGAAGTAAATCGTCACCGCCAGCCCGGAGGGTGGATTTTTCCCGGCGAAAGTCGGCGGCGTGTAAGATTCTCGTTTGGAAGAAAGATAATAAGCGGTTACCGGCCTTGGTTTGAACAAATGAACTGCTTTTGCCAGAACCTCGGGAGTCATTTCTTGAAGAAAGGAAATATCGTCGAGAATCCAGATGCCGCGGCCATGAGTCCCGATTATCAGGTCATTCGCCACGGGATGAACTGCTATATCGTGCACAGCCACAGCAGGCAGGTTATTCTTAAGAGAAAACCAGCTCTCTCCTTTGTCTAAGGAAACAAAGATTCCGAATTCAGTACCAGCAAAGAGAAGGTTGGGGTTCCTCGGGTCTTCGCGGACAACATGGACCCAGCCAAAGGGAAGATTGCCCGCGAGCGGTCTCCAGGTTTGGCCGAAATCAGTCGTCTGATAAATATAGGGGTTATAGTCATCATTCCGGTGGCCGTCAAAAGCCACATAGGCCGTCCCCGGGTCGAAATGAGAAGCTTCGACCCTTGAAACCCATGTATTTGGGGGTAGACCGCCGATATTCTTCACCACATTATTCCAAGTCTTCCCAGCATCCTTAGTCACCCAGAGTTGTCCGTCATCAGTCCCGCACCAGATAACGCCGGCCGTTAGCGGCGATTCAGAGATGGTGGTAATTGTGCAGTGAATCTCAGCTCCAGTATTTTCTTTGGTTATCGGCCCGCCGGAATCGACTAACTTGCGAGGGTCATTGGTTGTCAGGTCCGGGCTGATTCTCTCCCAGGATTGACCGCCGTCAGCAGACCGGAGGAGATACTGGCTGCCCACGTAGATTGTCTTGGGGTTATGAGGTGAAATATGGATGGGCGTTAGCCAATTATACCGGTAAGGTGGTTCTTTTAGAGAGGCTAAGGGGCGGATATTCTTGCTTTTGAGTATCCGCCAGTCGAACCGGTAGAGGTTGTTCATCTGATAGTTAGCATAGACAGTCAGCGGGTCATCTGGCGGCACTTGAACGTACATCCCGTCGCCTCCCCCTACCCTCACCCAGGCATGGTTTGTTATCCCAACCGGGTCTGTGGTCTGGCTCGGGCCAGCCCAGGTACCGTTATCTTGAAGCCCGCAATAGACGTAATAAGGCCTTCTGAGGTCGAACCCGATGGTATAAACCTCGGCCGCATCGATGTTCTGCACGGGCCACCAGGTCCGGCCACCGTCATAAGAAATGTCGATTCCGCCGTCGTTTCCAAGGATGAGATGCTTCGGGTTCGAGGGGTTAATCCTGAGGGCATGATGGTCAGGGTGAGTCCCGGCGCCAAAAGGTTTAAACGTCCGGCCGCCATCGGTCGAGACATGGGCACCGGTAGAAAGAACATAAACAACTTTATCATCTGTCGGGTCAACCCGGACCTGGCTGTAGTAGAAAGGCCGGGTGTTAATCCGGCGATAAGTTTCTCGGTCGCAGCATCGCTCCCATGTTTCTCCCCTATCATCCGAACGCCACAGGCCAGCGTCCTCATGTTCAACCAAGGCGTAAACAACTCCGGGCCGGGAGCGGCTGACCGCCAGCCCGATTCGGCCAAGAATGCCTTTGGGCAGCCCGTTTTCAAGCTTTTTCCAGGTTAAGCCGCCGTCAGTCGTGCGATACAACCCGCTTCCCGGGCCGCCGCTCGTGTAAAGATAAGGAAGGCGCCGGTGCTCGTAGGCCGCGGCGTAGAGCACGAGCTGGTCCTCAGGGTCCATGGCCAGGTCGGCGATGCCGGTATCATCGTTAATGTAAAGGACCTTATTCCAGGTAGCGCCGCCGTCCTCGGTTTTAAAAACACCCCGTTCGCTGTTCGGGCCCCAGAGATGCCCCATCGCGGCGACATAAACTATGTTCGGGTTGGTCGGGTGGATAACGATGCGGCTGATATGCCTTGTTTCTTTGAGCCCCATGTTTTTCCAGCTCCGGCCAGCATCTACGGATTTATACACGCCGTCGCCAATCGTAACGCTGTTGCGACAGGTTGCTTCGCCGGTGCCCACCCAGACAATATTGGGGTCCGAAGGAGCTATGGCTACATCGCCGACCGAAACTGTCGTTTCCCGGTAAAAAACGGGAAACCAGGTTACTCCGGCATTTTCTGATTTCCAAACCCCGCTCGGTCCAACGGCCGCGTAAATAATCCACGGCTGGGTTTCAACCGCCTCGATATCGACCGTCCGTCCGCCCATGACCGCCGGCCCAATGGCCCTCCAGCTGAATTTCTGAAATAAAGGAGCTACCTCTTCAGCCTTTTGTCCGGACGAAATGGCCGGCCAGCTAACCGATAAACTCAGGATGGAGAGAGTCATCAACAATCTTTTTGCCAGGGATGAAGCTCTCACGTTTTTCCTCCTCTATTTAGCTTTCTGTAATTTTTTCTTTACGTAATTCTTTAGGACAGCCTTCTCGATAGCAAAGATCAACTTTCGGAAAATTTAATTTCCTTCCCATTTTACTAAAACTCGGAAATTTTGGAACTGATTTATCTTCTCCCTTTCTACCTTCTTTTGTTATAAAATGCCGAAAAGGAGCCAGGCCGTTGCCGGCTTAGTTAAAAAGGCAGGCTTGGTTAAAAAGATGAAGATTAGCTCTTAGGCCGTCGAGGCGCTGGCCGCGGGAAACTAATCAACGAAGATTTCGTATTTAAGGTAAAAGAAGAAAAGGATAAGGAAGAAAAAGGTGAGCCCGGTTGCGCCAAATATCAAGATAGACGAGATTATTTCTTAAGGGCTGAGCTTTTTTAGCCACTATAGCCCAAAGAAAGGAGGTGCGATGAAAAAGCCCAATTTTATTGTGGTCGCAGGTTTTTTAGTTCTCTTTTGCGTAATCCTTAGCCAAGGAAAAGTTTTGAGTCAGTCAACTCCTCAGCCAAAAGCGTCCAAGGTTAACCTTCTTCCAGTTCGCAGCCCCCAGGAAATAACAGCTTCCTTGCGGGCTCTCGTTTCAGAGAATCCAAAAATTGCCCGGTTGTTGACGATTGGTCGAAGCTCCGGAAACCAGGAGATAAACGTCCTGGAGCTGGCTGCCGACGCAGGAACTTCCGGGCTACCTAAGGAGGCGAGGCCGGCCATTCTGGTCACGGCCAACCTGGAAGGGTTGCATTTCTTAGGAACCGAGGCTGCGTGCCTTTTAGCCCGCAAGCTTGTCGACGGCTACAAGAAAGACAAGACGATCACCGAGATTGTCGAACGAAGGACAATTTATATCGCTCCGCTTCTTAACCCTGATGCTTATACTTCCTGGATGACCAAGGTTAAATGGGAGAGAATGACCAATTCCCGGCCCGTAGACGAGGATAACGACGGACAGGTGGATGAGGATGGCCCTGAAGACCTTAACGGCGACGGTCTCATTACGATGATGCGGGTGAAAGACCCGGAAGGGACCTTTCTTCCCGACCCCAGGGAGCCTCGTTTGCTCAAAATGGCCGACCCCAAAAAAGGAGAAAAAGGAATCTACAAGGTTTACTCCGAAGGGGTGGATAACGACGGCGACGGCGAAATTAACGAGGACCCGGCTGGCGGGGTTGAAGTCAACCGTAATTTTCCCCATGATTTTGAATACTTTATAAAGACCGGGGGGCTCTGGCCGGTTTCAGAGCCGGAATCTCAGGCTTTACTCAGGTTTATGAATGAGCATCAATCCATTGCTCTCGTCCTTAATTTTTCTACCGAGAACACCATTCTCAACCTGCAGCAAACAGGTCAGGCAAGGGCCGGTGCCGACAGGGTAAGGGTGCCACGGATGTATGCTTCGTTCTTAGGGCTCGACCCGGACCAGGAATACACCCTCAAAGAAATCGTCGAGGCGATGAAAGGCCTGGGGATGGCTGCGGGGATGGAAATCACTGAAGAAATGGTGGCTTCTTTCCTCGGGCTTGGGCCAGCTGTAACCATTGACCGGCAGGATATGCCCATTTTTGAAGCTGTCCAGAAAGAATACAAAGAGCTCATAAACAAGGCCGGGCTTGATTATCCCGAGAGGCGGGCGAAGCCGGTAGAAAAAGGTTCGTTTGTAGCCTATTGCTATTTTCAGTATGGAGTGCCGGTGTTTTCTTCCGACCTGTGGACGGTCCCGGAGCCGAAGAAACCGGCTGAGAAAGACACCTTAACACCGGAAAAATTAAAAAAGATGACCTCCGAAGAGTTTATCGGCCTGGGGGAAGAAAAAATCGCGGCTTTTCTGAAAGAACAAGGGGCGCCGGGCAATTTTTCGGCTGCCTCACTGATAGCCATGGTCAAGTCAGGCCAGGTAACTCCGGCTAGGATGGCTGAGATGTTGGAAAAGATGCCCAAAAGGCCGCCAACCTCGGACGAGGAACATCCCGATACCTACCTCCTCCAGTGGTCCGAAACGACTCTTGCTGGCTCCGGGTTTGTCAACTGGAAGCCGTATAAACATCCGACCCTGGGAGAGGTAGAAATAGGCGGCCTTGCTCCGGGAATAAAACTCCTGCCACCCGCCGCCTTAGCTCAGAAAGCAATAGAGACTCACGTGGATTTTTATCTTAAGCTCATCGAGCGAGTCCCTGAGATTGAAATCCAGGAAATTAGGGCAAAGAATTTAGGTGAAGGGGTTTATGAAATCAGCGCTTTTTTGACCAACTCGAAGTGGTTTCCGACTTCGACCGCCCAGGGCCGCCGGGCGATGACCTCCTGGCCAATCCGGGTTAAATTGAACTTAGAAAAAGGCCAACAGCTATTTTCAGGTCGGACTACGGTTACGGTTCCTTTCCTTAACAGCGGCGAGGTGAAAAAAGTTGTCTGGACGATTAGAGGCAAGAAAGGCACCCGAATCACGGTAGAGGCCGGTTCCCCCAAGTTAGGCAAAACTGCCTCGACGCTTATTCTTCCCTGAAGGAGGGCGATTATGATGCTCAAAATAATTAAAATAAACTTGAGAAATACCAAAAACGTGATTCTTGCGGGCTTAGGTTTGAGCCTGCTTCTCGCGTGGTTTCCGGTTAGTTCGCCGGCGGCTGAGGTGAAGCTTTCTTTTGACCACTTTTATAACCATGCGGAGTTGACCAAAGCTCTTCAGGCTTTAGCCCAAGCTTATCCGCGGCTGATAACGGTTAAATCCATCGGCAAATCTTATCAGGGCAAGGACATCTGGGGAGTAATCTTGACCAACCCGGATACTGGCCCGGCCGAAAGAAAGCCTGGGTATTACATTGACGGAAATATTCATGGGAACGAGATTCAGGGCACCGAGGTGGCCCTTTACGCTATCTGGTATTTGCTGACTAACTACGGCCGGAACGAACTCGCCACTCGCCTTCTCGACGAAAGGACTTTTTACATTGTTCCGACGATGAACCCCGACAGTCGTGATGTTTATATAAACCAGGTGAGCGACCCCGATTCGCCTCGTTCTGGCCTTATGCCCTACGACGATGACCGGGATGGGCTGGCGGATGAAGATGGTCCCGAGGACCTCGACGGCGACGGGTCGATAACGATGATGCGGAAAAAAGTCGCCGCCGCCGGCACAGGAACCCACAAGCTTCATCCTGATGACCCGCGGATTTTGGTCCCGATTAAGCCGGGCGAAAAAGGCGATTATCTTCTCCTGGGCGAAGAGGGAGTGGATAACGACGGCGACGGCCTGATTAACGAGGACGGACGCGGCGGCTATGACATGAACCGCAACTTCGGGTTTAACTGGCAGCCGGAATATGTCCAGAGAGGGGCCGGTCCGTATCCGTTTTGCTTTCCCGAGACGGCCGCGGTGCGTGATTTTATCCTGGCCCACCCGAATATCGCCGGAGCCCAAAGCTTCCACAATTTCGGCGGGATGATCCTTCGAGGCCCGGGAGCCAAGAATATGGGGGAATACCTGCCGGCTGATAGACAGGTCTATGATTATGTGGGGAAAAACGGCGAAAAAATCCTTCCCGGGTATCGCTACATCGTAGTTTATAAAGACATGTACACAGTTTACGGAGGGACGATTGATTTCATTTATAACGTCCTCGGCGCCTTTACCTTTTCGAACGAGCTCGACCAGGACCCGCTCGAGGCTCTCCGACCCCGCCGGCAAGCATCCGAAGAGGAGACGGTTGACGTCAGGGCGATGTTAAGTCAGCAAGGCCGGGTGGAAGAGATGGAGTATCACGACTTAGTGCTCTTGGGTGAGCATTTCAGCCCCTGGAAACCGTTCAAGCATCCGCTTTATGGAGACGTTGAAATCGGCGGCGTCAAGAAGTTTGGCCGCCGGGTGCCGCCAACCTTCAAACTGGCCGAAACCTGTCATCGTAACGCTGCTTTCTGCTTCTATCACGCTGACCAGCTTCCCCGGCTCGAAATCGTTAAGGCGGAGGCGAAGAAATTAGCTCAAAGGCAATATCAGCTCGACCTGTCCATAGCCAATAGCCGGGTTACACCTACGATGGCCGCGGTAGCTATCCAGAATAAACTTCATCGACCCGATGAGGTTCGAGTGGAAGGCCCGAAAGTGAAAATCCTGGCCGCCGGATTCCTTCAGGATGAATTTCGCGGCTTAACCCAGCCGATAAAAATAAGACAAAATAAAGTGCTAATAGAAAATGGCGTTCCGGGGTTTGGGCGGGTAAACCTGCGCTTTTTAATCGAAGGCAGCGGGAAAATACAAGTTATCTATGATTCACTGCGCGGCGGGCTGAAAAGTAAGACCATGACTCTTGAATAATTAGCGAAAGCGGAAAATAATCTATTTTCTCAATAAGTATTTTCTTCTAAATTATCAGACGAAAGAGAGAAAGGATAACGAAAATGATGCCTGCCGACTGGCCAGACGAAATAGCCGCGGGGATTGTTGTTTGTGATGTAAACGGCGTCATTATTTACATGAACAAACAGGCGGTGGCCGATTTTAAAAGTTATGGGGGAAGAGAACTTATCGGCAAGAATGTTCTCGACTGCCATCCGCCGCAAGCCAAACAGAAGCTGCAGGAGCTCCTGACAAGGCAAGAGTCAAATGTTTACACCATAGAGAAAAGAGGCGTCAAGAAAATCGTGTATCAAGCTCCTTGGTATCGAGAGGGGGCTTACAGCGGCCTGGTTGAAATTTCCTTTGTTCTCCTTCCCGGGATGCCGGATTTTGTCAGGGAGGACAATAACCCTTAGCCTCGACCTTCGGCCAAAAGGCTAACCGAGGGTGCCGCTTTTCGGAGCATAGCTCGTCAAACCAAGGCTTTTTCTTTTGAGTGGCCCGAAACAACCTCGCTACCTCAGAAATATCTCCCCTCTCCCCGTTGTCTTTTATGATGGCCTTCCTGGCCAATACGGCGGCACCCCAGCAAGGTTCATACAAAGTTCATAGCTTAGTAAGTGGGGTGTGTGTTTTTGGGGCGAGGCTTGCTGCTCTTTTCTTTTAAGAGTTTCAATAAAATTTTTTGGGGAAGCTCTGCTCTCTCAAACCCTAACCTGATAAACCTTCCTGCTTCTTCTACCTTAGCCTCAACTGCCGAACTGCTGCCGCAGCACTTCCAGAAACTGCCCCCAGACTGGATACCATGTCCCAGCCTGAAAGAGAAACCCGCTTGACCTGAATTTATTGCCAGATTAAATTGAGATAGTTATAATTTCGGGCGGAAAAGCTGAAAGAAAGCTGCAAGAATGAAAAAGCTTCAGGGCTGAAGATGAAACGCCGGGATTTTCTCCGTCTTTCAGGTCTTCTCCCCTTTTCTTTTTCCCCGGGGGTTATAAATAAGAATTTGTTAACCGGTGGGGGCGGACAAGATTTTACCAATCTGGAAACAGGCACCCAGAGTTTCAACCCGCCCGTGATGCCGACGGCTCCGTTTTTTTATGATGCGGCCGCTTTCGAGGCCGCCGAAAGGGTTGTTTTCCTGAATTCCCGGCAGGCCGTCGTCAACGTTATTCCCAAGGAAGGCTTGTCTCTGGATATCCGCTTGACCCTGAGCGAAGGTGATATTTTCTTTTCCCGGCCAAGAACCTATCTTTATCAGGGAGTTAAAGACAGCCTGGACATTCCGCTTGAGAGTTACTTCTGGGG
>JBBIRF010000065.1:0-11405 GCA_037441905.1 Candidatus Aminicenantota bacterium
GCCAGCAACGGCTCGGGCAGGGGCGGCGGATCGTGGGCCGGTTCCACGAGGATTTTTAGTCTGGCCCACTTCTTTCAGGAGGGAAAAGTTCTGCATGTTCCGGGCTCCTACCTGAAACAGGTCCACGTATTCGGCCATCCAGCCGACGTCGCGTGGGTCAAGGACTTCTGAGACAACGGGCAGACCCACCTCTTCCCTGACTTGACGCAGAATCTTAAGCCCCTTAAGGCCGAGTCCCTGGAAGGCATAAGGCGAAGACCGCGGTTTGAAAGCACCTCCCCGGAGGATGTTGGCGCCGGCCTTTTTCACCTCCCTGGCGGTCTCCAGCATCTGTTCCTCAGTCTCAACGCTACAGGGGCCGGCAATCAGGACAAAATCACGGCCTATCTCGAGAGAGTCAAGTTTTATGGTTGTGGCTGACGACGCTTGACGTAACGTTAATTTCAAACCATCCATCGGAAACTCCTGTAGACAGAAATTGCTTTTGGCTTAAGCGAACGGTTTTGCAGGTAAAGTGTTACGGACGCTCAGAGGCGTCCGTAAAAATAGAAGGAGACAGGGAGAAGAAAAGGGGGAACGCTGTTTCGATTAGCCTGAAAATACGATGTGGCGACCCAAGAAGAAGCTAAAGAAAATGATAAAGACCTTAAAGAAGATGCGGCCCTAAACAAAAAAGATAAAATCGATAAGTTTGGCCGTCTAAGAGAAAGGAAGCAACCGTCTTGCTCCTTATCCGGCCGTTGAACCAATCTTCCTGGTTTCATCTTAGAGTTAATACTTATACTTGATTCTTGAGCCCATGTCAACCCCGGAACGGCTGTTCTGTAAAAAGGGTGGTGATTTTTAGATAGAGATGTGGTAGGAACTCCTTCAAAATGAGCAGCTTAGGAAATGAGTTGCCCTACCCCAATGACGCTCCGAGAAAAATTCCAGTTAAGGCCAATTTATCTTATTTAATCAGTCGAAAATCACGTGGGACCTCAAAAATCTCTGGATTTATCTTTTCTTCTTTTATGTTTCTCAATTCCAGTAGCATATGCTGTTTATTCTTATCATAGTTAATCAGCTTTAAAGGAAACCGGTATTTCTCGGAAATCCAGGCAGTCTGGACCAAAAGCTCTCCTTCCATGAGTTCCTTTTTCTCGCAGAGCAGCTCCCCTACTTTTTCTTTTCCCCGGTCGGTAATTTTGTACTTTGTCATCATCCAAAAATGCGCTTCAAAAGGATTTATAAAGTGAACTCCAAAATCTTCAGTTGAGCTTATGGCATATGCTTTTTCATTAATATTTAATAGCCACACCTTTCCTGTTTTCCGGTCCACAATCATACTTTGTGCCTGACCATCCCCAGCTGTGTCAAAACGATAAAGATGGTCTGAAAGATAAAATTTACCTGTCGTTATCTTCCCTTCCATGTTAATGAACATATCAGCCGAAAAGGAACCCTGGGGTAATAATATCATTTTGGGGGAGACCTGAGGCTCAGAGGGTGAGGATTCTATTTTTAATTTATCCCCCGAGTCAATAAAGATTGAACCTTCTTTTAACTCGATAATGACCCTTTTAACATTTTCCGAGGAAGAAACCTCGTAGTCGGCAGATTTACCTTTTTCCAGGAAAAATGGCAATTCCAATTCAATGTTATCGGATGTTATAAACTTGACTTCCCCTTTTGAATCCACTTCGTCAGCCGGATCGTCGGTAATTACAAGCTTAAACGGTGTTCCGGGTTCTATCGAATATATCATTCTTACATTTTTCCCAAGAAGTTTATCAATCTCCGTAGCCTGGCCTTTATGGAAAGAACAAATTGACCCCAAAAGGAGAATTACCGCTAAAATTATCATCGTTTTTTCAATTAAACAGCGAGCATTTTTCACCATTTCCCCCTACCTCCTTTCTTGATATTTTTTTAATTTTTGCTCTTCAAGAAATTGCCTCTAAAATTCACAATTAAAGCCCCTTCCTTAAACGTCCTTGCTTATAAACATATCTCAAGAAAAAAAATAATGTCAAGAACGATTTCCCGTAGCCTGAAAAAGGACGATGAGGGAAGGCGACAGGTTATTTTTCCTAAATCAGCTCCTTCTGCGAGGAGAAAAAGAATCTATAAGAAACCCGTAGGTCGATTACCTTATTTTAACAGCCACCAACGCCTTGATTTCTTATTCAGCCCCAGCAGGATGAAGTATAAGCGGCGAAAAAGTAGCTGCTTAGCCATCTAAGCAGGTAAGACCCTTCTTATTCTGGCCAATGATATAGCTTTTTTGTATCTTTCCTTTGGAACTGGTATTTTGACTTCTTTTGAGCCCGCTCTTATAATTTTGGATAAAGAAGCAAAAGGCTCAAGGGCAGAATAAATGCCCTGAATTCAGGTATATCAGTCGACGCCAAGGTGATTCTTTAAGATTGGCAGCGGGCAAAAATTTGATTTTACCAATGGAGGCGGGGATGATAATAACAATCCTTTTAAAATGGGCCCTTTCTAGCCTGACGCATTTACTTTTCTTCCTGGCTTTTTTGGTTAATTCTTCTTCGGCCATTTTGCCTTCAAGCCCTCAGAAAGTTCAAGGGAAGGAAGTCGCCCGGGCCAGAATAGGTTCAGGCCAGGACGAGCTTGGCGTGACAACACCCGAAGAGACCAACCCGGAAGGCCCGATGAGTGTTGTCGCCGGGGCTGGTGGCGAAATTTATGTTCTCGACCAGACCAATTCCCGGGTTCAAGTTTTCAAAGCTGGAAAACGGATAAAGACAATTCCAATTCCGGGGGAAACCTTTATCGACCTCGAACTGATGCCTGATGGGCGGTTGGCCCTGCTGGATAATTTAGTCAACAAACAGATAATCCTGGTGAATCAAAATGGCCAGGTTGACGAGCGCATTTCCCTGAGTCGGGCCGAGATTCCTCAGCCCGAAGGAATCAGCGGAATCTATTGCCGCCGCGAGGGACCGTGGGCAGGCCTCTGGGCCGAATTAGAGAACAGGTTTGTTTTGCTGGCCAGCAAGGCTGCCAACCTGTTTACCGGATTTGGGTTTTTAACCTGGCGGATTTTATTTGAGCAACTAAGAAGCCGAATAAATCTGCTCAAAAAAATAGGAAATATAGATCATGTCCCGGTTTTTCTTTAGAGCTTAAGGAACATCCATTCCTTGGTGTAAGGCACGCTGCTTTGAAGAACGCCTTTCTTCTTGGTGACCAGCAAATTATCGCTCGGATTATACCCAAACCCTTTCTCAGGGTCGTAAAGGCCTGGCTCGACGCTGAAGGTCATCCCCTCCTCAAGGACGGTCTGGTCACCCAGGGCCAACCAGGGCGCCTGATGGCCTTCCATCCCTTCGCCGTGAGCTGGCCGATGGTAAATGTATTTAGCTACCCCCTGCTTCACCTGGTACTGATGAATTTTCACCGCCACCTCGGCGCAAGTCCGGCCAGCGCGGGATTCGCGCTCCTGGATGTGAACGCATTCGGTCACCACTTCCCAGAGCTTTTCCCGGTGCGCATCCCAAGGGGCAATCTGATAATACCGGTAAAGCTCACCGCCATACCCGCCGATGCGGACAACACCGGAAACCTGGAGGGCATCTCCCCGCTCAATTTTCTTGTGGAAGAACTGATTAGGATGCGGATAGGCCGTGGCAGCGCCTGTGCGACAGCTGATATTTACCGCGATCCCGACAGCCGAATGCGGCCGGCCGTCGCGTTTAATGTCCTGCATGATGAGGTTGACGCCGTAATCCTGGGCAGCCCGGCCGACTTCAAAATCAGTGGCGTCTGTTCCCTTTTCCAGAATATAGTCGCGGGCAAAAGCATGAATCTGGCTGAAATAATTCATTGCTCGCTGGATGAGGGCGATTTCTTCCGGCGTTTTAACCATCCGCATTTTTAGGCAAATATCAGAGATATCCTCAAACCGAGCCTGGGGCAAAACGTTTTTTACCTTTTGGAGCTTCGAGGGCGGAAGCTCCATGTCAATACCGATAACCTTGTCGCCGAAGCCCCGCTTCTTTAACCCAGTCAGGAGCCACTCGAAGAGGTCGACTGTTTTACCGGTAGTTACCTGTCCTCTTTCAGGATGACCCCCTTCAGCGTGAAGATAATCAAAATAATACTCGTTTTCCGTCGACCACCAGCTCGTCACGAGGTCACGGTCAAGTCCAGGGTGATACCAGTAAAGAGCGTCCTCGTCCACCGGAAAAACAGCATAAAAAGGTCTTTCGGTCGAGCTATGGTACAGGCCGGTGAAATAAATTATGTTCCAGGGGTTCTGGAGGACGATGGCCTTTATCCCTCTCTCACCAACTCGTTCCTTGAGCCTCTTTACTGTGGCCTTATACCAGGATAAGGGCAGTCGGTCGAAAGAAGCCGGCTGGGGATGCTCCGGGTTTTTCACCAGCAGCTTGGCCGACTCTCCTCGGGTGGACGCCTGGAGGCTAAAGCCTTGGGAAACAACTCCAGCCCCGACAACACCCAGGGTCACGCTTTTCATAAATTTGCGCCGCGATGTCATATTTCCCTCCTTTTAAATTTATGCACCTTATCTATTTATCAAAAAATGGGGACACATTCTATATTTCCTATTTTTTCCGCCTCTCCTTTCCCGGCTTTCCTTGACTTTTAAACAAACTGCTCATCAGAGGAAATCATGTACCTGTTCGCTTATTTTTATTTATACTGCCTTCCTTTCAGATGGGACCGCGCTATTAGCTCGCTATTTCCTCGCTGGCCATTTAACTCGAATTAGCCCGGGGCAAATGGAGGCTTTTTAAGGCAGGCCGGTCACACCCTGCCCACTTATTTCCTTGGGAAATTAGTGAGGTGTTAACCGATATTTTTTGATCGCCCATCCCACATTTTAGTGGATATGGGTAAGTATTCGGGATAGGGCTGATTCGAAAGAAGCGAAGTGATGGAATTTAAGGAGCTTTATCGGGAGGTATTGGGTATTTAAGAGCCCCGGGGAGCAAGTCAGGTGGAGCCTGAAGTTAGGGGTGAAAGGATAGATGTCTGGGGGTTCATGAGGAAGAAATGCGCTGGATGTGTCCTAAATGTGGGGAACTTTTCTCGGTCTACGATCATGCCCGGGAGCGTGTGTGGCAGCCTCTGGCCACCTGTCAGTTTAAGACTTATTTTCATGCTCGGACCCACGGTTAAGTATCCCGTTCATGCGGTAAGGCAGGTCAAGGTGAGTTGGCCTGAATCTCATTCGCGATTTACGGTGCTTTTTGAGAGGCTGACGATGGAGGTGTTGAAGGAGTAAAACATGTTTTATTTTTTCTCCCGGTAGCGTTTTGACCAGGTCCAGCGGGTTATAGCTCCTGAAATGAGTCGTCAGACGGTCTTTACCCTTGAGACCAGGGCTAAAGAGAGGAGCAAAAATACGTTCGTAAACTCTTTCCTCGGTGGCTATGACCTCCTCGTCTGTCCAGACAGCAGCCCTCATAGCAGCCGCGACAAACTCTTATTGAACCGGTCATCTCCATAGCAAAAAAGAAGAACTAAATTGGCAAAAAAGATAAGGGAAAAATTGGAAATATAGAACATGTCCCTGTTTTTTTGTAAAATGGGGGGAGGAGAAAAGGGATGAGGAACAGAGGAAAGGCAGGGGTTAAAGAAAAAATGCTGAGGCGGGCAAAAAGACTCCAAAGCCCGCTTTATATCTTTTCTCTTTTTCTGGCGGTGGCTGTTCTTACCGCCGGGGTTATCTTTTATCGCTCCCAAGAAAAGGCGGTCCGGCGGACGATGGAAGAGCAGCTTGAAGCCATTGCCAGGCTCAAGGTTGAACAGATCTCATCCTGGCTAAAAGAAAGGCTGGCTGACACCCACAACCTGGCAGAAAGTCCGTTTTTCGCTACCGAGGTCGTCTATTACCTCCAGAATCCCCAGGACCTACTAAAAGATAAACTCCTGAAACGCCTCAAAACTACGGCCGAAGCCTATGGTTATGCTGATATTTTGCTTCTGGACAAGAATAAAAACGTCAGGCTTAGCCTTCAACCGTCTTTACTGACGCTCAGCCCTGATTGCTATAAATTATTGGATTTGGCCGCCCAGGCGAAAAAGCCCGTCTTTTCTGACCTCCATCGCGGTTCGCCAGAACAGCCGATTCATCTTGACGTCGCTGCCCCGATTTTTAGCCCTACTAATAATTTTATTTTCTCTGGAGTTTTGGCTCCCAAAAACCCCGAAATGGAAAGGGAGATACAGGGATTCCTTTTTTTTAAATCGAATGCGGAAAGTTTCCTTTTCCCGCTCATCCAATCCTGGCCTATTCCCAGCAAAACGGCCGAAACCCTGCTCGTTAGCCGGGAGGGAAACGAGGTTATCTTCCTCAACGAACTGCGGCACCGTCATAACACGGCCCTTTCCCTGAGGTTTCCGCTTTCGTTAAAAGAAATTCCCGCGGTCCGCGCTGTCTCAGGCGAAACGGGCTTTATCGAAGGCCAAGACTATCGGGGTGAAAAAGTTCTGGCGTTTCTCGCCTCTGTTCCCCAAACCCCTTGGTCTATGGTAGCCAAGATTGATACCGCGGAGGCTTTTGGACCCTGGAGGACGCGGTCGCTACTGATAATTCTCGTGATTCTGGGTATCATCGCCATTCCCGTCGGGCTAAGCGAAACTCTCTGGCAGCGAAAAGAAAAGGCTCATTATCAGGAGCTATACGAAGCAGAAGCCAGGGCGCGAGAAAGCGAAGACCTTTTCCGTATCCTTAACGAATCCTCGCTGGCCGGCGTTTATCTTATTCAGGACGGCCTTTTGCGGTACGTCAATCAGGCCGCCGCCGAACTCTTTGGTTATAAGCCTGACGAGTTAATCGATAAGCTCAGCCCCCTTGTGGTTGTCCACCCCCAGGATAAAGCTCTTGTGACGGAAAATATCAGGCGAAGGTTGGCGGGGGAGATAAAAAGCCTCCGCTATGAATTTCTCGGCCAGCGCAAGGATGGCTCTACCCTCAACGTGGAGGTATTTGGAAGCTTGATTAATTATCGCGGCCGGCCCGCCATCATCGGCAACCTGATCGATATTTCCGAAAGAAAAAGGTTGCTGGAAGAAACCCAGAGAAGGGAGGCCGAGCTCCGCTCTACCCTTTACAGCATCGGCGACGGAGTTATTGTTACCGACACCGAGGGCAAGGTCTTAATGATGAATCCTGTGGCTGAAAGCCTTACTGGCTGGAGGGAAGAAGAAGCCAAAGGCCAGCCGCTCGAAAGAATTTTCAACATTATCAATGAATTTACCAGAGAGCCGGCAGAAAACCCGGTAGAAAAAGTTATTCGGGAGGGGTTGGTGGTCGGGCTGGCCAATCACTCTGTGCTCGTCAGCCGGAGTGGCCAGGAATATCCCGTGGCTGATAGCGGTGCCCCTGTCTTCAGCCCGGAGGGAAAGCTTCTGGGCGTTGTCCTTGTCTTCCGGGACCAGACAGAGGAAAGACAAGCCCAGCGCCGTTTAGAAGAGGCGAAGGAATTTGCCGAGAGCATTGTAGACACGATGTACAACCCATTGGTAGTCCTTGACCCGGAATTCAGGATAGTGCTGGCAAACAAGGCTTTTTGCTCGACCTTCCAGGTGAAACTCGAGGACATCGCTAATCAGCCTTTAATGGCCATTGAAGGCGGCGTTTGGGATGCCCCGGCCCTAAGACATCATTTAGAGCAGCTTTTGCCCCAGAACAGGAGTTTTGAAGACCTGGAGGTCACTATTAACTCGCCTAAAGTCGGGCTTCGGGTTTTAAGGCTCAACGGCCGGCGGCTATACCAGGAGAAAAACCAGACGAGGCTCATCCTTCTGGCCATGGAAGATATTACGGCAAGGCGGAAGGCAGAGGAAGCGTTGAAAAAGAGCGAAAAAGAAAAGGCGGCGATATTGGAGGCAATGGAAGAATTGGTGGCTTATCAGGGGCTGGACCACACCATCATCTGGGCCAACAGGGCCGCCGCAGACTCCGTCGGCCTGAAGCCGGAGGAACTGGTGGGCCGGCGTTGCTATGAAATCTGGCACGGCCGGAATATTCCTTGTGAGGTCTGCCCCGTCGGGCGGGCCAGAGATACAGGCCAACCGCAGGAAGATGAAGTTAAGACTCCCGACGGCCGGTACTGGCACATTCGCGGTTATCCGCTCAAGAATGAAGAGGGAAAAATAATCGGAATGATCGAAGTAACCCTCGAGATAACGGAAAAAGTTAAAGCGCAGCTGGCGCTAAAGGCAAGCGAAGAGCGTTTCCGCCGGCTGGCTGAAAACGCCCAGGATTTAATCTATCGTTATCGATTCTATCCCGAGCGGGGTTTTGAATATGTGAGCCCCGCCGCGACGGCCATCACTGGTTATACGCCAGAAGAACATTACGCCGACCCTGACTTGGGGTTTAAGATTGTCGTTGAAGAAGACAGGCCCCTCCTCAAAGCGGTGGCCGAGGCAAAGGTAAATAGACCTGTGATTCTCAGGTGGCGGAAAAAGGACGGAACAGTTATCTGGACGGAGCAAAGAAATGTGTTTATTTATGACGAGACAGGCCGCTTGGTAGCCATAGAGGGTATAGCCCGGGACGTCACAGAGCGAATGAGAACCCAGGCGGCTCTCGAAGCGTCTCTCCGGGAAAAGGAAATTTTGCTTCGCGAGATCCATCACCGGGTGAAAAACAACATGCAGGTAATTTCGAGCCTGCTCAACCTTCAGGCGCGCCACCTGAAGGACCAGGAGGCCGTAGAAATGTTCCGGCAAGCCCAGAAAAGGATTCGCTCGATGGCCATGGTCCACGAAAAGCTCTATCATTCGCCCGACCTGACGAGCATCGATTTTACTGATTACTTGAATTCCCTAGCCCAGACGATTTTCCAGGATTACCAGCAACAAAGAGGTCAGGTAGAGCTACATATCGAGCTCGAACCAGTGAGCCTGAACATCAACCATGCTGTGCCCGTTGGCCTTATAGTTAATGAACTCATCACCAATTCGCTTAAACATGCTTTTCCCTGGGGACGAAAAGGAAACATCTGGGTGAGGTTGAAGCAAGCAGCTAAAAACCGGGTCATGGTTCAGGTGAAGGATGACGGCATAGGCCTCCCCGCCAACGTTGACCCAAAGAAAGCCGAATCCATGGGAATGATAATCATCACGACCCTGGTAAACCAGCTTGACGGCAAGCTGGAAATTAAACGCGAGGAAGGCACCGACATCCGCATCACCTTCCCCCTCCCCTAAAATTGGGGACACATCCTATATTTCCTATTTTTTCAGCTTCTTTCCTTTTTCCAGTGGGGCAAAAAACGTTCAGAAGAACCTTGTAATTTACTTTTCTCTTTTCCTCTCATTTCATGAGGACAAACCCCGCCGCCAAAACAGGCTTCGCGTCAACAAGGACATGTTCCGAAAACGGGGACAACATCTACAGGTTCCTATTTCCCCTTATCCGTGTCCACATGTAACTTCTCTCCGGATTAAGAAGTTTGGTTTGCCATTTATTGATTTTGCCTTGGGACCACAACTTCCCAAGGAAAGGTTCCATGAAAAAGGGCCCCCTTCTTCTTGGGCCCCTATTCCTGGCCGCCCTTTTCATCTTTTTTCAAGCCAAAAAACTCTTTCTAGCTTATGTTCTTAGATTAAGGTCAGGCATAAGCATATATATAAACTCTTCCTTATGCTTAAACTTTAATTTAGAGCCAGACTCAGGCTTAGACACAGGCTTAAGCCTGGGTCTCGAATCAACCCTCCCTCCGACCTTAATCTAAGTTTTGCCCCTGAACTTGGCTTAGAACTGGACTAAGGCCCCCCAATTCTGCGGGTCGATATATAAATAACAGGTTGGTTTTAGAGCCGGCTGAGGTATTTCTTGCCCCGCGGGTCGACCTTGATTCGGTCGCCTGTTTTGATAAAAGGCGGAACCATGAGTTCCATCCCGTTTTCGATAACCGCCGTCTTCCAGACGTTATCAGCCTCCCCCCGCCTCGCCTCTCCCGTCGCCGTCACCTTCATCACCACATAATCAGGCATGACAACACCCACCGGATTCCCTTCGAGAAACTCGACTTCCACCGTCATCTCCGGCAACAGAAAATCTTTGAGCCCGCCGAGCAGCTCCTCGCTCAAGGGAAACTGGTCATAGGTCTCCATGTCCATAAAATAATGGTCCCCGGCCTGGCTATAAATATACTGGAGCGGTCGCCGCTGTAAATAAACCTCTTCGACCATGGCCTCCTGCTTGAAGCGTCGTTCGCTGATATTATGTGTCCTGAGGTTCTGGAGCTTCAGGAAAATCGCCCCGGCCATCTGGGCCACGCCGCTGTGTCGGGTAACCTCGAGAACCCGATAAATCTCGGCCTCAAGCCTGAGGACGTCCCCTACCCTTACCTCGCCCGCCGTCTTCATAGCTTTAATTTTACTAACTCGGCCGTATTTGTCAAAACTTTACCCGAGTTACCTTTTATAACCAAGTTTTTTTCCTGAGAAACAGCCAGATGTCCTTTTTGCTCATATCCATTATTTCCAGAATTGCCAAAGCCCGCCCTTATAGAGATTTCTTTTGGCTTCGAGCTCGATACTACTCGATACTATATTTTTGGTTTTCTTGTTTTCTTGGTTTTTAAAAGATATGAAAGAAAATTGTCGGCTGCATGGGAGAAGATAAACAATAGTTTCCGCAAAACCTCGATGCGCAGGAAAAACTTGAGACCTGATAATATGAAAAGCCAAAACTAAGACGGCTGAGAGAAACGGCGGCCTCTTCGGAGCTACCGAGGCCGAGAGCCACGGAATGCCGACCTCGCATAAGAAAATTTAGACAACACAGTATAACGGTTATTAAATTGTCAGCCAGACGGAGAAATGAGGAGCCTAAATTTAACTTCGATGGTAAGAGAAAAGCGGAAAATAGGAAATATAGAATGTGTCCCGATTTTCGCCTATTTTCGGAGGCGGAGGCTAATTAGTTCTTTAAAAGAGCGGAGCGTGTCTCGCAACGGCCTGACCTTGCTTCCCTCCACGTGCCGCCAGCGGACTGGTAGCTCGAGAATTTTGTACCCGCGGCGCGTGGCAAGATAAAGAATCTCAGCATCATAGGACCAGCGTTCAAGTTTCTGCTGGGAGAAGACGTCGCGAGCGACTTCTCTTCGGAAAGCTTTTAACCCACAAGTGATATCGGAAAAATTTATGCCGAGGACTAAATTAGTAAGAACAGTAAACCCTTTTCCCAGGAAACGTCGAGGCCACGCCTGATGCTTCAGACTCCGGGTAGCCGCGTGTTTTTTCGTCCCGACCACAATATCAAAAAAATCCAGTTGTTTTATAAACTCCAGGGCATCCTCTAAATCTACGGAAAAATCAGCGTCAGTCACGACTATCTTGTCTCCCCTGGCGGCAAGAACACCGGTTTTAACCGCGTATCCTTTACCCCGGTTTGGAGCATAGCTTATTAT
>JBBIRF010000066.1:0-10923 GCA_037441905.1 Candidatus Aminicenantota bacterium
GCTATTCGCCTTCCTCGAGGCTGGTGTATTTTTTAACTTCGGTCGCCTCCTCTTTCAAGTCAAGCTCCACAGCCGTCTTCCAGGTGGGAATGCCTCTTTTATCCCAGCCTCGCTGTTCGTAATAATAGCTTAGCAATTGGTCATATTTATCGAGCTCCAGCACTTTTCCCGCGATCGGACCTTCTTTATCAGCGTTTTCCGGGTCGAACCAGACCTTCGGCGGATAGTCCATCGTCCGGTTCCAGTCGGGGAACTCCCGCACCCAGAAAAACTTCATCAGAGAATAGATTCTGTCGGCCACCTTCCAGAAATCTTCGACCGTCCAGTTGAGCCCGGTAATCTTATTAAAATAAATCGCATAATTCTTCACATCCCATCCCAGCTCAATCCAGGGAAAACGGCAGGCGACGATAAACTCAAACAGGCCTCCCCTGATACGTTGCAATTCAATTACCTTGGCCGCTTTTTCCGGTCCGTAAGAATCGCGGGCGGTCTGCTTAATCTCAAAGGTAATTACCCAGCTTTCCTTGTGATGGGCGCCAATCGGGCTGGTGCCATAGGCCAGAGCCATTCCAGGAATGAACTTGCAATTGTAGGCCGAAATCTCCATTCCTTTGACCTGCATAGCGTAGGCCTCAGAGCCATGACCGATCTGTCTGGCCATCCGCAGCGAGCCGTCGGCTAGCATGTTTCCCAGCTTCCCTTCCCGAAACGCTGCCAGACGGAGAAGCTCCTTGGCTTTTTCAGCGTCGCCAAAACGGAAATCGCCGCTAATCGCCCCATGGTCGATGGCGTCGGCGTAAAATCCCAGAGTGCCGCCGGCAGAAATGGTGTCCAGGCCGTAATCATCACAAAGATAATTTAGAGAGGCTACCTGGTCCAACTCAAAAATCTCCAGGTTACTTCCCAGCAGCCCGATGTTCTCATAATCCAGTTCGGATTTCCGGCCCTCGTGGTCAAGAACTGTAATCCCGCAGCGCATCGTGCAATTAGGACAACCGTAGGTAGCGACGCGCGCCGCGTTCAGTCGCTCGCCGTCTATTTTCCAGGCATCAGGATGGTGCGTCTTCCGCATGTTTCTCACTGGTAGAGCTGCCACTTCATTACACCAGGCCAAAACCCCAGTCGTACCTTGCAAAGACCAGCCTGTTTCTTTGTCGATTTGCTGCACTTTGCGCAGGTCTTCCAGGCCGAGCTTTCTCATTCCTTCGGGGTCGGCCACTGGGATGGGCTTGGTTCCTTTGACCACGATGGCTTTCACTTTTTTCGAGCCCATTACCGCGCCAATCCCCGGGCGGCCTCCGGCTCTGCCCTCGAGGCTACGGACCATAGCATAAAGATTCAGGTTCTCGCCTCCCTGACCGATGGACAAAACGCCCACTCCTTTGCCGTATTTTCTGTAAAGCCATTCATGGGTTTCGTAAGTCCCCTTGCCCCAGAGCTCATCTGCCGGCAAGAATTCAACTTTGTCATCTTCGATATAGAGATAAATCGGTTTGTCTGACTTCCCTTCAATGATAATGACATCATAACCCGCCTTCCGCATTTGTTCCGTCACTCTGGTTCCTAAATTGCCATCGCCATAGCCACCCGTCAAAGGTGATTTGGCCGCCACGACAGTTTTCCCCGTGTTCGGCGCCGGAATACCGGCTATCGGGCCAACAGCCACAATCAGCTTATTTTCTGGCCCAAGGGGGTCTATTCCTGGTCTCAACTCATCCCAGAGAATTTTCAGGGCAAACCCGCGGCCGCCGACCCACTTAAGGGCAAAATTCTCATCAAAACTCTCTTTTTTAAAAGTGCGGTTGCTCAGATTAATCCTGAGGATATTACCTGTCCAGCCGAGCAAATTAAGCCTCCTCGATTTTTTTTGAAGCTTATCGATAACATATAAGCCAGAATAAGTCAACGCTGGGGTGAAGCGGGTCGCGGTCGGGTCCTTAGACACAAGGAAAAGCCGATGGCAAATTGGCCGTTTTTCGCTTTGCTTGCTTTTCTTAAAGCTTTACCAAAAGCTCTAATCCAGCCCCATGAGAAACTCTGGGTTTATGAAACTATAAACTTGTGATTCAGAAATCAAAAATAGAAAGATCAGGGCTAAAAAATAGTTATGGATTATTTCCCCTTTTCCGCCGGATAAATGCAATAAAATAAACAGCGTCCAGGAGAAAAAAGGGGGTTGGGATTCGAACTTGGATTAAAGATGAAGGGACGGGAGGCCGATGTAAGGTTAGACCAGACCTTATCAAGATAAATTCGTAAAATTAAATATAAAATTAAATAAAAGACGCGGAGATACGGATTGAATAATAGGGCTCAAGACCAAAAGAGAAGAATGGTAAATAGCCCAAGAAGGTTATGAGTCTCATGATCTTAGAAAACCAAAAATAAAAATAATATAAGAATCAAGAATAGAGATAAGCCTCAATAGGGCAAGCCCTCTTAGTTGAACTCGACAGACGGCTTGCTTAAATTGTTTAAAAATTGAGCGTTAGGAATTTATATTTAATTAAGGTAAAAGGGAGAGAAAAATGCCCATCACGCAGCTTATCAACCGAGTGGTCACGCTGGAGAATCTTATTGCTAACTGTTATGCAACCTTAGCTAAATTGCCTCAGCTAATCTGCCTCAAGAGGCTGAAGCGAAGGTCAGGGCCGAACTGAACCTAATTGCTGAAGCAGAGAAAGAACATACTCGTCTATTACAGACCAGGAAAAATTATATAATCAAAGTTCCCGAAGCCTTCGGTCAGGAACAAGTCTCCATCCAGGAAATCCAGGAAGGTACTGAGGAAGCAAAAGGTATCATCAGTCAGATAACCAATGGAAAGATAACTTTTATCCATGCCCTCCAGAAATTGAAACAACTCGAAATTAATCTCGAAAGAATTCATTTTAACACCATTACCACAATTCAGGATGAAAGCCTGAGGAAATTGTTTCAAGCGCTGGCCGGAGAGGATAAAAAACATGTAGAAAGATTAGAAAGTCTGATTAGTGGTTTCCCCGAACAGCAAACCTGACTGGCGCAGGCAGCACTCTGCGGTTAAAAAACGGGTTATCCCTCAATAACCGCAAATATTACCCATGATTACCCATGAGCTAATATTTAAACGCCCCGCTGTCAAAAATAGGAAATATAGAACGTGTCCCGATTTTTAGGGGGTGGCTTCGAGTTCAAGCAAAGTTTTTTCAGAATCGACGAGCTCGCCTGCCGCCACGTTAACTTTCTTCACCACACCCTCGACGGCCGCTTTAAGCTCGTTTTCCATTTTCATCGCTTCAACAATGGCCAGGGTTTGATTCTTCCTGACCTTCTCCCCTTCGCCCACCACAACCCGGACAACCTTCCCCGGCATCGGCGCTTTAACTGCTATTATCCCTCTGGCCGCCGTTTCTTCTCGGCCAGCTGCCGCCATCCCCGAGGCTTCTTGAAATTCAAACCGGCATCCCTCTACGGCCACTATAAACCTATCTTTATCCCTGGTAACCGCAATCAGGAAACTTTTTTCATCCGCCAGGATAGAAAGAACCCCGGCCGCAATCTCTTTTATATCCAGGGTCATCGTTCCCTGCTCATCACGATAGATGTATTTTCCTTCTTTCTTCTCGAGAGAAAAACTGAGGACTTCTGCCCCGTGCCTCAGCTTCATTTCCATCATCCGCCTCCTGCTACTCTCCTCCGGCCAAGCGCCACCTGCCCAGGGTTTGCCAGGGAGATGGCCGGCGAGCTACCTCCCCTGCTTTCCATTTGATTTCCGGCCGGCGGTTGACCTCAAAATAAGCCGCCGCGGCTTGAGCTATACGCCTGAGGTTTTTATCATCGCTGCCTTCGCACCAGTCAGCTAAGTGCCGGCTGATAAAACCCGTCGTCGTCCTGCCGGCCAGAAACTCAGGGTGAGCGACAACTTCGCGCAAGAACGGAATAGTCGTCGCAATCCCCAGAATAACATACTCCTGCAAGGCCGCCTTCATTCGTTGACAGGCTATTTCCCGATTTTCGCCCCAAACAATCAGCTTGGCTAAAATAGGGTCGTAGTAGATCGGCACTTCCCAGTTGGCGTATATCCCGCTATCCAGCCTGACGCCCGGACCTTTGGGTTCCTGGAGATAAAGAATTTTGCCCGAAGAAGGCAGGAAACCCCGGGAGGGGTCTTCGGCATAAATCCGGCATTCGATGGCATGGCCGCGCTGTTTCAAGTCTTCCTGGTTGAACGACAACTTCTCGCCGGCCGCTATTTTTATTTGCTGATGAACTAAGTCGACGCCCGTCGTCAGCTCGGTCACCGGATGTTCAACCTGGAGACGCGCGTTAACTTCGAGAAAATAGAAATTCTTGTTTTTATCAAGGAGGAATTCGACTGTCCCCGCGTTATTATACCCAGCAACCCGGAGCACTTTTTTGGCCGTCTCGCCCATTCGTTCCCTCAGCTCGGGCGTAAGAGCCGTTGAAGGAGTTTCCTCGACAATCTTTTGGTGACGGCGCTGGATCGAACACTCCCTCTCAAAAAGGTGAACGATGTTCCCATGATTATCAGCCAGAACCTGGAATTCTACATGCTGCGGTTCTTCGATGTATTTTTCGAGATACACCGACTCGTCGCCAAAGGCAGACAGGGCTTCCCTCATTCCAGCTTCGAGTGCCGGCCGGAGTTCTGCCTCTTCATAAACAATTCTCATGCCCTTGCCGCCGCCGCCGGCCGAAGCCTTGATCATCACCGGATAACCAAGCCGCCGCGCTTCTTCCTCGTAGGCCGAAAAATCCTCGCCGACAGCTTTCATCCCGGGGATTATCGGAATGCCAGCGGCTTCCATCGTCTGCCGCGCCATCAGCTTATCTCCGACCAAACGGAGGGCTCTCGAATTGGGGCCGATAAAAACGATGCCCTCCTGCTCACAGCGGGCGGCAAAATCAGGATTCTCGGCTAAGAAACCATAACCCGGATGGATAGCCTCAGCTTCTGCCTTCCGGGCGATTTCGATTATCCGGTCGATGTGAAGATAGCTTTCCCGGGCCGGCGCCGGTCCGACTAAATAGGCTTCGTCGGCCAGCTGAACATGAAGGCTTCCCCGGTCAACCTCTGAATAAATAACTGCGGCCTTAATTCCTAACTCCCGGCAAGCCCGAATAACCCGGACCGCAATTTCTCCCCGATTGGCTATTAGAATTTTCTTAAACATTTTCTTGCGTCTTATATTGCTGCTGCCTCTTTTTTCCTCTCCTCTCCTCTCCTCTCCTCTCTCCTCGTCTTTCCCTTCTCTCCCTCTATCTTAACCCAGACCTTATTCCTCTTTCTTGGCCTCCTTTTGTCTCCCGTATGACTGGCTTTATTCCTTCGTCGATTTATTTTTGCCTTCCAAGTAAATCTCAGCCGCCTTGGCCCATTTAGGTTTTCTCTTCTCCAGGAAAGCCGCCATCCCTTCCTGTCCTTCAGGACTGACCCTTAATTCGGCAATCACCCGGGCGGTGTATTCTTTCGCTTCTTCCAACGACATGGCCGGAACTTTCTGAATTAGCTCCTTCGAATGAGCGATAGCCTCAGGACCAGAGCTCAGAAGAAGCGCAACCGTCTCGTCCACCGCCCGGTCAAGCTCAGCCGCCGGGACAACTTTGTGAACTAGACCGACCTCTTCGGCCCTCCTGGCCGGGATTCTTTCTCCGGTAAGAAAATATTGCCGGGCCCGGCTCTCGCCGATGCGCCTGATGACATAAGGAGAAATTACAGCCGGGATTAAACCGATTTTAACCTCGCTCAAGCTGAAAATGGCTTCTTCACTGGCGATGGCGATATCGCAGGCACAATGGAACCCGTTACCCCCACCAATCGTGGCCCCGTTAATCCTGGCTATTGTCGGCAGCGGAAGCCGGTTAAGCTGGTTCATGACTTCGGCCAACTCGCGCGCTTCCTCGAGGTTTTGTTCGAAGGAGTAAGCGATTATCTCCCGCATCCAGTTAAGGTCGGCACCCGCGCAGAAAGACTTGCCTTCACCGGTGACTACGAGGACGCGAAGGTCCTGCCGGCACCTAACCTCATCCAGCGCCCGGTGCAATTCTTTAATCATCACGGCATTAAAAGCGTTGTGAACTTCCGGCCGGTTGAAGCTCAGCCTGGCGCAAGGCGGCTTAAGGTCCAGGATAATTGTTGTGTAGCCCATTTTTCACATCCGGAAAATTCCCATTTTATAATCCGGAATCGGCGCGTTAAGGCTCATTGAAATGCCCAGAGCCAAGGCGGCTCTTGTCTCTAAGGGGTCGAGGATGCCGTCGTCCCATAATCGGGCCGTGCTGTAATAGGGGCTTGCCTCTTCCTCGTATTTCTCCAGGATCGGCTTCATCATCTCCTTTTTCTCCTCTTCGGTCATCTCGACACCCTGCTCTTTTAACCTCTTAAGCTTCACCGTCAGAAGGACGTTGGCGGCCTGCTCGCCTCCCATAACGCTGATCCGGGCGTTTGGCCACATCCAGAGCAGCCGCGGCCCGTAAGCCCGGCCACACATAGCATAATTGCCGGCTCCATAAGAGCCGCCGACGATCACCGTGAACTTGGGAACATCAGCATTGGCTACAGCATGAACTAACTTGGCTCCGTCCTTGGCAATCCCCCCGTGTTCATACTGTTTGCCGACGATAAAACCCGTAATATTCTGGAGGAAAATAAGCGGCACCTTCCTCATCGCGCAAAGAGTGACGAAATGGGCTCCTTTGAGCGAGCTCTGCGAGAAAAGGACGCCGTTGTTGGCCAAAATCCCCACCGGATATCCCATTATCCTGGCAAAACCGCAGACCAAGGTCGGGCCGTAAAGTTCCTTGAATTCCTGAAAACGGCTGCCATCCACCAGCCTGGCAATAACTTCCCTGATATCGTAAGGCTTGCGCAAGTCTTTGGGAACGATGCCATAAATTTCCTCCGGGTCATAGTACGGGTCTTCGGGTTCAGCCATGTCCAGCTCGAACTTCCGCGGCGGGTCGAGAGTCTCAATTATATTCCGGGCGATTTCCAGCGCGTGTTCGTCGTTCAGGGCATAATAATCCGACACTCCAGAAATCCGGCAATGGACGTCAGCCCCGCCAAGCTCTTCGTCAGTCACTTCTTCTCCTGTGGCCGCCTTGACCAGCGGCGGACCGCCGATAAAAATCGTCCCCTGGCGCCTGACGATAACCGTCTCGTCGCTCATGGCGGGCACATAAGCACCGCCGGCGGTGCAAGAGCCCATAACGATTGATATCTGCGGGATGCCCATCGCGGACATTCTCGCCTGGTTGTAGAAAATCCGGCCGAAATGGTCGCGGTCAGGAAAAGTTCCAGCTTGATAGGGCAAGAAAATTCCGCCCGAATCAACCAAATAAACGCAGGGCAACCGGTTTTCCATGGCGATTTCCTGAGCCCGGACATGCTTCTTTATCGTCATCGGGAAATATGTCCCACCCTTGACCGTGGCATCGTTAGCCACCACCAAAACCTCCCGACCATGAATCACGCCAATACCGGTAATAATTCCCGCTCCCGGCGCTTCGTTGTCATACATATTGTAAGCGGCTAACGGGCTGAGCTCGAGGAAGGCCGTGTTTTTATCGAATAGCCGCTCCAGTCTTTCCCGTACGAGGAGCTTCCCCCTTTTTTTATGCAGCTCTTTATAATGCGGCGGGCCTCCCTGCTGGACCTGTCTTAAAATCTCTTTGTACTCCGCCACCAGGCGCTTAAAATGGGCATAATTTTCCTGGTATTCAGAACTCTTGGTGTCCACTTTGCTTTCAAGGCGAAACATCGTCCTCCCTCACCTTTTAGATTGGACTTGTTTTAATTATATCCAGGTCGCGCCCTTCTGAAACTAATCCCGCCAACTAACACCTTCGAACTATCCTGGAGTCTAAACAAACAATGGCTGGTCAAGCTCGGCTCAATAGGAAGCTTTCCTCATTCCGCGTTTAACTCATTTCCGTCGGGTCAGTCGCTTTTTTTCTTATGGCCGTAGCTTCAGACCGGTCAACTATCTCAGTCTTTTCAAGCCGGGACAAATTTATAACCATAATAGATGACCCCTGCTTCTCCCTCGTCCATCATTTTCCGGAATTCAAGCCTGACTCTCAAGCCCGTTTTCAGCTCTTCAAAAGGACAATCAACGACCTGTCCCATGAGTCTCACCCCGTTATCCAGCTCGACAATACCGATAGCATATGGCGCCTGGTCGACAAACTGATGGGGTGGAACGCGAATAATGGTATAAGTGATAATTTTGCCCGTTTCGGCAAGGGTCACGGTTTCAAACTCTCGTCCCTTACAGCGAGGACACACAAGACGCGGCGGGAAGAGAATCAGGCTGCATTTCCGGCACTGACCGGCCTCATACCGATATCGCTGGGGTATTTCTCGCCAGTATCTGGCTGGTGTTGGCATGGTTCCTCCTTTCAATCAACGGCAAAAACATGAACAACGCTGCTCCCGCCTGTTCCGCCCATGTTCTGGGTAAGACCAAACCGGGCCGCTTTTACCTGGCGGGCGCCAGCTTCCCCGCGGAGCTGTTTAACGATTTCGATAGCCTGAGCCACGCCTGTCGCCCCCACGGGATGCCCCTTGGCTTTGAGGCCCCCGCTCGGGTTAACCGGAAATCGACCGTCAAGCTTAGTCAGGCCAGCCTCGACTGCCTGGCCCCCCTTGCCTTTGTCTACCAGGCCCAGAGCTTCAATCACCAAAATCTCGGCGATGGTAAAACAATCATGAACTTCAAAAACATTAATCTCTTCGATTTTTTTCCCGGCCATCGCCAGAGCTTTTCTGGCTGCCTGGTAGGTTGATTCCAACCAGGTAATGTCCTCCCTCTGGGCGAGGGCGATGGAGTCAGTGGCATGGCCGCTCCCGATGATTTTGACTACCGGTTTTTTAAGCTTCTTAGCCACCTCTACGGGAGCTAAGACGACCGCCGCCGCGCCGTCAGTGATCGGCGAGCAGTCAAGCACGCGCAGCGGGTCGGCAACCAACGGAGAGTTCAAAACAGCTTCGAGGGTAATCCGGAAGGGAAACTGGGCCAGAGGGTTATGAGAGCCGTTTTCATGATTTTTTACAGCCACCATGGCGAGCTGCTCGCGAGTCGTCCCGTATCTTTCCATATGCGCTTTGGCGATCAAAGCGTAAAGTCCGGGGAAGGTGATTCCATGGTAACCTTCATATTCCTGGTCGGCCGCCGTGCCCAGAGCATAGGTGGCTTCATTAGGGTTAAGGTCGGTCATCTTTTCGACGCCCGCGACGAGCACGATGTCACTCATTCCAGAAGCCACTTCGATAAAGCCCAGCCGGAGGGCCAAACCACCGGAAGCACAGGCGGATTCGACGCGGGCAGCCGGGATAGGCTTTTGGCCCAGATAATCAGCCAGGAGGGAGCCGAGATGTTCCTGGCCGACAAACAACCCGCTCGACATCGAGCCAATGTACATCGAGTCCACATGGTCAACCCCGGCATCATCCATCGCCAGTAAGGATGTTTCGACAAAAATCGTCCGCAACGATTTTTCCCAGAGTTCACCCCATTTGGTCATCCCAACGCCGATAATGGCTACTTCGCGCATGACATCCCCCTATTCCTCCGCTTTCCGGATTTTTTTCCGGAACTTGGCATAAACGCCGTAATTGACATAAAAACGGCGACCGTTTAACAAGTCTCTGGTCTTCGGAGCCAGGTCTCTGACCTCATTAATCCGGTCTGTAACCCGGAAAAGAAAGGCGTCGCTGCCGGCTCCAGAGCCAAAAGACACAATCAAGACGATATCGCCTGGCCGGGCCACATCCAGGGTGGCAGTAAGTCCGAGGGGGGAACTGCCGGAGTAAGTATTACCCAGTCGGTTGACAAGTAAACCCGGCTCGAGCTGTTTCTTCTGGAAACCAAGCAGTTCTCCGGCTCGCAGCGGGAACTTGCCGTTAGGCTGGTGAAAAATAACATAGGTAATTTCTTCCGGTTTTATCCCAGCCTTAGCCATTATCCCCTTTCCCGCGCCGACGATGTGCTTAAAATAAGCCGGGTCTCCGGTGAAGCGGCCGCCGTGGCGAGGATAGTACTGGTATTCCCGTCGCCAGAAGTCAGGCGTGTCGGTCGTAAAAGAATAAGTCTCGAGCACTTCGGCGATAATCTTCTCTTTTCCAAAAATAAAGGCGGCGGCACCAGCTGCCGTTGAGTACTCCAGGGCATCCCCCGGCGCACCCTGGGAAGTATCAGCGCCCACGCCCAGGCCATATTTCACCTCGCCCGCCTTTACTAAGCTCATGGCCAGGTACATGCCCTCGGTTCCGGCTTTGCAGGCAAATTCAAGGTCGGCGGTGTGGAGGTCAGGGCATGCCCCAAGGGCTTCTGCCAGCACGGTGCCGCTCGGCTTAACCGCGTAAGGATGGGATTCTGAACCGACATAGACAGCGCCGATTTCCCTCGGGTCAATCATGGCTCGTTTGAGAGCCCGGCGGGAAGCCTCGACGGCCATGGTGATCGTGTCCTGGTCAGGAGCAGGAACCGACTTCTCTTCGAGCAGCAACCCTTTTTTATAACTGGCGGCGTCAGCCCCCCACACACCGGCTATCTCTTCGACCCTTATCCGGTAGCAGGGAATATAAGCCCCGTAGCCAACGATTCCAACCATAAAACCTCCTTCCCTAAGGTTGATTAGCCATTTATTTAATTATAGACCATATAAAAAACACGAATTGAGAAACTATCCTTTCACAAGAAATAACTGCTTGTCAACCAGGAATTATTCAACCACCTATCTCAAATTTCACCTGGTTTGCCCAAAATATTTTGCTCGGCTAAAGCATTCAACTGCCCAATTCCTCGAAAAACATCCTCCACTCCTTGAATTCTCTTCTGTGGCCAACTCAACCTGTTCGTCCACCGGGTGGTTCCCAGGGCTAATTGTCCCGAATATTCATAGATTAAGGAGAAA
>JBBIRF010000067.1:0-10058 GCA_037441905.1 Candidatus Aminicenantota bacterium
GCCGATAGCCGCTTTCTTCCTCAGGTTGAAATCTTTCAAAAATTCGATGGGGTCGATTACTCCGGGCAAATCTTCTCCCGGGATTCTTAGCTTAGTTGAACGGGAGGCACCGGTGGCGATAAACACAGCCTTGAACCCCTGCTTGAGCAATTCCTCGAGGCTTACATCCTGGCCGACGCGCACGCCCGTCTTAATTTTTATCCCCATGGCCTTGATGTCTTCGATTTCAGCCTGGAGCAGGTCTTTCGGCAGCCGGTAGTCGGGAATAGCCCAGGCTAACATGCCGCCGGGAATCGCCTCGGCCTCAAAAATGGTGATGTCGTAGCCCCGCTTGGCCAGCTCCCAACCAGCCATTAACCCGGCTGGCCCTGAGCCGACGATGGCTACTTTTTCATAAATTATTTTCGGCGGCGGGGTTGGTTTTTTTCGTCCGTTAGCCCGGGCGAAATCGGCCACGAATCTTTTCAGCCCCCGAATGGCAATCGGCTCGTCAGTCTCTCCGGCGCGGCAGAGGACCTCGCAAGGATGATGACAGACCCGGCCGCAAACACTCGGCAGGGGGTTGACCAGCCGGTTGACTTCATAAGCCTCCTCAAACTTCCCCTGAGCAATAAAAGCTACGTAAGAGCTGGCTTCGGTTCCGATGGGGCAGGCATGATGACAGGGCGCGGAAACAAGATGACTGCAAACGCCGGCCGGACACCGCTTATACTTAATATGGGCCTCGTACTCGTCCCGGAAGTAGCGCAAAGTCGAGGTCACAGGGTTGGGAGCGGTTTTCCCCAGCCCGCAGAGGGAGCTTTCTTTGACCATCACGGCCAGGTCTTGCAAAAGGTCGAGGTCGGCCATCTCTGCCTGGCCTTCCTTGATTCGGGTCAAAATTTCTAACATCCGGGGAATCCCCTCCCGACAAGGAGAGCATTTGCCGCAGCTTTCGTCCCTGGTAAATGTCAGGAAGAAATGAGCAATATCCACCATGCAGCTTCTCTCATCCATCACCACCATCCCGCCCGAACCCATCATCGACCCGGCTTCAGTGAGCTTTTCATAATCCACGGGTAAGTTAAGGAGGCTTGCCGGGATGCAACCACCAGACGGGCCGCCGATCTGGACAGCCTTGAACTTGCGGTCTTTGATTATGCCGCCGCAAATATCATAAATAATTTCGCCCAGGGGAAGGCCCATCGGCACTTCGACCAACCCGGTTGTTTTCACCTTGCCGACGACGGAAAAAACCTTTGTCCCCTTGCTCAGCGGCGTCCCGATAGAGGCGAACCAGTCGGCGCCGCGGTTGATGATTACCGGGACGTTGGCCCAGGTTTCAACGTTGTTGATGCAGGTGGGTTTTCCCCAGAGACCGCTCTGAGCGGGGTAGGGCGGACGGGGTCTGGGCTCGGGAAGCCGGCCTTCGATCGAGGCAATGAGCGAAGTTTCTTCGCCGCAGACAAAGGCGCCGGCGCCCCGGACGACTTTGACCTCAAAATTAAACCCTGTGCCAAGGATATCCTGGCCCAGCAGGCCGTATTCCTTAGCCTGTTCGATGGCCTTGGTAATCCGGTGATAAGCCAGGGGATATTCGTTGCGGATATAAACAAAACCCTGACTTGCTCCGATGGCGTAAGCGCCGATTGTCATTCCCTCGAGCACCGAGTGCGGGTCGCCCTCAACGATACTCCGGTCCATGTAGGCGCCAGGGTCGCCTTCGTCGCCGTTGCAGACGATATACTTGGGCTCACCTTCGGCAGCCCGGACGTATTCCCATTTCAACCCGGTCGGAAACCCGGCTCCACCCCGGCCGCGTAACCCGGCTCTTTTGACCTCGGCGATGACTTCTTCCGGTTTCATCTCGGTGAGCACCCGGCTGAGGGCTTTGTAGCCGTCGCGGGCGATGTAATCCTCGATTTTTTCCGGGTCGATTAGGCCACGATTCCGCAGAGCCACAAGAATCTGTTTGCGGAAGAACCCGATTTCGCTGAGTTTAATGATTCCTTTGCCGTCCTCGGGAGGATGGTACATCAACCGAGGAACAGGTCTTCCTTTGAGGAAATGTTCTTCGACGAGATAGGGGATGTCTTCAGCTCGAAGCCGGGAGTAGAAAACATCATCCGGCTTGACGAGGATGAGCGGGCAGGCCTCGCAGAACCCGAGGCAGCCGGTGGTGACGACGGCGATTTCCCGGTCAAGACCCCGGCGGGTTATTTCTTGCTCGAGGGTCTGTTTAAGCCCGAAAGAGTTCTCCGAGGCGCAAGAAGTCCCGCCGCAAACCATCAGGTTAAGACGATAAATTTGGGTTGACATTATTCCTCCTACAGAGTTCTTTCGCTTCCCAGGCCTAAGGCATAATCCGGGACCGGCTCGCCCGAGAGGATGTGACGGTCGAAAAGAACCTTGACTTTTTCTGGCGTCAGGTCGACATACTTCACGGGTGAATGGCCGGAAAGCTCGACCGTCGCCATGGGTTCGCGGCTGCACATGCCGGCACAGCCGGAGGTGGTAAGCAGGACGTCAGCCATTTTGTGTTCGTTAAGCAGGCGGAGAAAGGTGTCCATAATTTCGCGGGCTCCGGCAGCAATGCCACAGGTTCCCATGTGGACCGTGATTTTTGCTCGGTAAGGGCCTCCTTCCCTGAGGATTGCTGTCGATTTGGCCGCCTCCCGAAGCTTTTCCAAATCTGAGACGGTAAGCTTGGGCATTTCCCCTCCTTATAAAAATTATTTCTGATTATAATATAAATAGCCATAATTTATTTGTCAAATAAAATTTTTAATTTTTTTTAAAAATTTTTGTTTTGCTTGGAATTTTTTAAATTTATTTTCATGGTTCACTTATTTTTCTTTTTTTTCTTTTCCCGTCCGCTCTCTCTCCGACCGTACCCGGGTTTGATAAAATCTTCGGTCGCCGGTTTTTCGCCAGGATAATCTGGCTTGATTGGCCGACCAGGAATGATTTCTTGAACCTTTTGAGATTCAGGAAGAAGATAAGCCCCGAAGACCATTCATCTTATAAAACCAAGAGATGACCATGCTTTTGCCTAATTCTCAGGGATAACTTGGCAAGCCGAAAATTATTTCTTATAATAGTAGATAAAAAATGAGCTTTTCTCTGAAAGAGCTCGGGCTAAATATTCGCCGGATGAGGGAAGCCCGACCCAGTCAGGTTAAACCCGGCCGGCCGATGCTCCAGTACGAGCTTGCCCGCAAGGCCGGTATCCCCGCCTCTTGCTTGAGCAACCTCGAAAAAGGCAAATACCGTAACCCCACCTGGCAGCTCCTCACGAAGCTTGCCGAGGCTCTCGAATGCGATATCCCTGATTTTTTCTCCCTAAATCGTGAGGAGAGGTCGCCCTCGCTCATGGCTTTTGAAGAGATGATCAGCCTTTTGGTCAAAGAAAAGGTGGAAAAAATCCTTAAAGAAAAAGTGACCGTCTGAACTGGCTAACTGCAGGTTAACACAAGATGATAACGGGTTCCCTTCTGTCGGCTTACTTTTATCGTTCCCTTAAGTTCCCGCACAAGCTCACGGACGATTTGGAGTCCGAGAGTCCGGGGGGTGCGGAGGTCAATATCAGGCGGGAGGCCAACCCCGTCATCGCCTATATTAATAATAAGTTTTTCCAGCGGTTTTTTATCCGCCTCGAGAAAAATCGTCCCCGGGCGACCACCGGGAAAGGCGTATTTTAAAGCATTACTGACCAGTTCAGTAACAATGAGGCCGCAAAGGATAGCCGTCTTGACCTCCAGAAGCAGCCCGCCGACTTTCATTTCGAGCTTTATGTTTTCTCTGTCAGCACCGAACACTTCGAAGAGCCGATGAACCAGGTTCTGGAGATAGCTGCTAAAATCAATCTTGCCTAAGGAGCCGGTTTTTTCGAGTTTTTGTTTCATCAGGGAAATGGCTTTAATCCGGTCGTGGGTTTCTTTGAGCATCGACAGGGTTTGCTTTTCCCGCAGGAATTCAAGCTTGAGGTCGATTAGGCTAAAGATTGCCTGGAGATTACTTTTCATCTGTCCCTTTATTTCTTCTAACAGCCGCTCTTTTTCCTGAAGGCTCGCCTTGAGGCTTTCCTCGGCTTTTCTTTTTTCCGTAACATCCCGCGCCAGAAGGATGAACATGGTTTTTCCCTGGATGACAAACGAGCTCAGATGAATCTCGACCGGAAACTTGCTCCAGTCTTTCCGCAGGCCGACCGCCTCAACCCATTTTCCCTGAAAAGGCGGCTTTCCTGTTCGCCGCGCCTCGTCGACCTCTTGCTCGAGGCGGGGGCGGAAGCTTTCCGAAAAGAGGAAGAAGAGCGATTGGCCGACGGCTTCATCCGGACGGTGACGGAAGATGAGCTCGGCTCCTCGGTTCCAGAAAAAGATATTTAGCTGCGAATCAGCGATTACTATTCCTTCCTCAATGTTTGCCGCCAGCAGACGCCAGTACGCTTCCGATTCTTTAATTCGCCGGCTTACTTCTCGGTTGAAAAGGGCTACTTCGACCGCGGCCCGCAGGGCCATGTCCTGGAATGGCTTAAGGATGTATCCGAGTGGCTCCACAGTTTTGGCTCGGGCAATAAGCTGGTCGTCGCCGTAGGCGGTCAAGAAGACCACAGGAATGTCGAGTTCCTGGCGGAGGAGCCGGGCGGCCTCGATGCCGTCGTATTCGCCCTCCATGACGATATCCATCAGGACCAGGTCAGGGTTCAGACGCCGGGATAAGGCGACCGCTTCAGGGCCGTTGGCGGCCCGGCCGACAACCTCATAGCCCATTGCCTTTAATTTTTCCTCCAAATGGGTGGTGATGGTGGCCTCGTCGTCAGCTACTAAAATTCTTGGCATCTTTTTCCTCCCTTGGGAGCGGGAATTCAATAAGCACCTCGGTTCCTTTGTCCTGGATTACTTCGACCCGGCCTCGAAGCTGGTCGACGACCAGGTTGCGGATGAGTTTCCAGCCGAGAGTTGGCGTCTGCTGGAGGTCGATTCCGGCCGGTAACCCGAGCCCGTCGTCTTTAACCCGAATCTTAACTCCCTTCGGGTCAGGCTTTTCCAGGATGACCGTGATCGTCCCCGATTGTCCGGGCCGGAAGGCATGCTTAAAGGCGTTAGCTATGGCCTCGTTTAAAACTAAAGCCAGGGGCATGGCTTGGTTAACTGAGAGCAGAATTTCTTCCCCCTCGATTTTTACCTCGACGGCCTTTCGTTTTTCTGAATGAATCTGAGTCAGGTAATGGACGAGGTCGCGAAGATAATTTTTCATGGCGATCTGGCTGAATTCGCCGCTCTGGTAAATATGGGTGTGAATCAGGGCCATCGTCTGGATTTTGGCGCGGGCGTCGTGGCAAAGCTCTCGAAGTTTTTCGTCTTCGGCCCTCATCGCCCTGAGGTCAAGAAGCGACGAGATGACTTGCAGGTTGTTTTTCACCCGATGATGGATTTCCCGCAACAGGACTTCTTTTTCCCGCAGGGAGTTGAGAAGTTCCTGCTCCATTTTCTTTCGATGGCTGATGTCGTGGGCCACGCCGAGGATCAGGGGTAACCCCTCTTTTTGGGGGAGAAGGCAAGCTTCGGTTTCGAACCAGACCTCGGCGCCACTCTTGGTGCGGAGCCTGAACTCGCGAGGCTCTCGCTGCCGGCCTGTCTGCAAGAGCTCGTTAAGAACCTTGAACGCCTGCGGCAGCTGTTTTTCGTCGAGAAGAGAAGTCCAGGTGAGCGAGGCCAACTCTTCGCGGGAATAGCCCAAAAGTTGCAAAGTCGCCTCGTTTGCCTCTAAAAACCGACCACCGAGGTCGTGGATATAAACACAGAGAAGCGAGCGTTCAAACAGCGCCCGGAACCTTTCTTCGCTTTCTTTCCAGGCCAACTCCATTTTTTTGCGTTCCGTGATTTCCTGTCGGACTTCGACGACGCCGGTGACGTGGCCGCGGTCGTCAAAGACCGGATGGCCGCGGACATTCCAGATGCGGCCGTCGGCGGTCGTCAGCTCGACCTCTCTGGTTTGGCCGCTGCGGATGACCTCGTCGAGGGGGCAAGTAGGGCAGGGGATGGAACGATTCTGCCAGATTTCAAAGCACAGGGCTCCCTCAATTTCCGCCGGCGAAAGGCCAAGGGTTTTGAGTCCTCGCTGGTTCATCCAGATTACCCGGTGGTCAGGGGAAAGGAAGGTTACGGCGGCGGTTAAGGCGTGGAGAATTGTCTCGCCCTGTTGCCATGATTCAGGCGAGGAGCCTCTCTTCCTGAGGTGGCCGGATTCAGGTTCTCTCATCGACATCGGCTCTGTTATGGTCTTAGGGCCATTGGCCTGGAGGAATCAGACGGCGGTCTGATTGGCCTGGTCTCTGCCGTGCTAGCAAACCCTCCACGACCGGCGGAAAAATATCCTCCTCCCGGTATTAAAGATTTTATTAATGCGGAGAGGGGTATTAAATATTATTAATCCCTTTGCCATTTTTATATCCGAGGCCAGGGAGAATTGTCAACAATGGGTTTCAGCCTGCTTCCAGGACAAAGATGGAGATAAGGATAGCGGGTAAGCCCAAGTCTAAGGAGAAAAGAGCCAAGAGCGCGGCAGATAAGGAGGCGCGGTGCAATCGGTCTGTTAGGTTAATATTTGGTTGACTTGACACAGTGAATGATAGAAGGAGGGAATTAACGGGTGAAAAAACCCCGGTTCAAGAAGCTAAGTTAACTCGAACCCGCAAAAAAGTTTTTCTTGAAATTCCTGGCTAAAAGAAAAATCCCTCATCGCTGGAAGCGAAAATACTTGGGATAAGTTGATTGAGATAGGGAGCGGATGGTTTTATCTTCCCGAAAAATTTCTCCCAAGAGGCACGGAAGGCAAAACTTATAGGAATTGTCTAAATTAACGGTATCAGGAGTTATAGAAAAGAGTCAGGGTATGTTTCTTGAAGAAAACAGGAGACAGTGGTATAAATGACGCGCCGCTGGCAAAAATAACGGAGAGCGGAAAAATGAAGAATTATGGATGCCAGGAAATTAAGAAAAAAATCATGGCCTCTAAGAATGGGAAAAAGGGATAATATTTTCTTCTTATCTGGTTTATCAATTCAAAAAATAAGAAATCTAAAACATTTTCTTATTTTCTGCGAGGAAGGGAGAGCATGAGCCATTTTTTAAAAAATAGGAAATATAGGATGTGTCCCTATTTTTTGGGGGTAGTGCTGGGGTTGTGGCCGGCACTTCTCGGGTCGCATCCGGTATGGCGCGAAAAAATCGTCCTTCGTCAGCCTGACTCGACGCTCGTTGTCGGGTTTATTTTCGGTGATGAATACCATCGCCGGGTGGAAACTGCCGACGGTTATACTATTGTCAGGAATGAAGCTACTGGCTGGCTGGAGTATGCCCGGCTGGAAGGAAATCGCCTTGTCCCTTCAGGCCTGGTTGTCGGCCGGGTGGACCCCGAAAGGCTGGAACAGGCGGGGATTCCCAAGCATCTTTCCGACCGCTTCTGGGTGATGGAGGAAATCAGGCGGCTGAACCCGGAAATTCTCCATGACCGAGTTGCTCCCGAAAGAATCTCGGCCGCTGGCCTGGGCCCCGCAGCCTTGACCGGGACGAGAAAAATGTTCATCGTCGCGGTCGAATTCCAGCCCGAAACGACGCCGCCAAACGGTTGGTCAAAAGGAGTCTACAACCCTCAGGATTTTGCCGCCCGGATTTTTGATCCCGCAGAAGGAGTGGTAAGCCTAACAAATTATTATAAGGCCAATTCGGGCGGCCTTTTCTGGCCGGTCGGCTCAGCCTACCCCCAATGGGTAACCTTGCCGTATACTGCCTCCTACTATAAATCGCTTAACAGCTGGACGCGGATTGTTGAACACGCCCTTGACCAGATTAAGGCCACCGACCCTTCTTTCGACTTTACCACCGTGGCCAATAACGGAGAGATTGACCTCGCCCTTATCTGGGCTGGGACGAGAGAAACCTGGGGCTCGTTCTTCTGGCCGCACATGAGCAGCATGAATGTGAATAAATATGGAATCAGAGTCAGGACGAGGATTGCGGTTAACGAACGGAACTCGAACGGCACGGAAAACAAAGATGTCGGCGTCTTTTGCCATGAATACGGTCATGTGACCGGGGCGCCTGATATCTACGACTACAGCACTTTTCATCACCGGCCTCTCGGGATGTATTGCATCATGGGATATTCTGACCCGCGGGTGGGGTTTAGCGGTTATATTAAATGGAAAGTCTATGGCTGGGTCGAGGCGGTCGAAATCAAGACGAGCGGCGTTTTTAAAGTAAGCGCCCTGGCTAACCCTTCACCACCTTCCTCTCGGCTGTACAAGATTGCGCTTGACTTTAACTCTGACGGGACTTCCTTCGAATACCTGTTAGTCGAAAACCGCCACAACGGCGTCGACCCTCTGTTTGACACCCTGCCGGCGAGAAGAAACGGTCTCTTAATCACCCATGTGGATGAAAGATATTCGCCGGCTGGCTGTCTGCCGACTTATCCCTTCTACGGAGTTGAGGCGATTTCGCCCGAGCTCGACCCGGGAATAACTTCGCTTTCCCCGTTAAATCAGCTGTGGGGGAAGCATACCTGGGCGGCTGATTTTGGCCATACCAGGCTTGAAAATTTCTACCCCGATGCCCGGCCCGCCGGAGCCTATCTTCAGCTTACCTACAGCGACGACACCGAAAACATCATTTTCCGGAATACGCAGGGTCATAATAAATCCAGGGATATCGCCATCCACGAGATAAGCTCCCCGGGCGAAGAAATGACTTTTAAAACTAGAATTCTCGCGGCGGTAGCGGGCTGTACGGCCGAGAAAGTTCGTAACCGGTCGCTGCTCCAGCAGGAGTACATTAGCATGATTAAATGGCAACCTAACCAGGCCAACCCGCCCGAGAGAGTGGCCAAGTACCGCGTTTATTTGGTTGAAGGGAATAATGAGAAGCTTTTAGGTGAGGTCGAGCCGAGCCGGTTAGAATTCTGGCACCGCCCCGTTTCCAAAGATATTACTTATAATTATCGAGTGGTGGCCGTGAGCGCGGAGGGCTGCGAGGGCCAGCCCGCCCAGGTCTCCGTTAGATAAGCACCACCCCTCCGATGGCAGGATAAGAGGCTTCGGCGGTCTTTTCCTCGAAAAACTCCACCCTGAAGCTTCTTAGAAACACCGCTTTAGCGCGTCCTTCAATTTTTTGCCTTCGACTAAAAGGCTTCTTTGTTTTTCTTGTCTTTAAATATCCCGCGGTGAAAATAAGATATTCGGGCAGGAGGGGTAAGGAGGGGCGACGGCTACCTTACCGCGAATCTTTTTCCAATCCTTTTTCCTCGATTTCCTTGATTTTGGCCTCCAGGCGCTTGGGGCTCACAGGGAAGGCGGTTTTTATTTCCGGGGCGAAGAGCGATACCTTGAACTCCTCGATCATCCAGCGAAGCTCGAAGAGGAGCCTGGCTTTTTCAGGGTCGGCCGAACCAGAAAACCGCCGACTCAGGCGTTCGTATTCGACGAGATAAGGCTTGACCTGAGCGGCCTTCGCCTGGTCTTTTTCAGTCGAAAGCTTACCTCTTTCCGCTCTTATTCCCAGGGCTTTAAGCATTCGCGGCAGCTGCGCCACAAACTCTGAAGGATAAATCGTGACGAAATCCCTGGGCACGAGCCTTTCAAGCTCCTCCCGCAGGATTTGAGGCAGGGTCGAGGCCACCCCGAGCCTTTGCTTGGTCTCTTCGAGCTCGCGAATCGCCTGCCTGGCGTTTGAGTATTCAGTCAGCACTTCGGAAACCGCGGTAAACAGTTGATGGCTTTTTTCAAAAAGAAGCTTCAGGGCTTTTTCTTTCAGGAAGGCCAGGAAATCCTCTCTTTTCCGGAAGTTCTGGCGAAAGACCTCCTGCTTGATTTTTTTTATAACCCTGTTTTTTAGCGTTTCTTCGCCGCCAAAAAACAGCCAGACAGGTCTGGTTTCCTCAGGAAACGAGTAGCTTCGGAGGATAAAATTGATGTCTTTCTGGAAATGCCGGCTGAGCATCGCCTCGATGGCCTCGAGATGGGCCTCGGTTGCCTCCTGCTTGTTTCTATAAAGCTTCACCGCAAACCGAGGCTCGCT
>JBBIRF010000068.1:0-9611 GCA_037441905.1 Candidatus Aminicenantota bacterium
AAAACCCGTTTATGACGTTGGTCTCGGACGGTTTGGTCTTTCGGATAAAATCCATTCTGGAGACCAGGCGACCCCCGAAGGCAAATACAAAATCATTAAGAAGAATTCTAACAGCCGATACTTTCGGGCGCTGCTTCTGGATTATCCCAACGAGGAAGACAGGCGCCGGTTTCAGGAGATGAAAAAGAAAGGAATCATCCCGCCCGAAGTAGGTATTGGCGGCCTGATTGAGATTCACGGCGGTGGCCAGGACGGCCTCACCTATGGCTGCGTGGCCATGGAAGATGAGGCAATTGAAGAGCTTTACAAGATGGTGGAAATCGGGACTCCGGTGACCATAGTCGGCACCGCTAACCGCGACTCGCTAATCCTTCGGTGGGTAAGAGAACTCGTTCATGATTAAAAAGAATTTCTTCTTCCCAAGCAGGAATAAATTAACTCTTTTTTTCCGGAAAAAGCCTGTCTTAATCCTGGCCGCCGTTTTCCTCGTTTATTTTATCGTAGACATCGTGGGCATTTTTCTTTCCTGGCCCAGAGGGTTTAGTCTGCCGGAGGAGGTGTTAGAAGAAACGAAGAAGCTCTCCCCTGAACAAATTATCCGGGAAAAGGGGCGACTCGAGAGGCGACTGGCCGCTCTCAGACCCCGAGGCGTTTTTATCCTCATCGACAGCGGCGCCAACCGGCTTATCCTCCGGCGGGGGGACGAAGTTGTGAGAGAAGCGGTTGTCTCCTGCGGTTCAGGGAGCATTTTGGAGGAGCCCGGCGGCAAAAGGCGCTGGGTATTTGATACCCCCCGGGGTGAATTTGCAGTTAAGTCCAAAGTGGTTGACCCCGACTGGGTAAAGCCGGACTGGGCTTTCATCGAGGAAGGGAAGGAGCCACCGAAAGATTGGAAAGAAAGGGTAGAGCCTGGGGTATTAGGGGAATATGCTCTGGGTTTTGGCAACGGCTATTTTATCCACGGGACGCTTTACACCAGGCTTCTTGGCCGTAATGTAACCCACGGTTGCATTCGGGTAGGGGATGAAGACCTGGAGGCGGTTTTCCGGGCCGCCCAGATAGGCACCAAAATCTACATCTACTAAAATGGGGACACGTTCTATATTTCCTATTTTCCCTTCATTAATTGCTCCCCAGGAAAATGGGGACAGGCTTTATATTTCCTGTTTTTTTACAGAGATTCATAGATAATAGATAATGAAAACAGGAGGTGTTTTTATTTATTTTTTATCTAAAGCTGTTCATCCACTCTCGGCGTCGATTTCCGCGGGTAACGTTGAGTAACGCTCAGGTGCTTTCATCGACTTTCTCTTCCGTGTCGTTTTCCCATATCCATTATCTTTATTATTTAACGAGACGGCGGGTGTTTTTTCTGCTTTTATTGTTTTGCCTTGTCTTGGTAAGTTCAGCTAGCTCTCTTCCTCGGCAAACGACGCCGAGCCAGGAGTTAACTGACCCTGTTAAGCTCCGGGTTGAAAACGAACTCTTAAAGCTGGAGCTTCGTTTAGCTTCCTCCCCGCAGCTCTATTTTCTTCTTAACTTGCCGGCCCGCCAGCTTCAGCTAAAAGCCAGAGGGATGGTGCTAAAAGAATGGAAGATAATCAAGGTCAAGCGCTGGGGAGGTCATCCGCCCCTCCAGGTGCTGACCCTCGGGAAGAAGTCAGCCCTGTTTGCCCCCAAAAGAAAAGCCATCGTCCCGGGCGAAGTTCAGACGAGCGGCACGTTTGAACTCGATGCTCTGGAGTTAAAAGACATGCCGACTATTTTCACTCTTAATCTGGTCGAGGGGATCAAGATTTATGTCCGGCCAGCCAGCCGCGGTTTTTTTGGCCGCCTGGCGAGTGTTGGCCTCGGCTTCCGCTGGTATGGCTGGCTTCCCATGGCCAACCTCTGGCGTCAGGTGAGGAAAAAACCTCTGACGATTATTGAAATCTCGGTTGGCAACCCTGATGAGGCTAAATCCATCTATTGGGCGATGATGGACGGCATGAAAGGCTTGGTTTTCTCCCTCCCTCAGACTTAGCTTAGCTTGGCTTAGGTTGTTTTCTGTTTTCCTCCCGACCCTTTTTACTTCCAAACCAATCCAATTCTGTCTTGACCTAACCTAACCTAATCCAACCTAACCTAACCACTCCCCTCCAATCCAATTCAATTCTATCCTATCCTATCCTATCCTATCCTATCCTTTAGCTGCTCAGTCCTGTCCAGTTGAGCTAACTTCCTCCGAGGAGGGTGAGGGGGGATGTTCCCAGGAATTCTCAACCCGCTGATTTGTTCTTTTTTAAAGCGAGGCTTCCCTCCAGATAATCTCTGTCCGACAGGCCCAAAGCCAGGTTTTTTTATTGCCAAGCCCGCATTCTCGTTTCTCCGTAACAGGATTTATGGCATATTCCTCTCCCAGCAGCTCTTTCGATTATTCCCTCCGCTGCCATGTTTCCCCCCTGTCCGGGAGGCCTCGAAAAGCGTTATGACTATAATTGATTAGGCTATTATAAATATTTTTGAAAAAATATTGACAAAACTTTACTCAAGTTTTATTATTTATATGAGTTATTTATCAGGAGGAAATACCCTGACCGGCAGTCTTATAATCGGGCAAGGCCCGAATATAAGGCTAAAAGGCAAGGAGGAAGACCAAATTCTTCCCCTTGCTGAACCAGGCTATCTCGGTATCTCCTGATATAAAGGAAGAGAAAAGGCTTGAAAAAGCCAGAAATGAAAGCAAAAAACCAAGAAATCAAGGGTAAATTATAAGGAGGTGAAACCATGCCCAAGATTATAGGAATTGACTTAGGAACGACGAACTCGGTCGTAGCCGTCATGGAAGGGGATAAAGTCACCGTTATTGCCAACGAAGAGGGCAGCCGGACGACGCCCTCGGTCGTCGGTTTTACGGCCAAAGGCGAGCGTCTGGTTGGCCAGGTGGCCAAACGACAACGGGTGACCAACCCTGAAAATACAATTTATTCGATTAAACGCTTTATGGGCCGCCGGTATAACGAGGTCAAGGAGGAAATCAGGCAGGTGCCGTTTAAGGTTGTCGAAGGCCCGAACGGCGACGCCTGGGTTGAAGTTCAGGGGAAGAAATACGCGCCCCCTGAGATTTCAGCCATGATTCTCCAGAAGCTCAAAAAAGCGGCTGAAGACTACCTCGGCGAGAAAGTTGAAAAAGCAGTGATCACCGTCCCGGCTTATTTCAACGACAGCCAGCGCAAGGCGACCAAAGACGCCGGCCGGATTGCAGGTCTTGACGTTATCCGCATCATCAACGAGCCGACAGCTGCCGCCCTGGCCTACGGTATGGACAAGAAAAAGGACCAGATTATCGCCGTGTATGATTTCGGCGGCGGCACTTTTGATATTTCCATCCTCGAAGTAGGCGAGGGTGTGGTCGAGGTGAAGGCTACCTCCGGTGATACCCACCTCGGGGGAGACGACATCGACCAGCGTATCCAGGACTGGATTGTCTCCGAATTCCGCAAGGAAACCGGCATCGACCTGACCAAGGACAAGATGGCTCTCCAGAGGCTGAAAGAAGCGGCGGAAAAGGCCAAGATGGAGCTTTCGACGATGATGGAAACCGAAATCAACCTGCCGTTTATCACGGCCGACGCCTCTGGCCCTAAGCACCTGCTGATGAAGCTCACCCGGGCTAAACTCGAGGCCCTGGTTGAGGACATCATCCAGCGGTCGATTCCACCCTGCAAGCAAGCGCTCGAAGACGCCAAGCTCCGGCCGGAGGACATCGACGAGGTCATCCTGGTTGGCGGTCAGACACGGATGCCGCGCATCCAGCAGCTTGTCCGAGAATTCTTCGGCAAAGAGCCGCACAAGGGAGTTAACCCCGACGAGGTAGTCGCTGTTGGCGCCGCTATCCAGGGGGCTGTCCTCGGCGGCGAAGTGAAAGACGTTCTCTTGCTTGATGTTACCCCGCTCAGCCTGGGTATCGAAACGCTCGGCGGTGTTTTTACCCGGATGATCCCGCGGAACACGACGATTCCGACGCGAAAATCAGAAATCTTCACTACAGCCTCCGACAATCAGACTTCGGTCGAAATCCATATTCTCCAGGGTGAACGGGAGATGGCGGCCTATAACCGGTCGCTCGGCCGTTTCCATCTCGACGGTATTCCACCCGCTCCGCGCGGCGTTCCCAAGATAGAAGTGACTTTCGATATCGACGCTAACGGGATCCTCCATGTATCGGCCAAGGATATGGCGACTGGCAAACAGCAGGCGATTACGATCACTGGCCATAGCGGACTCGACGAGAAAGAGATAGAGCGGATGGTGAAAGAAGCCGAGGCTCACGCGGCCGAGGATAAGAAGCGGCGGGAAGTCATCGAGGTCAAAAACCAGGCTGACCAGCTCGTTTACAACATGGAGAAGCTCCTGCGTGAAAACCGGGACAAGATTCCGGAAAGCGAGGCCCAGCGGGTCCAGGCGGAAATTGAGAACACCAAGCGGGCTATCGAGTCCGAGAATGTTGACCAGATCAGGCAGGCGATGGATGCCTTAGCCCGGGCTTCCCATAAGCTGAGCGAGCTAATGTACCAGCAGGCAACCCAGAGTCAGACCTCGAGTGCCGGCGGAGGACAGCAACGCACTTATAGTTCGGGAAGCTCGGCCGGGAGTTCATCGCGACCAGGAGAGGATGAAGTCATCGATGCTGAAGTCGTGGATGACGACAAGAAAAATTAATGGCCTTAAACTAAGGTTCGCCGATGGAGAAAGATTACTACCAGATTCTTGGTGTATCCCGGAAGGCGAGCCTGGCTGAAATCAAAAAGGCTTACCGGAAGTTAGCCCGTAAGTACCATCCTGACCTTAACCCAGGCGACAAGGCCGCCGAGGCCAGGTTCAAGGAAATCCAGGAAGCCTACTCCGTGCTGAGCGACCCGAAAAAGCGGGCTCAGTACGACCAGTTCGGTTTCGTCGGCAACGTCCCGCCCGGGGCCGAGCAAGCTCCGCCTTTTTCCGGGTTCGAGGGGTTTGATTTTTCCGATTACGGCTCGGCCAGTTTTCGTGACCTGTTCGAGAGTTTTTTTGGCGGCCGGATGAGCCGGCCGGCCTACGAGCCCGAAAAAGGCGAGGACCTTCACTACACGATGAAGCTGGGGTTTGAGGATGCGATTAACGGCGTCCAGGCCAAAATAAGGCTCACGCGATTCGTCCCCTGTTCCGCCTGCGGCGGGAAGGGCTATGTTTCCTCGGGCGGCACGACCCGCTGTCCTGCCTGTGGCGGCCGGGGCCGGACGACGATTCAACGGGGGTTTATGCGATTTTCGACTGAATGCCCTGAGTGCGGCGGCACCGGCCGAAGCCCGGGCGCAGCCTGTTCCGTCTGCCACGGAGAAGGAAGAGTTCAAGCAGCTGAGACCATAAACGTCCGCATCCCGGCCGGGGTTGATACGGGTTCTAAGGTAAGGATTGCGGGCAAAGGAAACGCTGGCCGACGAGGCGGCCCTGCGGGCGACCTCTATATCTCAATCGAGGTTTCGCCTCATTCGCTTTTCCAGCGCGAAGGCAATAACATCTACCTCAAGGTTCCGATTACTGTGGCTGAGGCTACGCTGGGCGCGAAGATAGAGGTTCCCACCCTGGCCGGTAAAACCACTATCCGAATTCCGCCGGGCACGAAATCTGGCCAAAAATTCAGGATAAGGGGTATGGGCGTCCCGACAGCCGGCGGAAAAGCGCGAGGCGACCAGTATGTCGAGGTGACGATAGTCCCGCCTCCCTTCGACGACCAGCGCGTCCGCGAGTTGATGAAAGAGCTCGAGAGAGTCGCTCCGGAGAATCCGAGACAGAAAATGGGGTTGATTTAAGATGAGACGGAGAAGAGAAAAAAAAGCCGAGCAACCCCGGTATTACCACATCAGCGCTGTTTCGCGGATGTACAACTTGCATCCCCAGACCCTGCGTCTTTACGAGAGAGAGGGGCTCCTGAAGCCGTCCCGGAGCCAGGGAAACACCCGGCTGTATACTGACGACGACCTCAAGCGGCTGGAGCTGATCCTGACGCTCATCCGCGACCTCGGCGTAAACCTGGCTGGAGTCGAAGTCATATTGAATTTAAGGCAAAAGATTGAGAGAATAGAGGCAGAAGTTAACGAGCTTCTCGAATTCATTAAAAAAGAGTTTTTTGAGGGAAGAGAAGAGGAGTTTGAGCGCAAGCGCCGGAGCCTGGTGCCTGTGAGCTCGGCGGCGCTGATTAAGCTCGAAAAGAGCGAAGAGAAAGAAACATGACGGATGATGACATTCTCGAGTCGCGGAGCCTCCAGCAATACCTGGAACAGATTTCCAGGTTTCCGGTTTTAACTGATGAAGAGGAGCGAGAGCTCGGCCGGCGCGCGCAGCAAGGCGACCGCGAGGCGTTGCAGCGGTTGGTGGAGAGTAACCTCCGGTTTGTGGTTAATTACGCTAAAAAATACCGCGGGATGGGAATAAGTTTGTTAGATTTGATTCACGAGGGAAACCTCGGCCTCATTGAAGCGGCCAAACGCTATGACCCTAACCGGGGAGTTCGTTTCATTTCCTATGCAGTCTGGTGGATAAGGCAAGCTATTCTTCATGCTTTAACCCAGAATGCCCGGGCTTTTCATCTGCCGCAGAAGCTTTCGGACCAGATAACACTGATGCGGCGCAAGGAGGCTGAGCTTAAAGCTCAGTTGGGCCGCGAACCAACACGGGAGGAAATAGCTGAAGCCTGCGACCTTACTCCGGAAGAGGTGGATGATTACCGGATGTTGAGTGAGAAAAATGTTTCTCTGAGCGACCATTTGCCGGACTCCGACCAGGAAGTGGAGGAGACGCTCAAGGACGAAGTCGTCCCTTCGGTGGAGTATCAGATTATCAAGAGCGCCATCGAACAGCAGGTAAGGGAGATGCTCGACGAGCTGGATGAAAAGGAAGCTCTTGTGTTGCGGCTGAGGTTTGGCATCGACGATAATCGACCGAGGACTCTCCAGGAAATAGGCGATATGCTCAACCTGACCAGGGAAAGGATTCGTCAGATTGAGCTGAAGGCCAAGCGAAAGCTGGCTCAGTCTCATAAACTCCAGCAGCTCAGGGGGTATCTGAACTAAGATGGCCGAGAAAGTTTGCCCGCAGTGCGAGGGCTCGGGCTGGGTCCTGGTTGATGTCGAGGGACGGAAAATCGCCCGGCGCTGTTCCTGTTACCAGGAGACGCAGACGAAAATTCTTCTCATCCGGGCGAATATTCCCCGCCGGTATCAGAACTGTTCGTTTAAAAATTTTGAGTTGCATAACGATTCCCACCGGGATGCCCTCCGAATTTCCAAACAGTTCGTCAAGAATTATCCTGTGCAAGATGTCGGGCTTCTGTTTATCGGGCCTTGCGGGGTGGGGAAGACGCATCTGGCCGTGGCCATTATCCGGGAGCTGATAGAAAAGAAGGGGGTGCCGTGCGCCTTCTATGATTTCCGGGACTTGATTAGAGAAATCCAGGCGACGTACGACCCGGAGGCGGATGTGACGGCGAGCGAGGTACTCCAGCCGGTTTTAAACACGCCGGTCGTGGTCCTGGATGAGTTAGGTGCCAAGAGGACGACGGCCTGGGTGGAAGAAACGGTTTTTCATATTATCAACTACCGGTATAACGAGAAAAAGCTGACAATTTTCACGACTAACTACCTGGACAAAGGCGAGGAAGAGGACAAGCGAAGCGAGTTTTATAAGAAGGGTGAAGAAACTTTGATTGACCGGATCGGAGTGCGGCTTCATTCCCGGCTTTATGAGATGTGCAAGATTGTCGAGATGACCGGCCCAGACTATCGTAAAGTGGCCAAACAGGCTGGCTACCGCTTTTAACCGCAAGCCTCGGTTAGCTTGATTTTTTCCTCGATTGCTGATAAATATAATAAGGCTGCTCCGCGGTAGCTCAATCGGCAGAGCGGGTGGCTGTAGTGAGGTGAGCCCTTGGGTGACAGAAGAAAGTACAGGGACAGAAGAAGCTATCTCATTCAAGCAGTTCGTAAGAGAAGGAGAAAAATTAGGCAGATGGCAATTGAGCAGAAAGGCGGTCGCTGTTACATTTGCGGTTATGGAAGATGTGTTGAAGCGCTTGAATTCCATCACCTGGAGACTGAAGAAAAGGATTTCGGTATCTCAGACAGAGGCTACACCAGAAGTTGGGAAAAAATCAAAGCGGAATTAGATAAGTGCATTCTGCTTTGTGCTAACTGTCACCGTGAGGTTCACGCGGGACTGCAGCTTCCGCGGGAAACCGCGGTTGAAAAACCGGGTGAATTCAGGGAAGCCTGCCCTCCGTCGGTTGCGGAGAATGGTAACCCTGAGCCAAGCCTGGAGCCCTTAGGGCTCTGGGAAGGTGCAGAGACTAGGGCTTTGGCCCATACTCCGGAGTTATTCCGGGGGAAGCGCCCGGCACCCTCCCGTCAGGCGACTGACGCGGGTGAAGAGATAGTCCAAGCCCAGGAGAAATTCTGGGGCCCTTGTAACCACTAGGTTGCAGGTTCGAGTCCTGCCCGCGGAGCCAATTTTAACAATACGAACTGAGGACTTTCGGAAAAGAAGAAGTTTCCTTTTCTTTTTTATCCCCAGCCGACCCAACCTCTAAAGGCATATTTGAATTTTTGAAAGCCTCAAAATCCTCTGAATAATAAAGGTTTATCTGGATTTGCTCTTTTGAATAGAGAATGTTCTTGATGAGCTTTTTGATTAAAAGATTCCTTTCAGTTCCTTTTTGCTGGGCAAGGAATTTTAAAAAGATTTTCAGGATATTTTGAAGCGTTTGAGAGGAAAGCGGTGAACGTTTTTGCGTTAGTTCGTGTCCAGAACGGTAGCCCAATTTTGGGTCATTGTTAAGTCTGAAAATAAGGTCTTCTATGTATATTTTGTCATTTGAAATCCTTTCAAGATTATCAAGGATGAAATTTTCCAATCTGTCTGCGTTGACTTGCTTAACACTACATGAATCCCAATCCATCTTAAACGTTTTGGTGCATCGGCAATAATAGTATTATGTAAGTTTTTCATCTTTTCTTTTGTTTGTATAACAAGGCGTCATAACAGAACCACAGTCATTGCAACTAACAAGTCCTGAAAGGAGAAAGTCTTTATATAAGTGCAAGGTCTTTACTTTTTCTTTATGTACCTCTTGAGCAAGATTAAATAGTTCTTCAGATATAATCGGCTGATGAATTCCTTGATAAATTTTTCCAGCATAGTTTAATTTCCCGGTATAGAGAATATTTCTTAAATGTAATATAAAGCACCTTTTGAGAAATTCTTGCCTTGCCTACCTTTGATTTCCTGTTGCTTCAGCTCATTAAAGTTATGAATAAAGAACCAGTCGTTACATAGCTTTCATAAATAAACCGAACAAGTTCAGCTTCTTTATGATTGATAACAAGTTTTTTATTTTCTCTTTTATACCCATAAGGCACTAAACCACCGTTCCACATTCTCTTCTTATCCCTTTCAAACATTTTGTCTTTTGTTCTTTCACTTGTTAACTCTCTTTCAAATTTAGCTAAGGTAAGCATTATGTTTCTTAAAAGCCTTCCTGCTGGAGTGGAAGTATCAAGCCGTTCTGTGATAGAGATAAAATAAACTTTGTATTTTTCAAA
>JBBIRF010000069.1:0-9566 GCA_037441905.1 Candidatus Aminicenantota bacterium
ATTATTTTTCATAATCTTTCCTTTGGCCAGAAGGAGAGGTCCGCCCATTTCTAGCTTCTCCTCGGCTTGTCGGCCGGTTTTTCCGGCCTTCACCCCTGGCTTAAACTCGATTTGACAAGCGCTCATCTCTCGATTTATCATGATTTCAGCCGAGGCGATGGGCAAAATTGATGCCTTTAGCTCTTTCTCCCCGGCGCAACAGAAAACGAAATTCTTATCCCCTATGACTTTTTTCAGGGTCTCTGCGGTCACCTCGCCGAATTCCCGCGCCGTCTTTTCCAAGATGTGGCTTCTTATCTTGTCTAGAATTTCCTCGCGCTCAAAGAGACGCCCATAGAGGTTCTTTGACCTGGTGCTTGACTCTAACAAAATCTATGTTTTACCATTGCTATAGCTTGAGTGAAAGAGAGTCCCCTGATCAAGAATTCATCCGTGGAGCCAAGAACATCGCAATTCTTACTGGCAGGAAATCCGCTCATAGTTTTGGTAATTGCCTAAACAAAGGAGAATAAAATGAAGAAAATCAAAACCGGATTGGCGGGCATTATCTTGACGGTTGTCTTGATTATATTTGTTTTTCTCCCGGGAGTGACTCAAGTCTCAGTCAAGAGAAAGATTCTGACCGGTGTCCTCGTTAACGCTCCCGCGATCAAAGAGTTTAAGATCACTCCAGCTGCTATCGTTAAGGGAAGTAATGGCGTAATCAGTTGGCAGGTTGAACCAGGGAGCGGAGGTTCAACCATAAAGAGCTTGGCTATAACAAAACTTGATGGCTCAGGGCCGGCAGTCAATCTGGTTAGTTCTGACCTGAGCGGAGAATACAATTTTTCTGTTCCCGCAACTTCGCCAGAGGGCACTTCTATTTATGGCCTTACTGTTGTTAATGAATTGTACCAAACCAGCATGGCCATAGCGCCTCTCCGGATTACTGGCCCGCCAGATTTAATCGTTGAGGAGATTAAGTCCTCGGGGCAATCGGTAGCCTTCAGTCTAAAGAACAAAGGCTCTGGCGATTTTCGTGGCCGACTAACTTTAAGAGTCTCGGTAAATGAAAATCCAGGGTCAATTTATATAGATCGATTTGGCGGCCTTGCAAAAATTGCCCAAGGTGTCTACGAAGCTCGCGATATGGCCATTTCAGCCGGGAATACCAGGAGCTTCAGCCTGCTGAATCCGGAAACGGGCCAACCAGGCTGGTATACAGGCACTTACAGGATTTCTATCAGAGCAGAATCGGACAACCCGGCTGAGCCAGCTGCGAACAACGAGAAGTTTATCACCTTAAACCACACCGGTCTGCGCCGAGGAAGACCTGAATTGGACCTGTACTTTCTCGGGGATTTGACTGTTTTGAATTATGATGCTTTAGCTTACGGCAACCTGCAAGGTATCAGGTTTAAGATCATGAATACAGGTCCAGCCACCGCGACCAATGTAGAATGGGAAGCTCGGATATTTGAGAGCGAACAGCTTTTACGCGGGGAGAGCGGCTGGCGTCTTAAGAGCGGGACGATTTCACGTCTGGCGCCAGGAAGCACCGAGGTGACTTTTGATTTCTTAAAGCCTGACCTGGCCGGCCGGGCCTTGCTATTAAAGGTTATCATAGACCCAAAGGATGAGATTTTTGAGTCTGATGAAGCCAACAACCGAAAGGAAATTGGAATCATAATTCCAGACGGGATGTTATAACCCTGAGAAAACTTAATTGAATTGGTTCTCTTCCATCTTGGCTGGGTAGAGCATATTTAATCGTGGCCTAGAGACATGGTAGGATTCCAGATGAAGTCTAAATTGGCATGTGGTCGATATTCGGTTTTCCAAAGAAGAAGGTCGGCTGGACCTGAAGATTGATTTATCCAGGGGTGCGAAGTTTCCTTGTCCGTCGTGTGGCGAGGAAGAAGGCGAGGTTCATGATACGAAGGATCGGACACTGATATAACAAATTGATGGCTTCTGTTTTGATAAACCTGATTTTATGGCAAGCAAAAATAAGCACTTCGGACTCAGTTAAAAACTAACGGAATCCTGAATGAAAGTCAACCAAAAACCTGAACTGCTCCTTACAAAGGCCAGGGCTTATGTTTCGAATCCTTCTTTATTTCAGCAACAGCTCGTCGCATCCTGACAATGATTTCTATCTTTTTTTCAAACCGCAGCCTGGCCAGTAGGCGCCGCCGCTTGAGTTTCTTCTCAAAAATGGATTCAACATATTCATTCATCGCCACAGCTTTCCTTGAAGATGTCGTGGGCCGAGTTCATCATGTCGTTTCCTTCCTTGACAACCTCCTGGCCGACTTTTGATTGTCCTTGATATCCATTTTGTCGTGATTTATATTTCATGACGATGGTTGAAGGGGAAAATCGACACAAAAAGGCTCACCTGGCCACAACAGTCGAAAACTAAATTCAACTAAGTTCCTCCAAATTGCTTATTTTAACCCGAGCGAACCGCAGGTCTGCTGCCGCGTTTCGGTCAACTCCTGTTAGCCCGAGGCCGCCTCGACCCGCTCTTTCCGGTCTTTCATCTCCTTGGGCGCTGCCAGAACATCCTGTTAAACCGCCTCCTCGAAGCTCAAACGGACCTTCTCCGGCGTAGGACTCAGGGATGTTCGCGAATCCGGCCTTTTAGCGGCTCTACTCGAGCTCGATGCGGTCGAGGAAAGTAGAAACAAGCCAGAAGGGATAGTCAAAATACCAGAGATGATGGCGGAACTCCAGGGTAATGAGGTTGCCGCTTTCTTTGAGGAGGTTCTTCGGGAAGACGAGGTCGAGAATATTTTCGCCATCCTTGAGCTGAGCCTCTATGAGGCTCTGGCCATTGGCTTCGACCCGGACACTTTGGGCGTATTTCCCGTACCAGCGCCAGCTCGAAAACCGAAACGGCGAAAAGAAAAAAAACCGAAGTTTTCCTTGATATCCGGCCTCAGGGTTGAATTCTAAACTTATTTTTTTTGTGCAGATTCTTCGCTTCTTCCCCTGATAGGTGAATTCAGGTCCGACTCCTTCCAGGAAGACGAGGGGAGCTTTTCTCCTGGCCGCCGAAATATCACTCAGCCCGTACTCAAATTCCTGGACAGAAGAAGTAAGAGGCACTCCCCGGTAATCGAGATAATAACGGACCCGAAAAGATTGCTGGCGCGGAACCGGAATGGCCACCCAAATGGTCTGATCTGCGCCAGAAAAAGTCGTTTCGACGGAGCTAAAACCAGGAATTCCGGCGATCAGCCGAAAATCATCGGTCCCCTCAGCCTCTTTGTTCTGGAAAGTTAATTGAAAATAGCCGTCGACGATTGCTCGCTTCGCTAGCTCGAGCTGGGGAAAAGAAGACGGCACAATGCGGTTGAGCGCTCTCGGATGAAGCCGGGGCCTAACCTCGTAAAAAAGCCGGGTGGACCTGGCTTCGCGTTTCTTAAATCCAAGGTTGGCTCTCCTCAACCAGCGCTGGAGGTTGGCTTCATAATCCCGCTCCTGCAGGACGTCGCGGAAAAGAAAAATGTAGGCGGCAGTCTCCGTATTGTTCCAATAAGCCAGCGAATAGGCCGGGTACCTTTTGATGGTGTACGAATCGACGATGAGTCGCTCGGCTGAGACAGCGGTGAAAAGATAAGCTGTCCAATAATCAGCCAGCCAGTACCGGCGACCCGTCCCCTCCATGGCTGTGGCCGTTTGCCTGATCCGGAAATCCCGGTCCGCGGTTCGTTTAACCTGGTCCAGGCTTTCCTTCAGGTTAAATCCAAGAAAAACAGCCACCACGAGACCGGGGAGAAGGAAATTCCGCCATTTTGATTTCAAGACCTGAAACGGGGCCAGCATCAGCACGGGAAGACAGACAAACAGGGGATAGAGATATCGAACCACACCCCGCTCGCTGAAATGGGAAAAAATATAAACAAGATAAAAAACAAGGAAGAGGAGGCTGAACATCGCTTCCGGGAGCAAGCGCTTCGCTTTCACCGCCCGGCCAGAGAGGATAAGAAAGCCGGCGAGGACCAAGATAAGCAGGAAATACCGCCAGGGATGGCCGCCCTCGCCCAGGAGAGAAGCCAGAAGCGGCAAGGAAGCCCTAACCTTCTCTCCTATAGCGAGAGCGGCGCTCTTTTGGGGGGCAAGGAAGGAGACGAGCGAAAAACGGTTCATCACCTCAACAAAGAGCTGGGGCAGGAAGCCCAACATGCCGGAATACAGGAGGAGAGCCCAAGTTTTAATTCTGAACTTCAACCGGAAAAGAAGGTTAAGCAGGCTGGTCAGGATAAAAGCGGCCGTGATCTGGTGCGTCCAAAAAGCCAGTCCGGCCATGAAGCCAAGCCAGGGAATTAGATTCTCCTGGCCTCGGCTGGCAATGCGGTAAGAAAGATAGAGCAGCGTTGCCCCAAAAAAGAGAACCAGGGGATAAGCCGAGGTGTTGTCGAGGCTGGCCGTGATTAGCTGGGGCATGGGCAGGCTGTAAAAAAACGTCACCGCCAGGGCGAAAGCAAAAGAAAAAATTTCCTTTAATAGAAGAAACTGGACAACCATGAAAGCCAGATAAAAAAGAAGCGTGGCACTCTTGAGAACACCCATGGAATAGCCGAACATCTTGAAGACAAGGGCGAAAAAATGGCTGGCCAGTGAGCCCATGGAGAGCTGGCCTTAAAAACTGTTGGGTGGCACCTTACCGTCGGCGATGTGCTTGCCCATCAGGGCCGGGATGGCGTCGTCGCTCGTCATCATGCCCGCCGGATGGGTCAGGTAAGGAAGCCGGAAGATGACCGCAGCCAGGAGAAGAATGACAAGCGCCGTGATCTCACCACAAAGCCGGATTCGAAGCTTTCTCGGCTGGCCATCCTTTTCCCGCAGGGCAATAAAAAGGCGCAACCCGGTCAGACCGAGGAGAGGAAGGAAGGGGACCCAGAAGCTTATCGAGAGCCCTCTCAGTCCAGCGAAATTGTCCTTAAACCAGAGGATGACAAAGGCAGCATAAAGAAAATGCTGGATCGGACGAAACGAGCGACGCGAAAAGAGACGCACTTCGCTATTATATTATTCAAGGGAGCCTGAAACAAATTGTTTGGCCGAGTCTTGGCTTCAACTTGATTTTTGCCAGCAAACTACGCCTGCCCAGCCCAATCCTGGCCGATGAAGAGCATGGCGTTTCGGAGCCGTGGAATACGACGGCCACTCGGGATTTACCTGAATTGCCAATAACACCACAGAAGGTCGTTAAAGGGAAGCATCGAACTTTTTTGGCAGGAAGATGTCCAATTGAAGTGGCCTGGGCAGTCTCAACGAGCCTTGTTGCCTCATCAGGTAAGCTAAAGGCAAAATAATTTCGAATAGATTTTCTCGTGAGGCAACTCGTCGATTTGACAAGAGGCAGCCCGTTAATTTATCATCCCCGCCAATGGGAAGGGGTAAAAGCAGTGCCACTAACTCTCGTTCCGAGGACGCAACAGAAAAGGAAATTATTATCAGCCGGCTTCATTTTTCTCCTGTTATTGTTGTTGGGTATTCACATTTATTGGCTTCATTACGGGCCGCACGAAGATTCCTATATCTCCTTTCGTTTCAGCCAGAATCTCGCTGCAGGCCTTGGGCTGCGCTGAAATCTTAACGAGCCGCCGATCGAAGGATACAGCAACTTCCTGGTGGTATTGATAGGAGCCTTCATAGCCACTATCCTTCCTCAAGACCTGCCTGAAATAATGTCCTATTTAGGAATTGCTTTTTTATTTGCGACAATCCTGATTTTCAAGAGAATGGTAAGCAGCTCTCACCCCGAGGGAAGATATTCGGGCTGGTTTTTTGTGCTTTTTTGCAGCCTCCGGCCCGTTGGCATATTGGGCCGCTTCAGGAATGGAAACTTCCCTGTATTCGTTTCTTGTCCTGGCCTGTTTTTATTCGCTCCAGTGGCACTTAGCATCGGGTGAAGAAAAATTCTATCGCTCCCTTTGGATCATTTCCTTTTTTGCCTTTCTAACGAGGCCCGATGGGATTCTTCTTGCTTTGGTCATGGCCCTGTATTTTTTCATCCTTAGAAAAGGCCTACTCCAGAAAGAATGGCTTCTCCCTTTCACCTTATATTTCCTTGTTCCGTTTTTGCTCTACAACGCCTGGCGAATAGCCTATTTTCCCAGCCTTTTTCCCAATCCATTCTATTCCAAAGCGACAGGTGACTTCCCCCTTCAGCTCAAAAAGCAAACATTTCCGTCGCCCGGGCCCTCTTGGCTGTGGCTCTTATCGTTACGGTGCTTCCTTCCACTCCGCTGGAGAAAGCGATCTGGGGTGGCAACAAATCCTATCATAATGGCTGCTATGAGGGAATCAAGACAGAGCGCTGGTGGGTTAATCGCTTTATCACCCTCGGCAAGTTATTCCGGCGTATTAAGAAAAGCCCATCCGATACGCTCGTCATTCCTGGCATTGGCGCTGTCGGTTATTATAGCGAGATGAACACAATTGATTATTTCGGTTTAACCGACCGCCATATTGGCCGCCTCAAACAAAAGGTATTCGGCGAGGCATTATCCGGACACGAAAAAACAAACATTGACTACATCCTTTCCAGGAGAGCAACATTTTTAATGGGCTATAAGCGATTTTCTCCTAAACCGGTAACGGCTGACCACTTTCAGTTCGAGGCCTCTTAAATCCAGGGCGATCCGCAACGCAGAAAGTTTATTCAGGAGAACTATCAGGTGAGAAATGTCTGGGTTGAAGACCGGCTCAATGGGGAATCGGGTTATGTTGCCTATCTGGAACTCAAGCGATGAAAACATCGTCAAAATTCCTGGCCAAGAAGGGCATGACCGGATTTTTGTAGCTGGATATTCTTCCTTGCTTCGGCAGGAATCTATCGTCCCCGGCATCCCGAACGCACCGTGCTCTACCGGGTGATGTTTCATTACCTTGACCAGTTCCTTCGAGAATATGAGTCCCGGTACGAGAAAGAATACGGGTTCTTCCGTCCCATCATCAAAGAGGTCGTTGAGCGCTATCTGGACTGCGACAACCCAAAGTGCGGGTTTGCCCGTATCCGTTGTCCGGACTGCGGGGAGGAGCGGCTGCTGATGTTCTCCTGCCGCACCCGCGGCTTCTGCCTCTCTTGCCACTCGAAGAGGCTTGAGGAGTGGTGCAAGTGGATGAGAGATGTACTTCTTCTGGATGTCGCTCACCGCCAGGTCGTCTTTACCATCCCCAAGATGCTGCGGACCTTCTTCAAGTACAACCGGAAATTGCTCGGGGAGCTCTGCCGCTCGGCTCTCCGTTCGTTGACTCGGTATCTCGAGGTGGTCTCTGGGAGCGCGCTTACGCCGGGGGTTATCGCCGCCATTCAGACCTTCGGCGCCCGGATAAATCTTCACCCCCGCCTCCATTTCCTGGTCACCGAGGGCGGAGTGGATGAGGCCGGGGTCTTCCACAAAATCCACCGACTCGATGATTCACGGCTGGCGGAGCTCTTCGGCCGAGAGGTCCGCCTCTTTTTCGCTGTCCTTCGGTTCGTCGGCGGGTTTCCGGCCTTTTCGGCTGGCTTCAACTCGATTTGACAAGAGGCGGCCCCCTCGATTTATCATCCCAGCCGAGGAGATGGCGCAAAATCGATGCCGTTAGCTCTCATTCCGCGAGCGCAACAGAAAAGGAAATTCTTATTCTCAACCCCTTTAATGTAGCCTTCGATTATTGCCTGGACAGGCGGGGGAATTTCTTATATGGGAAGACAGAGGCCTACGAAATTAAGTACTTTAACCCTGAGGGCCAGCTTTTCAAAATAGTCCGCAAGGAATATTGGCCTCAGCCAATAACCGAGAGGGACAAACAGGAAATACTAAAGCAGTTGCCTGAAGCTCCGGGGGTCAACTTAAAGGAAATGCTGGCTTTCCCGGATTATTATCCACCATTCGGTTCTCTTTTTGTGGATGAAGAAGATCGCCTTTATGTCCGGACCTATGAAAAAGGAAAGGCGCCTGATTCATACCTCTGGGATATTTTCAGCCAAGAAGGGAAATTTATTGCCCGCTGCGAGATGCCCCAGGACGCCTTTCTATTGAAGGGCGGGAAGCTTTATGCGGTGGAAAAAGACCAGGAGGATTATCAGTACATCTGCCGTTACCAGGCTACCTGGAAGAAATAGCCGTTATTAGGAAAAGACAATTTTGGTTAGATAGTGGCCGAGAAGGGCGGTTTTTTCATGTTTATCGATATTTACAGAAGAAAAGCTGACTTTGCTTGGATAGAATTGTCTGATGGAGGGGCTCTCTTTTCTTATTTAAACGATAAATCGATCTCATCTTTATTAATAAGGAATGTTGTGGACTGGAATTCTTTTGAATAATATAATCAAGAAACGTAATCAAATTCTATACGGCTTAGGTTTTCCAGAAGGAATTTTAGCTATGTTAAAGAAGGTGAGGTTTAAGAGCCGGTGGCTGGCGGTTCTGGCGCTGGCTTTAATCTCGCTGACAGCTGGATGTCAGCAGAATATTCTGCAGTCAAGTCTTAAGTCTACCCCGTCGGCTGATGTGCTATCTGCATTTTCCTACACAGTCTCGATGGATGAGCCGGCTGCCAACCGGTTTCGGGTGGTTTTTCAGTATCAGGGAGCGGTGGAAAATGAAGTTGAGCTGAAGATGCCGGCCTGGTAGCCCGGTTATTATCGGATTCTGAATTTTGCCCGGAATGTGGAGAATTTCAGGGCTTCGGACGGGCGAGGCCGGCCCCTGGCGTGGGAAAAGACTGATGAAAACACCTGGCGGGTAAAGCTCGCGGCAAGTCAAAATATAATCGCGACTTACGATGTTGTGGCCTGCAATCAGGGAGTGGCTGAAAGCCAGTTGACAGAAAAAAAAGCTTACATCTCACCGACCAGCGTATTTATGTATGCCGCCGGCAAACTGGATTATCCGGTGCGGGTGAGCATTAAACCGCATCCAAATTTCAGTCGAATTTCTACCGGACTGGAACCGGTTATTGGTCAGGAGAACACCTTTTATGCTGAAAGTTTTGATGTGCTTTATGATTGTCCGATCTATGTCGGCAACCAGGAAGTGGTGACCTTTGAAGTCAGCGGGATTCCCTATGAGCTGGCGGTAGAAGAGGCTGGTGACGTAAACATGGCGGAAATCATTTCCGCCCTCAAGCGCCTGATAGTGGCGGCCACCGGTATTGTGGATGAGGTGCCTTACCGCCGCTATGTATTCATCATGATGGGCCCGGGCCGGGGCGGCTTAGAGCACAGAAATTCCATGGCCGTTTTTACCAGACTACCGCAGGTTGAAGATAGGCAGAATTTTCAGGTCTGGCTGAGTTTTATCGCCCATGAGTTTTTCCATCTTTATAACGTTAAAGCCATCAGGCCGCTGGCCCTCGGACCGTTTGATTATGAAAAAGAAAACAGAACAAACATGCTGTGGTTTTCTGAGGGCGGGACGGTCTATTATGAATACCTGATTCTGAGGCGGGCTGGATTCATGAGGCGCGATGAATTCTTGAGCACCATGGGCCGGATAATAGAGAAGGTGGAAAATTCAGCCAGAAGAAAGCTGGAAAGCGCAGCTCAGGCCAGCTTTAACGCCTGGGAAGAACCATTCTTC
>JBBIRF010000070.1:0-1996 GCA_037441905.1 Candidatus Aminicenantota bacterium
GGCCGACAAAGTCCTCGGCCCAAACAGCCGTTGACTCCAACCACCATTTGCTTTCCCGGGCGTCGATGGCCAACTGAAAGGCGTGGAAAAGCTCGTGGGCCAGCGTTGCGGCCAGGGTTTTCCCGGACAGGCGTTCCTGTATCAGGATATAACACGGGGTCTTTTGGCCCGCTCGAAGGCCGACGCACATCCCGAGAGCGGCGCCGCCCGAAGAATTAAGGTAAGGGTCGGCCGGAACAAGATAGATATCCAGGTCGCCGTCCGCTCCCTCGTTCGGCCTGCCGTCGGCATATTTTTCCCCGGCATCGCTTGCGGGCTCGACCCCGAGAAGACTCTTAAATTTGGCGTACATGGCGTGATTCGTAATCCAATCGAGGGCCGTGTGGGCCGCCCTCAGGCTCGTCCGGGAAAGAACCTTGACAGGCAGGCCCTTAGCCTTGGCGACATACCATTTCGGCGTCGATTTCTCATCTTCCGGCCGCTTATCCTCTTGAAGGCCGGCTGTGCCGGCGTAGAGCAGCCCGAAGGCGGGAACTGGACGAGTCGCCGGGGTGCGAGTCGCTGGGGCGCGACTTGTCGGGGCCCGAGTCAACGTCGCCCATTCGCTATAAAAGCTTCCCGGGTCGGACGGGCGCATGAGATAAGGTTTTATCTTAAGGCGCGTTTCGGGCTTGAGCTTATCTTCGATGCGGCGGTAATCGAGGATAACCGCAGTCCCGGAGGGAATGGGAGTCGGGCTTCGGTATTCCGAAGGAAGCTTGGAAGGGGTTACGAGCGCAAAGAAGCGAAAGGTCCAGGCCGTGTCCAGGTCGAGTTTTCCTGACCGCTCGGCTTCCTCGATGAGGTCGAGGGAGGATGGTCCGAAGGCCGTAAATCTTATCGCCTGAGCCAGCCTCGGTTTATCTGGGGGGTTGATTTCTATTGTCCAGGTATACGAAGTCCCTGGTCGAAAAGGCTGGGCATGAGTCAAGAACACAGCCTTTCCGTGTTCTTCCCATGAGACTTGCCAACCGCCGGGTGAGGGAGTGACGGTGAAGGAAAAATCAGCTGGGTTTATCGGTGCGGAAAACCCGGCCATGAGCGGCTGACGGAGATTCCAGACAGTCCCGCCGTCTCGGGGTGAAGTAAACACGAGGCGGGCCGCGGGCTCGGATTTTTCGGCAGGCCGGGATGGCGACTTTTCTTTTTCAGCCTCGATGGCAGGTCCGGAAGGTGGCGCCGCCTTCTGCTTGCAGCCGATTGATAGGCAGGAAAGCCCAATACAGAGAAAAAAAATGCAGGCCGCGCTTTTCACTTATTTCTGACCGCTCACTTATTATTATGCAAATCATAATAATAATCCAATTAAAAAATGGGGACACATACTATTTTCCCCGGGTGAAAAACGGGACATGTTCTATATTTCCTATTTTCCTATTTTATTTCTTTTTTCCTTGGCCTATGAAAATCGGGCTGCTTCCCTTTTCCACTCCACTCCACTCCTCCTTTCCTCTCCCCCCCTTTTTGTTTCCCATTTTCTGAGCTATTTTTTCTTTTCCTGCTAATTGCGCCCTCCCGCTGATTACCGCTCTCCTGGCCTTTGCACTAGCAGAGCAAGGAAAAATAAGAAATATATAATATGTGCCTATTTTTTTCTCATTTATATAGTTCTCATTTATATATCCCTATTTTTTCCCATTTTCCCTACGGGGCGGACTATTCTATTAAAAAATGAGGGGGAAAAGAAAAACCGGACATAGGAAAAATGAGGAAAAAATAGGAAATATAGATTATGTCTCGATTTTTACCCAGTCCCCATTTTTGACCCCGACTATTCCCATGGCGAAAGACGAAAGAAAGAGGAAAAATAAGGGAAATTAGGAAATATAGATTATGTCCCGATTTTCTTTCCCGATTTTCTTAATAAGCCAGCTAATTCCTCCGCCGCAAAATGAGAGAGAGAAAGAGAGATAAAGAAAAAGAGAAAGAGAAGGAAAAAGAGAGAGAGAAAGAAAAA
>JBBIRF010000070.1:2096-9334 GCA_037441905.1 Candidatus Aminicenantota bacterium
AAAGAGAGATAAAGAAAAAGAGAAAGAGAAGGAAAAAGAGAGAGAGAAAGAAAAAGAAAGAAAGGAGAAAGAGAAAAGAAAGGAAGGAAGGAAGAAAGAAAGAAAGAAAAAAGGAAATATAGAAAATGTCCCCATGTTTAGTCCCCGGCTATTCTGTCGGCAAAAGGGGGAAGGAAAAAATAGGAAATATAGGTCGTGTCCCTATTTTTACTATTTTTATACCGTGGTAAAAAACGAAAGAAAAAAGAAAAAATGAGGGGGGAAAAATAGGAAATATAGAACGTGTCCCCATTTTTAGGATAGGGGGGAAAAATAGGAAATATAGATCATGTCCCGATTTTTAGGATGCGGGCGGTCAGACGGAAGTGTTTTTTGGCCACTCTATCGAGGACCGACTCGCCCCATCGCCTGACCAGCTCAACCCCAGCCTTCTCCGCCAGCGGCGAGGAGCCTTTCGGAAGCTCTACCCCCACCTCGGCCGACAAATCCTCCAGCCGCCGCAAAAACTCCGCCCTGGCCAGCAAAGAAGCCGCGGCCACGGCCAAATCAGCCTCAGCCTTCACCCGCTGGATGAGCTCAACCTTTTTCCCCATTTTCATCAGAGCCTGACGAACGTAAAGTTCATCCCCAAACTGGTCCGTTATCACCAGGGAAGCCGGCACTTGCTGGAGGATATTCTCGATAACCCTGGCATGCCCCCAGGCGAGCAAACGGTTGAGGTTCCGGAACCGGAGATAAAGCTCGTTGTATCGAGCCGGCCCAATAGCCACGACCGAATGAGGGTAGCCTTTCCTGAGGATGGCGGCCAGCTCTTTCACCTTGGAGTCGCTGCACTTCTTCGAGTCGCGCACCCCGAGCTCACGGAGGACTTCTTCCTGACCTTCCGGGATAAAAATCCCGGCGACGACTAAGGGACCAAAATAATCGCCCTTCCCAGATTCGTCCGTGCCAATCCGGCCTGCCGCTTTGGGAAAGAGCTCTTCTTGCTGCACGGCCGCCTTATGCTTTAGGCTGAATTATTCTATGCTGGATTACTCAAGGAATTATTTCAGCAGGTTCCTTTTCTTCGCCTCTTTGATCAAGTCGGCCCGAAACTTCGGATGAGCAATGTTGATTAAAGCTCTGGTTCTTTCCTGCAGGTTCTTCCCGTAAAGATAGGCCACCCCATACTCGGTGACCACATAACGGACATCGGCCCTGGTCGTCACTACCCCCGCCCCCTGCTTGAGGTAGGGCACAATCCGCGACACCTCGCCGTCTTTGGCCGTCGAAGGAAGAGCGATAATCGGCTTGCCGCCCTTCGAGTGAGCCGCGCCGCGGATGAAGTCGACCTGGCCGCCAAACCCGCTGTAAATATAAGGCCCGATTGAATCAGAGCATACCTGCCCAGTGATGTCCACCTCGATGGCCGAGTTAATAGCGACCATCTTCTCGTTCTGGGCGACGATAAAGGGATGATTGGTATAGTCGGTCGGATGTGCTTCAAATATGGGGTTGTTATCGACGAAATCATACAGCCGTCTTGACCCAAGGATAAAAGTGAGAATCACTTTATACGGATGAAGCGTCTTTCGCGACCCGGTGATAATGCCCGCTTCGATGGCCTCCATTACCCCGTCAGAAACCATCTCGGTATGAATCCCGAGCTCCCGTCGGTTCTTGAGCGACGCCAGCACCGCGTCCGGAATCCCGCCGATTCCGAGCTGCAGCGTGCAACCATCTTCTATCAGCTCGGCGATGTACTGGCCGATCTTGAGTTCGACTTCGGTCATCGGCGTTCGCTCGAGCTCGGGCAAAGGCTCGGAGACTTCGACAATCTTGTGGACGCGGGATACATGAATGAACGAATCGCCGAGCACCCGGGGCATCTGGTCGTTAACCTGGGCGATAATCACCTTGGCCTTCTCAGCCGCTGCCTTCGAAGCCAGGATTTCGACGCCAAAACTCATGAACCCATGCTCGTCAGGCGGCGAAAGATGGAGCATGGCGACATCGAGCGGCATCTGGCCGGAGTAAAACAGGTCAGGAATCTGGTGGAGAAAAATCGGGACGTAGTCGGCCCGGCCCTCGTTGATCGCCTTGCGGTCAGCCGGGCCGACGAAAAGCGAATTATGGCGAAAATGCCCCTCCATTTCAGGTTTCGATAGCGGGTCCTCGCCCATCAGCAGCACGTGAACCAGCTCCACGTCGCGGAGCTCATCCTTTCTCTGGGCCAGAGCCTTCATTAAAACGTAAGGTGTGGCCGCGTTGCCGCTGATATAAACCCGGTCGCCGCTCTTGACCACCGAGACCGCTTCCTCGGCCGTCACCAATTTTTTCTTATAATCATCTACCCAGCTCATTTATGCGCCTCCAAGCGATAAAAGTATTATCGGGGATTATTGCCTTGTTCCGTTCCTCAGATAAGCATCGATCGCCGCCGCCGCCCGCCTGCCGTCGCCCATGGCCAAAATGACCGTGGCGCCGCCGCGGACAATGTCGCCGCCGGCATAGACTCCTTCCAGGCTCGTGGCCATCGTCGCCCAATCGACTTCGAGGTTACCCCATTTTTCCACCTTGAGGCCCGGAGTTGTCTGCGGGATAAGCGGGTTGGGGCTCTGGCCGATGGCCACAACAACCAGGTCAACCTCGGTTATGAATTCAGAGCCCGGGACCGGGACGGGCCGGCGTCGGCCCGAGGAGTCGGGCTCGCCGAGCTCCATCCGCTGACACTCCATCGCTTTGACCCGGCCGTATTCATCTCCTATATATCTTATCGGGACTGTAAGAAAATGAAACTCGATCCCCTCTTCCTCGGCATGCTTGACCTCTTCCTCCCTGGCCGGCATCTCATGCCGCGACCGCCGGTAAATGATCATCGCCCGCTCGGCGCCCAGGCGCTTGGCCGTCCGGACGGAGTCCATGGCCACGTTGCCACCGCCGATAACCGCCACCCGCCGGCCAACCAAAACAGGCGTGTCGTAGCGGGGAAAATCATAGGCGCGCATCAAGTTAACCCGGGTGAGGTATTCGTTGGCCGAATAAACACCGATTAAATTCTCGCCGGGGATTTTCATAAAATTAGGCAGCCCGGCTCCTGTGCCGATAAAGAAGGCCTCGTAGCCTTCCGCCCTGAGGTCATCGAGAGTGGCGGTTTTGCCGACAACAAAATTCAGTTTTATCTCGACTCCCAGGCGCTTGAGATATTCGACTTCAGCCTGGAGAATTTTCTTCGGCAACCTGAATTCCGGAATGCCGTAGACCAGAACCCCGCCGGCCACGTGCAGAGCTTCGAAAATAGTCACCTGATGGCCTTTTTTGGCCAGGTCGCCAGCGACCGTCAAACCGGCCGGCCCGGCGCCGATTACCGCCACCTTTTTCCCGGTTGGCGGCGGCAAAGACGGGATAAAAACCTCGCCCGCTTCTCGTTCAAAATCCGCCACGAACCGCTCTAAATTGCCGATGGCCACCGGGACGCCTGTCGCCTTTTTCAGATTGCAGACCGCCTCGCACTGCGTCTCCTGAGGGCAAACCCGGCCGCAGATGGCGGGAAGACTGTTCGTCTCTTTTATCTTCCGGACCGCCTGGATAAAATCACCCACCTCCACCAGCTTGACAAAAGTGGGGATATCAATCGCTACCGGACATCCCTGGACGCAGGACGGGTTGGCGCAATCCAGGCAACGTCGGGCTTCTAGCCTGGCCACCTCCGCCTCCAGGCCGAGGTTGACCTCCCGAAAATCCTGGTTTCTTACCTCGGGAGGCCGCTCGGGCATCTTCTGGCGAGGGATTTTGGTCCTTTCCTTAACCGGGACCGACCGCCGCAGTTCTTGACGCCACGGCTTCTGGAATTCGCTTTTAAGCTTCTCTTTGATTTCCGGGGCTAATTCTTCTTTTTCGCTCATTCTCAACTTACCTGTAAGTTATAGTTGGCCCTCGGCCGGGAAAAGGTTCTTCTCCAGCTCGCAGAGAGAAAGAACCTCCTGTGGCTCGTAAGCCCGGCGCCGGGCGTAGAGTTCGGCCCAGTCGACCGCATGGCCGTCGAAGTCAGGGCCGTCAACGCAGGCAAACTTCGTCCCGCCGGCAACGCTCACCCGGCAGGCGCCGCACATGCCTGTCCCGTCGAGCATGATCGGGTTTAAGCTGACGATGGTCTTTATTCCCAACGGTTTAGTAGCTTCGGCGCAAGAGGCCATAAGATAAGTGCAGCCGACAACATGCACCCGCTCGACCTTTTCTCCCTCGGCCAAAAGTTTCTGCAACCGGTAGGGAATGTATTCCTGAGGGAGAACCTGGTCATCCCGGGAAGCAATGTGGAGCTCGTCGCTCACTTTTCTCAATTTATCTTGCCAGTAGAGAAGATAACGGGCCCGGACATCAAGCACTGTGATAACCCGGTTGCCGGCTTCTTTATAGGCCCGGGCCAGAGGATAAATCGCGGCGATACCGAAGCAGCCGCCAGCGCACAGCACCGTGCCGAAGTGGCCAATTTCTGAAGGCCTCCCGAGGGGGCCGACATAAACCGGAATCTCGTCGCCGGCCTTGAGACGCGCCAGTTTTTCGGTTGACGTGCCGACGACCATAAAAATAGAGGTGGCGGTTCCTTTCTTCGCGTCCCAATCGGCCAGGGTTAAAGGAATTCTTTCGCCTCTTTCGTCGGGCATCAGGATGATAAACTGACCCGGCCGGGCCTTCCGCGCCACCTCCGGGGCTTCGACCTCAAGCAGATGAATATTAGGCACAAGCTTTACTCGTTGAACGATTCTGGCCATCAGTTTCCTCGCTCGAAAATTAAGGCTTCTCGGGTTGAAGAGCCGGCCGAGCTGGCTCCAAAATAAGAAGCCACGAAAGAAACTGGCGAATAACCGGGCAATCCGTCGAGGATGAGGTTAATAACTATTGCTCGCCGCAGGAGTCCTGGCTTAACCTTAACTCGGCCGACGAGCTTTTTCCCGGCATTCTTCAGGCTGATTATATCGCCATCCTTGAGACCAAGCGCCTTGGCTTCGTCGGGGTTGACTAAGATGCGGCGGAGGGGTCGGACCGCTTGAAGGTCACGGCTCTCGGCCGCCAGCTGAAGCGAACGATAATAGTCGAGCGCGAGGTCGGTCAAGAGTTGCCATTCATCCGCCGGTCGCCGGAAAAACCCGGTCTCAATTTCAGGAAGACGGACTAACCTCGCCCTGGTTTCAGGCTCTTTTAGCCAGGCTGAGGCGATGGCGGCCGGTTCACCTTCCTCCGAACCCACTTCCCGGCTATATAATGGCTCTAATTCTGGGAAAACAGAAACCAGCTGGCGCCTGAGGTCAACGATGTCGGCCGCCTCTGGCCAACTCTCCCCGCGGCGCTTGGCGAGTTCTAAGACGACTGCCCAGTCGGGCCGGCTCTCGCCGGCGGACTTGACCGCCGCTCGAAAAACCTGGACAAGACCGTTTCCGGCGACAAACGTTCCTGGCCGCTCGAGGGAAGTGGCTGCGGGCAGCATCACCTGAGTCAGAGCCTTTATTTCGTCCTGATAAGGCTCAACCTCGACCAGGAACTCGGGCTTCCTTTCAGCCAGGAAAGGAAGCGGCCCGAAACTCAAAACGGCTTTTATTTTTCCTTGATTAATCCTTTCGGCAATTTCCGTCGGGCTCTTAAGTTTGACTCCCAACCTTCTGGCTAATTCCAGAGCACCCCTGAGGTTGCTTTCAAACCCGAAGGGAATAACCCTGGCTCCAAGAATAAAACCTAAGTTAAGCAGGTAAGGCAAAACAGGCCGAACGCCTTCAGGCGTCAAACCCGGCCCAAAAAGGATTAAGCCTGGTCCCTTTTCTTTTAATTCTTGGAATAAACTCCACGCCTTCTCCCAATCTTCTTCCGGAGGAAAATTTTCTTCTAATTTTCGCCATGCCTCCGCCAGCGAAGCTGAAAATTCATCCCATCCAGGTAAGCCGCTTTGGGCTTCGCTTTTTTCCTCCACCAACCGCCTGAGCCAATAGCCAAGGATAGCCGGCCAGGCTTCAGGAAAACTCTTGAGGCTCAGGGCCGCATGCCGGTCGATTGGCCGCGGAATGGAATCAAGCGTAACCAGCTTAGCTCCCTGCCGGAGAGCTTTAAACACCTCTACCCAGAGGACAGGCTGGAGCGAGGTGATATCCCCGCCGACGATCAAAATGAATTTTGCGGCGTGGACGTCTTCTGGACGGAAATTAAGCGGGAGCGAAAGGTCTTCTTTTTCGGCGAAAGCCAGGAACTCGGCCGGCGCCGAATTGGCCGAGGCTAAGGCAATGTTTCCTGTTCGGAGCACCTCCCCTCCAAACCGCATCGCGGCATAAAGGTCTTCCAGCGGAAGTTGAGGCGAAAGGAACATGCCCACCTCGTCCGCGGGAAAAGCAAAAACCCGGGAAGCGGCCAAGTCGAAAGCTTCCTCCCAGGCGACCTCCTTGACCCGGCCATCCTCACTCATCATTGGCAGGTAAAGACGGCGGCGGGAATGGGCAACATCCGGGAGCAAGAACCGGCCGCGGACGCAGGCCTGGCCGAAGCTCAGAGATTGTTGGGTCTCGGGCTCAGCCGCCAGAACCCTTCCGGCTTTGGCTTGGACGACAAACAGGCAGCCCTGGCTACAAAACGGGCAGACCGTAACCGTTTCCGTCTCCGGAGTTACCTGAACCCGGACGGCTCTTTCAGTTAAGGCGCCAACCGGGCAGACATCAACGCAGGCACCACAGAACTGACAGCCGCTCTGAAGCAGCGGCTGGTTAAACGGCGTGCCGACGACTGCCCTCGACCCACGAAAAACAAAAGAAATTGCCGAAGCCCCCCGGACTTCATGGCAGACGCGGACACAGCGGCCGCAGAGAATGCAGAGGTTATAATTGCGGTCGAAGAAAGGGTCCTCACGGATGACTTCAAACCCGCGGTAAATCGAAGGAAACCTGACGCTCTTCACCCCGAGCCGCTCGACAACCTCCTGGAGCTCGCAATGATTATTCTTCGGGCAAAATACACAGCCCGTAACCTCCGAGACTTTCCGAATCGTCGATTTATGCTCTTCGCAGTTCTCCTTTTCCGTGCAAACCAGGCAGGCGTTCGGATGCTCGGACAGGATGAGCTCGAGGGTCTGGCGCCGCACCTCGTCCAGAACGGGCGAAGAGGTGACAACCTCCATCCCCTCTTCGGCCTTCAAGCTGCACGAAGGGATAAAACCTCTTCGGCCTTTGAGCTCGACCAAGCAAAGACGGCAGCCGGCAAAAGGCTGAAGCAGCGGATGGTCG
>JBBIRF010000071.1:0-9084 GCA_037441905.1 Candidatus Aminicenantota bacterium
ATTTATACAGCCCAAGCCCCATTAAATAGACGGTATTTTCATTGCTCGGGTCAACGCGAATCTGGCCAAACACCCAGCCATAAGTGCCGCCAAAGCGCTCGAACAGCTTGTCCGCCGGGTTGACTTTCCGCCAGGTTTCTCCCTGGTCATCCGACCGATAGACTTCGGCACCAACAATATCGGGATAGGTTCTCAGGCGGCCATAAGAATCGCGCTCGCCAGGCTCGGGCATGCGAGTGGGCGTATGGTTATCCACATAGGCGTAAACCACGTTGGGCTTACTCAAGCAAAGGTCGATGCCTATTCGACCTGTTTTTTCGGTGTCCGGAAGGCCGTTGGTCAGAGGCTTCCAGGTCTTACCGCCGTCGGTCGTTTTATACAGGCCGTCCTCGCCGCCCGGAACAGGGTCACTCCAGCGCTGGCGAATACGGTTCCACATGGAAGCGATCAGCACATCCGGGTTCTGGGGGTCCATTACCAGGTCGATAGCGCCAACTTTCTCGTTGATGTAAAGGACCTTCTGCCAGGTCTTACCGCCATCAGTGGTTTTAAAAACACCCCGCTCCTGGTTGTAGGTCCATTCATGACCGGAAGCAGCTACATAAACAATATCCGGGTTTTTCGGGTGGATGCGGATTCGACCGATGGTGTTGGTGTCGGTTAACCCCAGGTGCTGCCAGGTTTTGCCGCCATCAGTAGATTTATAAACTCCGGTGCCCGCAATCGATGCCCGAAAAATATTCGCCTCGCCCGTACCGACGTAAATGATATTCGGGTTTGATTCCGAGATGGCAATATCGCCGATAGAAAGCGTCGGGAAATCGTCTGTAAGCGGCTCCCAGGTAACGCCTGAATTCTCGGTTTTCCACAGGCCGCCGGTGGCTGAGCCGACATAAATAGTGTGTTTACTTCCTTTGGGAACATCAACATCCGTGCACCGGCCACCGATATTTTCTGTCCCACCGCCGATAAACCGCCACTTGAGGTCTTTATAGGGCGTCGAGGCCTTCATGGCCATATGCTGTTCATACCATTTCATCCTCAACGCCGGGTCAGTATTTTCCACTTTTTTCTGGGCCTTTTTTGCTGGCGTGCCCTTTTGGGCCGGCAGTTGGATGAAAAAGGCCATTATCAAGATTATTAAGACAACTAAGGACGACAATTTTAACCTTTTCAATTTTCTTTCCTCCTGGCTGAAAATATTATCCAAGCCAATCCTAAACTGCGTCGTAAAGCTCAGGCTCTCACCTCCCTTCTCTTTTCTCTGAGATCAAAACCGGTCTCCTTCCTCCTTTGTCATATGCCGAGTAAAATAAAAAAAATCGGTAATTCTTTGGCATATAGTATATTATATTTTTATTTTATCAATGGTTTGTCAAGGAATATTTTTTTCTCAATCCGAAGTTAAAAAAACGTGGTCATAGGTATACGTTTCGATATCCGCTCCGAAGATTCAAATCATTTGGCAGAATAAAACAGAAGCCTCTAATGCACGACTTAACTAAGCCGGGACTTCGGTAAGAGGGGCTTGCCCCGGTTCCCGGGTTGCCAGAACTTCATCGTTTCCCCGCCAATTTTTAAAATTTTCTATTGACAAAGCATTTTCCTTTTAGATATAAATTCTTCCAAATAATCTATTATCCCTATAGGAATAATAAATATAATAGGCCTGCTGATGAAGGGTTTCCTATGGGGATGGTTCGATAAATTAACTCGACTTGTCCTGAACACCAGTCGTAAGCTCGCTGGCTTCCTTCCATTACGGTTATCATGTTTCCTCAGAATTCATCAGGCCCCAGCAATAAGCCTTAGCCCAGAAAAATCAACAAAACTTTATAAGACCCCTTCGCTCCCGGTTGGGGTTCAATTGAAGCGAAGCGGGGTTGGCCAATATAACCTTATAGCTCTAATCCTTTTCTTCGGGGGCTTAATAACTTTAACCATATCTGGAATGCTTCTTTTCAGGCAGGGGATATCTGGCCTCGAGCAGCCTCTCCCCTTTAACCACCGGGTTCATGCCGAAAACGGGATGGAATGCTCAGATTGCCATCAACTTTACAGGGAACATCCCGCCTCTGGGAAACCAACGCTTGAGGTCTGTTCAGGCTGTCACAGCGAACCTATCGGCCAGAGTCAGAGCGAAAAGTTACTCCTGAAATATATCCTCAACAGGGAAGAAATCCCCTGGAAGAGAATTTACCGCCTTCCCCCCGACGTTTACTTCTCGCATCGTCGACACGTAGCTGCCGGCAAGGTCGGGTGCCAAGCGTGCCATGGGAATATCGGCCAGAGCTCGTCGCCGCCTTCCCAGCCTCTTAAAATCTCGATGAAGAAATGTATGAAGTGCCATGAACAAGAAAAGGTCGATAATGATTGCCTGGCTTGCCATCGCTAAGGAAAAAGTGGAAAACATAGGGAACTAACCATGGCCATCAAGCGGCGTGATTTTTTAAAGCTTGTTGCCGGAGCAACTCTCCCTTGGCCGCTCGCCGACTGTTCCTCCCGAAATATTTCTCGGATGAATCTACAGAGCTCCTGGGAACCCAGGCTCGAAACCTGGGTTCCGACAGTCTGCGGTGCTTGCCCGGGAAATTGCGGCCTACTCGTTCGAAAAATAGATAACCGGGTAGTTAAAGTGGAAGGAAACCCTCTCCATCCTTCAAACCGAGGCAAAATATGCGGCCGGGGACAAGCCGGCGTGCAGCTGCTTTACAACCCAACCCGCATCAAAGCTCCTCTTCTCAAGGTTGGCGGCCGCCGTGCAGGGAAATGGCGCGAAATTAGCTGGGAGGAAGCCCTCAGCATAGTCGCCTCAAAGTTAACTGAGCTGAGAAATTCGGGCAAAGCTCATAGTGTCGTTTACCTTGGACCTGAGGGGCATCAGGTTGCTGATGAACTAATTTCCAGGTTTCTAAGAGTCTATGGAAGCCCCAACGACATCAGAATAGATTTGTGGAAAGCTTTAAAGCAGGCTTATTCGCTCACCCTTGGCTCTTCGGACCTCATGGCCTTCGATTTTGAGAACTGCAAATATATCCTATCATTCAGCTCACAATTCCTGACCAACTGGCCCACTTCCGTCGAAATCCAGAGAATCTACGGTGAGAAGAGGTCTAAGGCCGAACTGAAAATCGTTCAAGTTGAGCCACGCTTTTCCCTTTGTGCTTCTCGGGCAGACCGATGGGTGCCAATTCGGCCGGGCAAAGAAGGCCTGCTGGCCTTGGGAATTGCTTCGGTAATTCTAAAGGAGCAACTATACGACAAGAATTACCTCGACCGGTTTGCGGCCCGATTCGAAGACTGGTTTAACGAACAAGGAGAAAAAATACCCGGTTTCAAAACAACCGCGCTCAATCTTATCCGCCTGGAAGACGTTTCTGAAGAGACCGCTGTTCCGTTGAAAACAATAATTGAAATCGCCAGGGAATTTGCTTCCACTCGGCCAGCGCTGGCTCTTGCCGATTATAATCTTTCCTACCATCCCCAGGGAGTTTTTAATTCTCTATGCGTTCTTGCGCTCAACGCTCTTATCGGCAACATTGACCTACCCGGCGGCATAGCTCGCCCGCGCCCCGCTCCCTTACGCCCCTGGCTTACCGAAAACCTTGACGCCATCGCTGAAAAAGGTCTCCGGATGCCGAGGGTCGACGAAGAAGCTAAGGATTGGCTCATGCCTCCTTTGGATAACCCTCCTTATGAAATAGATTGTTTACTTATTTCGCCTCAGCCCCTGCCAGGTAACTTCCCTTTCTTAGAAAATTGGGAGGAAATAAGCCAGAAAATTCCCCTGATAATCAGTTTTCAACCTTACCTTGACGAGAGGAATGAACACGTCGACCTCATTCTGCCAGATACAACTTATTTCGAAAAATGGCAGCTGGCCACCAGCCCTTCTTTAAGCATGAAAACGATGGTCAGTGTCGGAATGCCTGTGGTCAAACCTCTTTACCAGTCGCGACCCCTCGAAGATATCCTGATTTCCTTGGCTAAAAAAATAGGAGGCCTTATGGCCGCCAATTTTCCCTGGGAAAACCATCAAGAGGTAATAATTGACCGCCTGGCCGGCCTGTTTGAAGCCGAGCGGGGCGCTGTCTTCCTTTCTTCCCAGGAGGAGTTTCAGTTAAAAATTCTCGAAGAACGAGGCTGGTGGCTTAGCCAACATAAGAATTTAGATGATTTTATAGCCGATTTGTTTAAGAGCGGAGGATGGCACGACCCGGTTTATCACTTCCAGATAAGGAGTAATACTTATCAAAACCCCCAAAGAAGGTTCATATTTTTCTCCGCATCCGAAAACTTAATTAAGCAAACCGAGCCTCAGGCTTCCGAAAGCGACTATCCTTTTCAACTTTTCTTATATGACCTTCCGTTTACCTCGAATAACAGCGGAGCGCCGATGCCCTTTTTCCAGGAAACCTTGGGGTTCAGGTTCAATTCCGAATGGAGAATCTGGGTCGAAATCAACCCCGAAACAGCCAAAGAATTAAAAATCAAAGAAAATGATTTGGTCTGGGTCGAGTCGCCTTACGGAAAGGTCATGGCCGTCGCCAAGCTGTTTCCTGGTTTGGAGCCATGGTTATTGGCTATTCCGTTGAACAAAGAAACAGCGTTTCCAGCTAATAAGGAAAGCCGGAAAATATCCGACCCGCTGGCTTTGCTTCCCAATTCAGGAAGCATTCAAAAGAATTTTTCCGTCCGACAAAACCTACGAGTCAGGATTTATAAGGAGAAAGGAGGGACAAGTTGAGCCGTTGGGGCATGGTAATTGATTTGGATAAATGCACTGGCTGTCAGGCCTGTGTCGTTGCCTGCAAGGTTGAGAATAACGTTCCTTTTTCCACCCCTGAAAGTGAAAGCTCTCGGCGGAGCATTTCCTGGATGGTCGTCCTGACAATTACCGAGGGAACTTACCCCAACATCAGACAACGTTTTATCCCCCGACCGTGTATGCATTGCGAAAATCCTCCCTGTGTTAAGGTCTGCCCGGTAGGGGCTACTTACAAGAATAAAGAAGGAATCGTGGCCCAAATCTATACCCGATGTATAGGCTGTCGCTATTGCACAAACAATTGCCCTTATACTCTCAAGTATTTCAATTATTCCCGTCCGCGCTGGCCCACAGAAATGGAAAATTATTTGAACCCGGATGTCTCGAGACGGGGGGTGGGGGTGGTGGAGAAGTGCACTTTCTGTCACCACCGGCTCCAGAAGGCCAAAGAAATAGCTCGAGCTGAAGGCAGAACATTAAGAGAGGAGGATTATATCCCGGCCTGTGTCCAGACCTGCCCTACCGGTGCCCTTATTTTTGGCGACCTAGAGAATCCAAAAAGCCAGGTCTTCTTGCTCTCCAGGAGTCCACGGGCTTTTCGCTTGCTCGAAGAGCTGGGGACAGAGCCTAAGGTTTTCTATTTGACCGAGGGAGAGCGCCATGCTTAAAAATGCTGAAAATATCCTCAATTATGAAGAAGATATTTTCCGGCCTATCATCAAAACCGGGAAAAAGTTTTATTTAGTTGTCGCCGCCCTTGCTGCCGTTTCTTTCCTCGGGCTGTATGCCTGGCTCACTCAACTCAAGCATGGGCTGGGAGTTACCGGGCTAAATCGGCCTGTCTATTGGGGATTCTATATTACTAATTTCGTTTTTTTTATCGGCATAAGCCACGCCGGGACGCTCATCTCAGCTATCTTGCGACTTACCAGGGCCGAATGGCGACGGGCTATTACTCGCTCGGCTGAAGTTATCACTGTCCTTGTTCTTTTTTTCGGAGTCTTCAGCATTATCACGGACCTCGGAAGGCCCGACCGACTATTGTTCATCTTCAAGCATGGAAAGCTTCGTTCACCCCTCCTCTGGGATGTGGTCAGCATTAGCCTGTATCTCACCTGTAGTTCGGTCTATCTTTATCTTCCCCTAATTCCCGATATTGCTCTGATGAGAGATAGATTTAAGGGAACTTTCCGCGGACATATTTATCGTTTTCTTTCGCTTGGTTGGAAAGGGAGTGAGCGCCAATGGCTTCTTCTGGAAAAAGCTATTTCTATTATGGCTGTTTCAGTTATTCCCATAGCGGTTTCAGTTCATACCGTTGTTTCTTATGTTTTTGCCATGACCATCCAGCCGATGTGGCATTCGACGATTTTCGGACCTTATTTTGTGGCCGGAGCGATCTTTTCTGGCATAGCCGCCTTAATCGTGGCGATGGTGGTTATCCGGCGGAGTTGCCACTTAGAAAATTATCTAAAACTCATCCATTTCAACAATTTGGGTCTTTTGCTTTTGGTTATGAGTCTAATCTGGTTTTACTTCACTTTCACCGAGAACTTGACTTCATTTTATGGGGCTGAACCCAGTCATCTGGCTGTCTTTTATTCAAAATTTAGCGGCGATTATTCGCCTTACTTCTGGCTGATGTTTATTTGTTGTTTTGTCATTCCGGTAACTATCCTGTCGAATAAAAAGACAAGAACGATTGCCGGAACCTTTATTGCCGCGGTGTCTGTTTTGCTCGGGATGTGGCTGGAGCGGTTTACGATTGTCCTGCCGACTCTGGTTAATCCCAGGTTACCGTATGAAAGAGGCATATATAACCCAACCTGGGTGGAATTCGCCATCACCGCCGGTTCTGTCTCGTTCTTTATCCTTTCTTATATGCTTTTTGTAAAAACTTTCCCTATCATCTCAATCTGGGAGGTGAAAGAAGGCTATACCAAAGGTGTAGAAGAGACCACCACAAGGGTTAAAAGCTATTTACCCGAAAAATAGCAAGCAGGGTTATAACTATGAAGAAATCAGGAAAGGAACAAACAGGACAGGCCAGCCGAGGCAAAGCCGCCGGTTTTCTTTTGGCTTTTTTCTGGATATTCTTCGAGATTTCCACCGGGACGACAAACCCCGTGGCTGAAAATGAAATCTCGCTGCAATTACCCGAAAAACCCCTCAGCGGAAGCCAGGTTTTTATAGAAAAGGGCTGTATCCGCTGCCATACCGTCTGGGGATTCGGAGAAAGATTCGGACCTGATTTAAGTCGGGTCGGACGGACAATGGATTTTTTTGATTTGGCCGGAGGGCTATGGAGTCATTCTCCCCGGATGATTGAAGTCATGGAGGAGAAGGGCGTTGCAAGGCCTACCCTGACGGCCGAGGAGACAGAAAAACTTCTCACTTACCTTTATTTTCTTGGGTTTTTCGAAGACCCTGGTGATTATGGCCGGGGCGAAAAAATTTATGCAGAAAAACAATGCGGTCGCTGCCACAGCCTAGGCGGCGGGAAAGGTGTGCCGCTTGACAAATTCGGTATTTACATCTCTCCGGTGTTTATGGCCGCCGAGCTCTGGAACCACGCCGCGGCCATAAGTCCATCCATGGGAGCCAGTCCTTTTGCTCCGGGGGAAATGTCGCATCTTCTTGCTTATATCCGCGGCCAGGCTTTAAACCCGAAGGCCGAAACCCGCTATATATTGCCTGGGAACCCTCTCGAAGGAAGGAAGGTTTTCCAACGTAAGAATTGCTTCACCTGTCATGGAGCTAACGGCGAGCGACTTAAAAAGGATGTTTTGAGGAAAGGCTTGACCGAAATTGTTGGCCTCATGTGGAACCATTCTTACCCGATGTGGCAGGAAATCAGGCAGAAAGGCCTGGATATCCCCCGGTTTGAACCCGAGGAAATGGCTAATTTATTGACTTTTCTCTACTTTCTTCAATTTTACGGTGAAAGAGGCGACCCGCGCCGCGGGGAAGAAATATTCACCAAGAAGGGATGCATCAACTGCCATGGTCAAAGACCTCCCGGGAAAAAACTGGGGCTGGACTTGAAAATAGTAGCCGGCCTCTCCGCCTCCGAACTAATTTCTCGCCTCTGGAATCACGTTCCCCAGATGGAGAGGATGGTTACCGAACTTAATCTGGTTTGGCCAAGGTTCGAGTCCGGCGAAATAAAAGACTTAATTTATTATATCAAGTCCTTGCAGAAATAAGCAGGATAAACGGTCATAAACTCCGAGGAAAGGCAAGATATCGGGTTGGAAAACAGGACTCTTAACCAGAATTCTTTTGGCCGGAGGACTAAAATGAAAATTAACAATATCGTTTTCTTCGTCTTCTGCCTGATTTCTTTAGGGCTTGGCTTCAATTTTATTGAGGAAAGCCAGACTCCCCAAGATGAAGCCGGCCGCATCCAAAGCAGTGCTGTTTGTAAAAAATGCCACGTCGAGATTCACAACGCCTGGAAAAACGACCTCCACGCCATGTCGCTCGATGACCCGATGTTTATGGCCTCTTATCTCGAATCTTATTTTGTCACTTCAGGGCAAGCCAAATTCCTCTGCCTGCCCTGCCATGCGCCAGTAACCCACATAAATAAAGATTTTGACTTAAAGAAAGATATCACCAAAGAAGGAGTAACTTGCGATTTTTGTCATTCCATCAAGTCCGTTTATCCTGGCAGGTTTCCGGATGCTTTCGAGTTTGAGACCGCAGGAATTATAAGAGGGCCGCGGCAAAAAAGTTCTTCCCCGGCTCACCAGACCGAGCCTTCAGAGCTCTTCACCTCGTCGGAATTTTGCGCTGGCTGTCATGAATATATTAACGGCAATGGCATTCCCGTTTTAGCAACTTTCGCCGAGTGGAAGGATAGTCCTTACGCTAAAGAAGGAGTGCAATGTCAGCAATGCCATATGCCAATGGTTGCCGGCAATATCGTAAGCCCGGAGATTAAGTCGTCAGAGCAAAAAATGGTCAATCGTCATGCCATCTCGGCAGCTCATTCTACCGAACAGTTACAAAAAGCGGTCGAACTGGCAATCAAAAGAGTCGATAGAGATGATAATTTTGTTTATGTCGAGGTAGAATTGACCAACGTGGGTTCAGGTCATGCTGTCCCGACCGGAATCCCGACGAGAAAACTTATCCTGTGGTTGGAGCTCCGGACGCCGACTGAGTACTATTCGCAAAACAAAATATATCAGCGCCTCCTCCAGGACAAGGAAGGAAAAATCAGCGAAAAGATGATTGACCTTTTTCAAAGGGCTTCGGCCGTGGCTGTTGATAACAGGCTTAAACCCCGAGAAACCAAAAAAGAAAGTTTT
>JBBIRF010000072.1:0-5900 GCA_037441905.1 Candidatus Aminicenantota bacterium
CGGCTGCGAACTGTTAACGGGTCTATTCGGATTACCAAGTAGGTTTAGCCGCGACATCAGTTTAATCATTCGGAGTCCGGCAAAAAATAGTAAGCCAGGGAATCTGCTCATAAAGAACAATGCCCGGGCCGACGGCCGATGCGTCTGCTTTTATCTTAAATCGATTCAATGATAACATGGAAATGAAGACCCCTATTTTTTTAAACCTTTTATTCTAAAAATTGGGACTAAAAGCAAACTTGACCGGAATCATGGCTGCTCGTTTGTTCCGGCTCGTTTAATGAGGCAAACGGTTATCGAACCGACCAACCCGTAGACTTATGATTAGAAATCTGATTAAGTAAATTATATCTTTTTTATTCTCATTTTCTTATAAGATAAAACCTTCCAATCAATTTTCAGAGCACATTTAGCCGCTTAAGAAGACGGGAGAGTAGAATTTTTGAAAAGTTGGCTGAACTCAGCTTGCGCCGGCTTCCGATATCGAATAGAATACAGCCTCCGTTTAAGCTTACGGCCGATGGTGATAACTTTCTTAGGAGCCTGCCGCCAGGTCACGGGTTCAGCCTATTTATTAGAGGATGATGGTCAGAGATTTTTAATCGATTGCGGCCTGTACCAGGAAAGGCCGTTTCTCGAAAGAAACTGGAACCCTTTCCCGGTCGAACCAGAAAGCCTGAGCGGCCTGATTTTAACTCACGCCCATCTTGACCATTCTGGCCTGACCCCCAAGCTCGTCCGCGATGGGTTCAAAGGGCCGATTTATACGACGCCCGTAACCGCTGACCTCATCCCCATTGTCCTGCTTGATTCCGCCCGCCTTCAAGAAGAGGATGCCGCTTATAAAAGAAAAAGGCATGCGCGAGAAGGAAGAAGAGGCCCTTATCCTGAAATTCCTCTTTATACTGAAGAAGACGCCGAGCGCGTTCAACCGCTCATAACCATTGTTGATTATGGCCGGAAAATCAGGCTCAGCCCTAACCTTGACTTTGTTTTTCACGACGCCGGCCATATCCTGGGCTCAGCCATGGTCGAAATAAAAGCTAAGGGAAATAACGACAGACGGCGAATCATATTTACCGGTGACATCGGCCAAAAGGATAAGCCTCTGGTTAAAGACCCGGCTTTCTTCCCTTCGGCTGATGCCGTCGTGATGGAAGCAACCTACGGAGACCGAAATCATGAAGACCCGGCCGACATCGAGACGATGCTGGCTGAAATCATCAACGAGACGGTCGAGGCGGGCGGCAATATTGTCATTCCGACCTTCGCCGTCGAAAGAGCCCAGGAGATCCTTTTCTACTTGAGCCTTCTGATGCGCAGCAAGAAAATCCCGCCGCTTCTTTGCTTCCTCGACAGCCCGATGGCTCTCGAAGTAACCAGAGTTTTTAAGAGGCACCGGGAGAGGCTGGACGAAGAGACCCAGCATCTTTTTCGGAGCCATCAAGACCCGTTCCATTTCCCCGGGCTGAAGATGGTCCGGACAGTTGAAGAATCAAAAGCCATCAACCATATCCGTGGCTCCTGTCTTATCATGGCCGGCGCTGGCATGTGTACTGGCGGCCGAATCAAGCACCACCTTGTCCATAACATTTCCCGGCCTGAATCCACCATCCTTTTCGTCGGCTATCAGGCCCCCGGCACCTTAGGCCGGCAGATTTTAGACGGACAGTCGCCGGTGAGAATCCTCGGCCAAACCTGGGAAGTTCGGGCCAGGGTCGCCCAGATCCAGGGCTTTTCAGCTCATGCTGACCAACGTTTTCTGCTGGAATGGCTTAAAGCTTTTCACCAGCCTCCCCGGAAAATTTTTCTTACTCATGGCGAGGCTGAGGTGCTCGAAAGGTTCGGCCAGACCGTCGCGGCGCATCTTCCGTCGACAATTGTTATTCCCGATTATCAAGAGAGTTATAACCCTTTTCAGGATTGAATAAAGTCCTTAGGCAGAAATTCTGGCAGGGCGGCTCTGCTTCTTGCCTTCGACGGCAAGATTAAATATCAATATTAGAAAAAATTTAATAAGGAAAGGAGGGAAAGGAAATGATACAGTATTTTTCTGGCCGAAAGAGATTAACCCTGGTTTCTCTGCTGGTGCTTGCTTTTAGTTTTATTATTGCCTGCCAGAAAGCAGTAGAAAAAGGGGGGGCGGAAGGCTTGCGCATCGCCTTGAGTTTTCCGCGGGAAAGGTCGGCCGAGCCTCAAGACGGAAGGATGCTCCTGATGATTTCCAATAACGATGCGGCTGAACCCCGTTTCCAGATAAACGATGGCCCGAACACTCAACTGATTTTTGGCCTCGATGTCGAAGGACTTCAGCCAGGACAACAGGCTGTCTTTGATAAGACGGTTTTTGGCTATCCGGTTCATAGCCTGGCCGGTATCCCTGCGGGCGAATACTGGGTTCAGGGTCTCTTAAACCGTTATGAAACTTTTCACCGCGCTGATGGCCATGTCGTTAAACTGCCGATGGATAAGGGCGAGGGACAGCAGTGGAACCGGAAGCCCGGTAATTTTTATAGTTTGCCCAAGAAAGTTTATTTAGACCCCAAGGAAAATAAAGTGATTTCCATCGTCCTTGACCAGGAAATCCCGCCGCTTCCCGACCCGCCAGAAACGAAATACGTCAAGCACGTCCGCATCCAGAGCCAGCGGCTGAGCGAATTCTGGGGCAGGCCGATGTATCTTGGCGCCCATGTTCTTTTGCCTCACGGGTTTGATGAACACCCTGAAGCTCGCTATCCATTGATTATTTTTCATGGCCATTTCCCCTATGATTTCAGCGGCTGGCGTGAAACACCGCCCGACCCTGACCTCAAGCCTGATTATTCAGAAAGGTTCAGAATTCATGGGTATAACCGCATCGTCCAGGAATATGCTTATGATTTCTACAAATACTGGACAGCACCGGATACGCCCCGCTTTTTAATCATCGAAATTCAGCATGCTAACCCTTATTATGACGATTCTTACGCGGTCAACTCAGCCAACCTGGGTCCTTATGGCGATGCGATAACCTATGAGTTAATTCCCTATATCGAGAAAAAATTTCGTGGCATAGGGGAGGGCTGGGCCAGGTTTCTTTACGGGGGCTCAACTGGCGGCTGGGAAGCGCTGGCGGCCCAAATCTTTTATCCTGACGAATATAACGGCTGCTGGGCTGCCTGTCCCGACCCGATTGATTTCCGCGCTTATACCATCGTCAATATCTATGAGCATAAGAATGCCTATTATGTCGATAGCCGCTGGAAAAGAACACCGAGGCCAGGCAGACGTAATTATCTGGGCGAAGTCAGCTGCACCTTAGAAGAATCCAACCATCGGGAGCTCGTCCTCGGGACCAAGAGCCGGTCTGGGGACCAATGGGACATCTGGGAGGCGGTGTTCTCGCCGGTGGGACCTGATGGCTATCCTCGCCGAATCTGGGATAAGATGACAGGCGAAATTGACCCCGAAGTGGCGGCTTACTGGCGGGAACATTATGACCTGCGCTATATCCTTCAAAGAGACTGGAAAACCCTGGGGCCGAAGCTTAAAGGAAAAATTCATATCTATTGCGGCGATATGGACAATTATTACTTGAACAACGCCGTCTATCTCATGGAAGAATTCTTAGAAAGCACCAAGGACCCCTATTACGAGGGCGAAGTTGATTACGGCGATAGGGCGGAACACTGCTGGAATGGCGACCACAGTCGGCCAATTTATCTTTCACGCCTGCGCTATCACCAATTTTTTATTCCCAAAATACTCGAAAGAATCAAGCAATCAGCCCCTGCCGGTGCCGACCTCCGTAGCTGGCGCCATTAAGCAAACCCTGGACGCGAGAGAAAGAACAAGAAGGACAAATCAGGGCTCAAACGGATAAACAACCTCTTTTTTTAAGATTGTTTTCGACAAATGGATAATGAAGAAGTTCTTCCTCCTCGATTGCTACCGTGATGTGGTTCCGGTTTAAGAAATTCTTAAGGTCGCTAATTTCTTGCCGGGTGAAAAACTCAACCACCACCGCCGGCCAGAAACGGGCTCCGGCTTCATTCAAATTAATTAAAGCCTGCCAAGGATAGTTGAAGAAATCAGCCCGGGCACCGGTGATTTTTTCGAATTTTTCTTTATTCCCAGCTTTTAGACTAACCCGGACCGCAAGGCCACGAAACCCAGCCAACTCTCTGGCTAAAGTTTCATCTGAGCCGAGCAGGAGGCCGTTAGTCTCAAGAATAAACTTGACCCAGGGGGCCTTTTTGCTGATTACTTCCAGGATATTTAGCAAATGCTTGAAACTCTCAAGCCCGATGATGGGCTCAGCCCCTGAAATTCTCAACTGGTTAAGCCCTTTTCGTTGAGCTGTGGCTAAGAGTCTTCCCGCCACCTCTTCCGCTGCTAAGAATTCGCCGGCGGTCTCGGGATGAACATTTCGCCCTAAGTTCCAGCAATAAGCACAAAGGAAGCAACATCCCACGGCGTCGGCCGTGACTATTCCCCCATAAAAACCTGTGGCCCTCACCCGATAATATTTTCTTTTCCCTTTATCCACCACGACCTTCTCTGTCTCACTTGCTCTTTCTAAAGGGTCAAAAGGAAGGATTACTTCCATTCTTGGTCCCAAAAATTCATTTTTTTGGCGAGGGCAAGGTCCTTAGCATCGATTAAATTGCTCCAGCTTAGCCTCTTATTATTATATATTTTTCTTTGACTCCTTCCTCTAAAAAGACGGAAAAATCACTGTTTCCAAGCTGAAAGAAAGCCTCAGTGCCTAAAAAGCTCGTCAGGCGTCGGAAGGTAACCTAGTTCTACAGATTTACTGGACTAGAGCGCTATCGAACAAAAATTTTTCTACTGAAAAATCTCGCCGCTAAGTTAATCAACATAACAGCGGCAAACTCGGTCGACGATTTACCAGAACAAAGGCTCGCCCGTTAACTTTTAATCAGCCAGTTGAGCTAGCTTTTCTTTTAACCATGACCCGAGTCTGTTAGCCCCGATACGGGAATGTTTTTAAGCACTTAAGGCGGCTCAGTCTTCCGTTGAGCTAATCAGATGCTCGGTTATCAAAGCAATTGAGAGCTCAATTATGGCCAAAGGGAAAATAGGAAATATAGATTACGTCCCCATTTTTTCACATCCGCGGCGTTTGAGGTTATTCTATTAAGAAAAGGAACTCGCTCTCGAACTGACCGGCGAGGCGAAGATAAGACGAATCACTTAAGGTCTTAATAAGACTTGAAAAGTCATCGGTCCTTAGTTCACTACCATGGATTATAAGCAGGTTGATTCCGAGGCTCTTCCAATAAAGGATATTTTCTTCGAGGGTATCCCGGTTTAACCTGGTTCTAACTTCGACATAGGCGGGGGAAAAGAAACCGCTGTACCCGTTGACCAGCGTGTGGCCGTGGAAAAGGGAATAATACATCCGCGGTCCTTCAACCCGGCCGATTCCAGTCCCCGGCTCAGGAAGAGGGAGCTCGAGAATAACTTTCTTCTCCGGCCAACGGGCTAGCTCTTGATAAATTTCGGGCATATTATCTCGGCCGAGAATCGGTCTGGTGGGAAGCGGTATAGACAGAAATTCTAAAAGGACAACCCCCAAGCAAGCCTCAATCAGAGCGGTCTTCCAGAGGCGAGGCCGAATTCTTCCAAGAATAAAACTAAGACCATAAGCGGCTAAAACAGCCAGCGCCAGCATGGTAAAAATGTGGAAGCGCGGGACAGCTCTGATAGCTCTGTATCCAGGAACGAAATGGTAGAGGACCCAAAAAGCACCTCTTGTCCCGAAAGAAAGCGACATGGCCAGCATCATTATCAGAATATAAAACCCGATTATTTGGCGCGAATAAAGAAAGCCACCGGTCTTCCCCTGAGTTTTTCCTCCCGAAATATAGTTTGAAGAAGAAAGAGAAGAAGAAGAA
>JBBIRF010000072.1:6000-8209 GCA_037441905.1 Candidatus Aminicenantota bacterium
CCCCTGAGTTTTTCCTCCCGAAATATAGTTTGAAGAAGAAAGAGAAGAAGAAGAAGAAAAAGAAGAAAAAGAATATGATGATGATGATGATGATGATGATGATGATTTAGAGGAGGCGACGGCCTTTAGAGCAGCAGCCTCTTCCTCACGCTTGCCATCCGCCTTCTTTAAAAATAACAAACTCATCCCGCATAAACTTAGCAAAACCGTCGCTATGCCAGGAAAAAGCTCGCCCTCAGGTTGCCGAAAACGGGCTGCCAAACGGCCATAAACCCTATTAAACCTGGGTGTGGCCAGATAGCTAGAAAGTTTCGCCTCAGGTCCGGGTGTGCGTTCGAACCCTTCCTTTCTTTGCTGGTGAGCATACTGCCAGAACAAGGGACCCAAGCTAAAAGCGGCAAAAACCAGGAACAAAGCTACATGGGCCCAGAACCTTTTATTCCGATAAACCTTTTTGGCCAGCATCTCCGCTAAAATAAATGACCCCGCAAAGATTACCAGAAAAAGAGCATAGTAAATGTTGGCCAGCGACTGGATAACATAAATCAAGGCAAAACCTAACCAATCAGTCAGCCGGCAGCGGTCAAAATAACGATGGAGAAAAAGAAAGGTTAGGGGTAGACCACCAGCGCTCACTACCTGTAGTTGAACTGTGTGGGCCATCATGAAAGGGGAGAAGGCAAAGATAGTGCCGGCGATGACCGAAGGCCAGAAGCTCCTGGTCAAATAATGTGCTAGAAGAAACATTCCCAGGCCGGAAGTGAAAATCGCCAGAAGCAATATGAGGTTATGAGCTAAGGCCGGGTTGCCGGTTATTTTGAACAGCGGCCAGGCTAAGATAGCTTGCGGGATTAAGAGTTCCGAATAAAGAAGGGGCTTGTTTTCAGGGTAAAAAATATTGCCGGCGAAAAAATGTTTAAAATCCAGGTGAAATAACTTGTCCCCAACTGTGGCCAGGATCCAGGTGTTGAGAAGCGAATCGCCGTAATCGCGGACAGCGGTTCCAGGAAAAAACGGAAGAGGATAAGTCATAAATATGGTCAGAGCTAAGAAAATTAAGATGGCCAGGAAGATAAGGCGGCGCTCAGGTCGGGCCATCTTAGAGGATAACTGAGGCAATAACCTGCCCAATTTTTTTTTCGGGGGGGATGTTAGTGTGGGGATGATTGTTGGCTGCCCTAACGTATTCAACCCGGCCGCCACTTTTGTCGATTGTAAGGCGAGTGTAACCAGAAGGCCCCCAAAAATTGGCCTTCAACGGGTCGCCGTCTTCCGTGTTAGTCCAGTAGCGGCCGTATGAACCATAAAACTTTTTCCAGATTGCACCCTCATACCAGAGGAGCTCGCCCACATGCTTGGTTGAACCAACGCATATTCCTAATAGCTTTCGATTTTGATTATCCTGGACGGTTCGGGAATGGAAAATATGGTCGTGCCCATAAAACAATGCTTTGACCCCTGCCTCGAGGAGCCAGCGGGTTATCGTAACCTGTTCGACAGCTTCTGGATTGGAGCAATACGGCAGATAATCCTCGGCCGTGAAAAGTGGACCGCGGCCGTAGGCATAATCGGTTATGGCCTCGTTAGTCCCTCTGGGCCAGCCGCCCAGGACATGATGAAAACAGGCGAATTTCCAGGTTGACTCTTGACCAAGAATATTCTGCAACCACTGCTTCTGGCTTTCCCCTAAGGTCCACTGCTCAGGGATTAGGGGCATCCAGGGAGGATTATAGCTTTCGTTATCCAACACAATTAGCTGAAGCATAACCTGGCCCATCCAGTTCTCACCCCAGGAAAGGGAGAAATAGTTTTGGTTGACGGCATGCCCGGATTCCGGACCGGGTTGACGGAAATACTTCTGCCGGTAAAACCTGGCCGGCTCGCGCGCCGCATCGTAGGAGGATTCGCCGTCATGATTTCCCAAGGCAATATAAACAGGGATGGTTGGCGTGATGGCCGAGAGCATTTTTCTCATCCGCAGCCAGAAAAGCCGGCTGTAAGCCTCAAACTCGGATGCCGTTAACCCGAAGACCGGGTCTTTGAGTCCTAAGCCCTTCCATTTATACCCGGCACCGATTCCGGTGGTATCTCCCAGAATTAGAACTATGTCTGGGTTTTCTACTAACATAATCTGACGGAGAGCCGAAGCTAAACAAAACCCACTCATGGTTTTGGTCCATTCTAAAGGATACTCGAGCACAAAGTCAGG
>JBBIRF010000073.1:0-7164 GCA_037441905.1 Candidatus Aminicenantota bacterium
GGGTCCACTTGGGTATACATTCCGTCGCCCCCGCCGACTGCAACCCAGTCGAGAAGGGTTATCCCGTGCCGGTCCGGGCTGTTGCTCGGCCCTTTCCAGTGCTCGTGGTCTTGAAGGCCACAATAGATATTATACGGTTCTTCCATATCAACGCCGATGGCATAAACCTGGCTAATGGGCAGGTTATAATAATGGTCGCAGGTTATGCCGCCGTCATAAGAGACATAAATACCGCCGTCGCTTCCCATAATAATCCGGTCAGAATCCTGCGGGTCAATCCAGAGAGTCCGGACATCGCCGAACATTTTGGTAAACAGACGGCGAGGCGGCCAGTCAAGGTCATGCCAAGTTTTGCCGCCGTCGGTTGAATTAGCCAGGCTGACGCCGCTGACAAAGATTTTTTTATCATCGTTCGGGTCGACGCGAATCTGGCTGAAGTAAAATGGACCTTTCGAGCTGACGTTATCCTCGGGGGAATTCATTTTAACCCAAGTCTTGCCGCCATCTTCCGTTCGATAGACTTCGCCGCCTATCTCTCTCTCCTGCGGCTTCAGCCCTCGCTTGAGGTCGAGTTCAGCTTCTCTTTGAGTGGGCGGTCTCTTATTGGCGTTTTCGATGACGGCATAAACGATATCTGGATTCTTGGGATAAATATCAAGGCCGATGCGGCCAATTTTACCCGTGGGCAGGCCGCCGGCGAGTCTTTTCCATGTTTTCCCGGCGTCCTCGGTTTTGTAAATCCCGCTTTCAGGCCCGGCATTAATCAGAACCCACGGCAAACGTTGCTTATCATAAGTGGCCGCATACAGGATATCGGGGTTTTGCGGGTTGATAACGAGGTCGACCACGCCCACTCTTTCGTTTACGTAAAGTACTTTTTGCCAGGTCTCGCCGCCGTCAGTCGTCTTATACACTCCTCTATCAGGGTTTGTGGAATAAAGACTTCCGAGCGCGGCGACATAAACAATATCAGGGTTCCGCGGTTGGATGACGATGCGGGCAATATGCTGTGTCTCGTTGAGCCCCATGTTTTTCCAGGTGCGGCCACCGTCCGTAGATTTGTAAACTCCGTCGCCGGCGTGCGACCGTACCGAGCAGAAAGCATCGCCCGTCCCTACCCAGACAACCTTGGGGTTTGAAGGAGCCAGAGCGACGTCGCCGATGTGGCCGTCGAAAATTGGTTCAAAGGTAGTCCCGTTATTAGTCGTCTTCCATAGCCCACCGCTCCAGGTAGCAACATAAAAAGTGTATAAGTGTTCTCTCGGAGGCGAGTCGGGGACAGCTATATCAGCGATTGCCGCCCCTACCCGGTAAGGTCCGAGGTTGCGAAAGCTAAAGAATTTAAGAAGCTCCTCGTTAAAAAAGTCTTGGCTTAAAAGAGGGGAGAAGAAGAAAGAGGAAAAGGAAAACACTAAAAGTAAGCGAAAAACTCCAAGAATCAGGCTGCTTTGCCTTTTTCTCCTGTTGATTTTCATCCTGGCCTCCGATAAAAAAATTATTCGTAAAAAAATATTTTTTGCTTCGAGCTTCCCGCTTTAAAATTATCGAGTGGGGGAGGCTTGCGGTTCACCTGAGACTATCCTTTTTGGCCGCTCTCATCCTATATTTCTTTTTGTTCGAGGGCAACCCCATTGCTTTTCCAGAATTGAATAACCGCTTATCTTGCCGGAAAGACCGCGATTGCTATTCATTTCTAAATTTTATTAAATAATATACCGTGTATGATATATTTGCAATAAAAAGCTATCCGTTTTAAATCATCAGGAAGGAGGATAACTTGGGAGCAAGAAAAGCGAAGGTTTTTTGGTCGAGGGTTCTTTTCATTTTTTCCCTGCTGACTGCTGCTATCTTATTTATCTCTTTGAGCCCTTTGCCTAAGCTGAAGATTTCGCCAAACGTTTATTCTGCTCTAAAATGGCGGTTTATCGGTCCTCAAGGAAACCGAGTAAGCGCGGTTGTCTGCGATTCCAACGACCCGAATGTTTATTATGCTGGTGCCTGTGCTGGCGGCGTCTGGAAGTCGGTCGACGGCGGCACTAACTGGTTTCCGATCTTTGATGACCAGCCGGCTCAATCCATCGGCGCCCTGGCGATTGCTCCGTCTGATTCCAACATCGTCTGGGTGGGTACAGGCGAGAGCTTTATTCGCAGCAATGTCTTGATTGGTAACGGCGTCTATAAATCAACCGATGGCGGTAAGACCTGGCGGCATATGGGCCTGGAAAAAACAGGTCGCATCAGCCGGATTGTTATCCATCCCCGCGACCCGAACATTGTTTTTGTCGGCGCTGTCGGCCATTGTTACGGCCCCCAGAAAGAACGGGGGATTTTCCGGACTAAGGACGGCGGTAAGACCTGGGAACATGTGTTGTTCGTCGATGAAAACACCGGCTGCTCTGAAATCTCGATGGACGCGCATAATCCAGACATTCTTTTCGCCGGGATGTGGCAGATAGTGATTCATACCTGGGGAAAATTCAGCGGCGGCCCGGGAAGCGGCGTTTTTGTTTCCCGCGACGGTGGCACCACCTGGACGCGAATCAAAGGACATGGCCTGCCGACGTTCGACGTGGGAAAAGTGGCCGTGGCTGTTGCCCCGAACAATTCTAACCGGGTCTATGCTCTGATCGAAACCGGCGATAAAGGGAGCCTCTGGCGCTCGGATGACGGCGGGTATAACTGGAGAGTCGTTAGCTACGAGCGGCGGCTGGTCGAAAGGGCTTGCTATTATACCCGGCTATGCATAGCACCGGATGATTACAACACAGTCTATATTCCCTGCAACAGCATGTATGTGTCTTATGATGGTGGTGAATCCATCGAAAATTTTAGCGGGGGCGGCGACAACCACGACATGTGGGCCGACCCGAAGAACCCCGAGAGGATGATGATCGGGAACGACGGCGGCGTGAGCCTGACGACAACTCGAGGCCGGCAATGGCGTTTCGTCAAACTGCCGATTGGCCAGATGTATCATGTGGCTGTGGATAACAGAATTCCCTACTGGGTTTACAGCAACATGCAAGATTCAACTTCTAAAAGAGGCCCCTCCCTTTTCTTTGCTGGTCCGGAGCTTCCAGTCTGGCATTCGATGGGTGGTTGCGAATCCGGCTTCTCTTATCCTGACCCGGTGGAGCCGGATATCGTCTGGGGAACCTGTTATTCTGGAACGGTCGAGGTTCATAACCTTAAGACTGGTCTCACTCGGAATGTCAACCCCTGGCCGGAAAAATCCCTCGACTCTCCGGCTGAGGTGCTGAAGTATCGCTGGAACTGGACTCATCCGATAGCCATATCGCCTCATGACCATAACGTGGTCTATGTTGGCAGTCAATATGTTCATATGACTAATAATCGCGGCCAGAACTGGACAATTATCAGCCCTGACCTGACGACTAACGACCGGAGCAAAATGGGTAGCTCGGGCGGCCTTACGCCTGACAACTTGGGCGTCGAATACGGCTGCACTCTTTTTGCCATCGCTGAATCGCCGCTCGAGAAAGGAGTTATCTGGGTGGGTAGTAATGATGGCCTGGTTCACATCACCCGCGACGGCGGCAAAACGTGGCAAAATGTGACACCTAAGGAGATGCCTCCCTGGGGTACGGTCAGCATGATTGACCCTTCTCGGTTCGAGCCGGGACGCTGTTACCTGGCGGTTGATGGTCATCAAGAGAATATTCGCGACCCGTATCTCTTCAAGACGACCGACTATGGCAAGACCTGGAAATTGATTACTTCCGGCATCCCTCGGGATGTCTTCAGTTACACCAGCGCGATAAAAGAAGACCCCAGGCGACCTGGCCTTCTTTATGCCGGGACGGCCAACAGCATCTATGTTTCTTTTGATGACGGAGAAAACTGGCTTCCTCTCCAGGCGAACCTGCCTCATGCTTGTATTACCTGGATTGCGGTCCAGGAGCACTTTAACGACCTTGTCGTCTCGACCAACGGCCGTGGTATCTGGATTATGGACGACATTACGCCTTTGCAGCAGCTAACGCCAGAAGTTCTCGAGTCAGACGTCCATCTTTTCACACCCAGGCCGGCCTACCGGTTTAAGCAAAGGTCAAGAGAGGACCAGGTGCCGAATGACCCCTGCCGCGGCGAGAATCCTCCTTACGGAGCTTACATTAGTTATTATTTAATGTCTGTTCCCAAGAGCGAGGTCATTGTCAGGATTTATGATGAGAACGGCGAGCTTGTCCGCACCCTCCAGGGACCGGCCAACCGGGGAATTAACCGTCTCGTCTGGAACTTGAGACACGAGCCGTTGAAACAGATTGAGCTGCGGACGACTCCTGAGTTTCATCCGCATGTCTGGGAAGAAAGGAGGTTTCGCGGCCGGGAGACAAGGCCGGTTCTCCATTGGGGGATTCAGCCGCCCCAGGCAGGTGTCCTGGCTGTTCCCGGAACCTATACGATTAAGCTGACCGTTGACGGGAAAGAGTTTACTCAAAAGCTTGAAGTGCGGAAGGACCCGAACTCAGCCGGGACGGTCGAGGATATCAAGGAAACAGTCCGCCTCTGGAAAGACGTTGTCGAGCAAATTAACACGGTTGTCGATATGGTCAACCGAATTGAATGGGTAAGAAAGCAAGTCGAAGACTTGACCAAGGTGCTCAAGCGAGACGCGAAAGCGGCCGAAGTGCTCGAAGCTTTGCTCGAGCTTGACAAGAAAATCGTGGCTGTCGAGGACGAACTCCTCCAGCGGCAGCTCCATGCTTCCGACCCGAAGTCTTACCGCGCCGAGATGAAATTATATTCCAAGTTAGTCTGGTTTTCAGGCGAAATCGGAACCGGCGCGGGTGATATTCGTAACAGCGACGATTTTCCGCCGACCACTCAGCAGTACGAAGTTTTTAAGCTGCTTAAAGAAAGGCTGGAAAAAGTGAAAGCCAGGTATGCCGAGCTTTTCGCGAAGGATATTCCCGCGTTCAACCAGTTTGCTTACGAGAGAAACTATGCTGGCCTGGTAACGACAATGCGTTGAGACGCTCTCTCCGGCCAAAGTTAAAGGAAAGATAACTTAAGGCCAAGCTTCAAAGAGAGGAAGTTAGGGCGGAAGAGGACGCGGCTAAGGCCGAGATGCGGCCCCATTTTAGTAAGAGGCTCGATTCCTTGTTGTTCATAATCTTTGTCGTAATCAGCCGCTTCCAGCTTGAGCGGGATCACGGGGCTCCGGTAATAGCGGAGGTCCAGGGTTAAACCTATTCCCGCAGCAAACCCGGCTGAAACCGAGACCGCGCCATACCAGCCAAGCTGATGGTTGGGAATAAACCTGACGAGGAGCTTGTATTCTTCGCTGAAAAGCACTGAATGGCCTCCCAGCCAGAATCGAGTAAAGGCCACGGGGCCTAACTCCCCCTTGAGGAAAAAAGATGCCAATCCTGCCGAAAGGCCGAGTTGCCACCGACGGCCGCTTGAAAAGCGGAGGGCTGGGTTTAAGGTAAGAATTTTCAGGTCCAAATAACCATGGGGAGCGGGCCAGGGATGAGTCCGATGGAGCGACATTTCAATCGGGTCGTATGAAGGCGGCGGCCGGGAAGTATACCGGAGAAAAACTTCGTAGTCAGAACTTGTTCCCGCGAGAGGCGAACACTGGTGAAAATAACTTAGCTCGACTCCAAAATATCTTCCTGGAAAAATCCCTAAGGAGACCGCCCCGCCTCGGCTCTTGGTTGATTCGAATTGCTGATAATGGGAAGCCGAGCTCAGAGCCTCTCCTGGCTCGAAAGGCGGCGAATACTGATGAAGGTAGTCTGAAGAGAAACCGCGACTGTTAAGGCCGTAAAAGAAAACGAGCTCTACTGCTTTGGGTTTTTCCTGGGCGACTAACCTCGTCGGCCAGAAAAGATAAAGGGCTAAGAGGAGAGCCGCAATGCTGGGAAAAAGCTTAGCGCTGAGCTCTCTTACGCTTGATGGTTTTGGCCGCATCAGGTTTATCTAATTTTGAGCCGGGGCCCGCCTTTCGTCAAGTAAATTATTTTTCCGCGGAAAGCGCCAAAACTCTGGGAATGGGAAATTAATTTTGTTATTTTATGATTGGTTGGGCCGAGGATGAGCCAGAAGAAAAAAGTTGTCGTCGCCATGAGTGGCGGGGTGGATTCTTCAGTAGCCGCCGCCCTACTGAAGGAGCAGGGGTTTGAAGTCATCGGCGTGACGATGAAACTTTTTTCCCTCCCTCGAGAGGTATGTCTTGACGCAGGCCTCCGGAGCTGCTGTGGCTGGCAGGCGGTCGAGGACGCCAGTCAGGTTTGCCGGAAGCTCGGGCTTCCGCACTACGAAATCGACTTGCGCCAGGAATTCGAGCAAAAGGTAATTGGTAACTTTTGCCACGAGTATGTTCACGGTCGAACTCCCAACCCTTGCATTCGCTGCAATGAATTGGTTAAGTTCGCCGTGCTCTGGGAGAGGGTGAAAGCTCTGGGGGCAGATTTCTTAGCAACCGGTCATCATGCCCGGGTTGAATATGACGCCTCGGCCGGCCGTTATCTTCTAAAAAAGGGCCGCGATAAGGCCAAAGACCAATCCTATTTTTTGTATTGTTTAACTCAGGAGCAGCTAAGCCGCACTCTTTTCCCCGTTGGTAAGTATACCAAACCCCAAGTGCGCCGACTGGCCCGTCGTTTTGGGCTTCACGTGGCTGACAGAGTCGAAAGCCAGGAAATCTGCTTTGTCCTCGACGGCGATTACGTGAGCTTTGTCAGGGCAAGAGAGCCGGAGAGTTTTAAGCCGGGCCCGATTCTGGACCTTTCAGGTCGACAATTGGGGGAGCATCAAGGTATCGTAAATTTTACCATCGGTCAGCGTCGGGGAATGGGTATCGCCTGGAAAAAGCCTCTGTATGTTATTGCCATCGACCTGGCCAAAAACGCGGTCATAGTTGGCGAAGAAAAAGACCTGATGAAAAAAAAGCTCCTGGCGAAGGAAGTAAATTTAATTGCCGTTGACAGATTATCTTTTCCTGTGGCGGTAAGAGCCAAAATCAGGTATAAGCACGAAGAGGCGAAGGCGGTGCTATCACCTCTAGAGGAAAAAATGGCTGTCGTCGAATTTCGCGAGCCACAGAGAGCGATTACTCCCGGCCAATCGGTGGTTTTTTACCAAAAGGACGTCGTCCTGGGTGGCGGCGTTATCGACCTGGTTCTTGATTGACCAAAT
>JBBIRF010000074.1:0-6833 GCA_037441905.1 Candidatus Aminicenantota bacterium
CATTTTTCTTGGCGGCCTGGGCTGGACGAAGACCGCGGCTTATCTTTCCGTCGGGGCGATGATTGTTTATTTTGCGGCAGGCCTCATCCGCCTGGCCTATGATTGAAGTCAGGAGAGGTTATGTTTCAGGATAAAAAATAAGATTTCGAGAGCCGAGGTGGGCTGAGGGGAGAAGAGAAGAGAAGAGAAGAGAAGAGAAGAGAAGAAAAGAGAAGAAAAGAAAAAAAAAGAAAAGAAAAGAAAGAAATCAATTGAGTGAGGGTGTCTGAACTGGATGTTGGACCTGGGTGACGGGGGGAAGGAAAGGAGAGAAATAAAGGAAAAAGAACGAAACAAAGGAAGAAGGAAGAAGAGGAGGAAAAAAGGTAAAAATAGCCTAAGGGCGGCAAGGGGCGAAATAAGATGGACGGAGCAAGCTGGTTTATCTGGTTAACGGGGGCGATTATTTTTATCCTCTGGGTGATTTTCCCGGCCCGGGAATTTCTGGCGCTTCTTCGCCAGAAGATGAAAAAGCCGCGCCCTTGAAACCCAGCCTCGTTTTGCTCGGGTTATTTTAAACTCTAATCCTTCAATCATACCTCGATATATTCGTTTTCCACAAAATTCTGGCACAATTCCTTAAACATTTCAGACGTCAGCAAGTGAAGCTCAAGAGCGGCCCCAGGAAATCTTTTTATTTACAGAGGGAAAAATAAAAGCGCGCCTGACAGGAGTCGAACCTGCGACCTACGGATCCGGAGTCCGTCGCTCTGTCCACTGAGCTACAGGCGCGCCTCTCGAGCTCTTAATGGCTCACTCGCCCTTATTTATAGCGCAATCCCCCCTTTATTGTCCAGTAAGGGAGGCGCTTCACCGCTTTATCAACCCTGAACCCTGAGGCCCGCTTGCTCCTGTGGGTCGCTCATTATATCCAGAGAATTCCCCTAAACCTGGGCTCTCTCGCTGATTTCCCTTTGTTGAAAGACGGGGGGCCTTGTTGAGACGCAGGGTTAGGCTATTGGCTGGATGGTGGCGGAGAATAAAAAAGGAAGACAGATTCCAGGTCTGGCTCTCTTTGCAGGCATTCTTGAACTCCGGTTTCTCCCGAAGCTGAACCCAGGCTGGCCAGAAATTCTTCCCATTCGCGGCGAGGAACAAAGTTTTCCAGAAACCCCTCTCGCTCCTGAGTCTCAGGCCATCGCCTCCGGAGAAACCCGGCGGCTATGCTTTCCTTCTTAACCTGCACCCGGAGATAATTCTGCCTGAAATCGGGCCAATCAGCCTCAAACACGGTCTGGCCGTCTTTAATAATGATGACCTGGTCAACGAGTTTTTCCGCTTCCGAAATAAGATGGGTGCTGATTAAAAGGGTTTTCTGCTTTTCCCGATAACTAAGAAAGATGTCTCTTACTTGCTTTATGGCCACCGGGTCAAGGGCCGTAAACGGCTCATCCACGACGAGTAAATCAGGGTCGATGAGCAGGTTCTGGAGGTAAGCAAATTTCTTCTGGTTCCCGTGGGAATAAGTCCGGACCGGCCGCTCCCCGAGCGAGAGGTCAAAACAGAGGATGGCGGCCAGTTCTTTAACCTTTGCCTTAATCCGCTCCGGGGAAAGGCCATAGACCCTGGCTGTAAGCGCTAAAATTTCCTTCCCCTTCAGCCAGGAAAAAGCCGTCGGTTGTTCGGGAACATAGCCCACCCTCAGCGGGTGAAAAGTCTTCTCTACCTGTCCTTCGTCGGGAAAAAGAAAGCCCAAGATTATTTTTAACGTCGTGGTTTTGCCGGCGCCGTTAGCCCCTAAAAAAACAGTCAACCTCCCGGCTGTCAAGTCGAAATTTACCCCGCGAAGGGCCTCGACCCGGCCAAACTTTTTGGTCAGCCCGCGCACTCTCACCAGTGAGTTATTCATGGCCGCCAGAATTTAATAACATAGCTTGAGGGATTGGAGAAAAAGGAAGCACCTTGCGCCATTCGCCTTTTCATCTCATCTCATCTCATCTCATCTCATCTCATCTCATTGCTTTTTTAGCTCTAAACGCCGGAAGAAGGCCGCCTGAAGAAAGAGATATAACCCGATAAGAATAAACACTTCAGCCAGAAACAGAGGATGCCGATAGTTTGCGCTAATCACGGCGTTCGGCCAGAAGCCGACAAAAGCTAAAAGCAAGAGTCGCTCGCCGGTGCTGGCGGCCCCGCCCGAGATTAAAAGGTCAACCAGGTCTCGACCGGAAGCAAGCGAAGTGGACCCGATAAAAACCCCTAAGAAAAGAAACACCTGGAGCAGGACTAAAGCCAGGACGTTAGAACCAGAACGGAGCCTTAGCCCAAGGAGGCCGGCGAGCGCAACATAATTGAAGCCGACGGCCAACCCCCGGCAATAAGAATTAACCGCGGGTCCGACGGCGTCGCTTCTAATGATGGAAAAACCCAGAAAAACTAAGAAAATTATGGCCGACATAACCGCGGCCAAAAACCCGAGGGCGAAGTTTTTGGCCCACAGGTATTGCCTGAAATTCAACCGAAGAAAAATAACATTCTCTAAGCAACCAGAGTCGACCTCTTCCCTGAAGATATCTTGAGCCAGAAGGAGAAAAAGATAGGGAAAAAGAATCAGGTAAAAGCGGCGGGCATAAGAGAAGCCTGCCTGCCCCCAGAGAAAACCCAGAAAACCCAGAAAAATCGCGAGGAAAACAAAATTACTTTTTGCCGCCAGAACCTTTTTCCAGCTCAAATAAAGGCTAAAGCCTAATTGACCCCGAGGAGACATTGCTCGAGCTTTTCTCTCCTCTTTTCCAATGGTTCCATTAAATTATCTTTATAAATAATTTTTTCTCCTTTAACAAGAAGCAGGAAGGGCTCCATCAGGACTCTGTGCTGGCGGAACAGATGCCCGCGTCGGTCGATAACTACCGGAATGGAAACAGGGTACCTCCGCAAGAAAAGGGCCACAGCTTCCTCCGGGTCGCGGGTTACGCCGACGAGCGCTACCTGAATTTCTCTGGTCAAAATAAAATCCCGCCAGATGAAAAGCTCCTCCCAGCAGACATGACAGGAGACGTTGAAAAAAACCAGAAGGACAGGTTCTCCCGGGTTAAGAGCGACCTCCTCGAGGGAAAAAACATATGGTTTCGGTTGAGGCTGCGGGACGGGGAAAAGCCCGGGGCTGGCGCTGGCCATAATAAAAACAATAACAGCGATTGGCACCAATTTTCTCATTGTCTCCCCTCCCCGACTCCTGCCCCCTGGCCGCCGGCAAGGGCAAAGACCCGCAACTGGGCTTCTTCGTCCAATACAAAAAAGCGGTCGCCGCTCACCGCCAATTTAAAAACAGCGAGCGGAAAGTCGATAAAACGGTGAATTTCTCCTTTAAGACTCAGGACAGCTACCCGGCCCGAAGGGCCTAAATCGCCGTCCGCCATCTTACCCGGACAGACTAAGTAGATTTCCTCTCCGAAGAAAGCACTGGTAAATGCCAGCGCCTGAACGTCTCTTGAGCCCTGCTTGGGAAAATTCACCCGGAAGGAAAGCGAAGGATGATTCGCCGCAGGCTTTAAAGAGGAAACACGGTGGGCCTTTTCATCCAAAAAGACGGCCATCTCTTGACCGAATTTGTAGACGACGGCGACTTTGCCGCCGCCAAGCCTGAGGTCGTGGCCGAATTGCACCAAATCAACGCCGCTATTTCCAGTCGAAGAAACCTTCAGCGCTTCAGCTAATCGCTTCCCTTTCCGGTCAAAATAAAAAAGAAAAGATGCATTTTTTTCCTTCACCCTCGGTAGCCGGCTGAGAACGACCGTCTCCTCGTTTAACCGCAGGAGACGATAACCCCGAAAACCTATTTGGAAGCTGCCGGCAAAACTTCCGTCGGCTGAAAAGAACTTAACCTGATAGGCCTCAGAATCGAGCACCGCCACCTCGCCTCTGTGGATGCTCATATCAACCGGATGCATGAACTCCCCCGGACCGCTACCATAACGGCCAATGTCATAAAGCCATTTCCCTTCCAGAGAATAGACCTTTATTTTTCTTTCCTGGCTGTCGAGGACGAATAACCTTGTTCCTTCGACTTCAAGGTCGACCGGCCGGGCGAGCATCCTTTCCTCCGCCGGCGATGGATAGCGAATCTCGCTAACCGCCACGGTTTTTATCTGGTCTGCCTTTGCCCCGGCCAGAAAACTCGAGCCTATTAAAACCAAAAGACCACAACTCAGAGTTTTTTTCTTTGCCTTCTTCATATCACTTTCTCCTTTTACCGGAGGCGGGAAGACGGCAGGCTCTAACCCGCCGCCTTCCCTCTTCCAGCTCAGACCTTGAGCAAGCACTTGCCAAGGGCGATGTCGCAAGTGGTGAGCATTAAAGTCATCTTGATCCAGCCGACATCGGCCTCGAAGGCTCGCTCTCGGCAACGCTCCCACTCGTCGTAGCAGTAGTCTGCATGAGATTGGGCGGCGACAAGAACCGGCATGACGAGCAATCCGACAACCAGGAGAGTCAGGAGCGCTACGCCGACTTTTTGCCTCATCGCAACCTCCTTTCGCCCTAATAAAAAGCAAGGAGCGTGCCAGGTTGAAAACGAGCCATGACCTTAAAACCTCTCTCTTTCCCTCTCTTTTTCCCTGAATAAATACGACGTCAGAGGAGGTTTTTCTCAAAATGAAGGTAAGTAAAGTCACACTCTGTGCCCGCGGTCTCACTCAGGCTGGCATCAACTTAAGACAGCATGAAGAAAAAAGGCACCAGATGAGACATTCCGCCCCCTTTTTTAACGATTTTCCTATGGGGGTTGAACAAATTTAAAATAAAAATTTTCTGAAAGCAGCATTTTCGCCATATTGTTAAGGTGGAAATTGAATTTATTTTTAAACTTGAACTCAGTCCAGGATAAAAACCGCCTTTGAATTGACCCTATGATTGCCCTGATGGGCCCTTTATTCTGATTGGATCCAAAGGAAGAGGCGCTTCGTTATTTTTTATTTTTTTAGCATCGGAATCTTAATCTTGTTCGTCCGGGCAAACTTTATGGCCTCTTCATAGCCAGCGTCAGCATGCCGGGCAATGCCTATCCCGGGGTCGCCAGTTAGCACTCTCTCGAGGCGCCTGGCTGTAGCCTGACGGCCGTCAGCCACGATCACCATACCCGCATGAATGGAAAGCCCGATTCCCACGCCGCCGCCGTGATGGACTGAAACCCAGGAAGCGCCGCAAGCCGTGTTGAGCAAAGCGTTGAGGATAGGCCAATCGGCAATTGCGTCTGACCCGTCTTTCATCCCTTCGGTCTCCCGGTTGGGAGAGGCGACCGAACCAGTATCCAGGTGGTCGCGGCCGATGACAATCGGCGCCGTTATCTTTTTCCGGCGGACCAGGTTATTAATCACCAGGCCAAACCTGGCTCTTTCGCCATAACCAAGCCAGCAAATCCGGGCGGGAAGGCCCTGAAAATGGACCTTTTCCCTTGCCTTCCGAATCCAGCGGCCGAGTGCCTCATCCTCGGGGAATTCCTTCAACACCGCCTCGTCAGTGACATAAATATCCTGAGGCTTGCCTGAAAGAGCTACCCAGCGGAAGGGACCTTTCCCCAGGCAGAAAAGCGGCCGGATGTACTCCTGGACGAAACCGGGAATATCAAAAGCCTGACTCACGCCAGCTTTTAACGCCTGTCCCCGGATGTTATTTCCATAATCAAAGGTGACAGCCCCTCTTTTCTTAAGTTCGAGCATCGCTTCGACATGGACAGCCATCGACTCATAGGCACGCTTGATGTAATCTTCCGGGTTCTCCCGGCGCAACCGGAGAGCTTCCTCGTAGGGGATGCCGTGCGGGACATAGCCGTTTAATTCATCATGGGCCGAGGTCTGGTCGGTTAAAACATCCGGTGTTATCCCCCGCCGGACAAACTCGGGTAAAACGTCGGCGGCATTTCCGAGCAAGGCGATCGATAGCGCCTGCCCTTTTCCCTTGGCTTCCTCCGCCAGCTTGAGAGCTTCGTCGAGCGAATCAGTCATCAAGTCAACATATTTTGTCTCGAGCCGACGCTTGATGCGGTCGGGGTCGACCTCGACCACTATGGCCACGCCCTCGTTCAAGGTCACGGCCAGGGGTTGGGCTCCTCCCATTCCGCCTAAGCCGGCTGTGAGCACCAGCTTTCCTTTCAAGGAGCCGCCAAAATGACGCCGGGCCACGGCCGCGAGCGTCTCGTAAGTTCCCTGAAGGATACCCTGGGTGCCGATATAAATCCAGCTTCCGGCCGTCATCTGACCAAACATCGTCAGCCCCAAGGCTTCCAACCGCCGGAACTCATCCCACGTAGCCCATTTTGGCACGATCATGGCGTTGGCGATAAGAACGCGCGGCGCATCCTCGTGGGTGCGGAAGACCGCTACCGGTTTACCCGACTGGATGAGGAGCGTTTCATCATTGGCCAACTTCTTAAGGCTTTTAACGATGGCCCAGAAACATTCCCAGTTGCGCGCCGCTTTGCCGGTCCCGCCGTAAACAATGAGTTCGGCCGGCTTCTCGGCCACTTCTGGGTCGAGGTTATTCATCAGCATCCGCAGAGCGGCTTCTTGCGACCATCCTTTCGTATGAAGCCTTGTGCCCCGCGGCGCCCGAATCTTTTTGACTTCATTCCTTCCCGGAGTCATTTCTGAACCCCCTTAAAATTTTTATTATTCTTTTAAATTTATTGGCTATTTAAACCCTTCGTTTGGGTCTGAGGGAGGCGACAATCTCTCGAGAGCCGCTCGTTGGTCCATCCGCCGCAACGTCTTTTCTTTACCCAGAAGCTCGAGCACCTCGAAGATTCCCGGGCTGACAGTCTTGCCCGTAGTCAGGACGCGGAGAGCGTGGATAAAAAC
>JBBIRF010000075.1:0-6635 GCA_037441905.1 Candidatus Aminicenantota bacterium
TCACTGGCCGAGGCTATATCAAGTCAAAAGAAGACATTGAACAAATTGGTTTGAAGCACGAGGCCGGAGGCGTTCCCATAAGAATAAAAGACGTCGCCCGGGTAGTCCTTGGCCCCGATATTCGCCGCGGCGTGGCCGAGCTCGACGGCGTGGGAGAAGTTGTCGGCGGGATTGTGGTCATGCGTTACGGCGAAAACGCGCTCGAAGTTATTAAAAGGGTAAAAGAAAGGCTCGAAACCGTCGAGCTTCCGGCGGGCGTTGAGCTCATAACAACCTATGACCGCTCCGACCTTATTCTCCGGTCGATTAACACCCTGAAGACAAAGCTCCTCGAGGAAATGCTCGTTGTCGCCCTAGTGATTTTTGTCTTTTTATGGCATTGGCGTTCAGCCCTCGTCCCGATAGTTACCCTCCCTCTGGCCGTCCTTCTTTCTTTTATCCCGATGTATTATTTACGGATAACCTCTAACATCATGTCTCTCGGCGGGATAGCCATCGCCATCGGCGCCATGGTCGACGCCACGATCGTTCTGGTAGAGAACACCCATAAGCGGCTTGAGACTTTTGACGCCGGCGGCAAGCAAAAGCGGGAAACAGTTATTATTCAAGCCACTAAAGAAGTTGGCCGGCCGATCTTCTTTAGCCTGCTGGTGATTGCGGTTGCTTTCCTGCCGATTTTTACCCTGGAAGCCTACGAGGGTCGGCTTTTCAAGCCTCTGGCTTATACCAAAAATCTGGCGATGCTTTTTGCTGCCTTAGTGGCAATAACCGTGGCTCCAGCTCTAATCATGCTGCTTGTCCGCGGGAAGATTCATTCCGAGGAGCGACATCCTGTTAGCCGCTTCCTCTTCCGGCTTTATGAGCCCGCGGTTCGCTTTGTCTTGAAGCGACCGCTTCTCGTGGTAGGGTTAGCTTTTATTCTCATCCTGAGCATAATCCCGGTCGCCAGACAACTCGGTTCAGAGTTCATGCCGCCTCTCAACGAGGGCTCGATTCTTTATATGCCGACAACCCTTCCGGGAATCTCGGTAACCGAGGCCAGCCGTCTGCTTCAAATTCAAGACAGGATATTTCGTCAATTCCCTGAAGTCGAGCGGGTTTTTGGGAAAGCTGGCCGGGCCGAGACGGCCACTGACCCGGCGCCGTTTTCGATGATGGAAACGGTAGTTTTACTCAAGCCCCAAAATCAATGGCGGAAGAAGGAGCGCTGGTATTCACGAACAATTCCCGAATTTCTCCAGGGGCCATTCAGGATTTTCTGGCCAGACCGAATTTCCTGGGAGGAGCTGATTTACGGCAAGGATGGGCTGGACCAGGCGCTTCGATTACCTGGCGTGGTCAACGCCTGGACGATGCCCATCAAAGCCCGGATCGATATGCTGACGACAGGAGTTAGAACTCCGGTGGGCATAAAGATTTTCGGCGACGACCTGGCTGAACTTGAGGAAATCGGAGTTAGGATTGAAGAGTTACTGGCTGGAGTCGCTGGAACCAAATCGGTTTATGCCGAACGAGCCGCCCAGGGTTATTTTCTTGATGTCAACATAAAACGGGATGAAGTTTCCCGCTACGGGTTAAATATTGAAGACGTTCAGATGGAGTTGATGGCCGCGGTTGGCGGCGAGAATATTACCCAGACCATCGAGGGAAGGGAACGTTATCCAGTCAACGTGCGCTATCCCCGAGAGCTGCGAGACGACCTGGATAAATTAAAAAAAGTTTATATTTCAACGCCGATGGGAACCCAGATTCCCTTAGCTCAGCTGGCTGATTTGGAGTTAAAACTCGGTCCCGGTATGATTCGTGACGAAAATGGCCGCCTCTCCAGCTATGTTTACATCGACGTGGCGGGCCGGGACATCGGGGGATATGTCCGGGAAATCAAGTCCCTTCTGAAAAGCAAGCTCGAGCTTCCCGCTGGTTATTCCCTCCAGTATTCAGGTCAGTATGAATACATGGAGAGGGTTAAGAAGCGGTTGCTCCTGGTTGTGCCGCTCACCATTTTTATCGTCCTGGTTCTTCTTTATCTTAATACGCGCTCTTTCACCAAAACGATGATTGTTCTTTTAGCCGTCCCGTTTTCCTTGGTCGGTGCCTTCTGGTTTCTTTATATTCTGGGCTATAACATGAGTATCGGCGTCTGGGCGGGGATAATCGCTTTGCTGGGAGTGGACGCGGAAACAGGGATTATTATGCTCCTTTATCTTGACCTCGCCTACAAAGAAAGAAAAGAAAAAGGGTTACTTCGAGGCTTGGCAGACCTCAAAGAAGCCATTGTCCACGGCGCCGTAAAAAGAGTCAGACCGAAAATGATGACGGTCGGGACGACTTTCATGGGATTACTACCCATCATGTGGTCCCAGGCTCATGAGACGGGCGCTGATGTGATGAAGCGGATTGCCGCGCCGATGGTCGGTGGAATTTTTACCTCCTTCATCATGGAGCTTCTAGTTTATCCGGCCATCTTCTTACTCTGGAAGTGGCACTCCGAGGTAAAAAAGATAGGCAAAGAAAATGGCTGAGGGTAACTCCCTAAGCTCGCAGAGGCTAAGCCTGCATAAAGAGAAACTTCACCGGCTTAGAGAGAAAGACGATAAATACCTCAAAAGGAAAAAAGCGAGCTGGAGAAGAAAACGAGAAAGCATGCTTCAAACAATAATGCTTAAAAAGAGTTCAACCGAGGGCGGTCCGTGGGTTTAGAATGTGTTCGTTTATCTTCTCGAGGTTGGGAAAAAATTCAAGTGGCGATGTTAAGAATAAAAGCGGAAAAAGGCTTAATTAAAAATAAAAAAGGAGGCATCACGATGAAAAAAGGATGGTTTTTGGCTTTTGGTCTCGTTCTGTTGTTTGTTGTTGCCTTCGTGTCGGCCGGCCTGGCCGAGGAAGTCCGCGACCCGGTCTGCGGGATGAAGCTGGACTCCTCCAAGGCTAAATTTACGGCTGAATACAAGGGCCAAGAGTATTACTTCTGTTCGGCAGGCTGTCAGGCCAAGTTCAAAGAAAATCCTGAAAAATATGCCGGATCGCAAAATGAACCGAGCGAGGCAGCCGTCGTTTGCTGTTCGCTTTCGAAGGAATTGTTGGCGGAAGTTAAAATCGAAAGGAAGGAAGTGGCCGATGGTTTGGAGATAACCATGACTTCCGCCAACCCCGAAGTGGTGAAAAAACTGCAAGAGACTCTGGGAAAGTGTCATCAAGAGGCGATGACGGAAGCTTATGGCGCCCATGGTCATCAAGAACAAGCCCATGGAGGCCATATGGCCCAGCACCAGCACATGGCAGGCGAGTCGAAGCCGCAGGCAGCCTGTTGCCTGATGCATGACCAGAATTATGAGGTGAAACTGGTTAACCTGAATAACGGCGTCCGAGTGGAACTGAAGAAAAAGAGCTGAGCCTGCTCAAAAAGCGGGTGGCAAGTTGAAGGACGAAAGGCGAAGAAAAACACTGTCCAGGGATTGAGCCCCTGCCGGCAGTTAGAGAAGCCGGATGGTTGAAGACTTACCGCTTAGATTTATTTCGTAACACTCAGTAGATAGGCCACCGCCGCTCAAGGAAGCCGTCGCGAATTTCGCGCCAGCTTTCGAGAACATCGGTGGTTATTTTACGGACGTCAGATTTTACCTTATTAACATCGAGCCCCCATAATTCAACATTAACCGCCTGAGGTTCGGTAATGGGTTTGTTGATCTGGCTAACCATGTACACGTAAACCTGTTTGGCTTCGGGGAATTGAGTTTTAATCCTGTTGGCGATGAGCTGACTCATGATGCTATAAATTTTGCCAACGTGGCTCACAGGGTTTTTGCCGGCGACAGCCTCCAGACTCATTGGCCGGTACGGAGTTATCAACCCGTTTGCCCGATTACCCCGGCCCACCTGGCCGTCATCGCCGGCTTCAGCGCTCGTCCCGGTTACGGTAAGATAGGATGTCTTCTCAGTGTCGGCACTATTCAAAGTCACCTTTGTTTTTAACGAGGTGTAATTGGGGACAAAATCCTGCTCCAGATAACGAGCAATTTCTTTTTTGATTTCTTCGTAAGCTTGCCGGCTAGCGACTTTGGAGGCGACAAAAGCAGCCGCCACGGTGAGATGGATAACCTCGCCCCGCCGCACGCCCATGACTTTGATATCCTCGCCGACCGCCGGAAACCTCTGTTTAGCCGCCGGGCTGTTTAAAAATTTTTCGGTCTCCAGGACGAGTTTTTCCAGCGGACTAAGGGGCGCATACCCTACGGCCAGGGAAGTATCATTTGCTCGAGGCACTTTGTGTTCATCAACGAAGATATTCACGAGGTCGTCGCTGCCGCAGCGAATCATGAGCTTAACCTCGAGATGCGACGGACTGAGATGAGACACTTGTTCCCTGACCCAGTCCTTTATCCTGGATTCAAGCTTTGCCCTATCGATAATTTTTGCCCCCTTATATTCTTCTGTTGCCCGGCCGACGATGTATAATTGAATTGGCTCAATTACTTCACCGCAACCAAACGAACACTTCGAGTTTCCGCCGATGAGAACTGCTTTATCGACGTTATGGTGCAGAATACAGTCGGCATGCTGCCGGTAAACCTCCGAAAGCGCTATCGAAAGTTCTTCGGCCGCGCCGTCGCAGATAGAATCAGGATGCCCCTTTCCTTTGCGCTCGACGATTTCTACCGGCATTTCCTCCACCAAAGAGTCGCCTCCCTCTTTCACCTGGAAATAAAAATCCGCCATCTTAACACCTCCAGTTTTAGAATAAATTAATGGGGAGCAGTCTTTGGGCGAGGGAATTTTTTTTACAGATAAAAATCTGTAAATGCGGGCACTCCACCGCGGTCGCCGCTCCCTTCATGGCGAGGCGCCTCTCCGTCGCTCGAGAGGAGCGGGACCTGGTGGCCGTTCGGCAACGCTCGCTTCGCCCCACTCCTCTCATCTTTTGTTCCGCCAAGGAACTCAACGCTTTTGGCACCTTGCCCCGCTGGGGTAGGTTGCCGGGCTTCATCGGGCGCGTTAACCCTCTGCCTCTCTGGATGAGAGGATGAAACGCCAGCGCCAGTAAGTATTATAACGAAAAAAACTTGCGTTCTCAACCGTAAACAAGAAAATTTAAGAGATTATTTTGGCAAAAAAATCATTTCTAAGAAAATTTCTTAGAAAAATGAAGTTATCAGGGAAAATAAGAAGGGCAATTATTTCCAAAAATTGCGGATAAAGGGGGAAAGTGCTATCCTGTACCTGAAAGGAGAACGTTAAATGAAAAAAATAGCGGCGGTGTTGGTCTTTCTTTTTTCCCTAAGCTGCGTCCTTTCAGCCGGTGTCATCAAAAAAACCAAATCCGAGATAAGTTTTAAAGGGTTTGGGAAGTTTAGCGTCCTGAGCGAGCAGAAAATCGCGGCTGACCGGAGTTTCAGTCAAACTAAGAACGACTTTAAAGGGCAGGGCATTGTCGGCGGTCTGGCGGCGAAAACAATCTTGAGGTCGGGAGATTTCGGCGAGATAGTCGACCTTCCGTCGCGGGTTGTTTATCAGCTGGATAATAAAAAGAAGGAATACACAGTTTTGCCTATCGAGAAACTGAAAGAAAAAGAAACCGGCGCCGAAACTGCCGAGCCAGAGGAAAAGGAGAGCCAGCCTCAAGAAAGCGATATCAGGATAATCCGGAGCGAATTCAAGGTCGACGCCACGGGCGAGGAAAAACTCATCAACCAGTTTAACTGCAAAAAATACCTGATTACCTGGCTCACCGAATGGGAAAACGTCCGCACGCGAGCCAAAGGGCGCGACCTGCTATCGACCGAAGTCTGGACCACTCCTTCGAGCGGCCTCATCCAGCAAGCCCAGGAGGAAGAGGCGAAGTTCACGAATGAATACATGAAAGCCCTGGGAATTGAGTTGCGGGCGAGAGAGAAAGAAATTTTAGGCCAGACCTGGCTTAACTTACTTTCGCAGCTCAAACAGGGGGAGGAAGCTCCCCGGCTGGAAGTTAAAAATGTAGTTATGGAAATGAAGAAGATCGAGGGTTACCCTGTTCTCACGAGCGGCCAGTATTTTTCCTCCGAAGAGGGAGGCGAAGACGAATCAAAGCCGACGGGAGGAACGAGAGGGCTGGTAGGCGGTCTGGCAAAAAGTGTTCTTAAGAAGAAACCGAAGGAGGGTGAAGATAAGGAGCCAGCTATGACCTATTATTTCGAGCTTCTCGAAATTAACCTGGCCTCCCTGGCTGAACCTGATTTTCAGGTGCCGGCCGGCTATAAGAAAAAAGGTTAACCCGAGACCATCTAAGTTTATTTTTATTTATCCTTAGTTTGCGGGCGCGGTTTTTTTCTGCTGCATCTACCAAGTATGAATAGATTTAGGCCGGACAGACTATGGCGCCAACGGGGTTATGGACCTGGTCGAGGACCTTAACCTTCTTTTCACCGACGGCCCTGATAATGTCTCTTTGATGAAGCCTTCTTACTGCTTTGACCTTTAACCATCAGGCTCCGTCCTAGCGTGTTCGCGTGAATAATAGCGAAGAATTCTTAATTCTCCCTAAAATTCTCCTTTCCCGGTTATCTGAAATATGATATATCTAAAGCCACAGGAGGTGACGAGGATGTCCCTGACCAGGCGAAATATCCTAAGGACTGGTAGCCTCTCCGTGGCGGCTA
>JBBIRF010000076.1:0-6566 GCA_037441905.1 Candidatus Aminicenantota bacterium
CCCAGCGCAGCCAGCAAGGCTAGCAGTGTCTGAATGAGCAAGGAACGCCATAATTCGTCGGCCATGGATCACGCTCGCATGTTCGTACGCCGAGTCAGATTATAGCATAGCACGGCGAAGGTACAAATTGGTTGGTTAGTTAGTTAGTTGGTTGGTTGGTTGGTTGGGGGGCACGGGGGAGGCGGGAAGGAAGGAAGGAAAAAAGGCGAACCCGGAAAATCGGAGCCGAAGGCTTTTGGGCAATTAAGGGCGAGAAATAAGGAGAAGTAAATGAAAAAGCCGAAAGAGGTTAAGGTCAGCGACCTGGGCGAGTTCGGGTTCATCGCCTGGTTTTCTCCGGCGTTTCTCCGGAAATTACCCCGGGGAGTCGTGGGAATAGGCGATGATTGTGCGGTCATCCCTTGGAGAGGAAGAAAAAAGCTCGTCGTGACAACTGACATGCTCGTCGAAGGCGTTCACTTCTTGAAAGAGAAAATTTCGGCCGAGGACCTGGGTTATAAATCCCTGGCCGTCAACCTGAGCGACATTGCCGCCATGGGAGCCCAGCCCCTTTATTCTTTTCTTTCCGTCGCTATCCCCCCGGAAACTGAAATCAGCTGGCTTGACAAGTTTTTCCGCGGCTGGAGAAAACTCAGCCGCGACACCCGCGTGTTGCTTCTCGGGGGTGACACTACTGGCTCCCGGGAGAAGATAGTCATAAGCGTCGCCGTGCTCGGAATGGCCGACGAAAAGAACATCCGCTACCGGTCGGCTGCCAGGCCAGGAGATATTATTGCGGTTACTGGAACCCTGGGCGACTCCGAGGGCGGGCTTAGGCTGATTTTATCGGCTGAGACGTCAGCCGAATTATCGAAGAGCGAAAAGTTTCTGCTTCGGCGTCACTGCCGGCCTCGGCCTCATCTGGAAGAAGGCCAGTTTCTGGCAACCAGGCCAGAAGTCAGGGCGATGATGGATGTATCAGACGGGATAGACTCCGACCTCAGAAGAATCATGGAGCGCTCAGGCTGCGGGGCAGAAGTCTACCTGGAAAAATTGCCTGTCTCCCCAGCGCTTAAAAACTGCGCGCAGAAATACCGCTGGCCACTGGAAGAAATCGCCGCCGCGGGTGGCGAAGATTATTGTCTCCTTGTTACCGTGGACCCCAAAAAATTTATCCAACTCGCCGCAAATTTCAGAGGCCGCTTTGGCCGCGAGCTTGCCGCCATCGGGAGGATTACTCCGGAAAAAGGCCGGCTTACCTATTTAAAAGAAGGCAAACCTTATGCGCTTAGAAAATCCGGTTTTGACCACTTCAAAAAATAAACCGACCACTCCCCTAAAGATAAAGACCTCAAGGAAAAATCCCGCTGGCAAATTTAAAATAATTATGATGTCTATCATTTCGGCTCTTATCACCCTGGGCTATCTTCCATTCTAATTTTTCATTTTATTTTAAGAAGGACTGGAAAAGATGGAGAAGGCTCTAATCGTCGTTGAAGAGATGACTCGCCTTGGGATAATTAAGTCTTATGCCATTGGCGGCGGAATTGCGGCAACATACTATATGGAGCCTATCCTGACGTACGACCTGGATATCTTTTTTATACCGGCTAAAAAAGGGGTGGGTGTTTCTGACGGCTAAACTGCGAAATAAGTTTAACCAGGCCAAAAGGTAAAAAAATAATATCCGAATGGATTAAACTACCTAAATAATTAGTTTTTTTATATTTTCGGGTTAAAAAATCCGCCAGAAAAGGTTAAATTAGCTCTCAGGGAAGAGAGAATTTAGATGACGGTTTGGGACTGGGCGATAATAATCATTTCGCTTGTCGGCTTACTCGTCTTGGCCGCCTTCCTCGCCCGACGGCATCGAGTGACCAAAGATTATTATCTGGCTGGCCGCCACCTCCCTGCCTGGGCTCTCGGTGTTAGTCTGGCGGGCAATCAGGCAAAAACGAAGTTGGTTTAATCCGCGGCCCTAACGGTAGTTGAAAATTAGCGGGAAGAAAACGGTGACAAACCAGGCCCAGGCGGCAAAAGCTGGAAGAAAACTCGTTTGCCAGTGCTCGAGATGCTTGACGGGAGAACGCCTGAGAAGAAAACGGGCATAAAGAACCGCCGACCAGGTTAGATTCACGATTAAAAGGAGGTTCAGACCAAGGGCGGCTGTCTTATTCGGGCTAAAGCCAAACACAAAAATCCGGGCGACCATCGCCCAGAGGGCGATCCCGTCGACGATGAGTGCCAGCGTCACCAGAACGAGCTGGAGCAAGTCGAACCGACCCGGAGCCGCCTTCGGGTCGCGGGCGGAAATCGCGTACAAGACCAGCCCCAGGACGAGGATGAGCAGGAGGTCAAACCCTATCAGGACTTCCCGTTCAACTTTGATGGTGTTACCGGTTATAGCCATGACGACGATAAAGACAAGCAGCAAGGCGGCAAAAAGAGGGGTAAAAAGCCAGGTGAGCACCGGCGCCATGTTCTCGATAACACTCTTTTTATGTTCCACGAGCCAGGCGCTAATCAGGACCGCGCCCGTGGCGCCGCAGGGGAGCATCCACTCGCTAACGGCTTTCTCGACGTTAATCCCTATGGCCTCGAAAATAAAAACGGTAAGCCCTATCAGGACGCCCCCGCCGAAGGCAATCAGCGTGTAATAGATAAACCACTCGCCCGAGAATCTAATGTAATTCATCCGTTCGGCATGGCTGCGCCATCCGCCGCCAGCATAGGCGTAACATACCATTAACCACAGAGCAATCGGCAGATGGATTACCGAAAGCATCTGCGTCTGGCCATCAGGCATAAACGAAAAAAGGTTCATCACCAACCCGCCGGCGACGGACGGAAGGAAAACCCAGACCCACTGGCTTTGCTTTAGGCCGCGTTTAAGGCCGAAGAAAATAGCCAGGAACGGCAGGACAAAAAAACTGAGATTCCGCAAATAAAACAGAAAATCTTCTCGCGGGCCGGAAAATTCGAGGCCAAAAAGGTAAGGAATCTTGATAGCCACGGCCGAAGCTACGGCCAGTCCTACGGCCACAACCGCCTCTTTCGGCCGGAGGGCAGCGGGGCCTTCTTTCTCGGATGAAACGACGAGCTGCTTCCACAGACGCTCGGAATATTCGAGGGCGAATTCACGGGAAATAGCGTCGAGGTCGCCCAGGCGCTTAACGGCTACGAAGAAAGCTTCATCCTCGTCCAGGCCTGCCTGGCGCAAGGCTTCAACCTGACTGCGCAAGTGGTCTTCGAGCTCGTCGGCATCGGCGGGACGAAGCGGCTGACGCTTGAGGAGGTATTCCTTCCATTTCCTTATCCGTTCTTCGAGGACAGAATCATTTTTCACTCTTAACTCTCCTTTCGTCGTCGGTCAGACTGGTTCTCCGGCGGAGTTTGCGGCCAAGAATAGAATGCTTTTCATAGTTTTATCGACGACCTGCCACTGGCGGCGATGCCGCTCGAGCTCTTCGGCGCCAGCCGGAGTCAAGCGATAGTATTTGCGCCGCCGGCCTGTCTCCGACTGACCCCAGAAAGTCTCAACCAGGCCGTTACGCTCGAGCCGATGAAGCAGCGGATAAAGCATCCCGTCAGTCCATTTCATTTCGCCCGAAGAAAGCTCGCTCACTCGCTTGATGATCGCGTAGCCATAGCTTTCGCCTTCGCTCAGGATGGCAAGCACCAAAGGCGTGGCCGAGGCCGCAACCAGGTCCTTGTCTATTTCCATAGAACCTGTGCTCCTTTATATATTACATAGAGCTAATATACATAGAAGCTCTATGTATGTCAAGAAAAATTTTGGTTGTTTCGTTAAAGGTGGAATAATTTATCAGGCTCTTATAAGCTGTATCTATTTTAATAACAAGCTGTTTTAATAACAAGAAGATAAGAGATTTTAAAAAACTTTTAATTTGATTTTAAAATTGAATTATAATTTATTCTCATTCTTTTGCTAAAAAAGCAACATGGACAACGTTTTAAATATTTCTCTATTCTCCGGAAATAAAAGCCATTTAAGAGAAAAGAAGGCTCAGTATTCATCATAAAAAAGCGCTGGAAGCACCCCATTTTCAGCGGATTTTTTGACGGATAGGCCTCAAATTTTGAGCTGCAAATATTCGCAGCCAGCTTTTATCGAGAACTCAGGAGAACGTAGAATCGGGAGGCAGGGTTTCTGGCTTGACCTAAGACCCGAACAGCTTTCCCGCGGGAAAAAGACGCCTCTGGCCTCACCCCCGGGTAACCGGACCATCCTTCAAAGGGTAGTGCTCGGGCTTAAAATTATTTTTATTGCAATAATTAGCCATTTATGGCATATTATTGCCATGAAATGGGAAGAGCTGCTCCAGATGGTGGGCCGAGAACCCTATTTTCATTCAAGCCTCCTGGTGGCCGGCGGAAAAGACCCGGTTGACCTCGGAAGGCAATTGTCTCGTTGGGTTAAATCAGGCCGACTGATTCAGTTGCGGCGCAGACTCTATGTTCTTTCAGAACGCTATCAAAAAATCACCCCGCATCCATTTGTTCTCGCCAACCAGCTAAGGCGAGGCTCATACGTGAGCCTGCAATCGGCTCTCGGATATTATGGACTTATTCCTGAGTATGTTCCCTCTATTACCAGTGTAACTACCGGCCGGCCGGAAACTCTCTCCAACCCTTTCGGCACTTATATCTTCAGACATATTAAAAAGGGGCTTTTCTTTGGTTACCAACTCGTTAACCTCGGCGAAGGCCAGTCGGCTTTTCTGGCTTTGCCAGAAAAAGCGCTTCTGGATTTACTTTATTTGACTCCAGATTCAGATAATCCGGATTATCTTCAAGAGCTGAGGTTACAAAATACTGAAAGCTTGAACCTCGACCTGCTGCTCGAACTGGCCAGACGAACACAAAGCAAGAAGCTTCTCAGGGCTTCCCGTGAGGTTTCGCATCGCTTAAAAAGGTTAGAAAGGTGAAAGATTATATCAAACAGATTATCGCCGATGTGCCGGACAGGTGGCGAGCGAGAAACCTTGTTCGAGAATACTGTCAGGCGAGAATTCTTCAGTTTCTTCAGGAAAAGCAGGCTTTCCTCTCCTGGGTTTTTCATGGGGGGACAGCCCTGAGATTCCTTTATATGCTCCCTCGCTATTCAGAAGACCTCGATTTTGCCTGGAAGCAGCCGAGCGCCAGATTTTCGTTCTCGGAAATAGTTGCCGCTGTCGCTCAGGGCTTCGAAGCCGAGGCGTACAAAGTGAAAATTAGAATTAAAGAAAGTAAAACCGTAAAATCGGCCTCTTTCCGCTTTCCCGGTCTTTTCTATGAGCTCGGCCTTTCGCCTCAGGCAACCGAAACTTTATCTATTAATATTGAACTGGATAGCCACCCCCCAGCGGGCGGAACGACAGAAACATCAGTCATCAGACGCTATGTTCTATTGCACCTCATGCATTACGATAAACCCTCGTTTCTGAGCGGCAAGTTGCATGCGATCCTATCTCGTCCTTACGTCAAGGGCCGCGACCTTTATGACCTCTTCTGGTATTTATCCGACCGAACCTGGCCCGGTCCAAATATTGAGTTTTTGAATAACGCTCTTGAACAAACTGGATGGAAAGGACCGGAAATTAAGGGATCAAACTGGGCCTCTGTCATTGACCGGCGGATAGAAGATGTCGACTGGAGGGACGCTATAGAGGATGTGCGGCCGTTTATTGAAAGGCCCTCTGACCTTTCATTGTTAACTAAAGAAAATGTGCTAAAACTACTGCGCCAGCGTTTCGGCTAAATCCCGAAATATCGGCATATTACTTCCCGCGTTAGAACCTAAATCCTTCTTCTATGATGATGGGGGGGCAAGAACTCTCTTTTCATTATTTTTTCTTAAAATAAATTTTCCCTTATTAATTATTGCATTATTGCACATTTCTTTTGTCTCCAAGGCGAAATGTCAGGAGAAGAGTGGAAATGAGTTGTTTTTTTGAAAAAGTTTGGCTGGGATTAAAATAAATCTATTAAAATAAATCTAGCAAAATTGCCGAAAACTGAGGTTGTTATCGAACCGCCTCGCGGCAGGAGGAAACTCGTCTTCGGGAAGCGGGGACGATGAGCTCGATGGGGTTAAGCTAAAAGAGGTGATAAAAAGTCTGAGGTAAGTTATCGGGAGGGCACAAAAAAACCAATCAAGTCTTAGGTAAATCCTCACTTCAAGTAATGTATATGTTTACTATATCTTTTCCCATGAGACAACAAGCCTTTTCTATCCTTCCAGAAAAACAATCTCTATCTCAGTTCTTATTTATTCGCTTGATGTCAGGTCTCAGGCCTTCACTGGATTAGCCTGAAAATCCGCAGCCTTATATCCTCGAATCTTATTACCTCCTGGCTTATAGACACCAATTTCGGCTCATCCTGGCCCTTTCGCCAGAGGAAAAAATATCTTATCCTGTTTCTTTTTAGTTCTTCTTGGAGCTCAGATGCTGACATATTTTCGCGAATTTTCCCGAAGTAGCGAGAACCTGTATAGTACGCTAAGAAAAGCGTCTCGCTCCAGTAATCGTTCGAAGCGATATTGCCTCTTATTCTTGCCTTTTTTAATGCCTCAGCAACCTGAT
>JBBIRF010000077.1:0-6463 GCA_037441905.1 Candidatus Aminicenantota bacterium
TGATTATCCCCCAAGAGCATCGGCCCTGGGGGTGGCGCAACATTATATCATAATCGATGTTGCCTATTCCTTGATTTCCTCTTTTATTTGTCCTTTCTTTCTTAGAATACTGATCTTTCTCAGAATACTGAGCCAATCCTATAACAATTATCGGCCAATAAAGGGGAAATGACCTGGATCTCTTGTTTGCCCCTCGTTTCTTATTCGTTTTTCTAAATCAAACTAAATAACGAGGTGGTTAAAACTTACCCGCTACTCGGTAAGGACTTTTTTCAGTTCCGCCTGAAGATGAGGAATTACCTGGAAGAGGTCGGCCACCACGCCAAGGTCAGCAATTTTAAAAATAGGAGCTTCTGGGTCTTTGTTCACCGCCACCACGACTTTTGACCCGCTCATCCCCGCCAGGTGCTGAATCGCTCCCGAAATTCCAAAGGCCAGATAAAGGTTCGGACAGACAGTTTTTCCCGTCTGACCTACCTGGTGTTGATGACCTATCCAGCCGCTGTCGACCGCTGAGCGGGAAGCGCCGACAGCCGAGCGGGGAATCAGCCGGCAGAGCTCGCGCAGGAGGTTGAAATTTTCGGCTGCTTTCATCCCCCGGCCGCCGGAAACGACCACCTCGGCCTCGGTCACGTCCAGCTCTGCTCCTTCCTCCCGTAAAACCTCGGTCACCCGCGAGGCCGGCCGGGAATAGGTCGCCTGGACCTGACGGCGGGAGACCTCTCCCTCCTGGCCAAAGTCAGAAGCCAGCGGAAAGACATTCGGCCTTAGAGTGGCTACCCGCGGTTTGTTCTTAAGTCTCAGGGTAAGAAAAGCTTTGCCAGCATAAATCGGCCGGACGAATTCTAAGTCGCCGTTGACGACACTCACTTTTGTACAGTCTGAGGCCAGGCTAACACCGAGTCTGGCGGCCAGCCTGGGAGCTAAGTCGCGGCCCATAGCCGTGGCGGCGAAAAAAACGGCTTCAGCTTGGATTTCCTTTATCAGCTCGGCCAGATGGAAGGCATAAACCTCGGGAGAATAATCAGCTAAACTTTCGCCTTCGAGAAACACTACTTTGTTGGCCCCGTGGCTAAAGAGCAAAGGTGCCTGCACCTCAAGCCCTGAGCCGAATATAGCCGCGGCCACCGGCCAACCGAGCTCTTCGGCGCGTCGTCTGGCTTCAGCCAGGGCCTCGAGCGAAGACTTCTTGACTTTCCCCTCTCTGATTTCGATAAAAACCAGGAACATCTTGCCCCTCCTTCAAAGCACCTTAGCTTCTTCGCGGAGAAAACGGACAATCTCCCGGGCAGCTTCTTCTGGCGGCAGCTGGATGACCCGGCCAGCTTGCTTGGCCGCCGGCGGCTCGACCTTGACCACCTCCACCCCCGGTTGAAGCTTGGCTGCTGACACGATTTCTTCTACCGGAATAACAGGAATTTCTTTCCTCTTAGCCGCCATGATCCCTTTCAACGTCTCATACCGGGGTTCGTTAAGGCCTTTCTGGGCCGAAATCACGGCCGGAAGCGGAAACGTCACTTTTTCCTGGGCACCCTCAACCTCCCGGAAGGCCACCCCTTGCTTACCCTCGACCTGAAGCTTTACCACGACGTTAACTTGTGGAACCTGGAGCAGCTCGGCCACCATGGCTGGCACCTGCCCGTTGTCGGCGCCGAACGATTGTTTGCCGAAAAGAAGCAAGTCAAAATCAGGGAACTTAGTCCGAACGAGAGAAGCGATGGCTTCGGCTGTCCGCAGGCCGTCAAACGTTTCGGGGGACGTGTCTTTTACCAGTAATGCTTCGTCGGCTCCCATGGCCAGGCACTTGCGCAGGATAAGCAAAGCTTCTTCCGGCCCTACGGAAACAGCCGTTACTTTTCCACCCTTGGCTTCCCTCAACCGCAAGGCCTCCTCGACGGCATACTCGTCGTATGGACTGATGATGAAATTCAGCCCTTCTTCCACAATCCTCAGGCCGTCAGGAGAAACCCTGATGCGGGATTCAGTATCAGGGACTCTTTTAACGAAAACAAGAATATTCATTAAGCCCTCCCGAGTTTATTAACTTCCCGACGGAAACAATTTATAAACCGATAATTTATTATTACTTGCCGAAAAAATCGAGTGGCGGGAAAAAATATTTTTATTTTGAATAATTCTTGGCTTTTTTCGTTCCGACGACAGCTCGCCGCACTTTCAGTCGGTGTTAATTTTTCCGTTTTTTTGTTTACAATCGGTCCCTCTCTAAAAAGCCGAAGAAATAGCTTTATGCCTCGAAACGCTTTAGAATCAGGCATCCGTTAGTCCCGCCAAAACCGAAAGAATTGGTCATGGCATAATTAATTTCTGTCTTGCGGGGCTCGTTGGGAACGTAATCAAGGTCGCATTCAGGGTCGGGAAATTCGTAGTTAATCGTCGGCGGGATGATTTGATGATAAAGCGTCAGAGCCGTCACTCCTGCTTCCAGGGCTCCGGCAGCCCCCAGAAGATGACCGGTCATCGACTTGGTTGAGCTCACTGCCAGCTTGTAGGCATGCTGGCCGAAGACCTTCTTAATCGCCTGGGTTTCGATACGGTCGTTGTGAGGCGTCGAGGTTCCGTGGGCGTTGATGTATTGAATATCTTCGGCCGAGCAGCCGGCATCTTCCAGGGCCCGCCGCATGACGGCTACCGCGCCTTCGCCTTCAGGATGGGGCGCGGCCACGTGATAGGCGTCCCCGCTCATTCCGTAACCGACGATTTCAGCGTAAATCTTTGCTCCCCGGCGCAAGGCCCGACCGAGCTCTTCCAGGATGAGAATCCCGGCTCCTTCGCCCATGACAAAACCGTCTCTTCGGGCATCAAACGGTCGCGAGGCCTTATGGGGTTCATCGTTCCGCTCGGATAAGGCTTTCATCGAGCAAAAACCAGCCACCCCCAGAGGTGTAATCGGAGCTTCAGCTCCCCCGGCGATCATAATATCGGCTTCTCCCCGGGCAATAATCCGGAAAGAATCGCCAACTGAATGGAGACCGGTAGTACAAGCTGTGGCCGTAGCCGAGTTCGGCCCGCGGCTACGAAAACGGATGGAAATCTGGCCTGCAGCCTCGTTGATAATCGTGGCCACCAGAAAGAATGGCGAAACTCTTTCCGGCCCTTTCTCCAGCAATACTTTGTGCCATTCCTCGATCTGACCGATGCCCCCGATGCCGCTGCCGACATAAACCCCGCAACGGTCTCCTTCGAGCTCGCCCGGGTCAATACCAGAGTCCTCAACCGCCAGGACCGCAGCCGCCAGCGCGTACTGGATGAACAGGTCCATCTTCCGCGCTTCTTTACGGTCGATAAACCGGGAAAAGTCAAAATCGCGAATTTCAGCCGCAATCCGGGTAGAATAACGAGAAGTATCAAACCGGGTTATTAGCCCGACCCCACTCTCTCCCCGGAGGAGTTTCTCCCAGGTTGACCAAGTACCGACGCCAAGGGGCGAAACTAAACCAATACCCGTGACGACAACTCTTCTTCGGGAATTCATCCTTGAGGATGAGAGGAATTTATTTTAACCGGCTCATGATGTAATCCACGGCCTTGCCTACAGTCGACAGCTTTTCGGCTTCCTCGTCTGGTATGTCCAGGCCGAACTTTTCTTCGAGGGCCATGACTAGCTCTACGGTATCCAGCGAATCAGCCCCTAAATCCTCGACAAAAGAAGCATTTTCTGTGACCTGCTCTTCAGAGATGGACAGCTTATCCGCCACCACCTCGCGGACTTTCTTAAAAAGTTCCTCCCGGTCCATCGTTTGAAACCTCCTTAAGTTTTATAATTCCAAGGCCATGGCGAAATCACATGTACATTCCGCCATTGACGTGGATTACCTGCCCGGTGATGTAGCTGGCCGCGTCGCTCAGGAGAAAAAGGACCGCCGCAGCTACGTCTTCTGGCTGGCCGAAGCGCTTCATCGGGATTAGGTCTAAAAAGGCCTTTTTTACCTCTTCGGGCAATCTCTCGGTCATCGGAGTGGAAATATACCCGGGGGCGACGCAATTCACGGTTATTCCCCGGCCAGCCACTTCTCTTGCCAGAGCCCGAGTAAAACCGATTACCCCGGCTTTGGAAGCAGCATAATTAGTCTGTCCCGCGTTTCCCATCACCCCGACGACTGAGGAAATATTGACAATTCGACCGTAACGTTGGTTGACCATCGTCCGGAGAACGGCCTTTGAAAAATTGAAGACACCCTTGAGGTTGACTGCCAGGACAGCGTCCCATTCCTCTTCCTTCAGCCTCAGAAGAAGGCCGTCGCGAGTTATCCCGGCGTTATTAACCAGATGGTCAACCCGACCCAGTTGAGCGACCACTTCCTGGCAGACTTTCTCGGCCGAGGCGAACTGACTGACGTTGGCTACCCAGAAATAGGCCTGGCCGCCAGCATCCCGGATGGACTGACAAACTGACTGGAGTTTTTCTTCCTGGACATCGACCAGCCCCACCACCGCTCCCTCACTGGCCAGCTGGCGAGAAATAACCTCCCCTATTCCCTGGGAAGCACCCGTGACGAGCGAAACTCGAGCCCGAAAGCGACCTTCAGGCTTTGGCTCCATCTATCACCCCCGCTATTTTGAGAAGCTCTGCCTGAATTTTCTCCTGGACTCGATTCTTGACTGTCTCCATGGCCATCCGGACAGCGTTCCGCACAGCCTGAGCATTCGAGCGGCCATGGCCGATGACGCAAGTGCCCTTTATCCCCAGGAGGTGAGCTCCTCCGTATTCAGCGTAATCGACCTGCTTATAGATTTTTTTGAGATGTTTTTTCATCAAGAACAGGCCTATCTTTGCCAGAAAATTCTTCATCACTTCCCTTTTGGCCAGGGAGAGAAGGGTTTCCACCACCCCCTCACTCACCTTCAGGGCAACATTCCCTGTAAACCCATCGCTCACTATTACATCGGCTTTACCGGAATAAATATCTCTTCCCTCGACGTTGCCGATGAAGTTTAAAGGCGTCTGCTCCAGGCGCTCGAAGGCCTCGCGGGTGATATCATTCCCTTTAACTTCCTCTTCCCCAACGCTCATTAAAGCCACCCGAGGCTGCTTTATTCCCAACACGCTCTCCATAAAAATCTTGCCCATAAAAGCGAACTGGACAAGATGATGCGGCCGGCAATTGACACTGGCGCCAACATCGATGAGCAGCGTTGTCCCCTGGAGTGTCGGAACAAGCAGGGCTAAAGCGGGTTTATCGACGCCGTAAAGCGGTCCCAAGATTTTCTGGGAAAGATAAACCACGGCCGCGGTATTGCCCATGCTCACCAGCGCGTCGGCCTGACCTTCTTTGACCAGCTGAGCCCCAACCTTGATCGATGACCTGTTCTTCCGCCGGAAAGAAAAAATTCCCTCGCCCATCCCGATGGCCTCAGGAGCGTCAACAACAGACAAGAGCGAACGCTGGTGAGAGACAAACCCTAATTTTCTTAATTCTCCCTCGATAGCCTCAGCCCGGCCGACAAGCAGGACATTAACCCCGAAGTCAACCGCGGCTCTGGCAGCTCCTTCGACAGTAACGCCCGGGCCAAAATCGCCGCCCATGGCGTCGACTGCAATCCTCAAAGGACACCCCTGACTTATTCTTCTGTGCCTTCGATAACCTGTCGCCCCCGGTACCAGCCGCATTGCGGACAAGCTCGATGCGGCATCTTAGGGTTGCCGCAATTGGGACAAAGGGCGAAGGCTGGCATTTCCAGGGCGTGGTGCGAGCGCCTTTTCCCTCTTCGGGAAGGAGAATGACGTCTTTTCGGGTTTGGCATTTTCCTATCTCTTAAAAAGCTTTAGTTTTTCCAGGCGAGGGTCGCGTTTCTCGGCCGTGCAATTACAGCCACCGTTGCGGCGCACAGACCCGCAAACCGGACAAATTCCCTCGCAACCTTCGGAACACAACGGTTTCAGCGGAAACGCCAGGTTAATCTGCTCGAGGATTACCTCACGCAAATCAATCTGGCGATTATAATAAAAAAGCCGGTTAATGTCTTCCTCGTCGAGCTCTTCTTTGACCTCGTCAAGCTCTTCAGGAAAATAAATCAAGTCAAAAGAAAGACTCAGCGGAAGCTCATACGGCTGGAGGCAGCGACTGCAGATGACGCTCAACCGAGCGTTCATCTCGCCTTTAACCAGGACTTGTTCCCCGAAGCGGTTGACGGCCAGGTCAACGTGAGTCGGTTCAAGAAAAACCGCCTCTTCCTCTACCAGGTCGGCGCTGAGGAACTCAAAATCCTTGCAGACCCGAAGTCCCTCGCGGGGAATTTTGTCGACTTCAATAAGCATAGATACTCCTGCGGGATGGCTATTATCCCTCAATGAGCTTCCTATTATACCACCCCCCACCCCTTTGTCAACGAAACCGCTTTTGGGTGTTCCGCGAAAATCAAAAGTAGACAGCGGGGGTAAGAAGTCACAAAGGAAAATCGCCTATCTTTTTGCCATCCCAGGCAACAAGGATTTTACGGTTGG
>JBBIRF010000078.1:0-6231 GCA_037441905.1 Candidatus Aminicenantota bacterium
TCTTCTCCGGGAGCGAAGCGGTAGAGGAGCGGGAAATTATGTCCCATTATTCTGAGTGTATCCGGATAATGACTGATAATTTCAGGGTCTGGCCGGTTCAGGTAAAGGTCTTCCTCCTTCAGCCGGAGGAAAGCGTCACTCCCTACTTTCTTGATTCTCGCCTCGAGCTGGGCAAGGTTATAGATTCCCGGCAATCGGGAAGAATAAAAATTGAAAAGATTTTCCTCCGGCACCACGATTTGCCGGCGCCGGAGCTTTTCTTCTGTCTGGCGGACCTTCTGGATGAGGTTTCGGTTGGCCTCGAGGAAGGGGAATTTCCGGCTCACTTGATAATTGAGCAGCGCTTCGCGGATAAAAACCCGGTGAGCGCGCGGGGGGTCCTGGGGGCCGAAGCTAACGTCGCGGTCCGAAATAACGGCCAGGTTTAAGTAAGAAACATTCTCCTTTGCCCTGACCTCTCCGCGATTTTTATCCCAGTAAAGGTCATCATAGGTATAGCGGACAAGATGGGGCGCCACCTCTTCAACCCATCCCGGTTGAATCCGGCCAGCTGTCCGCAGGTAAAGCCGGTTGGTCTTGACCATTTCCGCCGCGACGACCCACGAAGGCGGGTTCTTAAGAAGACCCGACCCGGGCCAGAGAGTCGCTTCCTGCCCCCGGCCCGTCTCATAAACCCATTTTTCTTTCCGGGCAGCGATGTGCGAGACAAACCCGCTGAGGATTGATTTGTGGATGGCAGCATAGGAATCCGAGTCCGGTGCGGGCATGCGGGGAGGTTTTGGCCTTATTCTTTGTTCTTCCAGGATAGCCATGATTTGTTCGTAAACATACAGCCAATCTCGAAGCCGGGTCGAAGAGAGAAAATAATCGCGGCTGAATTTTTTTAGGTTGGGGCTGGAAGCTCGGCCCTGGCACACGGCTTGCATCGCTTCCCACAGGTTAAGGAAGCTGAGGAAATCAGATTCGGGGTTTTTAAACACTGCTTGGAGGCGGTCAGCTTCCGCCGCCTTTTCCAACGGCCTTAGCCGTGGGTCCTGGATGCTGAGGACGGCGGCGATGATAGCCACTTCCTTGAGGCAGCCCCTTTTCTCTGCTTCAAGAAGCATCCGGGAAAGACGCGGGTCGAGCGGCAGCCGGGCCATTCTTCGGCCGAGGCTGGTCAATTTATATCCAGATTCTGTTTTTTCTACCGCGCCGAGCTCGGCGAGCGTCCGGTAACCGTCGTTGATTCCCCTGGGAGATGGCCGGTCGATAAACGGAAAACGAGCAGGGTCGCCAAGCCCCAGGTCGAGCATCCGGAGGATGACTTCGGCCAGGTTGGAGCGGAGGATTTCCGGCGGGGTGTGGTCGGGACGAGAAAGAAAATTTTCTTCCGGGTACAGCCGGAGGCATACTCCGGCGGCCACCCGGCCGCATCGTCCTTTGCGTTGTTCGGCGCTGGCCTTGGAAATGGGCGTGATGGGAAGGCTATGGATGCCCGAGGCAGGCTGGTACTGGGAAATTCGGGCGAGGCCGGTGTCGACTACATACTTGATTCCAGGGATGGTTAAAGATGTTTCCGCCACGTTGGTCGCCACGACAATTTTCCCCTGCTTAAGGTGATAAACCTGCCTCTGCTGGTAAGCTGGCATCCGGGCAAAAAGAGGCAGGATGACTGAATCAGGATAGCGCTTGCCCTGCAACCTCTCGCACGTCTCGAGGATATCCTGCTCAGTTGGCATAAAAACGAGGATATCGCCAGAAGGTTTCTGGCTTTTGATAAAGTCAACAGCCTCCACCGCCAGGTCGATATAATCGCCTTCCTCCTTTTTTTCAGCCGAATCCACCGAGCTGAAGTACATCACCTCAACCGGATACAGGCGGCCGCTCACCTGGAAAACCGGCGGCTGGTTAAAAGCCTGGCTGAATTTTTCGATTTCCAGAGTCGCCGAGGTGATGATAAGCTTGAGCTCGGGTCGTTTCTCCAGGAGTTGGCGGCAAAGGCCCGTCAGAAAATCAATGTTCAGGCTGCGCTCGTGCGCTTCGTCGATGATAATGGTGTCGTACTCGGTTAGCCAGCGGTCGGCCTGGGCCTCAGCCAGGAGCATGCCGTCGGTCATAATCTTAATGTAATTTTTAGGTGAGGTCTGGTCGGCAAAGCGAATCTTATAACCAACAGCCTCTCCCAGCGGCTGGCCGAGTTCTTCGGCGATTCGCTGGGCTATGGTTATGGCTGCCAGGCGCCTGGGCTGAGTGCAGGCAATTCTTCCTGCCTCGCCGCGTCCCGCCTCGAGACACATTTTCGGAAGCTGAGTGCTCTTGCCGCAACCTGTTTCACCGCAGACAATAACCACGGGATGTTCTTTTATAGCCTTAACAATTTCCCGCCGGTGGTTGAGGATAGGCAGCCCATGCGGGTAGATGAGCCGGGGTTTATTCCTCTGGCGCAACCTCCGGAAGGCGATTGATTTCTCGAGCGTGTTTTTTATCTCTAAGAGCTGCGCTTCGGCCCGGGCGGGGTCTTTTTGCGGGAGAGAGGAGGCAAAAAGCCGGACAACTTTTTCCCGGCTAACCCAGGCATCCCGGAGCATGGCTTGCGGCCAAAGACGGACGATTTCTTCCCGGAGACCTCTCAATTTCTCCGCCGGTTTATCTTTCATTCCCATGGGTGTCGGCGTTCAAACAAGCTATTCTTATTTTTGCTTTATTATTTTCTTATCTCTTATTTCCTTAACTCCCTCATTTTACCTCACTGAGGCCAAGAATTAAGCTCGGATTCTTGAGTATTAGTATTTTACTTTGAAGCGTCTTATTTTGAGCCAGATATTTTCTCTTGAACGGAAAAAGATAAAGAAGGCTGCAATCAAAAAGGAAGTTAAAAGGACGCCGTCGCCGCGGTTTGAGGCGGAGGTTGGAGAGTGAGCCAGGAGAGGAGGGCGAGGTATTTTTGAGCCCGAGCTATGAACAAAAAAGAAGAAGGATGCTGACTTTTTGAGGCGGGGCATAAGGTAGCTGCACCCTTTGAATTGATTTCCAGAGGTAATTTTTATACCGTAGAATCTACGAAAATTAGGTGAGTCACCGGGAGGAAACATGAGACCACACCGTTTTTCTCTGAAATGGGTCCGCATTTTTCTGGTTATATGGGTTCTTAGTTTTTCTCTTTCGTTTGGCCAGGCAGGCCGGGCTAAGCTTCAAGCGGTTCCTCCAGGCCTGGATAATTATGTTTCCCGGGTGATGAAGACTTTCGAGGTTCCGGGGCTGGCCCTGGCTATTGTTAAGGACGGCGCCACTTTATTAGCCAAAGGATACGGCGTCCGCCGCCTCGGTGAGCCGGCGCCGGTTGATGCGCAGACCCTTTTTGGCATCGCGTCTAATACTAAGTTTTTTACGGCCACGGCCCTGGGAATCCTGGTCGATGAAGGAAAGGTAGCCTGGGATTCTCCAGTTATTAATTATCTTCCCTGGTTCCAGATGTGGGACCCTTATGTCACACGAGAGCTGACAGTCCGGGACTTGCTCACCCACCGTTGCGGGCTGGGTCTTGGGGCCGGCGACCTGCTGTGGTGGCCTCCTTCTGACTATGACCGGAAAGAAATAGCCCGCAGGATTCGTTTCATCCAGCCGAGTTCGAGTTTCCGGTCGACTTATGCCTACAACAATTTAATGTTTCTGGTCGCGGGCGAGGTCATCGAAGCTGTTAGCGGTTTAACGTGGGAAGATTTCATCACGCAGCGAATTTTTGAACCCGTCGGGATGAAAACCAGCTCCGCCCGCATCTCGGATACGGTCAAGAGAACTAACGTCGCGGGAACCCACGCTCCAGTTGAAGGCGTCGTTCGGCCGGTTAAGCCCTTTCTCGTCGATAGCATCGACCCGGCCGGTGGCATTCTTTCCAACGCTGAAGACATGGCTCGCTGGGTGACAGTCCACCTTAACGCCGGCCAGCTGGAGGGTGAACGCCGTCTTTTCAGCGAGCGGGTGGCCAGGGAACTTGGAAACATTGTCACTCCGAGGCCAATCCCTACCGTGCCTGCTGAATTGGCGCCCCTTAAGGCGAATTTTTCCGGTTATGGACTGGGAAATGGCGTTAGAGATTATCGTGGTTTTAAAGTGCTGCAGCATACTGGCGGCCTGCCAGGCTATGTGTCGCAGGTAACCATGGTGCCTGAGGCTAAGTTAGGCGTTGTCGTCCTGACTAACCAGGAGGCGGGCGAGGCTTTTAGCTCTATCACCTATCATATTATCGATTATTATTTAGGCGCGGCGGGTTTTGATTGGGTAGCAGCCTACCAGAAAGTGAAGGAGAAACAAGAGGCCGAAATTAAGGAGGCGGAAAAAAAGGCCGAGGCGACTCGCGACGCCTCTTCTCGTCCTTCTTTGCCGCTTGAGCGCTACGCCGGGGTATATCAGGACGCCTGGTACGGGGACATCGAGATTACGAAGAGCGACGAGAAGCTCCGGCTTCGTTTTACCCACACCCCTTCTTTAGTTGGCGACCTGGTTCACTGGCAGTATGACACTTTTATCGTTCGCTGGGACGACCGAGAACTCAGGGCTGATGCTTACATCACCTTTTCCCTCAACCCGGATGGCTCGATTGACCAGGCGAAGATGAAAGCCGTTTCCCCCGCGACCGATTTTAGCTTCGACTTTCAGGACCTTCTCCTCAAGCCAAAGAAAAAGAGCTGACAAGGGCTAAAACTTGAGCCGACCCAGCAGCATGGAAAATAATAGGAGAAGAAAAAACATATTAAATTTTGGGGATGAAGGATTGAAGATAAAAATAAAAAGGAAATTAAGAAAGAAAAATTAGAGTTGAAAGATTTTAAAATTAAAGAAGGTGATGAAAACGAAGAAGACGACAAAGAGGCAGACGTCGAGATAATGACGCCAGACAGGCCAGGTTTGTTTGGAAAGAAGGTGATTTAGATTTGCGTTGTGGTGATGAGAAGTTGAAGCCAATTGGCGATGGGGAAGAAGAGGAGGAAGAAGAAAGTTAAAGTGCTTAGACTTGATTTTTCTTATAGGCTTCCCAGTACTGCCGATACCGACGAGCACTCGCCCGAATATTTTCTTTTTCTTCGGGTGAAAGCTCCCTCACGGCTTTAGCCGGAGACCCGAGAATCAGCCAGCCGTCGGGAAAGGTTTGGCGGGGCGGGACGACTGAGCCTGCGGCGACCAAGCAATTCGAGCCGACGACCGCGCCGTCAAGAATAATGGCTCCCATGCCGACAAGGGATTCGTCCCCGACGCGGCAAGCATGGAGGATAGCCCCATGGCCCACGGTTACCCGCGAGCCGATAATCGTCGGTTTGTCGGCCTCGACATGAATGACGCAGTTATCTTGGATGTTCGTGTCTTCGCCGATAACGATTTCGGCCAGGTCTGCCCGGACGACGGCGTTAAACCAGATGCTTACCCCTTGTTTTAAGGTCACCCGGCCGATGACATGGGCGCCTTCGGCGATAAAGATTTCTGGGTGGATTGACTCTCCTTCGAGCGTGATTCTTTCCATCTATAACTCCTTTTTAACCTAACTCTTTTCCATCACATTGTATTGGAGACCTAAGCTTCTTCCGAAACTCAGCAGCGAAAGATATATTGCGATAAATTGATCCATTTTCCACGCGAGCTATTTTAAACGGAATTTTTTATCTTCGCCAGAGGCTGGTTCAATCGGGAAGAGAAGGGAGAACTTAGCTTACTTCCTTTAAGCTCTGTCTCTTTAAAGTGACCGGTCCTGAAAAGATCACCTCTGAGGGGCAATTAACTAAGGAAATTGACTTTAACTCCCGGCAAAGCAATTCTAACTCCCGAGTATCCTCAAAAAAAGGGTAGTAAGCAATTAGCTATAACCAGGTGCTCTAATGTAATCGTCCCCGTCGAACCAGCTTAGTTTGGTCATAGATGAAGTTCCCGCGAAACTTGAGCCGAAAATTGCGGCCGCAATCAAAGACTGAGTTGGGCTCATAAATGAATGTCTTGCGAAACGGGCCTTCTTTGACGCCGGGGATGGTCAAGCAAGAGTTGAGAGGAAAGGAAAGGAAAGGAAAGGATAGGATAGGATAGGATAGGATAGGAGATAAGATAGGAAGGGAAGAGAAAAGAAACGAAGGGGTAAAAAGGCAGGGAGGGGAGGAGAGAGGAAAGGAAAAAGAAAAAGGGAAAGGGCGGAAAAAATAGGAAATATAAAATATGATATAATGTTGCGCCACCCCCAGGGCCGATGCTCTTGGGGGATAATCAGCT
>JBBIRF010000079.1:0-6056 GCA_037441905.1 Candidatus Aminicenantota bacterium
CGGCCAGTCTTGAGCAGGATGACTGTATCTAGCCACAAAGACCAATTACGAAGATAATACTCATCAAGGATAATTCTTTCCCGAAAAGAAAGAAGGTTCCGGCCGCTCACCTGCCAAAGGCCAGTAATCCCCGGACGGCAGCAGGTTATGATTTCGGCTTTATCCAGTAATTTTTCTTTTTCTTCGGGCAAATAAGGACGTGGCCCAACCAGGCTCATATCTCCCCTGAGGACGTTAATTAATTGGGGAAGCTCGTCGAGGCTATAGCGCCGGAGAAATTTGCCCACTCGGGTGACCCGCGGGTCCTCGCCTCTGATTTTTTGGAATTCCTCCCACTCTTTTCTCTTTTCAGGGTGTCGGTCGAAGAATTCCTTGAGCCTTGACCCTGCGTCGAGATGCATCGACCTGAACTTGATAAGGTTGAATACCTTTCCTTTATAACCCAGGCGTTTCTGGGCAAAAAAAACCGGGCCGGGGGAGTCGAGCTTGATGAGTAGGGCGATTATTATTATCAACGGCAAAGATAATAGGAGCAAAATGAAAGCAACCAGATACTCTATGCCCCGCTTCAAAGCCAAATTCCAGGGCTTGGTCAGATTCCGGGGAATAGAGAGGGAAAGTATTTCTCCCAGGTTTTCAATTTCAACGCCGATAGCGAAAAGAGTTCCAAACTCAGGGACCACCCGAATATCAGGAATTCTCTTTTCGAGGCGCTCAATCATCGGGAGAAGCGATATCTGCCCTGGATGAGCGGGACAAAGGACGACAGTGCCTAAATCAGCAAAATGCGGAGCAAGCAAAGAGTCAAGGTCAATCAGACTGAGATTAGTTCTTTTTGCATCACTCTCTTGACTCCCCTCGAATGAATTATCGGAATCGACGGGCACCGCGAGGAGGACCTCCAATCCTAACATGGGGTTTTTTTCAATCTCTTTAACCACTGCCCCAATCATTGATTCCGAACCAATTACAGCCGCTTTTTTCTTCCACCAACGAGCCGGGAGAAGGCGAGTTTTGACAAAATAACGAAAAAACGGAAAAAGGAAGAGGGAGAAAAGCCACGTGGTGATAATCACGGCTCGCGAGTAAGACTCGTAACTCCGCGAGGCAAAAACAACCAGAATCATCAGGATAAAGGCTGTATTGATGCTTCGAAGAAGAAACTTGGTTTCATCCCAGAAAGTTTGCCGCCGGAAGTACAGCTTGTGGACAGAAAAGATAAGGAGGGTGATAAGAGCCAGAGTTATAAAGCCAGGTGATAGCTGGGTAGATAGAGGGAGAGGCGGCAGGGAGAAATGGATAAAAGAAGGTAAGATATGCTTCCGCGTTATAAAGGCGGAAAGAAAGGCGACAAATAAAGTCAGGAGGTCAGTCAGGACAAGGAAGAAAACAAGAAAAAATTGGCTGAATTTTTTCATCCCTGTTACTTTGATTGCACCTCGCTTAGTTTAGCTGCTTGCTCGAGGAAAGTCTGGACCGTTTCTTTCGTATAGGGATGGCGAATTAGCCCCCAAAGAAGTTCCGGAAGAACGGTAACGATATGAGCGCCCGCTTCCAGCCATTCGACTACATTTACTATTTCCCTTGTCGAGCCGACGATAATTTTGGTTGGCAGCTGCTGACTATCGATAATATGCCGGGCTTTCCTTATTTCCTCCCGGACATCATACCCCATGTTACTTACGCGGCCGCCAAAAAGTGAGACATAGGTAACACCAGCCAGGGCTCCGATAAGGCATTGCTGAGCACTCATTAAGGCCGTTAAATTTATCCGGATGTTATGCCTTTTTTCCAGTTCATGGGCCACCTCGATGTTTTCCAGCTCGCCTCCTGGCCCGTGGACTGGAATTTTGACCACGATATTTTCAGCCCAGCTTGAAAACTCTTTTGCCTGCTTGACCATCCCCTCTGGCTCGTTGGTGGTCACCTCGACTGACACCGGATAAGGGGCCACGACTTTCGCCATAGCTTTGATTTTTCCCTCGAGCGAAAATGGTTCACCTGGCTCTTTTTCTTTCGCGATTATAACCGGATTTGTTGTTACCCCGCGGATAATCCCCATTCTCATTGCCTTGGTAGCTTGGTCCACTCGACTCGTATCAAGAAAGATAGCCATTTTTCTCCTTTCTTTTTATTTTAATTTTTTGCCGTTGTTATTTTCCCTGATTTTCCCTGCTCTCGAACTGCGAGCCTCGTCTTTCCCCGTCTTAACCATGTTTTGGCCTATTTTACGCTGCTCTGTTCTCCTTTTTTATTTATTTAGTCGCTTCCCATTTCATTTCCTTGGCCTTTATTAGCGGATGACTGACAAGAAGATGAAGAATCAGAGCCTGGGTAGCTTCCCCATGGGGAGTAATTCTTTCTGGAGAAGGGCAAGGGATGACGAGGCAGGCGTCTGCCTTTTGGGCCGCATATCCGTCTTTTCGAGACACAATCCCTAAAACACTCGCCCGGCGCTTGAGAGCAAAATCAATAGCGCGGACAAGGTTGACGCTTACCTTCTTTGCTTCGTTTCCCCCGCCGATAGAAAGGATAAAAATCGCATCCTCGGCGTTAAGCTGACTTTCTTCCAGCCAGTGGACGAAAACGTTTTCCCAGCCGGCGTCGTTAATTAGAGCAGTTAGTTCGGCCACATTGTCGGTTGGCGCGTAGGCCTCAAACCCAGCGATTTTTCGAAAGTCATTAACGGCATGGGAAGCATTGGCCGCACTCCCGCCCACGCCGAGAAAGAAAAGCCGGCCGCGGCGCTGTCTTACCCGATGGAGAAGGGTCACCATTTTTCTTATTTTTTCCCGGTCAATGCTTTCAACTATCCTCCGGGTTTCATCCAGAAATAACTTTATGTAATCTTCCCCAGGCAAAGCTCTTTTTGAGAACTTTTCTTTTTCTTGAACAACCTGGCTTTTTTTCTGGCTCTTACTTTTGCTTTTTAAATTGGCCATTTGGTTGCGTCCTTAAATCTTATATATCAATATCATGGTTAAGAGCTAGCCATAATTGCTTTTCCGCCGGCAAGGCTACCGGCTTCCTTTCTTGAGTTGAGTGGTAGAGTGCCTCCACCACTAGGTTGGCCATAAATCCATCCCAGCCTGACCCGAGGGGCTGGCGTTTTTCTTTAATTGCGGCCACGAATTCCTTCCATTCTCTGGAGAAAGCTTGTTCAGGCCGGCGGAAATAAGTCCTTTTTTCTTCCGGGATGCTTCCTTTTTTCTGGCCTCGCACAAGTTTCTCCGGTCCATAACTCCCCCCCAATCCTTCAACATAAATATATCCATTTTCGCCGTAAAGCTCAAAAATAAACTTATTTTTCCATTGAGTCCAACTCGTGTGGACCAGAGCCAAGGGGCCGGAGGCGCTGCGGAGAAGAGCAAAGGCATTGTCTTCTACTTCCATTTTCCAGTAAAGCGTCTCGCTAAGGCCGTAGACTTCGGCGATGTCTCCGATAAACCAACGCAGAAGGTCGATGACATGGACACCCTGGTCAAGAAGTTCCCCGCCGCCGGCAAGTTCTCGAGAGGCCCGCCATTCCTTTTCGTATCCTGGCCGGCCGCCATGCCCATAAATGCAGCGACAAAATAGTAGCCTGCCCAACTCGCCGGCTTGGACGGATTTCCAGGCAGTCTCGATAGCTGGATGGAAACGCAGGGTGAAGCCCACCTTCAGAACGAGGCCATTTTTGCGAGCCAGCCTGTAGATGGTAGCCGCCTCCTTCGAGTTGCGGCCTAACGGTTTTTCGCAAAAAAGGTGGGCCTTTTTTTCGAGTCCGCCGAGGCAAATAGCCGGAGCGGCGGCATTAAAAGTTGAAACGACAAGGGCGTCTAAGTTTTCCTGGGAAAGCATTTCTTCCCAGGCATCGTAACCCCTGATGCCGTATCTGCGGCTAAAATCCTCCGCCCTCTGCCGCTGGATATCACAGACGGCAACCAGCTCGCAATTGCTTGAGTCCTGAAGGATAGAGGCAACTCTTTTTTGGCCCATTAACCCCAGCCCAACGACGCCAACGCGAATCATTTTTTTATCCTGACGAATTCCCGGTCATCAACCCGCCTTAAAACAAAAAGGTCCTCATCTTCACTCATTCTTTTCAGCAGGATTTTGTCCTCCCAATTATCCCAGCGAGCCGAGATAATTTTTCCGGTTATTTTATCTCCTTCGGCCGATGCCAGGAAAAGGGCTAAGCGGCAGGCAAGCTCGGCCGAATCGAAACCAGTTTTTTGACGGTTGAGCAAGTCCCAGTATTCTTTTCCCGCCTTATCCGGTCCCGCCTGAAGGATGGTTTCAGTCATCCTTGTGGCCACTACTCCGGGAGCAATGGCGTTTACCTGGATATTATAATCTTTCAGTTCTAAGCCCAGAATTTCTGTCAGGCGAACGATAGCTGTTTTGGCTATGGCATAAGATGAGAAATAAAGCCGGCCTCTGGTGGCGCCACCTCCGGAGAAATTAATAATTTTTCCCCGGCGCCGCTCGAGGAAATGAGGCAGGATATAATGAATCGTGTTGACCGTTCCCATTAAATTTATTTCGAGGCCTTGGCGCCAGGCGGCGAGGTCATTCTGGTGAAAAGGACCGATGGGGTGAATTACCGCCGCCGCATTGACCAGGATATCGATGGCGCCTAATTCAGCCAGGCTTCTATCGACAAGCAATTTTGCTTCTTCCGGATGGGAAACATCTGCCTGAAAGGGAAAGCATATGCCGATGTGATTTAGTTCTTCCGCTGCTCGAAAAAGTTTTTCCCGGTCTCGGGCAGCAATAACTACCCTCGCTCCCTGAGATAAAAATGTCCGGGCTATTTCGAGACCTATTCCCCGACTCCCTCCCGTGATGAGAGCCGCTTTATTGCTGAGCTTCAGGTGGTCATCGCTTGGACTCATGGACTCCCTTTTATTCGAGCTTCTCTCTCGCCTCTTTATTTCTGTATTTTACCTCTTTTCTCCATAAATTGACATCCTAATATCTTCCCCGAGGTCGAGCCGTATCGAGAATGCTTGCTTTCCAGAAAATCTAAGACTCAAGGCCAAAACCCGAGTTTGGCTATAATCTTTCATGGTTTTTATCAAAAAATCATAGGAAGCATTGTTGGCCTCACAGCCGAGCTTTGAGCTGAGTCCATGATTTTACCCGAGAAAGCTTAATCCTAAATAATAAGGCAACAATCCTTTGCAGCTTCTGGCTGGGGATATTATTCTTTTTATTGTTTTTTGTTATCTTATTCCGTTGGTCAGGTTAACGAGGATTTTGCTCCCTTCCCAGTCAAAAAGATACCTTAACTCTTTCAGGCCAAGTTTAGCCATTGCTTCGCGCAACTGTCGGTGTTTTCTCTCCACATAAAATAAAAAGAACCCGCCGCCACCAGCGCCGATAATTTTGCCGCCCAGAGCTCCGTTTTTCTTGGCTTCTTCATAAATGGTGTCGAAGTGCGGCGAGGAAATATTTGGATGCATCTTTTTCTTGTACTTCCAGTGGAGGTCGAAAATCAACCCGAGGTCGGTTAAGTTTCCCGATTCAATTGCTTCCAGGGCTTTATGGCCGAGTTCTTTAATATAATGGAGGCTTTCTAGGACCTCCTTATTTCCCTCCCTTGCCCGGGTTTATTGGGCTTCGAGGATATCATCGGCTGACCGCTTGACCCCCGAATAAAAGAGAAGGAGATTGCGGTTTAACTCATCCATGATAGCGTTATCAATGGAGACGAGACGAATCGAAACTTTTCCATCCGGGGCAATTTCCATTACCCTTATTCCGCCGAAAGCAGCCATATACTGGTCCTGTTTCCCGATAGGTTTGCCCAGGCGGTTGATCTCGAGGTCGCATGCCTCTTCGGCTAATTGATGAAGGCTCACATAATTGCGCTGAAGCGAATGTAAGGCGTTAAGCAGGCCAACCGCATAACAACTTGATGAGCCGAGACCAGTTCCCGCCGGGACGTCAGCCATCGAAACGATTTCAAGCGAATCTTCGATGCCCATCATCCGGAGTGCTTCCCGGGCAATGTCATGTTTAAGTTGGTCACGGTGGCTGACCGTCTCTGAAAGAGAATACTTGACCCGAAC
>JBBIRF010000080.1:0-5578 GCA_037441905.1 Candidatus Aminicenantota bacterium
AACTAACTAACTAACTAACTAACTAACTAACTTCTCTTCTGCTTTGTTCTGTTCTTTCCCCTTTTCTCTTCAGTTCTGCACCGCGGAGTTGAGTTCTTATCTCTTTCTCCTTTTTTCTTTCTTTCTTTCTTTCTTTCTTTCTCTCATTTTCAATCCAAGCCTCGGCTCGGCATGTTTTTCCTGATTCCTGGAGGCTTCGTTCACAAAATTCCCTCTGCCGACTCTAGAAGTTCTCTGGCAGATTACCCTCCTTTAAGCCAGACCGAAAATTATTTTCCTCGAAGTTCTCTGGCTTCTTCAATCAGTCTTCTGAGCCTGCGGGAGGCGGCTTCCGGGTCTTCAGCCGCGCAGATGGCTGAAACCACAGCAATTCCGTCGGCTCCAGCCGCGACCACTTGGGATACGTTGGATTCATTCAGACCGCCAATGGCTACGAGCGGCCTTTCCGTCAGTTTTCTCGCTTCCGCCAGTCCTTCAAGGCCCCAGGGTGGAGCGGTATCAGTTTTTGTCGGGGTGGGGAAGATAGGGCTGATGGCCAAGTAGTCAACCGGAAGCTTAGCCGCTTCTTTGAGCTGGTCCAGATTATTAATGCTCAGCCCGATTATTGCTTCGGGCCCGAGTAATTCTCTGGCTGCCTCGACTGGAAGGTCTTCCTGGCCGAGATGTACCCCGTCAGCTTTAGCCGCTAAGGCAATATCCAGACGGTCGGTGATGACCAGGGCGATTTCAGCCGGTAATATTTTTTTTAACAGAAGAGCCAGCTCGTAAAATTCTCGCGTGGAACAATCTTTCTCCCGGAGTTGAACCATGGTCACGCCGCCCGCCACGGCTCGGGTGACTAACTCAGCCAGGTTCAGGTTGCGGAGGAACCTGCGGTCAGTGACCAAGTAAAGAGTCGGGTCAAACTTCTTTCTTGTGGCCATCGTGGTCCTCAATCAGGGTAATATCCTCAGCCTGGCGGCAATTTCTTTTTCGCCCACCAGGTGGAGCCAATCGAGAAAACTGAGCTCAAAGCTTGCCGGGCCTCGGGCGGATTCAGCCGCCAGTTCGCCGCATATCCCCATCACCGCCATGGCTCCGGCTGCCGCTTCGAGATAGTTCGGGTTGACCGCGGCAAAAGCTCCGGTGATGGCTGAAGCCGTGCATCCTAACCCGGTAACTTTAGGCATAAACGGATGCCCGTTAGCAATCTTTATAGTTTTATCTTTCTTGACCACGATGTCCACCGGCCCGCTGATGCTGACCACGCAGTTGAACTCGGAAGAGAGGCGGCGAGCGGCTTCTTGTGCCGCCTCCGCGCCCTCGAGGCTATCCACTCCTTTGGTTTTTGACCCGGAATCGACAAGCGACTTGATTTCCGACCCATTCCCTCTGACTATTGCCACAGGACCTGAGGCCAGAAGCTTTTTGGCTGTAGAAGTGCGGTAAGCTGTAGCCCCGGCCCCGACCGGGTCGAGGATAACGGGCTTTCCCCCTCGCTCCGCGGCTTTGATAGCCTTTTCCATCGCCTCAACCCAATGAGGGCTCAGAGTGCCGATGTTGATGACCACCGCCTGGGCCAGGCCGACCATCTCTTCGACCTCGTCCGCCGCGTGAGCCATCACTGGAGAAGCGCCCAAGGATAAAAGGGCGTTGGCTGTAAGGTTCATCACGACAAAGTTGGTGATGTTGTGGACGAGCGGCGCCTGGCTTCTTATTTTTTCCAGGTCCCGGGAAATTATCTTAGCCGTAATCATGGTCTCACACCTCTTCGTTTAAACTTAAATTATCTCTGTCAGAAGAGGCTGAGCTTTTCCCTCGCGAGTCTGTCTCCCTACGCTGGCATTACCCAGTTCAGGTTCAAAGGGTTTGTTCTCAGCCTTCGCCTCCAGGCTGCCGAAGGCACCCCTGACAGGTTCAATTCATTATACCCCGGCCAAGGGCGCTGTCAATTACCCGAACCCGACCCAGCCCATGCCTGACTCTGATTTTATCCATTCCTCAGGCTTATCCAGCCCCTTTTCCGTGACCTTTTTCGCTAAAATCCAATTGCCAACTGAAGGTGTTCTGTTTTTAGCCCCGCTAAAAAGACGCGGGTTGAGATTACTCAAAAAAGACTGATTTTGGCAATGAAAAATCAACACCTCAATTGGATTTCCTGCCGTAATCTGTGGGGCAGGATAATCAATTCGGGCAATTCTCCTCCCTCGGCCCAATAATGACTTTCAACTTCCTTTTTATGAAAATAAGTTTAAATTTTACTGGCCGGCTTGAATTCCTCATAATCAGGAATAAGCCGTTCATCCTCCTCGGCCATAAGATGAGAAGAGACCAGGAATTTTCCGGCACTTCATCGCTCAGCCTACCTCCTCTAAAAACAGATTAACCAATTATATGTTTGCTCCCCAAGTGTTCAAAATAAAAAATTCTAAAACTTATCGGCTGACGGGAGATGACAAGGCCAAGATAAAGCAAAAGAGAACTTTTTCGCAAGACACATTGATTGTTCTTAGCTGGGGCCCTTGCAGGATAGCCTGCGAGAAAACATTATCCGCGGCAGATGAAGGGGAGAGAAATGAAGTGAAGCGGATAGAAAACAACAAACAGAGGAATAATAAACAAACAAAGCATGAGACCCGGACTTATCTCGGCAAAAGTTAAAAAATCGGGTCAGAGGTCAAGGATTCTATTGGGTATTTCTTATCCTGTTTTCTAAAAAGGGGATGATTTCGGGGCGCAAGAGAAAGGCTTCAATTTTCTGGGTAAGACTAAGGGGAGGGGCTTTCGGTTTTAGAAGCTCAGCCAATTCCTTCGCCAGGCTCTCCTTTTGAATTTCGAAATCGGCTTCGTTTAAACTGCGGACCCGGTCATAAAAGGCTCCAAGCCGGGCGGCCAAGTCTTGCGTTCCTTCCTCGTCCAGGACCACTCCGGTCCTATCTTTAAACCCCTGTAAGGTCCTTTTTATAACCTGACTTTTCCTTGCCGGATACATCCTGTCAGGAATGTTTCTGATGCGAGTGAGCTGCTGGGAAATACCCTTGAGGTCAACTACCTGGCCGATACGGCTCTCTCCTTTGGGCGGGATAACGCAAGGGACGTATTTTTCCAGAGCATAAAGCTGATGCGGCGCAAGGTTTTTTTCGACTTCCCGGGCCAGAGAACGAAGGGCTTCCTGGACCCGCCCCTTTTCTCTTTTTATTTCTGCCTCTATAGAATGAAAGCGCTGGCTTAGCGCCGCCGGCACCTCCTGGTTTTCCTGCCGATATCTTCTTATTTCCTCCATTACCTGAAGGAGCTCGGGCTTTCTCCGGCTGTAATTTAGTTGCGCCTCCTGGACGAGCCGCTGGCTTTCTCGGGTTTTCGCCAAAAGAAATTGCATCTGGTCGAAGGAAAGCTCTAAACCCTGGATAAGGTTGAGAACCATGATTTCCCGCCGCAGGGACTCGACTTCGTCAACGGGAGAAGGCCGTGGCTGGGAAAAGACAGGCGCCAAACCAATCAGCCCGCCAAAAATAAACCAAAGGAAGATGATTAATTTTTTAGAAAGCGTCCTCTTTTCTCTCATTTTGACCTCCTTTTATTCCATTTATATAGACATCGATTAGGACAAAATCTTGGGTAAAATTTGTCATTTCCGGGAAAAGGGAAGTTCGCCGAAGAAAAAGAACCGCTTCAATTCCCTTTTGAGATGCTCGTTTGACCTTTGGCAATTTTTCTTCAATCTTAAACCAGAGGGGTTCAGGGATTGCTTTTTTATGGTAAAGTTAGATAGATTTTTCTCAAGTTAATCGCAACAACTATTCAGGTTCGAGGGAGAGAAAAATGGCCGGCGGAAATGGAGAAAAAAAGAGCCAGGTCGCGGAAACCAGGCGGCTTTATTTTCTTGATGCTTACCAGGTGGAGTTCGAAAGTGCGATCGTCCACCGGGCGGAAAAGGAGGGAAGGCCGGCCCTGGCCCTCGAAGCCACCTGTTTTTATCCCGAGGGCGGCGGACAACCTTGTGACCTGGGAGAGATAGAAGGGGTTAGGGTCGTCAAAGTCGTCGAGGAAGATAACCTCGTCTGGCATCTTCTCGAGAAAGAACTCGGCGGCGAAAAAACGCGCGTCAGAGGGAAAATCGACTGGCCGCGGCGTTTTGACCACATGCAGCAGCATTCGGGGCAGCATCTTCTGTCGCAGGTTTGCTTCGAGCTTTTCCGGGCCGAAACGCTTTCTTTCCATCTGGGCGAGGCGGTTTCTTCTATCGAGATTGATAAAGAAGCTTTCTCGGAAGAAGAAGAAAAAGCGGCTGAAAGAAGGGCGATGGAGCTTATCCTCGAGAACAGGCCGGTAAAGTCTTATTTTGTCGCGGCCGAAAAGGCTGAAGCCATTCCCTTCCGGAAAAAGCCGGCCAAGGCGGGTGAGCTCCGGGTGGTGGAGATAGAAAACTACGATTTTTCCGCCTGCGGCGGAACGCATGTCCGCTCGACCGGAGAAATCGGGCTGATTAAAATAGTCGGCCGGGACAAAGTCCGGGGGCATGTCCGCCTGCCTTTCGTATGCGGTTTCAGGGCCTTCGACGATTATCGCCAGAAACACCGGGTCGTAGAGAAGTTAGCCGGGAGTTTTTCCGTCTCGTTTATTCAGCTCGAACAAGCGGTCGAGAAACTCCGGGCGGAAGCGCGGGAATGGCGGAAAAAAAGCCAGAGACTCCGGGAAGAACTCGACGAGTACGAAGCCAGCCGCATCGTAGCCACCGCCCCAGGTAGAGTTATTTCTAATATCTTGAAAGACCGGACAGCTGAAGAAGCCAGGGCCTTAGCCCTCAGAATCATCCGTCAGGGAAAATTTATCGTCATTTTTGGGGTCGAGGGAGAGCCACAGAACCACTTGATTGTGGCCCGCTCAGCCGAAATTCCCGTAGACCTTACCGTCTGGCTTCCCTGGCTCAAAGAAACGCTCGCCGGAAAGGGAGGGGGGAGGGAATCGCTCGTTGAGTTAGTCTTCCCCAAGCAGGCGCCCTTAGCTGAGGCGATAAAAGAACTTCAGGAGAAAATGGCACTCTCAGCCTGAGTTCCTTATTCTTGACCCTCTCTCCTGATTCTTAATCTTAATCCGGGGCCTTTATCCGAATTCAAAGTTTAGTTCCTGGCTTCGTAGCTAATTGCTGGAAACGCAGGAAATTGTTTTTCCAGCAAAACGGTTTTAATAGGTGAAATTAAAATACCTGGGTGTATGGGTAGAAGAGCGACTCTGTTCCCGGTTCTTATTCGTACCTCAGACAGACAATCGGGTCGAGGTTAGCGGCTTTGCGGGCGGGCCAGATCCCAAAAAACAGGCCGACCCCGGCCGAAACTCCCAACCCCAGCAAGACTGACCAGATGGTTACCGAGGCCGGAAGAGGCGTGGCGGCTTTAACCAGAAGAGCAATGAGAAAACCAAGCACCAGGCCGATGATGCCGCCGAACAAAGTCAGGACCACGGCCTCGATTAGGAACTGGCGGGAAATATCCCGGCTGCGGGCGCCGATAGCTTTTCTTATGCCGATCTCCCGGGTTCTTTCTTTGACCGACACCAGCATGATGTTCATCACGCCGATGCCGCCCACCAGCAGGCCGAT
>JBBIRF010000081.1:0-5031 GCA_037441905.1 Candidatus Aminicenantota bacterium
AGATAGATAGATAGATAGATAGATAGATAGATGGATGGATGGATGGATGCATGGCTAGGAAGAGTGAGTGAGAGAGTGAGGGAGTGAGTGAGTGAGTACGAGAGAGGGTGTGTGTGACAACATCTTGCCATAACAAGAAAGAACACCGCCCGCCTCTTCCCTCCTTTCCATACGGCTAAGCGCTTGCCGCGCTAAGTTATTCCTATAAAATACGCCTGCGGTCATAATAAATTGGCGGCTCTCCGACGTCAATAAAATATGTTTAATTCTGGCTCAGAAAATATTAAACTCGTAAGAGAATTTAAACATGAAGGAGTGGCGCGATGAAGCTTAAAATTACGCCTTTCTTTTTTCTCTCCATTCTGCTCTTAATCATTCCGCCGCCCGGTAAAACTTTATCGCCAGCAGTCTCGGCAACTGCAAATAGTCCTGAACGGCAATCAGCGGCCTCGACGGAAGCGGCGGAGATAATTCAGCCGACACCAGAGCAGGCGACGAAACTGCGTCCGGTCGAGCTGGCTGACATCCTCGCCTGGAAAAATATCAGCTTCGCCTCGCTCACTCCGGACGGCAACTGGCTCGTCTACCAGCTGACGCCAAACGAGGGCGATAGCGAGCTCGTGATTCGCCAGGTCAAGGGAGAAAAAGAATACCGCTTTTCCCGGGGAGAAGTAGCCAGACCTCAGGTAAGAGGCCCAGAGGCCACGCCTTCGAGTGCTGAAATAATCATCGCCGATAATTCCCGCTACGTTGCTTTTCTCGTTTATCCTAAAGCGAGCGAAGCCAAAAGGCTGCGCCGGGAAAGAAAAAGGATTACGCCCGATGCCTCTCTCGTCGACCTCGTGACCGGCGAGAAAAAGGAATGGACCAAAATTAAGCGCCTCCTTTTTTCCGGCGAAAGCTCGAACTGGCTTGCCCTCCATCGCTTTCCCCCTGAAGCGCAGGAAAGAGAAACTGAGAAATGGGCTGGCTCCGACCTCATCCTGTATGACCTGACGCAAAAAACCGAAACCAACATCGGCAACGTGGCCGAATTCGCTTTTGATAAAAAAGGCGACTACCTGGCCTGGATAGTGGATGCCCAGGGCCAGGCAGGAAACGGGGTGCAGTTGCGGCGGCTGCCGACAGGCGAGCTCCGGGTGCTGGAGAGCGACAAAGCATCTTACAAGGGCCTGAACTGGACTGAAAAGGGAGACGGCCTCGTTGTCCTGAAAGGGAAGGGAGACAAGAATTATGAGGACAAAATCTATTCTGTCGTCGGCTTCCGCAATCTCGGCTCACTCGAAAAAATAGAAAAAATCGTTTTTGACCCGGCCGAACAAAAAGAATTTCCAGCGGAAATGACCGTGAGTCCGGACCGCCGGCCCTCCTGGAGCGAAGATTTGCAGCTGCTTATTTTCGGCATAAAACCGTTAAAGAAAAAAGAGAGTCCGACGGAGGAAAAACCTCAGCCCGAAAAGGCCGGGGCAGAAAAAGCACCCCCGGCCAAACAATCCCAGCCCCAGCCGACGTCGCGGCCCGAGACTCCGGACGAAGAAGACATGCCAGACCTCGTTATCTGGCACTGGCTTGACCCCAGGCTCCAATCGCAGCAGCAGGTGGAAGAAAGAAGGGATTCTGCGTACAGCTACCTTTCGGTCTACCGGGTCAAAGAAAAAAAATTCTGGCGACTGGCTGACGATAATCTCCGCGAGGTGCAACTCGCCCCGAAAGAAACCTGGGCCATCGGTTACGATGTAACTCCTTACGAGCTCGAAGGAAACCTCAGCGGCCAAAGATACCGCGACGTTTACGTCATCAACCTCGCTTCCGGCGAGAAAAAATTGGTGCTGCCAAAGAACCGCTGGTCATATGAGGCTTCTCCCGACGGCTCCCATTTTCTCTACTATGATGACGGCCATTTCTACACGTATGAAATGGCCACCGGGAAAACTTATAACCTGACCGCCAAAATTCCGTCGGTTTTTTACGATGAAGAAGACGACCACAACGTCTCGAAGCCTCCTGTGCGGCCTATCGGCTGGAGCGAAACCGGAGGACAAGTGCTTCTATCGGATAACTGGGATATATGGATGGTTTCAGCCCATGGGGAAAAGTTCCTCAACCTCACCCAGAACGGCAAAAAAGACCAGCTGCGTTATCAACGTCGCTTCCAGTTTGACCCGGAGGAAAAAGGAATCAACCTGAGCCGGCCGCTTTATCTTGCGGTCTATGGAGAATGGACGAAAAAAGCAGGGATTGCCAGGGTTGAAATTGACGTCAAGCGCTGGCAATCAACCGGACCCAAGCTCCTTCTCTGGGATGATGCGGTTTTCAGCCGGCTCCTGAAAGCCAAGAAAGCCGAGGTTTACCTCTTCACCAGGGAGACATCCAAGGATTTTCCTGATTATTATGCTGCCGACGCCTGGCTGCGGAGCCCGGCGCGGTTGACTGAAGCCAACCCGCAGCAAAAAAGTTTCCTGTGGTCTTCCGGGTCGCGACTGGTTGATTACCAGAGTGCCAAGGGGAAAAAACTCCAGGCGGCCCTTTTCTTACCAGCCAATTACGAGCCTGGCAAGAAATATCCGACCATTGTTTATATTTACGAGAAGCTCTCCCAGAACCTCAACCGGTATTTCGTCCCGAATGCCAACGGGTTTAACAAGTCCGTTTATACCAGCCACGGGTACGCGGTCTTGATGCCAGATATTGTCTACACCATCAATGACCCGGGAATGTCGGCAGTCTGGTGTGTGCTCCCGGCCTTAGAAGCAGCTGTCGCTACGGGCGTGGTCGACCCTGATAAGGTTGGGTTGCACGGCCATTCCTGGGGCGGGTATCAGACTGCCTTTTTAGTCACCCAAACTAAGGCTTTTAAAGCGGCTGTCGCCGGAGCGCCGCTGACCAACATGATTTCGATGTACAGCTCGATTTACTGGAACACCGGCTCGGCCAACCAGCCGATTTTTGAAAGCAGCCAGGGTCGTTTCACCGGCGGCTACTGGGAAAACCTGGAAGCCTACGCCCGCAATTCACCTGTTTACTGGGCCAAGCAGGTGGAAACGCCTCTCTTGATTCTGCATAACGATAAAGACGGCGCCGTCGTCTGGAACCAGGGAATTGAATATTTTAACACGCTCCGCCGGCTGAAAAAGCCTGTGGTCATGCTCCAGTATGTGGGGGAAAACCATTCGCTGGCCAAGCCGGCCAACCAGAAAGACTACACGGTCCGGATGAAAGAATTTTTTGACCATTTCCTCCTCGGAAAAGAAGCGCCGGAATGGCTGGAGCGAGGCATTCCTTACCTTAAATTAAAAGACCACCTGAAAGAGAGAGTTAAACAAATCAAGTCCGCCATCGCGTCTGAAGCGAAGGAAAAACCGGCCGAAGCGAAAAAATAGTACAGAATATATATAAACTGGAGATATATTAAATGGATTTAATAATAAAAGAAAAATTCATCAAGCTTTGGTCTAAATATTTTGGGGCGGCCGAACTGCCGGTCGTTTTTTACTATGGTCATTCGTCGGATGGGGTTGAATTAGTCAAGCCAGGTACTCAGCCCCGCTGTCTCGTCGGGGCACTCGCCCGCGTCCGTCAGGGCCACTCGCTTGCATTCGGCGCCGCCTCAATCGGCTGCCCGGGAGGGAAAAGATACACCGGGTTCAGCCAAGAAATAAGACCGGATTTTGAATATTTTTTATCCTGCGGGCTGCCGGGTAAGCTCGAAGGTGAACGCTATAAAAAGACACCCGAGCTCGTCAGGCAGATAATGAAAACCTGGCCTCGTTTTGAAGCTCCTGGACCTTACATTGTCTTTAAGCGATGGGATAAGTTGGCAGCCGGGGATGAGCCGGAGGTAGTTATTTTTTTCAACCAGCCCGATATTCTGGCCGGCCTTTTTACCCTGGCCAATTTTGACGAACCCCATCCAGAAGCCGTCGTCGCGCCTATGGGTTCAGGTTGTGCCTCGATTGTGACTTATCCTTATCTGGAAAAATACGCGGACCGGCCGCGAGCGATTCTGGGCCTGTTTGACCCTTCGGCCAGGCCTTATATCGGCCATAACGAGTTGAGTTTAGCTGTCCCGCTTAATAAATTTATGAGGATGGTTGAAAATATCGAAGAAAGCTTCTTAATAACTCCGACCTGGGAAAAAATAAGAGCAAGAATTGAAACCAGAACCTGAGGTAAATTGAGCTCGCTATTTCCACCCGGCCGCTAATCGGGTAGAATTAGCCAGAAAGGATAGCTGACGATGGAGTCTATCTGGGTTTTAGCCGGAACAGCCGCTACGGTTGGTTTTGTCCATACGCTTATCGGTCCTGACCATTATCTGCCTTTTATAGTTATCAGCCGGGCGAGACAATGGCGGCTGGCCAAAACGCTTTTTATTTCTTTCTTGTGCGGCCTCGGCCATGTCCTCAGTTCGGTCGTTTTGGGTTTTATCGGTATCGGGTTCGGCATAGCCGTCAGCCAGCTCGAAAAGGCGGAGTCAGCCAGGGCGAACGTGGCTTCGTGGCTCCTCATCGGTTTTGGCTTGGCTTACGCTGTCTGGGGACTCCGTCGGGCGCTGCGGCGCCGGCCACATGAGCATCCTCATGTCCACGTGCCTGAGGAAATAAGCCTTCATGAGCCTGAGCCGACTCACTCTCACCCTGAAAACCAAGAGCATCTAACTTCTGGGGGGCAGGTGCACAGCCACCTGCATGTTCACGAGGCAGAACATCTCCATCCGCACGAGGTGGGCGCCAAAAAGAACCTGACCCCATGGATTTTGTTTATTATCTTTGTCTTCGGCCCCTGTGAGCCGCTTATCCCCTTGGTGATGTTTCCAGCAGCCCAGCACTCGATGAGCGGAATCATTCTGGTTACCTTAGCTTTTGGCACAGCAACTATCTTAACCATGCTTACGCTGATCGCTTTATCCTCATGGGGTTTGAGTTTCGTCCGGCTGGGAGGGCTCGAAAGATATTCCCATGCCCTGGCTGGAGCCATCATTTTTCTTTCGGGCATTGCGGTTCAGTTCCTCGGCCTCTGAACGCCATCCCG
>JBBIRF010000082.1:0-4904 GCA_037441905.1 Candidatus Aminicenantota bacterium
ATGAACACAGCCATGAACAGCCTGTGGAGTCTTTTCTGGATTTTTCTGATTATTGTTTCTTTGCTTCCAGCTATCCAGCGGAAGGTGTTGGAAAACAGGCGCCTGGCCTTGATGCGGCGCCTGGAAATTAAACGCCAGTCAAGGGTTATTTCGCTCATTCATCGCCAGGAGACGATGAAGTTTCTCGGGTTTCCATTGATGCGCTACATTGATATAAACGATTCGGAGGAAGTGCTCCGGGCGATTCGGCTTACGCCGGAGGATATGCCAATTGACTTGATCATTCACACTCCGGGAGGACTGGTGCTCTCCACCGAACAGATTGCCCTCGCCCTCATTCGCCATAAAGGAAAGGTTACCGTTTTTGTCCCGCATTATGCTATGTCCGGCGGCACGCTCCTTTGTTTAGCGGCTGACGAGATTGTCATGGACCAGAACGCCGTTCTCGGGCCGGTGGACCCCCAACTGGGCGAATTCCCGGCTGTTTCCATCCTGAAGGTGGTCAAAGATAAGCCCATAAGCGAGATAGATGACCGGACGCTCATCCTGGCTGACGTGGCCGAGAAGGCTCTCCGTCAGATGAGAGAATTTGTCACCGAGTTGATTGCCAGCCGAACCGACCGGGAAAGCGCGGCCAAACTGGCCACTCTCTTGACTGAGGGCCGCTGGACCCACGATTACCCAATCACCTGCGAAGAAGCCAGACGACTGGGGTTGCCTGTTTCTTGCGATATGCCGGAGGAAATCTACGAATTAATGGAGCTTTTCCCCCAGGCGAGCCCGCAGCGTCCTTCTGTCCAGTACATCCCGGTTCCCTACAAAAAAATTACTGACCGCGAGAAACGGGCTTGAGTTGCCGGATAAAATAAAAGCAAGGCAGCCAGAAAAAATGGTTATTTTTAAACTTAGACCCCGAGAAGAAAACAAGCGCCTACCGAGCGGCGCCAGCGTCAAATAGGTACCGGGGTGGGAAAAAAGCATTCTGCAGAAGCCAGGTTTATCGGCGACCTTACGCTCGAGGAGTTCGAGAAGGAGATAACTGCCCTCGGGCAGCCGCGCTACCGAGCCCGACAGGTTTTTAAATGGGTTTATCAGAAGGGCATAACTTCCTGGGCTGAAGCCACCGACTTGCCTCTCGCCTTTCGCCGGCTCCTCGAAGCTCATTTTAAGCTCCGCGCCGTTGAGCTTGAAACTTCCCAGGAATCGCGGGACGGCACTCGTAAATTTCTTTTCCGGCTCGATGACGGCCATCTTATCGAAACTGTTCTTATCCCCGCGAGAAAAAGGCAGACTCTTTGTCTCTCGACTCAGGTTGGCTGCAAGTTTGGTTGCCTCTTTTGTGCTTCTGGCCTTCCTGGATTCGTCCGGCAACTTTCGGCGGCGGAAATCACTGGTCAGGTGCTTTTTCTCCGGCATGATTTCGATGTAGCGCTGACTAATTTTGTTTTTATGGGAATGGGCGAACCGCTTGACAATTTCCCGGCCGTCTCTCGAGCCATAAAAATCATGAACTCGCCCGAGGGGATGGGGATAGCGGCTCGCCGGATAACAGTATCTACTTGCGGTCTTGTTCCCGGGATAAAGAAGCTGGCTGAGTTAGGTTTGCAGGTGAATCTTTCGCTTTCGCTTCATGCGGCCAACGACGACCTCAGGAGGAAGCTGCTTCCGATAGCTCGGAAATATCCACTGGAAGAGGTGCTGGCAGCCTGCGAGGCGTATGTCGAGCGTTCAGGTCGGCTGATGACCCTGGAATATGTTCTTTTGGCCGGAGTTAACGATTCATCCTCAGACGCGGCTGGCTTAGCCAGGATTGCGCGGCGGTTGCGGGCGAAGATAAATCTTATTCCTTTTAGCCCTTTCCCGGGTTTACGCTTCCGGCCGCCGAGCGAGGAAAGCATCCAGAATTTTAAGCGATGGCTGGAAGAGAAGGCGGTCAGAGTAACAGTTCGCCAATCCAAGGGGCTGGATATCCAGGCAGCTTGCGGCCAGCTGGCCGGCCGGCTCCAAGGCTATTGATTTCTGCCCGTGAGTTTATTAATGGCTTAAGGTTTTGTGTTCGCGGAGAAGCAAAAGGCTCATTTCAAAAAGCTTAGTCAGTTAACATTGCCTCTTAGGCCAGTCGATTTATTTCCAAAATGACCAAGGTTTCGATGTGGGGCGTTTGCGGGAAAAAATCGTATAAACGGACGGCGGCCAATGAATACACCGTCAAGAGTTTTTTGAGGTCCCGGGTGAGGGTGGCGGGGTTGCAGGAAAGATAAACCAGATGCTTGGCCGGATGGCAGACGAGTGCCTGGATAACTTTTTCCTCCAGTCCCCGCCGCGGCGGGTCAACGACGACGATATCTATTCCCGTTGCCAGGATTTTCTGACTCCAGCGGGCTACTTCCCCGGCGAACAGATGGAAGTTGTCGATATTATTCTCCCGCAGGTTTTTCTGGAGGAGGGTAATGTTTTCCGGAAGAACTTCGACTCCGTTGATTTCAGCCACGCTCGAAGCTAAGGCCAGGCCGAAAGTCCCGACGCCGCAGTAGAAATCAACCAACTTCTCTTTTCCCGAAAGCGGGAGCAAACCCTTGAGGTCGGCGAGGAGCTGTCGGAGGCAGGCCACGTTAACCTGGAAGAAGCTCTGGCTGCCGATGGCGTAGCGGATATTATCAATTTTTTCCCAAATAAAGTCCTGGCCGAAAAGAAGGAGCTTTTCCCCTTGGTCGTTTCTCGCGACAATGACGGCTCCCGAAACAGGGAGTGATATAAGCAAGTTCCGCCACTTTTCCCATGGCACGTGCCCCTTGAAATTGACCCCGGATACTACCTTTTCTTCCCGGGGCAAAGAGGTCTCAACGAAGATGACGAGAAGCACCTCTCCCGTGCTCAGGCTGTGGCGAACCTCGACTTCTACCACATTTTCGAGACCCTCTCTCGCGATGATGGCCACCACCTGGCTCAAAACATCGTTCAGCCTGTCAGGAAGGAGAAAACACCTTTCGACCTCCGCGAATTCTGTCAAGGCCCCTGGTTGATGGTAAGCAAGGTAAGGCCTTCCCTGGCGCCAAACCAAGTGGAAGCGGCCGCGGTTGCGGTAGCCCCAGAGAAGCGGGCTGGGGATGACCTTAACCGGAAGGGAGCTAAGGCCAAGCTGATAGCTGAACAGCTCCTCCAGCTGGTTTCGCTTTATCTCGAGTTGGAGCTCGTAATCCATCACCTGGTAAGGCCCGCAGGCGCGGTAGTGCGCGCACCGAGGCTGTTGTCGTCGGTTGGATGGCTCGAGAATTTTCTGGGTCTTGCCTTCGATATACGTCTTTTTTATTTTTTCAGCTTTTACCAGGACGCGTTCGCCCGGGAGTCCTTCGTCGATAAACACCGCCTTTCCTTCTACATATCCCAGGCTCTTACCCGGGTAAACTACCTTCAAAATGGGGACAGGAAATATATTTCCCATTTTTGCCTTATTCTGGCGGCTCAGGGGGCAAAATTGATTCCCATGGTTCTACAGCAACGCCTCCTTATCCAGCTCTTATCAAGCGGTCGAATAATTTCCAATTTTAATCAATTGCCGGCTAAAGGCCAATAAACGCTTATAATGAAGGTATTTTTCGCTCGCCTTTTGTTTCCAAAAAAATTACTCGCTGGCGCTTTAATTCCCGGCCGAGAAGACGAGATTTCCTGGCCTCGGATAGACAAATGAAGTATGAACGAGAGCCAGCCCGGCCGAAATCCCCCGAAGATTTAACCGGGAGCAATCGACCGAGCCAATTTTCGCCAGAAATATAGTATAATTGGCGGAATGAACAGCATCCTGGTTATCCTCATCGGGCTGGTCGCCGGAGTATTTGCCGGCCTTTTTGGGATCGGCGGAGGTATTGTTATCGTTCCCTCGCTCGTCCTGTTTGCTGGGTTCCCTTTGGTTAAAGCTACAGGGACGTCGCTCGCGGCGATCATGCTTCCCGTGGGCATTCTTGGCGTAGTCGCCTATTATCGAGCGCGGATCCTCGACCTGAGGGCGGCCGCCTTCATCGCTTCTGGGTTATTAATGTCAGTTGTGGTTGGGGCGTGGCTGGCACACACCCTACCTCCCGATGTTATGCGCAAGCTTTATGCTTTCTTTTGCCTTTATGTGAGCTGGACTTTTATCAAACCGTTAGAAAAACTCAAGCGGTTTCGGGGGGAAAGTTATCTTCCCGAACTCGAGCCGGAGAGCAATACTAATCCCAGGCCGCATTTTCTGGCGCTCGGGGGAACTGGCCTCCTGGCTGGAGTAATGGCCGGGATGTTCGGGATTGGTGGTGGCAATATCATTGTTCCTTTCCTCGTGCTTTTCCTCGGTTACCCGCCCAAAAGAGCCATTGCTACTTCCTTAGCCGCTTTACTCCCGCCCATCGGTTTGCCCGGCGTTATTTATTATTATCAGGCGGGGACGCTTGATGTCCGGATAGCCATCTTTTTGGCCGTCGGCCTTCTCCTGGGCACAGTCGTGGGGGCCAAAATTACCATCAGGATGCCCTCCTCAAGAGTGAAATTGCTTTACGGCCTTTTTCTGATTTTTGTCGCCATCCGCTTTTTCTTCTTCTAAAACGGGGACGTGTTCTATATTTCCTTTTTTTATTTCTTTTCTCTTTTGTTCAATTCTTCTTCCACTGCTTGACGCCGGGCTTATGGTTTCCTTTTGCTGAGGCCCGGGAATAAACTGAGATGGACGCTCATTCCCAGCGGAAGGTGAGGGCTGCCACGACGGCGCCGATTATCAAGACCCCAAGCAAAACTGCGAGTTCAGTAAAATGTCGGCTCCACGGTTCGCCAAACCAAAGCCCCCGCATCAGCGTGACCACATGGGTTAACGGGATGAAGCGGCTGAAAGCCCGGACGCTGGCCGGAATGATTTCATAGGGGATAGTGGCTCCGGA
>JBBIRF010000083.1:0-4484 GCA_037441905.1 Candidatus Aminicenantota bacterium
GGACATTGGCCATTCCACCCTTCCCTTTTCGGTCTTCAGCGAATTGCTTCAAAAACACAGGATTGAATGCTTAGCTGACGTTCGCCGGTTTCCAACTTCCAGAAAATCGCCCCATTTTTGCCAGGAAGAACTGAGGACGAAGCTTTCGCTCCTGGGTATCGATTACTGCTGGTTTGGCCCGAGTTTAGGCGGCTACCGCCGGGGTGGATACGAGTCATGGATGGGAAGCCCGGAGTTTGAGCAAGGTTTAGAGGCCCTGGAAAAGCTGGCCACCCAAAAAAGGGTCGCCGTGATGTGTGCCGAAAAATATTTCGGCCGCTGTCATCGCCGCTTCATCCTCGAGCTTTTAGCAAACCGGGGCTGGAAGGTTAACCATATTATCCAGGAAAGGGGTAACCATGAGCCTGAAGATTAATTTAGACCGGCTCCGTAAGGACCTAGAAGAGCTGGCCTCGTTCGGCCTAGATTCTCAAGGAGGGGTAAGTCGGCCGTCTTTCAGCCGGGCTGACCTCGAAGCCAGGGCCTGGTTTAAAGAAAAGCTTAACCAGGCCGGGTTGATAGTGAGACAGGATGGGGCGGGAAATATCTTTGGTCGGCTCCCGGGCAAGCGCGAAGAACCGGTCATTCTGGTCGGCTCTCACCTTGACACGGTTATTCATGGCGGTAAGTTCGACGGCGCCTGCGGCGTCCTCGCCGGTTTAGAATGCCTTCGGGTAATCAAAGAGCAAGGCCTGAGGCTTTCAAAAACCGTCGAGGTTGTCTCCTTCACGGATGAAGAGGGCAACCTGGTTGGCGACTTTCTTGGTAGCCGGGCTTTTGTCGGCTGTCTCCGGGAAGAAGAGCTAAGGCATGGTCAAACCCAGTTTGGCCGTCCTTTGAGCGAGATTCTCCAGGGGACCGAGTTCAGCCTTGATTCTATCCTTCAGGCAAACCAGCAAGCCCCCAAGGTTGAGGCATATCTCGAGCTCCACATCGAACAGGGAGAAGTCCTCGAGCTGGAGGAAGTTCCGCTGGGCGTGGTCACTAAGATTGCCGGGAAAAGGCTTTACTGGGCTTCATTCGGAGGCCGGCCCGGTCATGCGGGGACAACGCCGCTTGAACTCCGCCAAGATGCCTTTCTGGGCTTAGCTGATTTTGCTTTGCGGGCGACCAGGCTTGTGGCTTCCGAATACGAAGAAGCCCGGATAACTATCGGCCGAGTCCAGCTTCATCCAGGAACTTTCAGCATCGTTCCTGGCAGGGCCGACTTCACGCTCGATTTAAGGAGCCTGGAAAGCCATCAGCTCCTGGCAATGGAAAAGAGCATCCTGAGCCTGGCCGAAGAGGTAGCCTCGGCCAGGGGCTTGACATTCCATTCCCGGTTAATTGATTCCACCGACCCGACGCCTCTTTCTTCCCGGCTCATTTCGCTTCTGGAGGAAGAGGCCAGCCGCCTTGGTTACCGCTGGCTTAAACTCCCGAGCGGCGCGGGTCATGATGCTCAGATTTTGGCCGCCGTGGCTGAAACTGCCATGATTTTCATCCCCTCGCCCGAAGGAATAAGCCATTCACCAGAAGAGGCGATCCGCTGGGAAGACCTGGAGAAGGGAGCCAACCTGCTTCTTGCCGCCCTGGTCAAGCTGGCCACGGATTAACGCCTCAGCTCCGAAATTAAAGGCAAACACGCTCGACAAATGCAAGCTGATATACTCCGGTTTAAATAACCGAAATATGCCTCTGGGAGAATTAAAAAAACCAAGAAAGGCAAGTTATGAAGGGAGGGCTTGACCTTCGGGGAAAAACTGGCGTAAACTCCCTCGACAGATAGACGAAGAAAACTAAGAAGGAGAAACATAAACGATGCGTAAACCAGCTCGCTTAAAACAGCCTCGGTGGATTGGCATAATAGCGCTGACGTTCCTCCTGGGGTCGGCGGTCTTTCCCCAAGAAAAGGCACCCTTAACCCGGGCTGAGCAGACTGATTTTAAAGCCACCTCGCGCCATGATGATGTTCTGGCTTTTATCCAGGGGCTCCAGGAAAAAAGTCCATACCTGCGGGTGGAAAACATAGCTTGGAGCACCGAAGGCCGCGCCATTCCTCTCCTGGTCATCGGTAAGCCTCTGCCAATGACGCCGCAACAACTCCGCTTTGACCCACGAGTTGTAGTTTATATTCAAGCCAATATTCATGCAGGAGAAGTCGAAGGAAAAGAAGCCTCGCTGATGTTAGCCAGGGACATCCTGTTGGCCGAAAAGCCTCCGTATCTTGACCGCCTGATTATTCTTATCGTCCCTAACTTTAACCCTGACGGCAACGAAAAAATCAGCCCGCAAAACCGGAGAAACCAGGCCGGGCCGGAACAGGGAGTCGGGATAAGAGCCAACGGCCAGAATCTTGACCTCAACCGCGACGCCATGAAACTCGAAAGCCCGGAGATGCGCGGGCTGGTAGCCAATGTACTTGAGCGCTGGGACCCGGTTTTGCTCGTCGACTGCCATACGACTGACGGCTCGTACCATGAAGAGCCGGTAACATATTCCTGGCCTCTAAACCCGAATGGCGACCCCGCGATCCTCGCCTACATGCGGGATAAAATGCTCCCGGAAATAAAGCAGAATCTCGAAAAAAAATATAATACTCTTTCGGTTCCCTACGGCGACCCTGTCGACTTCCGGGATATGGAAAAAGGCTGGCGAACTTTCAGCCACCAGCCTCGTTATTTGACCAATTATATCGGGTTGAGAAACCGGCTGGCGATTCTTGACGAGAACTATGTCTACGCTCCGTTTAAAGAAAGAGTTTTCGCTTGTTATAACTTCTTGCGAGCCATCCTGGATGAAGTTTATCTCCGGCATGAGGAAATAAAGCGGCTGGTGGCCGAGGCTGACCAGAGAACTGTGGCTTCTGGACTCAACCCCGGGGAAAAAGACCTGTTCGGAGTCGAGTTTGAAGTCAAGCCGTTGCCCCAGCCCGTAACCGTCAGGGGATATGAGCTCGAAATCATCCCCCGCGAAGGCGGCTTCCCCCAGGTTAAACCGACGGATAAAAAAAAGACCTACACCATCCCCTATCTGGCCGATTTTGTGCCGAGACGGCAAGTCAAGTTTCCCCATGCTTACTTAATCACTGTTAACGCCCCTGAAATAATAGCCAAAATTCGTCAGCATGGCATTCTGGTCGAAAGGCTTACCCAGCCAGCTAAGTTAGAAGTGGAAATTTTCGAGTTGAAAGAATTGAAACCTGCGGAAAGACCTTTTCAAGGGCATCGGCTGAACATTTTAAAAGGAGATTATCGTGTTGAAACCCGCGAGTTTCCGGCAGGAACCTTTTTCGTTACAACGGCCCAGCCGTTGGGAAGGCTCGCGGCTTACCTTCTCGAGCCGGAGAGCGATGACGGTCTCTTTACCTGGAACTTTTTCGACCGCTACCTTGTTCCTGAATGGGGCCGGGGTTTTGAAAATTTTCCGGTGGCTAAGGTCCTAAAACCAGTACCTTTAGCCAAGGAGGCCTGGCGATAATTACTTTTTCTTTTTGGCGCCGGCTACCAGGAATTTGCCGCAGTTTTCGCAAACATAGATGTCGTTCGAGCCCTGGATAGCTGAGCTCATGACCGTGGCTACGTTTATGTTGCAGCTCTGACAAACCCCGTTTTCTACTTCAGCCACTGCATATCCGTAACGCTCCATCAGCCGGTCGAAACGGGTTAAAGTAGCGTGGTCGAGCTCTTCCCGGATGAGGTCAGCCTGTTTCTGGAGGGATTTAACCTGTTGCTTTGAGGCCCGCCTCTTTTTCAGCTCGATATCCTGGAGTTTCTTCAGGAGACCTGCCCGGCTAACAATCTGGTCATCCTTGGGTAGAGTAATAATTATCTCGGAAAGTACCCGGTAAAACTCGTTCCGGTCCCGGGCCTGGAACATTCTTTGCCAGAATTCAGGCTCTCGAAGGTAACGAGCTAGCCCTGCGAAAAGATGGTTAAAGAGGCCAGGAAGAGCCGGATTCCAAACAATCAGGATGATCAGGTGAACCTTCTTCTTGTCTTGAGAATCATACTTGATACCTTCGGTCGACCAACCGACAGCCACGGCGACTTTACCGCCGGTATCTACCCGGGCGTGGGGTACGGCGACATGCTCGCCGAGGACTGTAGACTCGAGTCTCTCCCGGTCGATTAACCTGGTAAGAATCAGCTGCTTGTTCTGAATAAGTTTATGCTTATAGAGAACGTCAAGGAGTTCTTCGAAGGCTTCAACCTTATTCCTGGCTTTTAAATCATAAACAACCTGGGAAGGCTTGAGGTAATCGGAGAAATAATGGCTTTTTAATATTTCGGCCATTGTTTTTATCTTAGCATAAGCTTCCCTCTGATGCAACTGAATCTGGAGGAAAGAAAGCAACAAACTTATTTTCAGGAAGGAAGGAAGGAAGGAAGGAAGGAAGAAAGAAAGAAAGAAAGAAAAGACAGACAGACAGACAGACTGACTGACTGACTGACTGACTGACTGAC
>JBBIRF010000084.1:0-4476 GCA_037441905.1 Candidatus Aminicenantota bacterium
ACAGGAACGCTGGATGAAATGCTGGCGAAGTTAGCCGATTTCTTCGACGAGGAGGTGGATACGGCGGTGGCCGCGCTGCTATCGGTCCTGGAGCCGGCGTTGCTCATTTTTGTCGGCCTGATGGTCGGGACGCTTATTATTTCGATGTACCTGCCGATTTTCAGCCTGATGTCGCAATTTTAATTCGGTCGTCTGATGGAGCTTAATTTCGATTAAGAAAAATAATAATTAGAAATAACGATGGTGATTTGGGTCAAGTATAAAAATTGATAATTAATTAAGCTATCAGCTTAGCAATAGAATCGAGTCAAACCCATGGAAAGGCCGTTGTTGGAAAAGAAAAAGGTTCTCAACCTGATTGTTTACCGGCTAATTGCGGTTGGCGCTCTCCTCGTGGCTGTGGTCATCCTTCAATATTCGACAGCAACTTATATCGCCATCGTTCCCTTTTATTTCCTGGTTGCCTTAACTTTTGCTTTGTCGCTCATTTATCTATTGTTTTATGTGGTTTTGAAAAACGTTGTCTTTCAGGTGTATCTCCAGATTCTTGTTGACCTGCTGCTCATCACTGCTTTGGTGTATGTCGCCGGCGGTCTTACTGGTTCGTTCTATTTTCTTTATATCTTCGCGATTATGGCGGGGAGCTTTCTTCTGGGTCCAAGGGCTGCCTGGCTTGTGGCCTCGCTTTCAGCCGTTCTCTTCGGTTTTCTCGTTGACGGGCTTTATTTCGGGCTTATTCCTTATTTTAACCCGCTCCAGAGAACCGCCCTTTCTCTGGGGCAGGTTCTTTCGACTATTGTGACTGCCTGGGCTGTTTTCTTGATCATGGCCATTCTGATGAATGCCTTGAGCAACCGGCTGCGAAAAACACAGGAAGAATTAGCCCGGACAAAGAAAGAACTCGAGATTAGAGAAAGACTGGCGACTGCAGGCAAGTTAGCCGCCCAGCTGGCTCATGAAATCCGCAACCCGCTGGCGGCCATCGTCGGCGCGGTTCAGGTGCTGCGCGACGAGCTCGAGGTAAAGGAAGACGAGAAAAAGCTGATGAATATTGTTCTCAAAGAGTCGGAGCGAGTCAGCCAGACCATCGACCAGTTCCTCGACCTGGCCTCTCCAGGAAAAAAGACCTTCGTTACCTTTGACGTCGGCACCGTAATCGAAGAAACACTCACGATGCTCCAGGCGGGCGGAGAGATTAACGGTGCGATTAAAGTCGCGGGTAATTACCGCGACGACCGGTTTCGCTATTTTGGCAACCCCAACCAGTTTAAGCAAATATTCTGGAACCTGATTCGTAACGCCATCAAGGCCATGCCCGAGGGAGGGACTCTGGGAATAGAATTGTCCGAACATCGCCGCGAGCTCCGGGTGGCGATTTCCGACACCGGACGAGGTCTTAGCGAGGAAGAAAAGAAGCATTTATTCGAGCCGTTTTTCTCGGGGTTCGAGAACGGCCGCGGTCTGGGGATGACGGTCGTCCGCCGCATCCTCAGCGATTATGACGGCCGAATCCTGGTTAAATCCGCTCCCAAAAGGGGAACAACGATTACCGTGGTTTTCCCTCAGAGGACAGCTTAAAGCTTAAGATGGATAGGGATTAATTCCAAGATAAAGCGAATTAATGGGAAAAAGTAGGTAAGGCTCATGTAGAGAGAGCCAAGTTTATATCAGGATAAGATAATCTGAGAAGAGAATAAAAAATCTAATAAAGGAATAAAAGCTCTCAGTTAAGAGGCGATGGAAAAAATTCTGGTCGTTGACGACGAGAAGAGCCTGCTTGAGCTCCTTTCCCGGGTTTTTACCAAAGAGGGCTACCGAGTTCAAGTGTGTGCCTCCGGGACTAAGGCCGTAGAAATTCTCGAAAGAGAAGACCTCGATTTGCTGATCACAGATATCCGGCTGCCTGAGATGAGCGGAATGGAGGTTTTGAAGCGTTCCCGGGAGGTGCGGCCCGACGTTCCGGTGATCATGATTACGGCTTACGGCAACATGAAACAGGCTATCGAGGCCCTGAAAATGGGCGCCCTAGATTACATTGTCAAGCCGTTCGACATCGAAGAGCTGAAGATTACGGTAGCCAAGGGGCTGGAGAAGCGGCGACTGGAGCAGGAGAACATTCTCCTGAAGAGAGACCTGAAAGAACGCTACAGCTTCGAGAACATGATCGGCAAAAGCCGGGCAATGCAGGAAATCTTTGCCTTAATCGAAAAGATTGCCGGGACAGATTCGACGGTGCTAATAACGGGCGAAAGCGGCACCGGAAAAGAGATGGCTGCCCGGGCGATTCATGTCCACAGCCGCCGGGCTGAGAGGCCTTTTGTCTCGATTAATTGTGCGGCGCTTCCCGAAAACCTCCTGGAGAGTGAATTGTTTGGCCACGTCAAGGGTTCTTTTACTGGCGCGGTGAGCGATAAGAAAGGCATGTTCGAGGTGGCCCAGCGGGGCACGCTGTTTCTGGATGAAGTAGCCGAAATGTCACCCTGGACTCAGGTCAAGCTTCTCCGGGCTATTCAGGAAAGGAGAATAAGGCGGGTTGGTGGGACAGAGGAAATCCCGGTGGACGTCCGGATTATTGCGGCCACCAACCAGGATTTAAAGAAACGGATGGAGGAGGGAAAATTCCGGGAAGAGCTTTTCTACCGGCTCAATGTTATCTCTTTTGAGATGCCGCCTTTGAGGCGCCGGGTTGAGGACATCCCGCTCTTAGTCCAGCATTTTCTCCAGATATACTGCTCAAAAATGGGAAAGAAGACCAAGCGAGTTTCCCCCGAGGCGATGAGTTTGTTAGAAATGTATTCCTGGCCGGGGAATGTGCGCGAGCTCGAGAATGTCATCGAGCGGGTGGTGGCGATTGAGGACCGGGAGACGATTACGCCGGCGAGCCTCCCGCCAGAAATTGTAACTCCCGTAAAAAAGGATGAAACCCGGATCCTTTTTGAGCCGGGGTTTAACCTGATGGACCACCTGGATGGAATCGCTAAAAGGTACCTGAGGCAGGCTTGCCTGGCGACCAACTGGAACATGAAACAGGCGGCCTCGCTTCTCGGGATTAGCTACCGGTCGATCCGTTATTTGCTGGATAAGTACAGGCTCAAAGAGGAAGCCGAGTCAGCCAGTGATTAAGCTGGCTCCAGGCTCTCTGTAGTCGGCTGGTTGTCAAAATTTGGCAATAAAATGACAATTAATGTCATTTGGGAGAATTACGGTTGTCTCGGTATCCCCATATTTCTTTTATTTTCAATAAATTAGATAAAGCATAGCTGGCACGGTAATTGCAATAATAAAATATGCCTGTTTTAAAGGCAAAAATTCGGCCCTCGGGCCAAAAAAAGGAGGTTTTAAATGAAGAGGAGTAAAGGTTTTACTCTGATCGAGATGCTGATAGTCGTCGCGATTATCGGCATCCTGGCCGCTCTTCTTATCCCCAACGCCATGAGCGCCATCCAGAAAGCCAAACAAAAAGGTACGGTTAAGGATGTTAACTCTATTGCGGTTGCCCTAATGGATTATATAACTGATAAGGGATATGCGCCAACCTCGGCAAACGGCGCGATAGCGGCTAATGACCAGACGGTCCAGGCGCTCCAAGGTTTCTACCTGAAAGTAATGCCAATAAGGGACCAATGGGGGAATCCTTTCTACATCTATGGTGGAACAAATTGCGGCGGAAATGATTGGAGCATTCCCCTGCCTTCGGGCCAGCAAGAATGGGGGGATGATGAATTTATGGTTGGCTCAAACGGCAGAAACGGCACCTCGGGTGACCACACGTGGCAAACAACTGACCTTTCCTTGAACCTTTATGAAGTCGGGTCGATGCAGGATTTTAACAAAGAAATCGTTAATTGGAATGGTAACTTGGTCATCGGTCCTCGCACCGCCGCTACCAGCGGCACTACCTGATAGGGATATACTGTAGAGAAGTAAAAAGGGCGGCCGCAGAGCCGCCCTTTTTTAATTATCAATTTTCTAAGCTAAGGCCTAATGTGAGGAGATAGCTTTAAAGGGAGTGAAGTCAAAGCGCTCATTCCTTCTGGTGGAAAGATATCTTTGTGGATCAGGCACGTCGCCCCTTTAAGCGAGCCGAGCGGTGATGACAGAAGAGCCGCGGCCATTGCTCATGGTTGAATAATAGCTCGGAAATGTTCAAAGCCCCTTTTGAGCAGGTAAATTAATTTAGAATAATAAATTATTATCTGAGAAAAAGGTCTTGCGTGGATAAAATAGTAGCAATCAGGAAATTAGTTTACACTCAAGAGCTTAACCTCTTTCTATTTAATTTATAAGAAATGAAATTATTAATGATAGATAAGTTAAGGCAAACGGATAAACTAAGATTGCTCCTCTCTGCCTCCCTTGTTTCCTTCTTTTTTCTCCTGGAAACTTTATTGGGCAAAGCCTTTATGCTCAAACAAGCCGGTTCCCTTTCGAATTTCATCGATATATTTCAGGTCTCCCGCCCAGAAATTATTTTTA
>JBBIRF010000085.1:0-4432 GCA_037441905.1 Candidatus Aminicenantota bacterium
CGGTCTCGGGCAGAACCCGGCTGAGGAGGGGGTCGGGGTTAACCCTTTTCCCTTCCCTCTGACGAAGCAGCGCCTCTTTCATCCCGCTTTCAGTAGGACCAGGTCGAATCAGCGCCAGAGCCTGAGTGAGCTCCTGAATATGGCGCGGCTTCATCCGGCGCAGCAGGTTCATCATGGCCGGGCTCTCCACCTGAAAACAGCCGATCGTCTTTCCTTCCCCCAGGAGCTGAAAAACCTTCGGGTCGTTCGACGGGACTGAAGTCAGGCCGAGCCTTGCTTTGGCCGCGGCAATCGCGGCCAGCCCGCGGACCGAGAGTAAATCAAGTTTAATCAGCTTAAGCTCCTCGACGGCGTCGCGGTCGTAGTGGCTCATCATGAACCCTTTGGCTGATTCTTCTAAGGGAAGATAACGGGAAACCGGCGAAGGAGTGAGGATGACTCCGCCCACGTGGAGGGATTTTTCGGCGTAGACACCGTCAAGCTCGGCCGCCAGCCTCCAGATTTCCTGATAACCGGGAGCCGGTCGAGCCCGGCGCAGCCATTCCGGGTCGGCCATAAAAGGGACAGAACGGCAGAGATTCCTCGCCTCCTCGGATGCCACGCCGAAGGCCCGCAGCGTCTCGTAGAGGGCCGAGCGAGCCCGGTAATTTTTCAGGCTGCAGACAAAGGCGGCCCCGGTTTTTCCCTGGCCATATTTTCCCAAAACATAACGCAGGACTTCATCGCGATAACGGGAGTCAAAATCGAGGTCGATATCTGGCGGGTCAGCGCGGCCGCTGTTGAGAAAGCGTTCAAAGTAGAGGTCAAACTCGATGGGGTTGACATGCGAAATCCCTAAAAGATAAGCCAGGTAGGAAGAGGCTCCCGAACCTTTGAGGTTGTGGAGGATGCCGCGACGCCGCGCAAACTCGACCACATCGTGGACTAAAAGAAAATAGGGACCAAAACCTGAGCGCTCGATCACTTCGAGCTCGGCCATGGTTCTTTCCCTCTCCTGCCAGGTCAGGTCGCGGCGTTGCCGCAGCCGGTCAAGGACTACCTGCCGCAGAGTGTAAGGGAAGGTTTCAGCCGGAAGAGGCGGGACAAGCCCACTTAGCTGGAACTGACAGCGCTCGGCTATCTCCAGGGTTTCCCGGAACAAAGGGACAACTTCGCTCCCGAAGCGTCGTTTGGCCAGAGCAGCTTGAGAGGGGCCGAAGAGTTCAACCAGACTGGCCCATTTCTCCTTTTCGGGCGGAAACGGAATTTTTTTCTCGATGGCGTGAAGCAGGATGAGGCGGTCGGGGTTTTTAACGTATTTCAGCGGCGAAGCCCAGACTAACGGGAAGAGCTCGAGTTGAGCCAGCTTTTTAACCCGGCCAAAGTTAAGGAAATCAACACCGAGGTTAACCTCGGCACCAGCCTCTTTTAACTCGAAAAGAAAACGCGGGAGCTGAGTCTCTCGAGCCGGGGGTAAATAGATAATTATGAGTCCTTCTGGATTCCATGCGGCGGGTTTTTTCTCCGGGTAGTTGAGAATGTCCATCAGGTTCCAGTATCCCTCCCGCTCCTTAACCAAAAAAACAAAGGAAGCTCCTTCCCTCTCGAGTTCGCAGCCAAAAAGAGGTCGAAAACCGTAGCTCGAGGCTATCTGTTTCCATTTGACCCAGCCGTGGAGGCTCTGAAAGTCGCTTATCCCGGCAGCCGGCAGCTTCTGGCTAACTACCCAGGCGCCCAACTCTTCTAAGGTAGCCGCACCCCGACCCCGGCTGAAAACCGAGTGGACACGGAGAGGAACAAAGCATCCTGGGTTCATCGTTTACCTCGTGAGGGAAGCGGTCTTGAGAACAAAGCCCCTCTCCTTTTCCAAGGGATAGATAACCTCGAGCAGTCTTTCGCGAGCCGTAAGCAGCGAACCAAACCCGTATTTTTCCCTTATTCGGTCGACCGCATAACCCAGCCGCTCGTACCGGTCGGAATAGGGCTCAAAAAGAGAAAGAGGTTTAGAACGGACTAAGTCGGCCGCCTTCACTCCCACCAGCCTGAGAGCTAAGCGGCAAGAAGAGAAAAGCGGGAGAAAGAGGTCGGCGGCCACTCGATAGATGGTCGCCATGTCCTGGACGGGCGTCAAAAGAAGCCGGCGCCGGGCTTCGGTCCGGAAATCAGCCAGCCGGATTTTAACCTCGATAATATGGGCGTAAAGATTTTCTTCCCGCAGTGCGAGAGACACTCGGTCGCTGAGATAAGCTAAATGAGCCAGGAGGAGTTTTTTATCCCAGATATCCTCGAGGAAAGTCGTCTCCCGGGAAATAGATTTCGCCGGGGAGAGAGGAGCCACCGGCCGGGCGTCAATCCCCCTCGCCTGAAGATAAATTTCCTCGCCGTTGAGTCCGAACAGCTGGCGAAGCGAGGCCCTCGGCAGACCCCAGAGGTCGCCGAGCTTGTGAATTCCCAGCAGGCGGAGGGCCACCTGAGCCTTGGGACCGATGCCGGGAAGGTCCTCGATTCCCAGGTCGCGGAGAAAGGCTTCCTCCTCCCCTTCTCTTAACTCAAAAAACCCGCCTGGTTTCGCCCGTTTGGTGGCCAGCTTCGCCAAGATTTTATTCGGGCCAACGCCCACCGAAACCTTCAACCCCAGTTCGCGCTCGACCCGGGCTTTAATCTCCCGGGCGGCGGCCGAGAAATCAGCGTAAAGAGGCCGGCAGCGGGTAAGCTCGAGATAGGCCTCGTCGAGAGAAGCTTCTTCGACATCAGGGGTGTACTCATGAAGGAGGCGGAAGAATTTGGCCGAGAAAGCCTGGTAAAGCTGGTAGTTTCCCCGGAGGAAGACGGCCTGGGGGCAGAGCTGGTAGGCCCGGCGGAGGGGCATACCGGCATGAACTCCGTAGCGACGAGCTTCGTAGTTGCAGGTGGCGGCGACGCCTCTTTCATGGGGAAGGCCGCCGACCACAACCGGCTTTCCCTTAAGCTCAGGATGAAGGAGCTCCTCGACAGCGGCAAAAAAGGCGTCGATATCGATATGGACGATAGTTCGGCCTTTCATTCCTGGCCTCAAGCAACAGAATTCTTCTCAGTACTTCCGCAGGAGCCCCACTACCCGGCCGACAACCCGGAGGCTCTGCACCTCGAGGGGAGCAAACTCCGGGTTGGCGGGCATGAGCCAAACGCGGCCAGCCTCAACCCGCAACCTCTTCAGGGTGACAGAACCATCCTCAAGCTGAGCTACGACCATTTCGCCGGGTGAGGCCTTCTCGGTCCTTTCGATGAGGACTAAGTCGCCGTCATCGATATAGGCGTCGACCATGCTCTTTCCCTGGACCCGGAGGCAGAAAACCTGGCCCTGGCGGCGGTCAAGCATCCAGTCGGGAATATCCACGGTCTCGGCCAACTCGTCGAAAACCTCAACGGGCGAGCCGGCTGGCACAAGACCCACCAGGGGCACGCGGGCTACCCCCCAGCCTTCTCGAGATAAGGCGGGAAGGTGGAGAACACCCCCCTCGCGGGTGAGATAACCCTTCCTTTCCAGGCTCCGGAGATGTTTGAAGACAGCCGAAGGGCTGGCGATGCCTACCATCCGGCTAAGCTCCCTGATAGTTGGCGGGAAGCCGTGGCGCCGCGAGAAATCCTCGACGGCCTGGAGGACTTTGGCCTGCTGCCGGGTAAGGGACTTCCTTATTCTGTTCACCATTTTGTTCACCATTTATAAAATAAGTCGTCCCCGGCTTTTTGTCAAGTGCGGGCGGCAAAATTCCGACTCGCGGCTGAAGACCCGGAATAAGTTTATCCTCTTAAGAATATTCTCCCAGGTGTTCTTCCGCTGATTTGTCTGGAGCAGGCAAAATAAAAAAGTATTTCTTTTATTAATCTTTTCTGTTTATAATAAAATCAAAAAGGGAGGCTTTTTAAAGTACCGCGGGCGTCGGCAGGATTTAGGTTGATTATGTTTTTTCTTAGAAAGAATAGCGGGGTAAGAGAGGGCCAGTAAGCAAGGCTAAGAAATACCGGAGCGGGAGGAGAGATGGAGTCGAATAAACCTCGATTGACGACAAAAAAAAGAACCCGGCCTCAGGCGGAAGCCCAGGTGCCGCCAACCCCGGACTTTGCTCCGTCCGTCAGCCAGCGCCGGAGAAAGCTCGAAAGCCTTTCGGCTCATGACCACGCGGCCTTTATCTTTAAGAATAAGGAAGAATGGCTGGCTGTCGTCCCCGCTTTCATCGCCGTTGGCTTAGAACGAAACGAAAAATGCTTAATAATAGCCGATAGCTCCCAGGTTGACTTAATCCGGGAAGAACTTCTCCGCCGCGGGGCTGACGTCGAAGCGGCCGAAAAGCGCGGCCAGCTTGAGGCCGCCTCACCGGAAGCTTCATACCTGAGCAAAGGTTCTTTTTCTCCTGAAAACATGATTTCTCTGCTCAAAGAACAAACCGAAAAGGCTTTATCCGAAGGATACGAC
>JBBIRF010000086.1:0-4409 GCA_037441905.1 Candidatus Aminicenantota bacterium
AAAGCTGGGCCCTGGTCTTCCGCTATTGCTTGGGGAAGGGGTGGGGCGAGGAAGGCTACGGCTGGCTTCCCTATGAATATGTTCTTGTCGGCCTGGCTGAAGATTTCTGGTCGGTGCTGAAGAAGGAGTGGGTAGACACCGGCGTCTTCGGCGAATAATTGGGGACACAAACCATTTTTGAGCCCAAGGCGGGGAAAGACGCTATATTTGCTATGAAAATAGCGATTACTGGCGCCTCGATGGCTGGTTTATATCTGGCTTATCTTTTGGCCAGAGAGGGGGTGGAGGTAGAGGTTTATGAAAAGGAGAAAAGGGGAGAAGCGGCGAGGCGAACCCTTATTGTGACCGATAAGCTTGCGGAAATTCTTGAGTTTGATGTTTCCGGGGCTGTGCTTAATAAAATAAACCGCTATGAAATTTTGAGCGACGGGCAGCAGACAACGATTAACCTTAATAGCCCCGACCTGGTGATAGAGAGAAAAGAGCTGCTGGAGATTCTGGCGAGGCAGGCTGAAGCTGCTGGCGCAAGAATTTTCTGGGGAAATGAAGTTGTTGGAATTAAGAAAATCGATAAGCGAAATAACAGCTCGCTGGTGGCAAACAAACCACCTAAAACTGATTCTTACCATAAAGAAATCGAGGCTGGAGAAAACAAAACAAATGGCAAAAAGGGGAAATCTAATAAAGCCGAAGACGCTGAATTATTTTCCCTCCGGATAAGGGAGGTGGAGTCGGGAAACGAGAGAGTGATTGAGCGGCCTGTAGTAGTTTTAGCTGGTGGGGTTAATTGGCTTCCTTCAACCAATGGCCAGCGAAAGTTAGCAGTTGTTCAGGCCCGGGTTACCTTTCCTGATGGTGGGTTAAGCAGCCAGGCGGAGAAAAAACTTGACCTCCGGGAGACAAAAGATTTGCGGCAGAGGACATGCCGGGTGTGGCTCGATACAAACCGCGGCCGCTATTTCTTCTGGCTAATCCCTGAATCCTCCGAGGTTGCGGCTATCGGCCTGATTGATGAGCGAATGGGGCGCGCTGCCGAGCTGCTTCGCTCTTTTCTTGAAGAAAAGAAGCTCAAGCCCGTGGAAATTCAAGCAGCCCTTGTTCCTGAGTATAGAGGCGATAGCATCAGAGTGGACGGGAATGGGTTTCGGTTATTCAGGGGAGTGCCCTCTAATGGGGCGTCCGGGCTTTATGCTGTCGGCGATGCTGCAGCTCAGGTGAAGATGACGACGGTCGGCGGAGTTGTCGCCGGGTTGAGGGGGGCGAAAGTGGTGGCTGAAGCTATTCTTAACCGGAATAATTACCGCCGGGCGCTTTGCGAGCTTTATCATGAGCTTAACCTTCACTATTTGCTGCGGCGAAGCCTTAACCGCTTCCGGAATGAAGATTATGCCCGGGTGTTGGCGAGGCTCGAGCAGGATGAAGAGCTAAGAAGAATTCTCGGCCAGAGGAGCCGGGATGAGCTGTCGCGTTTTATTCTTAAATTAGCGTTAAAGCGGCCGTGGCTTGCGGCCCTGGGGATAAAAAGCCTCCTTCGTTCCTTCCTCCCCTAAAAAATGGGGACACAAACCATTTTCGGCCGCCGCGAAGCAGGTCTAGTAAGCTAAAGCAAAAACCTGTTTGGGGAAAAGCAACTGAAAGATGAGATTTTCCCTGGAAAAATCTGAAAGGCGCTTCTTTCTATTTTTGTTCGACCTTTTAGGTCTAAACGCCGCCCTGCTGGTATTTATTTCGGTCAGGCCGGATTATGAATTGAATTTAAATTTAGTTCTAAAGCATCCTGTATGGTTTATTTTCTTAAGCCTTGCCTGGGTCGTAGTGGGAGCTGCCTTCGATATATATGATTTAAAAGTAAGTAGCCGGCTATCGAGTATCATTCCCGGTATCGCCAAGACAGTGGCCATTGCCGGCGGGATTTTTCTTTTGGTTCCTTATATTTCGCCTCCGCTTCCCGGCCGACGTTTTATTCTTGCTTTCTTTATTTTGATGGCCGGCTTTATTCTTGCTGGCCGATTCTTGTACATCCTCTGTTTTTCGCCGCCGGTTTTTCGGCGCCGGGCGGTTATTATCGGCACTGGGCTCAGGGCCAATTCAATCGCTGGCGCCATTTGGGAAAACGCCCCTGAGATGTATGAGATTATCGGCGCGGTTAAAGAAAAGGCGGAGGAGACCAATTGCGAAAAGAATTTTGCCTCCGAAGAGAAGAAAAATAATCCCCAGGGATTAAGTGAGGCGAAAGCAGTTGATTGCTTTCAGGAATTTAACCCAAGTTTAGCAAGCGATGACCTGATAAGCGGGGAACAAAGGGCGGGAGAAAAGATAAATGCCAAGGGTGTCCCATTAGTGGGAGAAAAGATAGAGGCGCTCGAAAAACTAAATCATGAACCGCCAGGTTCGTTAAGTATTCTGGGGACCTTGGATTCGCTCAAGGAAATAATTAATGACTATCAGGTGGATACCTTGATTCTCGCTCCAGAGTCCGAGGTGAACGGCCAGGCGTTCCAGGCGCTGACCGACTCCCTGGAGCTCGGCGTAGAAATTACTCCCATGCCGGTCTTATACGAGGAGCTTACGGGTCGGGTGCCGGTGGAGCATGTCGGCGAGAGCTGGCAGGTAGCCATGCCTCTTGACCATCCATTGACCAGGCCGTTAAATCGCTTTTTGAAAAGGGCGAAGGATATTGTTCTGGCCTCAATCGGATGTCTTATTCTGGCCCCTCTCTTTCCTTTTATTGCGCTGGCTATTTATATTGAGTCGCCCGGGCCTATTTTCTATAAGCAGGAGAGGGTAGGCAAAGGCGGAAAGGTTTTTAAGGCCTATAAATTTCGCTCGATGGTTCCTGACGCAGAGAAAGGAAGACCGGTGTGGGCGAAAAAGAATGACGAGCGAGTGACCAGGGTGGGGAAATTCTTAAGGAAAACTCACCTGGATGAATTTCCCCAGTTTATAAACATTCTCAAAGGCGAGATGAGCGCCGTCGGGCCAAGGCCGGAGCGGCCGGAGTTTGTCGAGGAGCTGGCGCGGGAAATCCCGTTTTACCGGGTGCGGCATGCGGTTAAACCGGGGATGGCTGGTTGGGGCCTGGTCAGGCAGGGATACGGCGCCTCGAAAGAAGATACGCTGGTTAAGCTCCAGTATGACCTTTATTACATCAAGCATCAGTCGCTCTGGTTTGACATAGTGATTTTAATCAAAACTATTTTTGATACCCTGACTTTGCGCGGCCGCGCCTAAAAATGGGGACACAAACTATTTTCGCTATAAACACCAGCCCAAAGTGATAAGAAGCTGAAAAATATAGTGAAGAGAGGAGGCTGAACTGATAAGAAAAGAGGACGGAGCTGTAATTGCTACGGGCCTGGCTTTGCTCGCTGTGTTCGGCCTTCCCGGCGACCTGGTCTCAAGAATCAGGCCAAGGGAGGGAATCCTTGCCTTTTTCCTTTCTGATTGGGCATTTCACCTGGGCGGGCTGGCGCTTTTCACCTTTGTCCTGGGCTGGGATATGGAAAAAAGAGAAAAAAATCCCTTCCCGTATCTTTTTATCGGCGCCGTTTCTTTGGCCTACGCCCTTTTTGTTGAAATTATCCAGATTTTTATCCCTCGCCGCAGCTTTGACCTCAAGGACCTTTTCTTTGACATGCTGGGCATAGTCCTTGTTCTTTCCGCTTTTTATTTATTGAAGAAAGACAAAGTTCTGGCGGGGAGCTGAATTCCTGAGCCCCCTTAGATGAGAGAGGCTCGGGCAATGCCTGATAAATAAGGTTGATAATCAAGATAATGATTAAATAGTTGGCGGTTCAAACCACGGATAAAAGAAGGCTAATTAAGCAGCGAATCAACAAACGAACTAAAAACTGATAGCTTAGGAAGCAGTATATAAAAAACGAATGAATAAAGGCCAAAAAAAACTAAGAAGAGCCGCAAATCATTATTTGTTATTAATCTTTTTAGTTATTATTAGCCTCGGGCTCCCGGGCGAGAGCTTGGCTTCCACCTGGAAGGGAGAGGAGCTTCGCCGCCGGGTGGAGCAAGCGGCGTGGAAGCTCTTTTTCCTCAAACTTCAGCCGGTGATTTACATTACCAATGCCGGTTATGACACGAATGTCTACTACGGCGCGGGCGAAAATCAGATTAAGGATTATACGGCGACGGCTGGCCCGGGGATGACGGTCTATTTTCCCCTGCGCCGGAAGCTCATTTTTTCGGGGAGCGGTTCGGCCCAGTATGTCTATTTTCTCGAGACCAAGCGGGAGCGCACCTGGAACTATTACGGCCAGGCCGAGGTGGCCTTTGTCCTCAACCGGTTTTTTCTTTCGTTTGGCGGCCGGGGCTCCGACGCCCGCGATAGATGGAACACAGAGATTGACATCCGGCCGCGGCGGAAAGAGGAAGGCTATAACGGCGAGTTTCTC
>JBBIRF010000087.1:0-576 GCA_037441905.1 Candidatus Aminicenantota bacterium
ACACGAGGACGGCTCGGTCGACGTGAGTTTTAAGCTTTTTTGCCCGGCCACGTCCGGCTGAGGATAGTTGATACTCAAGGAAAAACTCGCCGGATAATCCTGAACAAATCGCTTAAGGACCTGGGAGTTCATAGGATGAAGTGGGAAGCCCGCCAACTCCCCACGGGTGTTTACACTGTCCTGATGGAAGCCCACGGCCGGCGCCAGATGAGGCAACTTATTATCGAGTCCTTAGACGAAAAATCAAACTAATCAGGACGAGATTTTCAATCCTTCTGGACTGGAAGAAGCTGAAAAAGCCAAGAGCAGAAAATGTAATTGATACTGCTTTATAAAATAATTCTCCTGTCCAAATTAATTAAAAAAATGAGCTTACGACTGGGCTCATATCAAGGGGAAAAACTTGGAGGCCGTTAAAAGACGAGCGGGTTCCACCCGCCAATTCCAATTTAGAGTTGAGATGGAGTTGAGGAGGGAGCGCGGGCGAAGGTTAAGTTGCTAGGAACAATATTGATGGGCGCCTGGAAAAAGCAGGAATAAACCCATAAATAGCAGGGGGGCAGGAATAGTAAATAA
>JBBIRF010000087.1:586-4352 GCA_037441905.1 Candidatus Aminicenantota bacterium
AGGAACAAAATTTCACTGGCCCTGGAAAACCCAACTATACACCCAAATATTCCACGGGGGCAGGAAAATAAAAAAAAGAAAAAATAGGAAATATAAATCATGTCCCTAATTTCAGGGGGGTGGCGTCCCAGCTGGGAAGACCAAGCCGGTTGACCGCCCTTACTTTAATCAATATTTTTGGTTCCTTGGCTCGTCCTTCTAACGTAATTACCGCCCTGTTTGTTTTCACTTTCAGCTTTTTTTCTGGGCTCGCCTCGTCAGCCTGCCAGGACACCTCATAAAACTCAATGCCTTTCTCCGGGTTTGGCGACCAGGTTATTTCTATTTTCCTGTCAGGCCTAACCGAGGCTTTCAGGTCGCGCACGGGCGACGGGCTCGAGACCATCATCACGACGGCCGCTACCATGAACTTGGTCGCTTCACTGATAAGCTGTTGATTGACCGTTTCCAAACGGTCGAGGGCGGTATGGTAGAAGGGGTTTCCGAGAACTGGATACGAGCCGAGCCCGGCGACGACGTTGCCGAAAGCTTCGTAGAGCGGGACGGCATCGGTTGACCTGATGTAATGGGCATCGTAAGTTACCATCCGCGAGAAGCCAATCGAGGCGGCATGCATCAAGTCACGCAACCCGGCATTGGCATAGCGAATCGTGTTATCAAGTCGATGGTCTTCAGTCCAGCCGATCATATCGTTGTTGATAGCGCCTAAAACTTGAAGCTTGTTTTCTCGGGCTAACCTGGCGAACTCGCGGCTTCCCCAGAAGCCAGCTTCCTCGCCCGTAAAGGCGGCAAAAATCAAACTCGAAGGCAAAGGATGAGCAGCCAGCACTCTGGCGGTCTCAAGCAGGACGGCTGTGGCCGAAGAATTATCGTCAGCTCCCGGGCCTCGGGCGTTAGAATCAAAATGGCTGCTTAGCACGTAGTAAAGGTCCGGGTTCTCCGCGCCTTTTAGAACAGCGACCACATTGGCGGTTTTATTCGGCCGGTTTGGCACCCACTGGAGCTCAGGCTGATAACCGAAAGACGCAAGGGTTTTTTGAATATACTCAACTGCTTTCAGATTTCCAGGCTGGGCAACGTGCTTGGAATCAAAGGCGAACAAAGCTTTTTGATAAGCGAAAAGCCGGCGGGGGGAAACGCTGCCGATAAGGTTCTGGATTTTCGCCGCCAGAGGATTAATCCACTCAGCCGCCTTCCGCCTCAGCTGAGCCTCGGCTTCATACTGGCTCTTAATTCTTTTTAGCAACTCTTCGCGGGTGATGTGGGAGGTGAGGTCGACGAGGTAGACCCCTCTTTCGGGAGACATCGTATCGCCGTCACGGTCAGCCACGATGACCACGGCTTTTCCTTCCGGATGAATTGCCCATTCATATTCAGGGGCGATGGTCCTGATAGTTTCATTGTGGAACACGCGGATTACCTTGCCGGATTTAAGGTCGTAAAGATATGCCCGGCTATGCCTGGGCTCTCCTTTTATGGCCATGACGCGGTCGTTAGCGAGAAAACGCGGCAAGCGGTCGGGTTGAATCTCGGTGGTTAGCCTCGTTTCGTTTTGGCCCGAACTTTCGGTCAGGAATATTTCGCTATTGCCATAAACCGGCATTTCGAAAGCGACCTGGCTCCCGTCTGGAGAAAAAGACGGCGAGCTTATGCTTTCGGCCGTTTTCTTGAGCGTGACCTCTGACCAGGTGCCGTCGAGCCGGACGAGCTTCAACAAGTTTTCGTTGGCTACCCGGCTGATGAAAACAACGGCCTCGCCCGCAGGAGAAACCTCAACCCCTGTCCCCTCGAATTTCCTGGTTTCGCCTCGCTCGCGGTCGACGACTGAAAACTCCCGAGGTTGGCGCCGGAGGAAGCCGGGCGGAGAAGTTGGCGAAGGTTGTCCGGCCGGCTGTTGCCCGGCTGAAGCCCCCTCGGAGACTGGTCGGGAAAAAGGGTCGACGGGCGAGTTTAAATAAAGAAAATACCGGCCGCCAGGGATGCTGCGGGGAGAAACCTTGAACCCCGGCCCTGAGGTGATAGGCTTTGGTTCCTGGTTACCGTCATCTTCGTCAACCTTAAGCGTATAGATTTGATTGGCCCCGGCCTCTTCCTCGGCTCCCGCGACCAACCAGATTTCCCGGCCGTCAGAGCTAAAGGCGAGGTCGTTTTTGAGCAGCGAGCCGGTGTTTAATATCCTCTCCTTTTCGGTCCGGAGGTCATGGAGTATAACCTTGGATTCCTTGGAGCCGAAAAGAATAAGCTGCGATTGAAGCGCCATGATTTTAGCTCTGTCGGGAGAACCGGCTGAAGTAAGGCGTGTCAATTCTTCCTGAATTTCTTTAATTTTGCCGACCTCAGGCCAGCTTAGATAGGCGATGATGGGTTCGGTGGGCGAGAAGACGGCTCTGGCTCCCTTTAACTCGGCTATTTTTTGGTATTTTTCCCCGGTGGAAAAAACCGCAAACGAAGGAGATTCATTAGGGCCAAAATCAACCAGCAGATACCGGCCGTCGGGGGAAAAGCGGGGGTTTCGACCGTCTGGAAGCAATTCAGAAATTGGGAAAAGCGAACCGGTTAAGAGAGATATTGGTTCAAGGATTTCCTGGTCATCCGTCGCGGCCACGATTTTCTCGAGCCCGGCAAGGGCCACGAGATAATCACCCCTATCCCAGGCGTCGAGCAGCGCCTCCAGGTCAGGTGCTAACCGGCTTGCCGGAACTCGAGAATCAGATGCGCCGGAAAAAGACGCCGGCGAAGCCAGTATAAGAATCAAACCAAGAATAATTATTATGCCTGGCCAGAAACCCTTGGTGCGCCTCATAGTTTCTCCCTTCATCGCGAAAATTAAATCGATTATAGATTTATATTCCTGTCCGGGCCTGGATTACAAGCTGACCACGGCTAAATTTTACTGCCTGCTTTTGTTTTTTCATAACAGGGTCGGCGCTTATATATAAATTTCATTATAAGCTTCATGCTTTTGGCTTCGTTTGAATTTACCCGGAAGCAAGCCCGGAAGGGTTTTTATTGGGGGAAGACGGAGCTGATGGCGCCTACCAGCGACTCCACTCGGGCGGCGCTGAAAACAACTCTCTTTCCGTTTCGCAGATAAAACCTGACCCCTTCATTTCCCTGGAAGACGTAGACTTTTTCTCCCTTGGCATAACGGATGCCGTAGCCGCCAAAATCCTTTATGGCGGAGAAAGTAATTTTTTCATACCGGGTGACCTCACTCCAGAGCAGGCAATGAAATCGACGGTGGAAGGGGAAAAAGCGATAGTAGAAGCCGTCGACGCGCACTTGGAGCACGAGCTCGGTTTTGGAGAAAAGGACGGGCAACAGGATGCCGATAAGAATGACGAGCATGACCACGATAGCGTCCGGAGCCGGCTTTTTACCCCAGGGTTTATCGAGGAGGAGCTGTTGGTAAAATATATACCAGACGAAGCCGACGGGAATGATGATGATGTATTTAAGCCAGGGCAAATTAAACCTCTGTCTCTCTTCATAAAAAGGGGACATCATCTTTATTTCCTATTTTTTCCCCCATATTAACATAAATAATTGGGGACATAAACTATATTTCCCATTTTTTCCAACAGGAAAAAGGCAAAAAATTTACCCGGTCAGACAGAAAAGATATGAACAGGACTATAAATATTATAAAATAGGGTTGCCAGAGAACCAGGCGAGAGACCGGTATATAACCCCGGAGTTTCGGAGGAAATAATGAACACAGCCATGAACAGCCTGTGGAGTCTTTTCTGGATTTTTCTGATTATTG
>JBBIRF010000088.1:0-4291 GCA_037441905.1 Candidatus Aminicenantota bacterium
TAGAAGACTCTCCGCCCTTAACCTTGGTTGGCGGGCCGCGGAGCTTCTTTTTCCTGTTACGTCAGAATCAAAAGTAGACGGGAGGCGGGAGCTTGAAAAAAAACGGGCGTTGGGATATAAATTTATGTCAATCTGGCGGTCGAGGCGAAGCCCCGCCGCAAAGGAGCCCGGTAATGGAAAAAGAGTTTATGAATGTTTCGATTCCCACTTCTCTTTATCGAAAGGTCGAAGAATTGATCAAGGGCACAGAATATAGCTCGGTTTCTTCCTACGTCACCAAGATTCTGCGGGAAAAACTCTCGGAGGCGGAGAAAGCCACCGAGGTTTTCACGCCCGAAGACGAGGAGAAAATTAAGGAGCGGCTTAAAGCCTTAGGATATATCGATTGATAACCTCATCGAGCCATTCGCTCGCCACCCTGGAAAACCTTGCTGAAAGGAGAAACTCATGATTCCTCCCCATGGCGGTGTCCTGGTCGAAAGAGTCATGGACGAAAACGAGAGAGCCGAGGCTCTAGCAAAGGCTCCGTTTCTTCCCTCACTCTTTCTTGACGATGAAGCTATTTCGGATGTTGAAAACCTCGGTCAGGGAGTTTACAGCCCCCTCCAGGGGTTTATGACGGAAAAAGATTTCCGCCATGTTCTCGACTATATGCGGCTGAGTAACGACCTCCCTTGGACTATTCCAATTGTTTTAGACGTAAGCGAAGAACAGGCGGCAAAATTGAAAGAGGGCCAGGAGGTCATCCTGCGAGACGAAGCCGGCCAGCCCGTCGGTCTGTTTCACCTCCAGGAAAAATACCGTTACAACCAGGGAGAATTAGCTCAGAAAGTTTTTCAAACCACCGACCCGGCTCACCCTGGTGTTGCCAGGGTGAAGACTATGGGGCCTGTCCTGCTGGCGGGCCCGGTCGACCTCATCGCCTGTCGACCTACCCCTTTCGACCGGTACAAGCTTTCGCCCAAAGAAACCCGTTTTCTCTTCAAGCAAAAGGGCTGGCGGACTGTCGTCGGGTTTCAAACGAGAAACACACCTCATATCGGCCACGAGTATGTCCAGAAAACCGCCCTCACCTTTGTCGACGGCATTTTCATCAACCCGGTGATCGGTAAGAAAAAAAGGGGTGATTTCCGGGATGAAGTTATCCTGGCTTCTTACGAAGAACTGATCAAGCATTATTATCTTAAGGAGAGGGCGGTGATGGCTATTCTTCAGATGGAGATGCGCTATGCGGGACCGAGGGAGGCGATTCATCACGCCATCATCCGGAAGAATTTTGGTTGCACCCACATCATCATCGGCCGGGACCATGCCGGTGTCGGCCGCTATTATCCTCCCTATGCCGCCCAGGATATCTTTGAAGAGTTTCCTGACTTAGGGATTGTGCCCCTTTTCTTCAAGGCCTTTTATTATTGCCGGCGTTGCCAGTCTGTCGTCAACGAAAAAACCTGCCCTCATCCTGCCTCCGAGCATATTGATTTTAGCGGGACAAAAATCCGCGAGATGCTTCTTCGGGGCGAAGTTCCTCCGCCAGAGTTAATGCGGCCAGAAGTGGCCAGAATCATCATGTCTTTTGACCGACCTTTTAATGAATAATCTGCCAGAAGAACCAAATCTTCAGAGTAACCTGCCGGAAGGGCAAAAGACTCTGCTTGCCTGAAAGGAGTTTCATGAGGCGAAAAGTGTTAGTTTGCGGGCTGGATTCGGCTCCGGGCGAGATTATCTTCGACCAGAGAGAGCGTTTCCCCAACCTCTCCCGGTTGATGGAAAAAGGGTTATACGGCAACCTGCGGAGTTGCGACCCGCCGATTACTATCCCGGCCTGGATGGTCATGATGACAGGCCAGGACCCGGGGAAGTTAGGGCTTTACGGTTTCCGCCACCGCCAGGGATATTCTTATAAAGACCTGTGGATTGCCACTTCTCAGTCGATTAAAGAAAAAACAGTCTGGGATTACGTCGGTCAGGCCGGGGGTTCAAGCTGTGTGGTTTCGGTTCCTCCGACCTACCCTCCCAAGCCTTTGGCCGGCCATCTTATCTCGTGTTTCATAACTCCTGATGCCAGCAAAGAGTACACTTATCCGGCTTCACTCAAGAGCGAACTCGAAAGCCTTTTTTCCGCCTATATTTTTGATGTCGAGTTCCGGACCGAGGATAAAGAGGCCCTGCTTGAGGGGATTTATCAGATGACCAAGCAGCGGTTTGCCGTGATGAAATACCTCCTGAGCCAAAAACCGTGGGATTTTTTCATGTTTGTCGAGATCGGCGTTGACCGGGTTCAACATGGTTTCTGGAAGTACATGGACCGCAAGCACCACCTTTACCAGCCTGGAAATCCCTATGAGTCGGTGATTATCGATTACTACCGTTTCCTGGATAAACAAATTGGCGAGCTTCTGGCTCTGGCCGACCCCGAAACCGTGGTCCTGGTAGTTTCGGACCATGGCGCCAAACGGATGAAGGGCGCTTTCTGCATCAACGAGTGGCTGATAAAAGAAGGATTACTCAAGGTTAAAGAAAAGCCTTCCCAGCCAACAAGCCTGGAAAAAGTCGAAATTGACTGGTCGAAGACCAAAGCCTGGGCCTGGGGCGGCTATTATGCCCGGGTTTTTCTTAACGTGGAAGGCCGGGAACCTCAGGGAATAATTCCGGCGGATGATTACGAAAAAGAACGGCAGGCGCTTATCGAGAAACTGAAGGCCATCAAGGGACCGGCGGGTGAACCCTGGGCGACAAGGGTCATCATTCCCCAGGAACATTTCCCGGTGGTTAACGGTGATTACCCTGACCTGATGGTTTATTTTGACGACCTTTATTGGCGCTCGGCCGGAACCCTCGGTTATTCTACCCCTTATCTTTTAGAGAATGATACCGGCCCCGACGACGCGGTTCATGCTCAGGAAGGGGTTTATATTCTTTATGACCCGCTTTCTTCTCAGTCCAGTCGGCGGGATGCGGATATCCTGGATATAGCGCCCACGCTTTTATCGCTTCTTGGTCTTCCCGTTCCGCAAGATATGAGGGGTAAGATAATTTACGCTTGAATAAGAGAGAAAAATCCGAAGGACGCTTGTTTCGTAAAAAAACCTGTTTTGAAACCAGAAAGGGCGTCGTTCTCTTCCCGGGAAAATCGACTTGATATTTAAAGCAAGATTATTCAAAATGAGGCCTTTAAATTCGACGTTGGCGACAGAGGCATCCGAGGAGGAAAATAGCCGGCGTTAAGCCTCGGACGATGCCAGGTTCGGGCTGAAAAAGAAAAGGAATAGAGGAGCTTATGTCGGAGGAGGAAGAAGCCGATGAGCTTGAGCAAAAAAGCCGAAGAAAAAGGAGTTACGGTCTGGTTTACCGGCCTTCCCTGTTCCGGAAAATCAGCCATTGCTGACCGGTTGGCCGAAATCCTTCGCTCGAGAGGGTTGAGAGTCGAGCGGCTTGACGGCGACATCGTTCGCCAGAGCCTCACCCGTGACCTGGGCTTTTCCCGTGAGGACCGGAACGAAAACATCCGCCGGGTGACCTTCGTGGCCAAGTTGTTAACCCGAAACGGCGTCATTGTCCTTACCTCTTTTATTTCCCCTTATCGGGAGTTGCGAGCCTACGCCCGCCAGGAAATCGGCGCCTTCGTCGAGGTTTACACCAAGTGCCCGCTCGAGGTTTGCATCCAGCGAGACGTCAAGGGGATGTATCAGAAAGCCCTCCGCGGGGAGATTAAGGAGTTTACCGGGATTTCTGACCCCTACGAGGAGCCGCTCGCCCCTGAGCTGGTTTTGGAAACCGATAAAGAGACGCTCGAAGAAAGCGTTGCCAGAGTCCTGGCCAAACTGGAAGAGCTCGGGTATATTGAAAAGGACGCCTGAAAAATAAAAAATAAGAAGGCTTAAGTTAAACAGACGATGAACCTGTATTTGGTGACGGGGGGTGCCGGGTTTATCGGTTCCCATCTGGCCGAAAAATTGGTCCGCCTGGGAGAAAGAGTCAGAGTGCTCGACAACTTCTTGACTGGCAAAAAAGAGAATATCGCTTCTTTCCTCGACCGGGTTGAGCTTATCGAGGGTGATATCAGGGATTTCGACACATGTCGCCTCGCCTGTCAGGGAGTGGATTACGTGCTCCACCAGGCGGCCCTGCCCTCAGTCGTTCGTTCGGTCGAGGACCCGGCCACTTCTAACGAAATCAACGTTACCGGGACTCTCAACCTGTTGCGGGCGGCGCGGGAGGCGGGGGTCAAGCGTTTTGTTTTTGCTTCTTCCTCTTCGGTCTACGGGGACGACGAGTCTTTGCCCAAGAAAGA
>JBBIRF010000089.1:0-4286 GCA_037441905.1 Candidatus Aminicenantota bacterium
TTACCTGGAAAAAGAGGCAGTAATTATAACCTGTCCCAAAATTTAACTATCATGATCGCCACCGTAATCTTGGCGCCAAAACAAAAAATGTCATAAGAAAATAGGAAATATAGTTCATGTCCCGGTTTTAGGTTGCAAAAAAATCCAGGGAAGGTATTATTTCCCCGAAGATGATGAACAAGTTGTCCCCCATCCAGAAGAGCGCTTTTCAATTCATCGTCCTGATGGGCCTGGTTAGCCTCTTTTCCGACATGACCTATGAAGGCGCCCGGAGCCTTACCGGTCCTTACCTGGGACTGCTCGGAGCCTCCGGGTTGGTCGTCGGGTTTGTTGCCGGTCTTGGGGAGTTTATCGGTTATGGTTTGCGCTTGGCTACGGGGGTCCTGGCCGATAAAACCAAGAATTACTGGCTGCTCACCTTCGTCGGCTACAGCCTGAATCTTTTTGCTGTCCCTCTGCTGGCGGTTATCGGCCGCTGGGAACTGGCAGCAGCGCTTATTATTCTCGAAAGAATGGGCAAAGCTATTCGCAAGCCCGCCCGTGACGCCATGATGTCTTACGCTGCCAAACGGGTTGGGCCGGGGTTTGGGTTTGCCGTAGAAGAGTTTCTCGACCAGGTTGGCGCTATGCTTGGCCCGTTATTTTTGGCCCTTATTGTTTATTTAAACAGGGGCCTCGGGTCTTCAGGTAGCTACCGTCGCGGGTTTGCCTTTCTCCTTTTCCCGGCTGTTGTGGCCATGCTTTTGCTCACCCTCGGCCGGCTCCGGTTTCCTTCGCCCGAAAGCTTTGAAGCCAAAGAAAAATGGCCGCAGGCAAAATTCGACCGCCGTTTTGTTTTCTACCTCATCGGCATCTCCTTTTTGGCGGCCGGGTTTGCCGATTTTCCCCTTCTGGGGTTTCACTTCCAAAAACAAAACCTACTCGCGGGCGCCTCTATCCCGTTAGTCTATACTCTCGCCATGGGGGTTGATGCTGTCGCCGCCCTCTTTTTTGGCCGGCTTTATGACCGCGTCGGCCTCCGGGCGCTGATGCTATCGACCGTTCTCTCGAGCCTATTTGCGCCCCTGGCTTTTCTTGCGCCTTCAATGCCGCTTGTTCTTGCCGGTGTCGTCCTCTGGGGTATCGGCATGGGAGCCCAAGAGTCGGTGGTAAAAGCCGTCATCGCCAACCTCATCTCTCCCGAAAAAAGAGCCACCGCTTACGGGATTTTTAACGCGATTTTTGGCCTCGCCTGGTTTCTGGGCAGCACCCTGATGGGCTTCCTTTACGACCAGAAAATACTTTTATTGGTCATCTTTTCGGTTATCGCTCAGGTTCTGGCCGTTATCTTCTTTTCCATCATCCAGCTCCAGAAAAAAATAAAAGAATAAAGATATAAGAGCTCGCCCCCGAGTTTGATGGGGGGAGAGGCGAATTTATTTTTCAGTGGACCCATCACTCCCTCTCGGCAAAATAAATTAACCAGCATGCTTTTTAATCTCATAATGTAAATAGCCTGCTGGGGCTCAACCTGATTTTTGCATCCTTATCACTTCGGTTCCGAAAGTCAGAAGCGGCAAATGCCCCTGGGTGCTTTGATTTTATGAATAATCCACTCTTTGCCTGCCTCTATATTCGCCGGCTTTATTTTCCTATTATTCCTTCTAAATCTTAATTGAGATAATTTTTGTTTTAATGGAGATAATTTTTGACTGCTGGCGCAGGTTATCATGGTTTGAGAACTCGGGACGATTTAAAATCCTTCAACCCCATATATTCCAGGAATCCTCAGCCTTAATTAGCTTTTTTTGGCCCGAAACCTAATATAAAATCAAAGACACTGACGCTAAATCAATAAACTTCAGCCTGGAGGTAGAAATGAAGCGGTTAATTTACGCTATTTGCTTCGGTTTGATTTCAGTCAGTCTGTTTTCCGGTTATCTGGCAAAACCAGGCGGGAACGACCTTGGCTTAAGAGCTCAAACAAAAGCCAATCCCAAAGAGGTAGAAAAAAAATCCCTCGGCCCCAGGTTGATTCTTCCGTCGAATGTCTGGGTTATAGGCTCCTATTGCCCCTCGACCTCAGGGCCGAATTCAGGCGCCAAGAAAAAATTAGACGGCCCCAGAAATAGACATGATAATAGATAATAAATAAATTTTATGATTGAAGGCCGCCTCGATCGCTCAAACAATTCAGAGCCAGGTCCATTGCTTGATGGTCGCCGACCAAAACCAAGACATCTTTTCCCTTTAGCCTGAAGTCAGCTCCCGGGGTACTGTGAGTAATTTCGTTCCTGACCACAGCAATAACTGTTACCCCGGTTTTCCCTCTGAGGTCAACTTCCCCCAGCGTCTTGCCGATAAGCCAGGAGTCGTCCGGAATTAAAAAAGTCTCGACTACCCCGCCTTCAAGAAAATCATATATTTTTTCCGTCAGCCGCCTCGAGGAAGACCTGGCCCCGCGGAGCAACCCGTATCTTTCCGCCCGGATAACCTGGACCTGAGTGTTAATTATGTTACGAGGCAGATGATATTTTTCCAGAACCCGAACAAAGATCTCGACCGAAGTTTCGAATTCTTCGGGGATAACATCATTAGCCCCGAGAGCGTAGAGCTCTTCGATCTCGGACGCAAACCTTGTCCTGACGATGATAAAAATGTCCTTGTTTAGGTTGCGGGCGAGACCAACCGCCCGGCGAGTAGCCGCGGGGTCAGAGATGGCCAGAACTAAAGCCCTGGCCCTCGCAATCCCGGCCTCTTTTAAAATAGTGGGGTTCGAAATATCACCGAAAAGAGCCGGTTCACCAGCGAGCGAAGCCTGGCGAAAAGTATCAGGGTTCAGTTCTAGAATGATAAAAGGAATTCCGGTCTCCTTGAGGACGCGGGCGAGGTTCTGGCCGTTAAGGCCAAATCCGGCGATGATCACATGGTCTTGAAGCTCGGCAGCCTGGAGGTTCACCGCTTCTGGTTTTTTCGCCGCTTCCCATTTACGAAAAAGCCTATCGGCCAACGCGGGGCCAAGCTCGATGAGAAGCGGGGTAGCCAGAATAGTCAGGACAGAAGAGCCGACAAAGATATCGAAAGCCCGGCCGCTAAGAAAACCGTGTTGCCGGCCTACTGTCGCCAGGACAAAAGAGAATTCGCCCACCTGAGCCAACCCGACGGCGGTTAGCCAGGAAACGCGGGGAGTAAATCGCAACAGCCTGACGACCCCAAAGACAATTATTATTTTTATCAGCAAAATGCCGCCAACCACGACCGCAATCAGCCCCTTCAATTTCCATGTCATCCTGGTGTCAAGCAGCATGCCGACAGAGACAAAAAACAGGCTGTTGAAAACATCTTTAAACGGCAGGATGTCGGCCACCACCTGATGGCTGTAATATGATTCGGAAATTATTATCCCTGCGAGGAAGGCGCCGAGGGCGAGGGACAACTTAAGGGAGGCTGTAAAATAGGCCAGGCCCAAGCAGGCGAATAGAGCCGCGAGTAAGAAAATTTCTTTAACCCTCGTCCTGATAATTGCGGAAATAACAAAGGGTATAAGTTTTTTCGCCAGGAAAAAAACAGCGGCCACGGCGGCCAGGCTAACGGCGAAACGACCACCCAGGGTATACCAGGAAAAAGAACTTAAGTTAGCCAGCACAGGAATAAATGCTAACATAGGAACAATAGCCACATCCTGAAAAATCAGGATACCCAAGGATACTTGACCGACGGGAGAATTGATTTGGTTCTTGTCCCCAAGAATTTTAAGAACCACGGCGGTTGAGCTCAAGGCGACGAGGAAGCTATAAAAGATGGCTTCCTGAATGCGGGCGCCGGCCAGCTTTGAGATTAATATGACGACGATAATCGTCAACAGCACCTGCAAGCCGCCTGCCTGCCAGAAATAACGCTGGATTTTCTTTATCCTCTCGAGCGAAAACTCGATACCGATGGTAAACAGCAACATCATGACGCCGATTTCGGCCAGGACGCTAATCGCTTCGATATTTCTGATTAAAGCCAGCCCGCCCGGCCCGATGATAATGCCAGCCATCAAGAAGCCCACCACTGCCGGGATTTTTATCCGGTGGAAAATGACGATAACGACGATGGAAGCCACCAGAACAATTATCAGGTCTCTGAGCCAGAAGAAGGTCATTTCCCCTTCCTTTGTTTTGGCCGTATCATTTGGGGAATCAATTCAACCATGGCCGAGTAAATCGCCGAGGTTTGTTAGCCACATTTTATAGGATAGATAGATAGATAGATAGATAGATAGATAGATAGATGGATGGATGGATGGATGGATGGATAGGATG
>JBBIRF010000090.1:0-4238 GCA_037441905.1 Candidatus Aminicenantota bacterium
CCGGAATCCAGGCGGGAAAAATGAAATCCCTGGCTGAACAGCTGACGGCCGAAGGACAAACCGTGGTCTTTGTGGCAGTCGATGGCCAGTCTGTCGGTCTTCTTGGGATTGGCGACCCGATAAAGGAGACGACGCCCGGAGCCGTCGAGGAGTTGCATAAGGAAGGCATCCTGATTGTCATGCTCACGGGTGATAACCGGGCGACGGCCGAAGTTGTTGCCAGGAAGCTAAACATCGATAAGGTGACCGCCGAGGTCCTGCCGGAACAAAAAGTGGAAAAAATCAAGGAGCTTCAAGCTCAGGGAAGAATTGTTGCCATGGCCGGCGATGGAATCAACGATGCGGCGGCCCTGGCCCAGGCTCATGTCGGCATTGCCATGGGGACAGGAACAGACGTAGCGATAGAGAGCGCCGGAGTTACTTTGGTGAAGGGAGACCTCCGCGGGATTGTCCGGGCAAGAAAGCTCAGCCGGGCGACGATGCGGAATATAAAACAAAATTTATTCTGGGCTTTTATTTATAATTCCCTTGGCGTGCCGGTGGCGGCTGGTGTTCTTTATCCTTTCGTCGGGCTTCTGCTTAGCCCGGTGTTTGCGGCTGCCGCTATGAGCTTCAGCTCAGTCTCGGTCGTCGGCAACGCTTTGCGGCTTCGCCGCGTTCGCCTTTAACGAATTTAACTCAGAGAAATCGGAGCTTATTTTTTAGCTTTAGCCATGATGGCTTCAATCTGGTTTATCTCCCGGGGAAGGTCGCGGGTTAAGTTCTCGCAGCCATTCGGGGTGATGACGACGGTATCTTCAATCCTCACGCCCAGGTTTTCTTTCGGAAACACGGCGTAGATGTCGCAGGCAAAAACCATTCCCGGCTGAAGCGGCCCCCGGGGGCTGCCGCCGACGTCGTGGACAGCCATCCCGACATAATGACTGCAGCCGCCCTGCATCGTTCTTATCTGGAAAAGGTCTTTGTTCAGGTCATAGCCTTTTTTAGTCAAGATTTGTTTGACTTCCTCGCGCACCTGGTCGCAGGTAATTCCTGGCCGGTAGACCTCAAGACAGGCTCTCTGGACGGCCAGACACGCCTCGTAGATTTCTCGCTGCCGGGGAGAAAACTTGCCGTTGGCGGGATAAGAAGCTGAAATATCCACATCGTAATATTTAAAGTCTGGTCCAGCGTCGACGACGAGGAAATCGCCATCCCGAAGCAGCCGGTCGTGTTTATAATAATGAAGATAAGGATGGTTTTCATCCGAGCTGATGATGACATAGTAGGCCAGGTCAGCGCTTTTTTTCCGGCAGACATACTCGAAAGCCGCGGCCAGCTCGTACTCATAAACGCCCACCCGGGTAGCCTTCATCATCTCTAAGTGGGCCTCGACCCCGATTTTTGCCACCTGACGGAGTAGCTCGATTTCCGCCGGTGATTTTATCTGGCGGAGTTCCCAGATAAAAGACGAACAATCTTTGACCTCGTTTTGGGGAAAGCGCTCTTTCAACCGGTTGACGAATTGAAGCTCGCGGGTCAGGCGGCCATCCCATGGGTTGAGCATCATGTTGCTGTAGAGGATGGAGAATTTTTCCTGACTGCATTCGCGGGGAAGCTCTTCTGGTTTAAAAGAAGTGTAAAAGACATAGCCCTGACTGGCCAAACGCGACAAGAAACCAGCGAATTGCTCGAGGGGCATAACTCTTTCAATGCCTGTAGTTTCCTGGGGTTGGCGCACGAGGTCGAGACTGATGCCTTCGTTGCGGGCGGCGGTTTCCGAAATGGTGAAGAAAAGCAGGCTCTCTTTCCGCCGGCCGTCGATAAGAAGGATTGAGTTGGGGATTTCGACGCCGCTGAAATAAAAAAAATCGTTATTCTGGACGAACTCTCGGTAGCCCGTCGTCGGTTGAGCCCCAAGAATGATGGCGACACCGTCGGGAATTTTTTCCATAAGTTTCTGGCGACGGAGGGCAAACTCGGCTTTATCAAACAGGAGGGTGGCGGCAAAAAGGTTAGCTCCAAACAAGGCCAAAAGACACAAAAGGACAATGGTTCGCTTAGCTAATTTCACCCGACGCCTCCTCGTTTTTTTAAAATTTTTGCTCGCAGCGCATAGTTATATCGCGATTCCGCCTAAATGGCCAGCATTTTCACCCCTGGCCTCAGGCATTTATATTCTGAGGTTGGCAACCACGGGCTGGCTTCTCGTGTCTTATCTATTTTGGCGCGAAGATTTCTCCCCTCGTTCGGCTTTCCCGGACTTAGTAAAAAAGAGACAGAAATTAGGTGTGTGATTAGGCCGAATATAACAGATAATTTAATCCCCAGTCAAAATTCTTTTTTATTCAGGCTTAACTTCCTATTTCAATAACGGTGGAGATAGTTGCAGGGTAATTAATTTTTGTCTTACGCCGGGGAGCAATTTTATAACTGGGTATTGGCACGTAGGGACAAGTGAAGCAACTATCGACGGGGGTTTATCTTAACTGGAAGGTGACGGTGACGATGAAGATCACCCCGCGGGGCCGGCCATTAACAATCATCGGCTCGTAAACCCATTGCCTGACCGCGTCGATGGCTGCCTGGTCAAGAAGCGGCACAGACCGGACGACTTTGACATTCTGCACGCGGCCGTAAATATCAGTCGTCGCCTCGAGAATCACCGTACCCTCGATGCGCGCCTGACGGGCAACCTCAGGATAAACCGGGTCAACCTTGAACAACAGCTTGGGCGGCTTGATATCGCCGAAGGCCCGGATGGGCGCTTCGACCTCGCCCACAACCCCTCCAAGGACGCCGCCGACAACACCACCCAGGACGCCGCCGACAACACCCCCTTCGACTCCGCCCTCGACGCCGCCTTCCACGCCAAAATCGCTCACCTGCTCTTCGGCGATTTCTTGGGGAATCTCCACGGGCGCAATCAGCTTGCCTGGCTGGACCATGGGCTGGGTTTGAACCGGCTTAATCCTGGTTGAAGCCTGGGAGGAACGTTTTTTCGCCGGCGGAGGGGGTGGCGGTGGCGGCGGAGGGGGAACCGGTGCCAGGAAAGCACTGTAAACCTCGACCGGAGGCGGGCTGCCGGGGTTAATTAAAGGGGCAACAATCAGAAGCATGGCGGCGGCGGCATGAACCGCGAGCGAAAGCGGCCAAGCTACAAGCCGCAATTTGACACTCTTTTTGCTTTCGATGAATGACTCCTGAAAGAGAGCCCGCTTTTCCTTCCGGACCGTTTGCCGTTTCTCCAGCGAGGCCCGGACTCTCGCCTGGAATGATTCCCAGTAACTATCCTTAGGCCAGGGAATTTCAACCGAGCGGGCCATATTTTCTAACTGCTCCAGTTTTTCGAGTTCGGCCCGGCAGGAGGTGCATTTCCGAAGATGAGCCTCGATAAGCTCTTTCTCCTCGGGCGAAAGCTCGGCGTCAAAGTAGGCTCCCAGCCGGCTAAGAAAGAAACGATGGTTCATTGTCTTCCTCCCCTAAAAGAGGCCAGGGCTTTTTTGAGCTTTTTTCGGGCGCGGTTAAGGCGCGACATAACAGTCCCCGGTCGAAGGTTGAGGGCGGCGGCAATTTCCTGGTAACTCAAGTTTTCATAGGTTCTCAGGATGAAAACAGCTCGCTGTTCTCCGGGAAGGGTGAGGAGGGCTTGCTCGAGCTTTCTTTGAACTTCCATTCTTTCGAGACTCCTGGCAGGCGAGTCTGAGGAAGAGGCGACAGCCACCGGTTCGCCTTTGCCTGGCCGGCGCCACAGCTTGTCTTCGGTTTTCTGCCGCCGCCAGTAAGAAAGACAGAGGTTAAGGGCGGCGTGCCGCAGCCAGGAGTAAAAATCGTGGCTATCGAGAAAATCGCCCAGGTGGGTAAAAGCCCTGAGGAAAGTTTCCTGGGCTAAATCGTCGGCCGTCTCGTGGTTTCTGGTCAGCCGGTAGCATAAACCATAAATCATTCTCTGGTACTTCCTTACCAGGGCTTCAAAAGCACCCAGGTCCCCTTGCTTGGCCCTCCAAACCTGTTCCTGGTCGACCGAGCTCTCTGGCCTCATGGTTTCTCCATTAATAATTACTCGGGAGGAAGGGATTTTATTCCCCTGGTTCATCGCTTTCCCCTTTATCCACAAAATATGGCTGCAATTTTTGTGCCAGGTCGAAATGATTAACCTGAAGCAGGTTGAGAGGGTGATAGAAAGATAGAGATAATGACAGACAGACAGACAGACAGACAGATAGATAGATAGATAGATAGATAGATAGTCAGTCAGT
>JBBIRF010000091.1:0-4208 GCA_037441905.1 Candidatus Aminicenantota bacterium
CTGCGCGCCTGAAGGGCCGAAATGATATTAGCTCCGACGAAGGCGCCGAAGGCCAGAAACGCAGGCGAGCGAAAAATAAAATAAAATGGCCTTTTCCCAGCCCATTTAATTAGCAGGATGATGGCCGAAAAAACGAGAAGAAAGCGATGTGGGAGAAATTTGGGGAAGTTGAAAAGTGGTGGGGCCATTTCTAAAACCGGAACTAAGAAAAGAATGACCATCCAGGCACCAGGCCAGGATAAGAAAGCATAAAGAATGAAGATTCCGAAACCGGTTAGATAAGTCAGGCTGCGGTAAGGTTCGGGAAGAGTAAAACAAAGAATCACAGCGGGAAAAAGAACAACCCGGCTAAGGATAAATCGCCAAGCCTTTTTCTTCTCGGATGAAGGCTGCGATGCCGGGTCTACCGAAGACCGAGAAATAGAGGAGCGCGAGAGAGAAAAGCGGGCAAAGAAGGAGCCGGGAGATATCTTTTTTGGCTTCAAGGTTTTACTCCCACAACGAGAATCTCTTCGCCTTCCGCTTTCTTAAGCCAGATAAGCCCTCCTTCAACCATTTGGAAAAGTTGGCCGGCAATTTGCCGCATGAGCGTGGGGCGAAGCCGGCTGCTTTCTTGGAAGAAAAAAGCGGCATAACGAGCGGTTGTCAAAGCAGAAATGTCTGTAAAGCCGCAACCTTGCAGGGTGCTCTGAAGAGAAGACACAGAGTAAAGGTGAAGATGGCGGGGCGGTTCGAGACCGCGCCATCTTTGGCCGAATAGGCGATGGCCGAAACTCTTGACGTTGGGCGTGAGAACATAAATTTTTCCCCCGGAACGAAGGAGGTGAAAACATCGCCGGAGCAATTCGTCCGGGTTAGGGTCATGTTCAAGGGAGTGCCGGAAAGTGATGGCATCAAAGGCAGATTTGGGGAGGACGGCGTCTTCAAGTCGTCTCGGGATTACTTCGAGCCCAAAATGCCGACGAGCTATTTCTGCGGCTTGTTCATCTGGTTCTATTCCCAGGACTTTCCACCCGAGTTCAGCCATTTTTTTCAAATAATGGCCGTTGCCACACCCAACGTCCAGCAGAAGGCCATCTTTTACCCCGCTTACACCATTAACCGCAAGGATAGCCCGGCGCCGGAGCCACGGGATAGAAGCGGTGATTTTTCCGACCTTTCGGAGAATAAAACTGGATTTATCGCCGAGAAACCCATAACCAAAACTTGCGCGGAGAAAAGCCTCCAGCCATTTTTGCCTGAGAGAACGAGCCGGGACAAAATCTGAAGAAAGACGGTGGGTGTGGTAATTTTTGTAGGCATCCTTTAACTCCTCTGGTTCCGGGAGAGGATAAAGCCAGAGATGCTGACAGCCTTGGCAAAAATAATACAGCCATCGTTTAGCTGAATTCTTGTTTGTTCCTCTTATCTGGTAAAAGAGCTTTCCTTCCCCGTGGCAAAGAAAGCAAGTTGGCTGGGACGAACTCTCGGTTTTAAAGCCGTCTTTTTTCTTATCGGCGACAACAAATGTGGGTCTCATTTGTTAGCGCTTTTCTTTGCCTTTTCAGCTACTGCCAGTAGGGTCATCCTGAATTTTTTCCGACGGGGGAGATAACGCAGAAACTTTAGAAGAAAACGGACTACTTCGGCCGGGAGGCCAAAGCTTTCCAGAAGTATCCTTTCGGGATAAACAGGGTTGATCCTTGAAAAATACTTGATAATAAGGCCTTTATTTATAAGAAAATTTTGTAATTCCCTTGCGCTAAAATAACTTACGTGAGTTCTGTCTGCCCAAGGGAAGTAAACTAACCCTGATTCACGCAGATGAGGGTGGAGTTCAGCGTCGGGGGTGGTGATGATCAAGTTGTGGCGGCAGACGCGAATCATCTCTTCCAGGCCCTGGTTAACATCAGGCAAATGCTCTAAAACCTCAAAAGCTAAGACCGTGTCAAAACAGTCGGCTCCAAAAGGAAGGTGAATGGTGTCGGCGACAAGAAAATATTTCCCCTCGGCTGGCCGCCAGGCTGTTGAAAAAAGAAGGTCAAGCCCGCATACATTGTATCCTTTCCGATGGAGGAGGTCAGTCATTGCCCCTTCAGCACAGCCTATCTCCAGGATTTTTTCTCGGGCAAAAAGAAGCGTCACCCTAAGGCGTTCGCGGTTAATCTTCCCCCAGGTGCCGATTCGCTCTTTCTCGGTCAACAGCTTTTCTGGCTTCATTCTTTCTTACCAAGAAAATAAAAACCCGAAGCACATCGAGCGGCAGAGGGGCGGCGAGCCAGCAAGAGGTCAAAATACTTGAGCGGGGAAAAGCACCACGTTAAGAGATAACGAATTCTGGCCTCCATTTTCCCTCCCGAAAATGCGGTTAAGCAACCGGCGACATAATCTCGCAAAATCCAGGCGAAAGCAGCTGAAGGACCGGCGCATAATCCGAGGTCAATTTTCTTGAAAGCGGCGAAAATGTTCTCAACTCCCTGGAGAGTAAAGCGATAAAAGTCGTCTTTGTCTGGATGGAAACCCTGGAGAAAAGGTACTTCAGCATAGACCAGCCCGTCTTTTTTTAAACAACGATAGACCTCAGTCAGGACATTTTTGGGGTCTCGGGTATGTTCGAGCAAAGCCTGGGTAATGACTGCTTCGAAGGTTTCGTTCCTGAAAGGAAGAAAATGAGCGTCAGCCCGGAGGTTTATGTCTTCGAGGGGCTCGATGTCCAAATTGATTATTTTAAAGCAATTCCATTTCTCTAATTCCTGTCTGCCGATAAACCTCTTCCCACACCCGAGATTGAGAATAAGGGCTTGACCCCTCGCCGCTAAAAGCTCGGCCAGACGCCGCAAATTCCTTCTGGCGGCAAGATTTAAGGTCACCGAAGGTGCGGCTATCAGTCGCATTTTCCCTCGGGATAGAAGTTGTCTCATTATTTTATTGCATGAAAGAGAAAGCAATAAGAAAAATTAAACGGGATAAATGGCCTCATTATTCGGTAAAGCCAGGGGTCTTGCGGCGTCCGGTAATTATATGAGAAGATGTTTATAATATTTAAGCCATTTTCGCTGAAAAGTTGCCTCCATTCCTCACGCGTCGCCTGAATTTCCCGGGGTTGAATTGACTTAAGGCCTCTATCTCCCTTTAATAAAACATTGAGGATAATCGGCAGAAAAAAAGAATTGGGAACCAAGATGAGGGCGTGGCCGTATTTTTTCAGAACTCTGGCCATTTCTTTTACTGCTCGGGGCAAGTCGAGGAAATGTTCTAGGCTTCCCACATTAACGATAAGGTCATAAGATTCGTCCGGAAAAGGAAGGTCTTCCCCCGCCGCACAAACGAGATAGCTATGGGGAGCCTCGAGGCGGGCCCTTTTTAAAGCGGCCTCCGAGAGGTCAAGTCCATAACAAAACTGGAATTTTTTTTCGGCAATAGCTAAAAAGATTCCCTTCCCACAACCGACGTCCTGCATCAACGTACTCCGGGGAGCAACCTTAAGACATTTCTGAAGAACCCAGTAATAGTGGCTTAGCGACTCTTTAATTCCAGCACCCTGGAAGAGCTGGTCGTAGGCTGATTTATGTTTTTCCAGGGCAGACAGGGGTTTCATTCAGTCCAAGTATAGATAACCGCCTGGAAAACGTCAAGGAAACGGGCCAGCCCATCTTTCCGAACAAAAGGCGCATCTTCCGAAAAAAGAACTCCCTGCCGTGGAGATTTATAGTTGGGCGGACGACCGTGCTTTTTAGCTTAGATAATTTCTTGACGTCGCCAAAAATTAGACGAATAAGATTGTCTTGGAGTTGAAGGAAAAAACTGAAGAACGGCCGCTTTTTTTATCAGGAGAGAATCCTTTTGAGACTGAGAGCGCCAATTTCCTCGTTTTTCAATATTTTTAAGACAAAGAAATAGATGGAGCTGAACATTAACACCCGACTCAAGAGAAGGAGAGGAGAAGAAACCAACGGTCTAAATAAGAAAAAGCTGAGAAGTTCGGCACCGCCGATTCCCGCCAAAGAGGCCAGCAACGCTTGGAATAGTGATTTGCCCACCTTTTTTTCATCTAAGGAACCAAGGCGTTTCTTCAATTTAAGAATAAAAAGAAAAAAAGCGAATAAATATTGAAGAGAAGAAGCGATAGCTATACCAATAAACCCGAAATATCGGGAAAGAAAGATGGCCAAAAAGACATATATAGCGAACCCGAAAATGCCTATTCGTGCTACGAGCCTGGTCTCCTG
>JBBIRF010000092.1:0-4193 GCA_037441905.1 Candidatus Aminicenantota bacterium
CTTTGCGATTACCGGCTAGTAGAATTCATGTTCAACCTCCCTCCCAAGTTTAGAATTAAAGGCCGACAACAAAAATACTTATTAAAGCGGGTGGGACGTGCCTATCTCCCCGAGACCATCATCAACCGGCCGAAGGCTCCCTTTGGCTCGCCTCTCCGCTCCTGGGTGAGGGGTGCTTTGCGGGAAATGGTTGACGACCTCCTGTCGGAAGAAGTCGTGCGGCGCCGTGGTTTGTTAAACCCCAAGGAAGTGAGACGAATCATCGAGGAAGACCGCCGGGGTCGCGAAGATAATTCTCTTTTAATCTGGACATTCCTCACCTGGGAAATCTGGTTCAGGACTTTTTTTGCGTGAAAAGGAAAATTTTACCTTCGGCTGAAGAAATTGGAACTTTCTGGGATAAGCATCCTGTCGGCGCCGATTTTGTGCCTCCCGCCGAGGGGAAGGAGTATTTTCTGACCTACGACGCCTTTAAGTTTAAGCAAGAGCCTCATATTCTGAAAGAAATCAACCACCTCGACCTGCGGGGAAAAAGAGTTCTCGAAATCGGCGTCGGCCAAGGAGCTGAAGGACAGAAGCTTATAGAAGCAGGCGCTCTGTACACGGGTATTGACTTGAGTCCCGCGAACATCGCCAGAATGAAGGAGCGATGCCGCCTGTTTTCCCTCCCTTATGAAGAGCTTAAGGTGATGAACGCTGAGGACTTAGCTTTCCCCGATGCTTCTTTTGACCTGGTTTTTTCCCACGGTGTCCTGCATCATTCCCCCCGAATCCAGAAGATTGTCAAGGAAATTTTTCGTGTATTAAAGCCAGGAGGAATGTTTGTCGTCATGCTTTACCATCGCCATTCTCTGAACTATTATCTTTCCATAAAAATCTTGCGGCGAGTGGGCTTTTTTCTGCTCTTTCTTCCGGGAGTCCCCCGGCTTATAAGCCGACTTATGGGCGAAAAAGAAGACCGAATAAGAAAACATCTGAATAACTGGCGTCGTGAAGGCTGGCGGTACTTAAAACTTGAGAACTGGCTTTCCCGGGCGACGGATGGTCCAGAAAATGTGTATTCAGCTGTTTTCTCCCGTAAGGAGGCCAGAAAGCTTTTTAATGCTTTTGACAACCTCGCTTTCTCCGTATACCATTTAAACGAAAGACATTTTCCCTTGGTCCGGCATTTAATCCCGGCTCGACTTAAAAAAATCCTGGCTGCCCGCTGGGGCTGGCATCTCTGGGTGAGAGGACATAAACAATGCTTCAGGTAATCCAGGACCTCAAAACAGGTCGGTTAAGCGTCGAAGAAGTCCCCCCTCCCCCTTTGCCGGCGGAGGGGGTACTCGTGCGCAATGTCTGTTCTCTTATTAGCCCAGGAACAGAAAGAGCGACCATCGAAATGGCTCGAGCTTCTCTCTTTAGCAAGGCCAGACAACGGCCCGAACTGGCCAAACAGGTTCTTCAAAATATCAAGAAAGAAGGGTTGATAGCTACCCTTAAGAAAGTGGAAGCGAAACTTTCCACCCCAAAAGCCCTCGGTTACAGTTGCGCAGGATGGGTTATCGAATCTTCTTGTGCTGAGCTAAGGCCAGGAGAGCGGGTGGCCTGTGCTGGCCAGGATTATGCCTCCCACGCTGAAATCGTCGCTGTTCCCAAGAACCTTGTATGTGCTTTACCCGAAACTGTCACTTTCGAGGAAGGTGCCTTTGTGACTCTGGGAGCCATCGCTCTTCACGGCGTAAGACAACTCGAACCCCGGATAGGCGAGACGATTGCGGTTATCGGCTTGGGGCTTATCGGCCTAATTGGCGTCCAGATTCTCAAGGCTAATGGATGCAAAGTAATAGGCATGGATGTTTCAGAGGAAGCTCTGCAAAAGGCCCGGCAAGCCGGGGCCGATAAAGTGTTTCTTACTTCCGAGGGCGAACTTAATTTAAGAACTCTCGAATTTACTCAAGGATTGGGTGTTGACGGGGTTATTATCGCTGCGGCGACTGCCTCGAACCAGCCAGTAGAAATAGCGGCTTCTCTATCCCGTGACCGGGGTCGAATCGTCATTCTGGGCAACGTGAAAGCTGACTTGCCACGCCAGCTCTTCTACGAGAAAGAGCTGGAGGTGCGATTCTCCCGCTCTTACGGCCCTGGTCGGTACGACTCTTTTTACGAAGAAAAGGGTATCGACTATCCAGCGGGATACGTCCGCTGGACAGAAAAGCGGAATTTAACAGCTTTCTTAGACCTGGTGGCCGCCCGCAAGGTTCGGCCGGGAGAACTTATAACCCATCGCTTTCCCATTGGGAAAGCCGTTCAAGCTTACGAACTCCTCCGGCATCCCGCAGGAGAAAAGCCTGGAGCCATTTTGCTTATTTATGGCTCTGAACAAGAAGAGCGAGAGAAAGTAATCGCTATTCCCGGAGCAAAAAAAAGTGAGACCTCTATTTCTATTTTACCAATAAAAAATATCGGATTAATCGGAGCTGGGCATCATGCCCAGAATTATCTCCTCCCGAACCTTAAAAAACATTCAGGTTTTCGCTTCTCGACTCTCGTTGACACGAACCATCTCCTGGCCCTGGCCATGGCGAAAAAATTCGGGTTTGCCTTCGCCTCGGCTGACCCGATGGCCGCCATCGACAACGCGGAAGTGGACGCCGTCCTTATTGCCACCCGCCACGATTCACATGCTTCGTTGACTCTGGAATGCCTAAAGAAGGGGAAAAAAGTCTTTGTGGAAAAACCTCTGGCTATAAAAGAAACAGAATTACAGGAAATCGAGGCCTTTCTCGAGGCCAACCCGGATGCGTATCTCATGGTGGGATTTAACCGCCGCTTCTCCCAACCAGTTAAATTAATCAAGAATTTCTTTGCGGGCCTTAAACCTCTTCTTCTCCACTACCGGGTTAACGCTGGCCCCCTTCCCGCGGGTCACTGGCTACTTGACCCAGCCCAAGGAGGCCGATTCGCTGGAGAGGGTGGTCATTTCATCGACACTATAAAATTTATCACCGGAGCTGAAATCGTCTCCGTTTATGCTCAGGCGGCTTACCCGTTGTCTCCGCCTTTTAACAGCCGGGACAACGTCCTTTGCTTTTTCCAGCTAAGCGACGGGTCAGTCGCTTCTCTGTTATATTCCGAGACAGGCGAGCCCTCTTTTCCCAAAGAAAAACTGGAAGTTTTCGGCGGCGGAAGAGTGGCCAGTCTCGACGATTTCCGGCTCCTGCGCTTAGCCGCTGACGGCAAAATCAAAAAGTACCGCTTTACCGGCGAAAAAGGACATGCCGACGAGGTTGAGGAAGTCTTGAGGAGCTGGCGGGAGGGAAGGGCAAGTCCTATCCCGCCCAAATCGCTAATAAATACCACCCGAGCAACTCTAAAAGTAATTGCCTCTTTGACCGCCGGACTGCCGGTTAAAATTTACCCTTAATCAACCTTAAAGAAAAATGGAAGGAAATTGAGCGCCCCTATGACGCAAACCCCGCTTATAAGACGAGTGCAAGAAGCTTTGTTCCAACTCGAAGAATATTTGAAGAAAGTCAAATACAAGGGATGGGACCCGCATGATGCCCTGTTAAGTCCCCTTCTATTTCTCTTCGGGCGAAAAAGTCGCTTTTTAGCCATTACTTTTATTCAGGTTCTGAAGAGATTTCCTTTTAACCTGAGACCTTTATTGAGAATTCCTTGTTATTCTAACCCTAAGGCAGAAGCCCTTTTCCTGAGAGGCTACCTTAATAAATATCGTCTCTGGAAAAACCAGGAAGATTGGAGGCAGGCAGAATATTTTGCTTTCTCGCTTCTGGGAAAAGCCTCGGCTGATTGGCCAGGCGCTGGCTGGGGGTATCCGTTTCCCTGGGCCAACCGCAGTTTTTTCGCCCCTGCCGGCCTGCCCAATATCGTGGTTACCTCGTTTGTCGGCCACAGCCTTCTTGATTTTTTTGAGCAAAGCAAAAACCCTGTTTTTCTGGAAAAAGCTATGGCCGCATGTGAGTTTATCAGCCAAGGGCTAAATCGAAGCGGAAACGAGAACTCTTTTTGCTTTTCCTACACCCCGCTTGATTTTTCCTGCATCCATAACGCCAACATGCTGGGGGCTTCTCTCCTCAGTCGGGTCGGCTCGGTGGCAGCTGAAAAGAAATTTCAGACCCTGGCCAGGCAAGCTATGTCCTTTTCTCTGGAACGCCAGAACAAGGATGGCAGCTGGTTTTACGGTG
>JBBIRF010000093.1:0-3865 GCA_037441905.1 Candidatus Aminicenantota bacterium
GGTTTTTTCTTTCGATTGGCGGCCAGGGTTCTGAGGCCCGCGAAAGATGGAACACGGAGATTGACATCCGGCCGCGGCGGAAAGAGGAAGGCTATAACGGCGAGTTTCTCTGGCAGCTTACCCCCAGGATTTCGCTCCAGCTGGCGGGGAGGCGAACCCGCTACGATTACGAGAATCTTTTCTACGAGCGCTTCAACATTCGCGACCAGCTGAACCGAACCGAAGATTACCTGAATTTAACCATCCACCGGCGGTTGACGCCGCGGGCGATGGCTTTTCTCGATTTTGAGGCCGGGTTTTTTGAGTTCGCGCATCCGGAAAGCGGCCGCGACTCCCGCAGCCGCGCCGCCTACCTGGGGATTGAGTTTTCTCCCTTTGGGCGCATTAGGGGGAGGCTAAAGGTAGGTTATAAATATTTTGATTCGCGGGCGGCCACGAAAGCGGATTTTGAGGGTTGGGTGGGGGATACGTCGCTTTCCGTCCGGTTGGCCCGGCCGCTCGCTCTCCGGGTTTCGCTCCGGCGGGATGTTCGTTTCTCGCTGTGGTATGAGAATACCTTTTTTGTTGAGAATTTTGGCTCCGCCGGAGCGTCTTTATATTTTTGGCGCTTTCGGCTTGATTATGATTATAGCCAGGGACAAAATCGCTATCCTGGGAGCAGGCAGCCGCTCGAGGCCGAAGCCGCTTCGTACGCCAAGCGCCGCGACGATTTCATCATCCATTCCCTGGGTATATATTTCCGGCTGAAGAGAAACCTGGCGGTGGGCGTTATCGGCCAGCGCTGGCGCCGCGACTCGAACCTCCCCTGGGAGGACGACACCCGCGATTTCTTCGGTCTTAACCTTACCTTTGATTTTTGATAAGCCAGTGATTTTAGACCAGGGCCACGAATTTTCAACCCTCAGGCTCGCTGCCATCTCGGGGCATAACGATTGACCACTTTTTTCCGCTGGCCTAAAATGGCCTGAGAAAATAAAAAGCGAAAGAGATAACAAGAAATAACTATTCGGGGAATAAGGGAGAATGGAGAAATTCTCCTTTGAGTTTATTTTGAGTTTATATCGACTTATGAAATGAATTTTATCCAAAGTTTATCAAAAGGAACCTTTTAAAAGAAATGAGTAGAAAGATGAAAAAATGGATTAAGCGAGAAATTTTGTCGTGTTTATTCGTTACTATTTTTTTATCGGGCTTTGTTCCTTCTCTTTTTTCCCATCCAGCCGCGCCGTCCTATCTCCCACCTCTCTCTTCGCCCCAGGAAAAGGCAAACCAGAATGCCGCCTCTTCCCAGGAAGCCGCGGCCCAGACCCAAACCCAGCCCCAGACCCAGACGAAGCCGACCGAGCAAGAGCAGGGGAGGGATTTTTTCATCCGGGAATACCGCGTCGGCCCCCGCGACCTCTTAGAGATTAAAGTCTTCGAGCTTCCCGACCTTAACCAGACGGTGCGGGTTTCGGAAGACGGGTCGATTTCGCTGCCGCTTCTGGGCAAGGTGGATGTCCAGGGGTTAACCAAGGACGGGGTCGAGCGCAAACTCGCCCAGCTTCTCGAGGAGCGCTATTTGCGGAATGCTCAGGTTTCTGTATTCATCAAGGAATATCAGAGCCAGCAGGTGGCGGTTATCGGCGCGGTGGAGAGGCCGGGAATGTATGAGCTCATCGGCCGGATGACACTCCTCGAGATGGTTTCCCGGGCCGGCGGGTTTAAGGATAACGCCGCGAACGAAATCTACGTCCTCAGGGAAGGAAAGGAGGGGTTGGCGGCCCGGCTGGCCATCAACCTGGAAGAACTGCTTATCGAGGGAAACCAGAACCTGAATATTCCTCTTCAGCCGGGCGATATTATCAACGTGCCCGTCGACCGGGTGTTCCAGGTCTATGTTTTTGGCCAGGTCCGTAACCCGGGCGCCCTCCAGGTGAAGATGTCGAAAAAAATAACCCTTCTCCAGGCAATCGCCCAGGCCGGCGGGCCGACGGAAAATGCCTCTAAATCCGGGGTAATTATCAAGCGCAAGGACCCGAAGACAGGTAAGGAGCTGCAAATAAAGGTTAACCTTAAGGATATAATTAAAGGGAAAAAGGAAGACCCTGTGCTCCAGGAGGGAGATGTGGTTTATGTCCCTGAAAGCATTTTTTAAGCTTCAGGGAAAAGACTGATGGTCGAGAAACCCGCGGGCAAAAAAGCAAGGGTTAAACAGGGGAAAAAGAGAGGCAAGGGTTAAGCAGCGCAAAGAAACGTAAGGGTTAAACAGAGCAAAAGAAGAGCAGGCATTAAAGAGGGATAAAATAAAGCCGAAGAGAGGTAAAAAATGGAAATAAACACTTATAATCACTTGGCAGAGCCGGAAAAAGAAGTCAATTTGCTTGACTACTGGCGGGTGGTGTGGCGGCGGCGCTGGACAGTGGCCGCCTTTGCGCTCCTTGTTCTGGTGAGCACGGCCCTTTTTACTTTCCTTGCCCGGCCGAAATACACGGCCAAGGGGACGCTGCTCATCGAAAAAGAGCCCAACATCCTCACCTTCGAAGAAATTTTCCAGGTCGAAACCTTCCGGGATGATTATTACCAGACCCAGTATAAATTACTCCAGAGCCGCTCCCTGGCCGAGAGAGCCGTGGATAGGCTCAAGCTGGCCGAAAGGCTGGCGCAGGAGGCAGCCTTGCGGGCGAAGGGAAAGCCGAAGAAAGTGCCCGACCCGGCTGACCCGGAGTTTCGTCGCGGCGTGGTTAACTCTTTTCTGGGGGCGATTAAAGTTAGCCCGATAAGGATGACCCGGCTGGTAGAGGTGAGCTTTACCCATCCCGACCCCCGGTTTGCGGCCGAAGCGGTGAACGTCCTTTTTGATTGTTTTATCGACATGAACATCCAAACCAAGTACGAGGCCACCGAGCAAGCCTCAGCTTTCTTGAATGAACAGATCAACTCCTTGCGGCAGGAGATTGCCAAGAAGGAGAATCAACTCCAGGCTTACGGGCAGGAGAAAAATATCGTCCTCCTCAGCGATACAGAAACAACGATCGTCGATAAACTGGCCGAGCTTAACAAGGCCCTGACTGAGGCCCAGATTGACCGGGTAAAGAAGGAAGCCTATTACCAGGAAATTAGAAATGCCACGCCGGATAATATTCCCGACGCTCTGAGCACCCCTCTCATCCAGAAGTTGCGGGAAGAATACGTCGGGTTGAGCCGGCAGTACAGCAAGATGGCCGACACTTTTAAGCCTGATTATCCGGAGATGCAGCGCCTGAAGGTGGAGCTTGATGCCGCCCGGAATATTCTCGAGACCGAGGTCAAAAACCTGATCAAGCAGGCTTATTCCGACTACCAGGCGGCGTTGAAGAAAGAGCGGTCGCTCGAGGAGGTCTTTACCAGGCAGAAACAGGAGGCCTTTCAGCTTAACTCGAACGCGATTTTCTATAACAGCCTGAAGATCGAGATCGATAACATGAAGAGCCTGCTCGAATCGCTCATCAAGCGGCAGAGCGAGATGGGCGTGGCGGCAAGACAGCGGGGGCTGAGGACGGCCAACGTCCGGATTGTCGACCGGGCGCAGGAGCCTCTGGCGCCGTCGAGTCCGCGGAAAAAACTCAACCTGATTTTGGGGTTAGTCATCGGGCTTTTTGGCGGCGTCGGCCTGGCCTTCTTTTTCGAATACCTCGATAATTCCGTTAAGACGACGGAAGACGTCGAGAGGTACGGCCGAATGCCTACTCTGGGCGTTGTGCCGGAGTTTGACCCTGATAAGTTTCACCACGGTTATGGCTATGGGTATGGGTATGGCTATGGATATCGAGGGCGAAAGAGGAAGGAGAAGGGAAAGGCGAAGGAGAAGGAGGAGGGAGAGATAGCCCAGAAGGAGGGAAAAGAG
>JBBIRF010000094.1:0-3659 GCA_037441905.1 Candidatus Aminicenantota bacterium
TTAAAGCGGTACGTGAGCTGGGTTTAGAACGTCGCGAGACAGTTCGGTCCCTATCCACGGCAGGCGCAGGAGACTTGAGGGGGGCTGTCCCTAGTACGAAAGGACCGGGACGGACGAACCTCTGGTGTACCAGTTGTGCCGCCAGGCGCAGCGCTGGGTAGCCACGTTCGGAAGCGATAACCGCTGAAAGCATCTAAGCGGGAAGCGCGCCCCAAGATGAGGTCTCCCACCCCGCAAGGGGCTGAAGGGCCCTCGTAGACTACGAGGTTGATAGGCTGGGTGTGGAAGCGCCGCAAGGCGTGGAGCTAACCAGTACTAATCGCCCGTGAGACTTGACCATAAAGTTTATTAAGGCAAAAGAGCAAAGCAAAATATTTGAGAGGGAACATCTCTTTGTGGCTGATGAAGTGAGCGAATGTTCCCGTTGCCTATTTTGGCAATTTGTCGACAGGTAGATTCCCAGTTTTAACGATTATTAAATCCTGGCAACCATAACGGAGGGGAAACACCCGTTCCCATTCCGAACACGGAAGTTAAGCCCTCCAGTGCCGATGGTACTGCGCGGGGAGCCGCGTGGGAGAGTAGGTCGTTGCCAGGATTTTTTTTATATGGCGCAAGAATTTGCTTTAATTTTTATTTGTGCTATAATTAAAGAGACGCTTAAAGGAAGAGGGCACGGGCCCTGTGATGGTCATACTCCTCTCCTTTATGTCGGTCGAATTTAATTTTAAGGAGATGTGAGTATGAACATCTACGTGGGCAACTTGCCCCGCAACGTGTCGGAAAGCGAGCTGAAAGAAGCTTTCCAGGCTTACGGCGAAGTCGCTACCGCCTCAATCATCAAGGATAAGTACACCGGTGAGAGTCGTGGTTTTGGGTTTGTGGAAATGCCAAACCGCGAGGAGGCAGAAAAAGCGATTGCGGCTCTAAACGGTCAGGAGCTCAAGGGAAGAGCTTTGACTGTGAATGAAGCCCGGCCCCGTCAAGACCGGCCCCGAAGTGGCGGTTTTGGTGGCCGTGGTGGAAGCCGCGGCGGCTTCGGCGGTGGTCGACGCTATTGATTTAGCTTAACCCTATAAAATAGCTTCGACTTAAACAAAAGAACGAAAAAGGGACAGAGGCAAAAGCGTCTGTCCCTTTTTATTTTCCATCGCCATAAAAACTTGACCTAAAAAGAAGTGAGAACTGCCCAAAATAATCGCTCCTGGACAGAGAAAAGCTTCACGGAAACACGCTTCGGTGAGAAAGCAATTTATATTTTTATCATTTTTGCTATTTCCTCGATATTGGGAGGATAAGGCAGGTAGGGCCGCCGCTGCCTTTAATAAATTCGCCGAGGTCGAGCTGGTGGACCTTAAACCCGGCTTTGGACAGAGCCTTAACAGCAGCCCGGTTAGTTTTTTCCACGATTACTTCTTCTTTGCCCAAACAAATGACATTGCCGCTGGTGGGGGATTCATCTGGAACGGAAATGACCTCGAAGCCTTCAAGAAAAGACGCTGGGAGCACGTCCCGACAGCCCAGGACGCTTTTTGGGCCGACCAAACTCATCACCCCGCCCAAGTGAAGGTGGTTTGAAGGCAAGGAGACAATTCTTACCTCATAGCCCATCGCTTCCAGCAGCCGGCTTAGTTGTCGGCCGCCGCTTTCGTTCGTCCGGGCGGAACGGCCGATAAAGGCCACTGGCCACGCCAAGATTACATCTCCTCCTTCGACGGTCCCGGGTGGAAAAATTTTGCCGGCGCAGGGAATTCCCAAGGCTTCTAAAGCCTCGGCCATCCAGCGCTCCTCGCCTCGACGGGTGGGTAAGCCCATCCGGAGCTTAATATATCCCTTCGGCGTAACCAGGGCAGTGTCCCGCGTAAATACTGAGTTCGGGTGACGCTTGAGCTCCGGGATATCAATTACCTTGCATCCCGCCTCCTTTAGCCGCCTTTTGAGTTCGTCGTGCTGTTTACCGGCGAGCTGCGGGTCAGCTGGCGCCTGGATGTTATGGGCCTCGAGTAAATCGACGTTATAGTATTCCCTTTTGGGAGAACAAACGACAACCTGCCGAAGCTTATCAGCTTCGCTTTTAACCATGACTCTCTCCATCTAAGACTCCATCGCCTCGTTAGTTTACTACAATTCCTGCTGGATGAAGAGAGCTTTTTTGTCTACCTGAGTTTTGTTGTCCCATCCACTTTTGGTGCGAGTCTCAATTATAGGTTTAATCTAATTTTAGTTATAATTTTGATTCTGTTAGTTTGTTTCTCTTTCCTTTTTTCTTCTCTTTTCTTTTTCCTTAAGGCCCAGGATAAAATAAGTTTCTTTAATTTCCTATAGTAATTCGTTTTTCGAAAGAAGACAGGGCTGGCGCAGAATCAGAAGACGGCCATTTGCTCCTTCTCGGTTAGCGGACGAAAGGAAATTGAAGCTTTCTTGGCTCTTAGCGCGGTTCTTAGTGGATAAGTTAGAGCATTGCGTCTAATTAAAAACATTGGGAGAAATTACTTAGAGAATGTAGACCGAATAAGTCCGTTGAAAACCAGCAAATATATAATATATGATAACGATTGAGGTTCGTTATTTTCATTGACAAACAGACAAAACGCTGAATTTCTGGCGAAGATAAACGACTGAAATTAAAAAACTTGAGGATTTCATATAAAACTTCTGGGAGGAAAGAATGGGTCAGACCAAGAAACGTCTTAGCAACCCACACCTTGGCTTATTTATCCCTTTTTTAACCTGGGCATTGATCTTAGCCTCGGTTACCGTCAGGTCAGCCAACAGCCAGACTTTTATTCAGCCGGCCGATCCTGAGGCTAAGGTTATGCAAGAAAAACTCCTTCGAGCGCGGCCTCTGCCGCTCGAAAAGGTACGCCTGACCGGAGGACCTCTTTACCGGGCTCAGTATCTCACAGCCCAGTACCTGCTTCAGCTCGAGCCTGACCGGATGTTGGCCTTTTATCGGCAGCGGGCTGGCCTCCAGCCCAAGGCCGAGCCTTATAACGGCTGGGATGGCCCGGGGAGGAACTTAACCGGCCACATCGCTGGCCATTATCTTTCGGCAGTAAGCCTGATGTATGCGGCTACCGGCGATATTCGTTTCAAAGAGAGGGCCGATTATATCGTTAAAGAGCTGAAGGAGGTTCAGGATAAACACGGCGATGGCTACTTGAGCGCCCTCGAGGGCGGCCGGGCTTGTTTTGAAGCCCTGGCAAAAGGAGAAATTCGTTCGGCCAGTTTTGACCTTAACGGCCAGTGGTCTCCCTGGTACACTCTCCATAAGACCTTTGCCGGGTTGCGCGACGCCTATCGATTGACCGGCAACAAGCTTGCTCTGGAAGTAGAAACCAGGTTTGCCGCCTGGGCCGAAGGTATTCTGGCTAAACTTAGCCCGGCTCAGATTCAACTGATGCTGGATACTGAATTTGGCGGGATGAATGAGGTTTTGGTCGACCTTTACGCTGACACTGGAGATCGACGCTGGCTTGAACTTTCGCGCAAGTTTGAACATGCAGCTTTTGTCGAGCCGCTGAAACGGCATCAGGACAACCTTGCTGGCACTCACGGGAACACTCAGGTTCCAAAAATGGTAGGTTCAGCGGTTCGGTATCTTTATACTGGCGTCGGCGGCGATTTTCTCGCGGCCAGCTTTTTCTGTGACACAGTCG
>JBBIRF010000095.1:0-3171 GCA_037441905.1 Candidatus Aminicenantota bacterium
TGTTGGGTCGTGTCTCTGGGGGAGTCATAGTTTTTCGGCCGTTGCTATTTGCCAGAGGCTGTTATAATGTAATTTTTAAAAATAAAATTATAAGGAGAGAGGCGGTTGATAGAGAGGCGAAAGATTAAAGAATCGAGGAAATTATTCTTTTCAATTTTGCTTCTGCTGGTCTTTTTCCTTATAAACAAACCTGGCCTGGCCGGGAACAAGAAAGCCCTGGAGCAATTACTTCCATCTATTCCGGGCTGGACTCTTCACGGGCAGCCCGATTTTTACGGGCCTGAAAATCTATTCGAATATATAAACGGAGCTTCGGAGAGCTATTTAGCTTATGATTTTAAGGGGTTATTAGTTGCTCAATATTCTCGCCAGAAGGAGACCGAACCAGTCCTGACCGTAGAAATCTATGATATGGGCCGGAGCGAGAACGCCTTCGGGATTTATTCCGCCGAAAGACCAACTGAAGGAAACTTCGTTCATTGCGGCACCGAAGGGTATCTGGAGCAAGGGGCGCTTCAATTCTTCCTGGGGCGTTATTACATCAAGATTCTTTGCTTCCTGGAAGGAAAAGCGGCCGACGACGCCGCCATTCTCTTCGGGAGTGAATTGGCCAAACGAATTCCTGAAGAAAGGACATGGCCCAAAGCCTTGTCTCTTTTCCCGGCGGCTGGCCGAATCGCTCATTCGGAAAAATTTATCCTGAAAAATTTCCTCGGGTTCAGTTACCTGCAGCATGGGTATCTTTGCAGTTATCAAAGGGGAGGCTTTTCCTTCGAGGTTTTTATCATCCAGACAGAGGATGCCGCTACGGCGGAGGACCTGGTTTCCAGGTTACGACAGGATTTTTCTGGCTCCCTAACAGAGGGCAGAGTTCTTGACGGAATCTGGCACGTCAAGAGCAAGTATTTTCAGAATATATATATGTCGAGGGCAGGTTCATTTGTTTTTGGGCTTATTCGTCTGCCTGAACCTCAGGATAACCTCGCTTCGGAAATAATAAAAGAGCTGACGTCCTCGATAACTGGGCAGAAGGAGAGACTGGAGAGGCTATAACTGGAAGGATTTGATGGGAAAAAGCCCTTTACGGCCGGTCGCTGACGGGTTGGTCGTTATTTTCCTTCTCGGCCTGACCTTACGCCTGAGCAAACCCGTCCTTTTTCCTTTTGTCATGGCGGTTTTTCTTTATTATCTTTTTTCGCCCTTGTTTGATTTGGCTATCAGACTAAAAATTCCGCGGAGCTTAGCTCTGATAGTTTCAATCCTGGTTGCGTTTACGCTTCTTTATTTTATTGGTGTCCTTGTTTATACCTCAGGCAAAGCGCTGGCGACAAAACTTCCTTCCTACGGAGGTCAGTTGAATGAGTTCATCCAGTGGGTCCAGTCAACCCTGGAAAAAAAGGGTATTGCGGCCGAACGGTTTTCTTTCCTGGAAGCCCTGAATATTAACCAGCTGGCCGGTTTTATTCTTTCTTCGCTGGGCACATTTCTTTCTTTCCTGACCAAACTGTTGCTCATCCTGGTCTTTCTTTTTTTCATGCTGGCTGGTCGGGGGAAATTAAAAGCTAAGGTCTTGAAGTCCCTGGAGACGACGAGAGCTGAAAACGTCGCCTGGGTTCTCGATAAAATAGACAGGGAAATTCAGAAATACCTGGTCATCAAATCTTTTATCAGCCTTCTTTCGGGCGGAATTTTAACTTTAATCTTAATTATTTTTAGGGTTGATTTTGCGCTTATGTTTGGTCTGGTCACTTTTTTCCTCAATTTTATTCCCAGCATAGGGTCGATAGTGGCTATCCTTCTTCCTTCATTATACGCCGTCTTGCAATTCGGCAGTCTCAGCCCGGCTATCTGGATTTTCCTTTTATTGGTTGGCACCGATTTTACTATAGCCAATATTCTTGAGCCCCGGATAATGGGGAAAGGTTTAGGCCTCAGTCCTTTGGCCGTGCTATTTTCTCTTTTTTTCTGGGGATGGCTATGGGGAATTCCGGGGATGATTCTGGCGGTTCCTGTTCTGGCCGCGATAAAGATTGTGGCTGACCATTTTCCTTCCTGGCGTTTCCTCTCAACTCTCTTGGGGAGATGATAATTTAGCCCAACTTGAGGTGACTCAGGGCAGGATTATTTTGGGAGCCGGCTGGTTTTTGGCTTTTTGGTGCCTCGCGACGAGGTCCTCAAGGTAACGGCGGTCGTCGAGGTCCCCCCGGGTCTTTTCCAGAATAAACCTGACCATGGCGTCGATGCAAATTATCTTTTCCTCTTGGGTATATTCTTGTTCTGAAAGCTGCAAGATGAGCCCCTTTTCATACCTGGTGTTGTTAATAACCTGAAAGAGCGCCTCTCCCAGGGCTGGCTTGGGCCCAGGGTTTTCTCCCGGAAGAATTAGCCGGCCGCCTCCGGCGATGATTTTTTCCCGGGCATAATCAAGACCCCGAAGGACATCCCGGTCGTTGAGCGATTTATCTTGTTCGGCCAGATAAAGCAAAGAAGCCTCAACCTGAGTCGCGAGGTAGGCTATCCTTTTTTCGTCGAAACTCGGCGGAAACTCTCTAATTTTTTGCCAGCGTTTTTCTTCCTGATAACTTTGATGCTTCAGATGAGGGCAGGATGGGGGGCAATTAATTTTTTTCTCGCGGAGTTCACCGCAACAAAGCTGACACAACTCCTCCCGGCGAGCCGGGCAATGCCTTTTGGCCTTGCGGCGTTTGCAGTAGCTACATACGGCCATTTTTTCTCTTCTTGCTATTTCAGCCTATTTTTTGGTTTAACCCTTCTTAACATGTCAGGTGGAATGCCCCGATTACTTGTTTCGTTGGCTCGTACTGGTTATAAATCTTCACCGCCTCCGCTGTCTTGCGAACAATCAGGTGGATGCCTAATTCAGCCGTTTTTTTCTTTACTTCTTCCGCCACCCGCATCATTCCATAAGCACCTGTCCCGATGACAAGGTAGGTTGTTTTTTCTTCCCAGACAATTTCGAGGTCTTTTAGGCTTACTTCATGGCCTTCCAGGCGCCACCAGGGGGAAACGATGCGGTCAGGTAAGATAACCAGGTCATGGGTATAATTCTTGCCTTCAACCGTGATCCTGCCAAATTCATAAAAATCAACCCTCATCTTCCAAAAGGAAACTCTTTCCCGGCATGGATTTTATTTTTTTGCCCAGAAGACC
>JBBIRF010000096.1:0-3058 GCA_037441905.1 Candidatus Aminicenantota bacterium
CAATGTTCTCGACCATAATAATTGAGCCGTTGGCCATTTTGCCTATCCCGATCGCCAGGCCACCAATTGACATTACGGTTAACTTAACCCTGAATAGGTCCATAGCGATGAAAGATATCAGGATGGAAAAGGGAATGGTGAGCGAGGCAATCAGGGCACTGCGCAAATCGCCCATGAACAGGATCATCACCAGGACAATTAAAAAGGCTCCTTCAATGATCGATGTCTGGAGATGCTGGAGCGACTTTAGGATTAACACCGATTGATCGTAAATTGGCTTAATCTTAATCGTCGGGGGCAAATCCTGGCTGACCTGGTCTAAGGCATTTTTTATATTCTTTATGGCGTTCAGGGTATCTCCGCCGTACTGTTTTTCTACCGTGACATAAACAGCTTCCTGACCGTTATGACCTCCAGATTCTCGCCGGAATTTGGCCCCGATTTTCACTTCAGCTATGTCTCGAATAAAAACAGGTATGTTATTCCGGGAAGCAACCACGGTCTTTTCAATATCCTCGATGCCGCTCACTCTTCCTACGCCTTTTATCAAGACTTCCTCGGAACCGCGGGTTAAAATCCCACCCGAAAAATTACGATTGCTCATTTCTATCGCGTTTCTTACTTCCTCAATCGTCAACCGATAATTCCGGAGCATTTCGGGTTGGAGCAGCACCTGAAATTGCTTGACATAGCCACCGAGGTTCATCACGAAAGATACTCCAGGTACCCCCTGGAGACGGTGCCGAATTACCCAGTCAGCCACTGAGCGAAGTTCCATCGGGTCAACGCCGTCACCCACGACGACAAATTCAAAGACTTCGCCCATACGCGAACTAACCGGTCCAAGAATCGGAAAAGTTGTCCCGAGCGGCAGCCGTCCAGCGACCAACTCGAGTTTGCTCGAGACTATCTGGCGGGCTCGATAAATGTCCGTTCCCCAGTCGAACTCGACGGTAACCAGAGAACTGCCCGTGGTAGATTCTGACCTCACCCTGGTAATTCCCGGCGCGCCCGCCATCAGACTCTCTAAGGGAAAAGAAATCAGTCGTTCGACATCCTCCGAGGCCATCCCGGGATTTTCAGTAACGATGTTGACTAAGGGAGCGTTAAGGTCAGGATAAATATCCTTGGGAAGACGGAAATATGCCAGCAGCCCGATAACCGAGACCAAGAAAACAAGAAAAACCGTAAGGAGGCGGTGTTTGAGGGCAAAGTTAATAAGTTTATCAATCATAGCATCGTCCTCCTCGCCAGCCGGCAAATCAATAGAGGCCGGCTTTCTTCAAGACATCCTGTAAAAGTTTGCTCTTCAGGGTGTAACTGCCCTGGGTAACAACTTCCTCGCCTTCGTTAAGACCACTTAAGACCTCGAAAAAACCATCCTGTTTTGGTCCCAGAACAAGTTTTTTCGGCTGAAAAACATCACCCTGACGGACAAAAACAAACTTCTCCCCCTGGTCATCGAGGACTGCTGCCTCGGGCACCATCAGCACCGGTTTTTCTTCATGGAGATAAATTTTTATCGAGGCAAACATACCTGGCTTGAGCCACAACCCTTGATTGGCCACCTCGGTGCGCACGGTCACTGTCCTGGTTTCCTCTTTAAGAACGTCTCCCACGTACGTTACCTTTCCGGAGAATAACTTTTCCGGATAAGCCTGGACCATGACCTCGACTTCCTGGCCAATCCTCACCTTCGAGATATCCCTTTCGAAAATTTCGGCATCAACCCAGAGCAGGGATGGGTCAAGAATTGTCATAATTTCTTTGGTCTGGTCAACCATCTCCCCCGGAACTACCTTTACCTCGACGATTTTTCCTCTGATGGGGGAATAGAGGGTAATAATCGGGTTCACCTGATGGGTTTCGGCTATCAGCTTGATTTCTTCTTCTGAGAAACCAAGCACATGAAGCTTCTTTTCCGTGGCGTTAAAACTGGCTTCAGCCACCTTAAACTCGGCTTCAGCGATAAGCAACTCTTTTTGCGCCCCTGCCCCGCGCTCGAAAAGCCTCTTCTGTCTTGCCAAATTCCTCTGAGCGAGCTCATAATCAGCCCGGGCTTTAAAAAAATCAGCCTTAGCTCGGCCAACTTCCTCGCTCTGGAGCGTAATCAAAGGGGCATTTTTATCGACCCAATCGCCAACCTGGCCATGAATTCTCACGACACGCGCTGGAAAAGCGTAACTAATTAGGCTCATTTTCGAATAAGGAGCCAGCACTTTGCCCGCGGCCTGAAGGAAAGGTTTGAACGGCTGGCGACTCACCTTGACGGTTTGGATTTCAATAACCTCTTTTTCTTTTTCTGAAAGCGAGACGCTGCTCTCCGGCCAACCCCGTCCCTGGCGCTTGCGACCTAAGCCGGCGCCCCGGCCGTTATTGATGCCATGCTTTCCCCTTCTGACTTCAAGCTGACTTATCTGCCTGTCGTCGTCAGTAGAAGCAGGAGACTCTTGCTTGCAGGCAAGGGGAAAGATAAGACTGATTGAAAATAATAAGATGGCCCAAAAGATGCGCTTGGTTCTCATTTTGACCCTCCGGGGGAAATCCCCAAAGCTTTCTCTAAGGCAGCTACGGAAAGGGCATGACTGAAAAGAGTCTCGGCGTAAGCTATCCTTGATTCAATATAAGTGCGGCGCGCTTCGATAAGTTCTAAGCCGCTGATTTCGCCTTCCTCGTAGCGGAAGGCAAAGGCCTCGTAGACCTCCTGCGCTTGGGAAAGAATGCTTTCTTCGAACAGGCGAATTTGCTCTTCGGCCAGCCTGGCTTCATAAAAAGCTTCTTCCACTTCCAAAAGAATGGTGGTTAACCAATAATTTTTCTCTTGCTGGAGAGATTTGGCGAGGGCTTCGGCTTCGGCAATTTCGCCCCTTAACGGTTGCCAGAAAAAAAGCGGGACAGAAAACGAAAGGGTAAAATCCCAGTATCTCTGCCGCTCCAGATGGTGACGAGCCAGACCAACGGAAAAGTCGGGCAAATACCCGAGGTAGGCTTGTTTCTTCTGAGCTTCGGCTCTCGAAAGAGAGAACCCTATCCTTTTCATCTCAGGTCTTAAAGATAT
>JBBIRF010000097.1:0-3013 GCA_037441905.1 Candidatus Aminicenantota bacterium
CCGATGATAATATCAGAGCTTCCGAGCCGCTGATAAAACTGATAAAACTCCTCCAGGGGGGTCGAAAGGTCGATATCCATAAATAGACGGTACTTGCCTTGGGCCTGCATCATCCCCTGCTTGATGGCGTATCCTTTGCCTCTATTTTGGTCATAAGAAATTATCCTGAGTTCAGGCCTGTCCGCCCATCTTCTTAACCCTTCGAGCGTCCTGTCACTGCTTCCGTCGTTGACGACAATTACTTCCCAAGCAAACGGAAACTTGCTGAAAAAGGCGAATACTTCATCTAAATGGTAAAGCCGCCTTTCTTCGTTAAACACCGGGATAATTATGGATAGAAAACATTCGTGGCTCATTCGAGGTTTATCACCCTTCTCTTCCATCCCAATTCTTTTTTAAGTTCTGATTCATCTCCGGAACCAGCACCATCCTAATACCTCGCCTCGTTTTTCCTTCAAGTCTTCTTTTCTTTTTTCCCGACTTCTCTTAAACCGAAAGAAGGCTCGCACCCTTCGTCGCGTCATGGCGTTTTGGGATTAACTGCCGTCTGGGGAATAACTATTGTATAGAAGGGAAAATTGATAACCTGATAATCAATGCTGGCGCTGTTCAGCCGGTTTATTAATTGGCGCTTTCGTTCTGTAGTCGCCTTAATATGCCAGGAGCGGCGGAAATAGCGGTCGCCGAAGAAAAGGTAGGCCTTTTTCTCCCAGGGGATTTTATCCACCTCTTCTCGTAGCCAGTAATAAAAGAACGGCACCGAAACCGGGCCGAAGGAATCCGTTACCTTCACCCTGCGGTCAGTAAGAAAATAGACAGGGTAAGCCAGGCTGAAATCAGTGGCCAAATAGCGGACCCTATTTTCCCGCAGGACAGGAATAATCTGGGCATAAGATTCTTTTTTGAAAATAGCAATCTTTAAATAATAAATATAATGCGGCGCAGAAAGGGCGAGCAGAAGAACCACCATTAGGCTGTGAAACCATTTTGAACGCCTCAAGCTTTTGAATCTTTCGAACAAAGCGCCAAAACAAAGGACAAAACAAACACCAATCCAGAGCGCCATGTCGATATTATGCCTGGGCTCATAATAAGGCCGCGGGCTGAGGATAAAGGCTTTAAACACAAAGACGGCAAAAGCCAGCGGGACAAAAAGATATACCCAGGGCAATCCCTCAATTCGACTAAAGACACCGCGGGGGTTGGTTAATTTTCCCGCCGAATCAGTGGCCGCAGCAACTGGTTGAGATGCCCTAAGCCGCTTAATGATATTTCTCAAGCTGACGCCAAGACCAACCAGGCCGACCGCAAGCGACCCAAAAATCGCCAGCCGGTTTAAAATTTTCAGGAGGAGGGTTTTCCAGCCTCTCGCCTGGAAAAAATCGAGAGAATAAAGAAATTCATAGTCAAAAAGATTATGAAAACTCACCCAGAGGTCGCGGCCAAGGTTCTTAAGGTAGACCGGTATCTGGCCGAAGGAAAACTGCGCAGGCGAAAAAAAGACTATCCGGTACCATTCCCCTGAAGGCGGAGGCGGCGGCCAGAAAAATTTATAATATATTAGATGATAAGTCGCCAATGCACCGCCAGCCAGAAGCGCCAGCAAATTGACCCCAAACTTTCTTGCGGGGAGGGAAAGGAGAATCGTCACCACCCCAAACGGAACGATTAGAAAAACAACGAGCGGATGAAGGTACGCCGAAAATATTAAAAAGTAAAAACCCAGGAAAAGCTTGCGCTTGTCTTCGAAAGAAAAGTCAAGAAGATAGATTCCGAGCAAAAAAACTGTGAGCATTTCTAAATAGGGCGCCGCCCGCAGGAAAAGCGAATAATCAAAAATAACTTCGATGAAAGCAAAATGGGCGAAAAGCAAGACCCGGACGACAGATTCGGCGGCGAAACGACGGAAAATTTCATAAAAGAGGTAGATAAAAACGAGAAAAATCAGCAGCTGGAAAAGCACAAAGGTGGTATAGCTTTTCCCCAGGACATCCCAGATAAAGGCCACAAAAAGATATTTCAGGGTTCCGTTATGGCCGCTTGAATTGAGCAGAAAAAAGGGGGCGCGATGACTGTCCTGGATTTCCAGGGGCTGCAAGGCCTCAAGGGCGTTGTCGGAGTGAAAGATTAAGCCATCACCCTGAAGATAGAACGGAATTCTGACGGCGATAATCAGAGCAAACGCCAGAAGAAAAACTTTGTTCCGCCGCGACACCCGGATGAAGGCATAAAAAAGGGCCGCCATCTCCAGGAAGAAAAGCCCTTCGAGGAAATAGTAAAGAAAAGGAAGCTGGTTGACGAGGAAAACCTGGAAAACCAGGCAGATGACCAAGAAGTTATAGACAACAAAAGGCGGGGGCCAGAAGGACCAGCCTCTGCGAAGCCGCCGCCAAAGCCAACTAAGAACAGGCATCTTTATAAACTCGCATCTGTTCGGTTTCGAGGTTTATTATAAGGCTTCATTACTAAAATATTAAATTAAATTAAATTAAATTAAAGGAATTAAGGCTTCCATATCAAATAAGGAGTCCATGATAAGTAATTCCCCGGGTTCCTTCAAGGCCCAGAAATAACTAACCTGTAAAACTAAGAACAGGAATTTTGGTTATTAAGAGTAACCTCTGATGAAAACCGAGAATATAACCCGATTGTCTCTGAGCTCCGGGCCCTCATAAATCGTACAGGCTTAAGATATCGGAGGATGACCACCCAGGCATTATTTATTGCCTCCTGCCCCATGACTTTTGCGGCCACCTTACAATGCTTCTCGAAAATAATGTTTGGGTTTGCCTCCATAATTTCTTGTCAAAATTCAAAACTGGTATACCTATGTTTGCCAAGTTATATAAACTAAAGTTTATGACAATTTTTCGGTATTGTAGACTATGCAAATTTTTCTTGACGTCGGGGGAAAAAATGATAAATAATTTCCCTCGCAAGAGTGAACCCTTTTATAAAGGGAGGGGAAATGCTTTTACCCCTGGTAGGTAACCGGAAAGCGATAAAATATCTA
>JBBIRF010000098.1:0-2957 GCA_037441905.1 Candidatus Aminicenantota bacterium
AAGGATCTTCAATGGATTACTTAATCGGTCTTGGGCTCCATTATTATAATAATCGAGAGGATATCGACAAACTTTTCAGAGCAATAGAAGACTGCTGCCAGGAATAGGTCAGAGCGCTTCCCATGGAATCGTTCTGATAAACAAATTTATCAGGAGGAAGAGGGCATGAGCCAGAAAGATTATTTAAGAGAACAGAGGCTCACTCCAGAACAAAAATTGAAGGAGATGGGAATTGAACTATACCCCGCAGACGCTCCCCTGGCTAGCTATGTTCAGGCGGTACGAACGGGAAATCTCCTTTTTCTTTCTGGCCATGGACCAAGGAAGCCTGAGGGTGGCTTTATGACTGGAAAGGTAGGACAGGAGCTTGGTTTAGATGAGGCCAGGGAGGCGGCCCGGCTAACCGCAATTAGCCTGCTTTCCTCCTTGAAAGAGGAGCTGGGCGAGTTAAGCCGGGTTAAGCGAATTATCAAAGTTTTTGGCATGGTCAATGCTAAAGAATCGTTCACCGCTCATCCTCAAGTTATCAATGGCTGTTCCGACTTCCTTGTAGCCGTCTTTGGCGACCGAGGTAAACATGCCCGTTCCGCCGTCGGCATGAGCTCCTTGCCTATGAACATTCCCGTGGAAATCGAGATGATCGTGGAAATCGAGGAACAAGCCGAGAAAGTAAATAAATGAAAAATTTTCGCGCTCAGCTGTCGAGCGCGTTCAAGAACAGGTCGATATCGTCATTATTATTGTAAACTGAGACAGCGATCCTAATTCCGTCGACCTTTTCCTCTTCACCGCGAGCGTTAGTTCTTTGCCAACGGGCGAACGTGACTACACGTTCACCAAAAGCTCTGTTGAGTTTAGCTTGAGTCGCCTGCGGATCTGGCGTTAAAAAGCTGACAATAGGGGTGGGGCTTTCTGGGGGCGTTATCGGCAAATATCCCAGGGCCGGCATCTCTTTTTGTAAGCGGTCGGTAAGAGCTTTGGCATGAGCGCGAATATTCTCGATACCAATCTGAGTAATGTATTTAAGGCCCATATAGGCACAGATTCCAGAAAGAATCGGGATGGAGGTCGTCTCTTCATAGATCGTTGCGTCCCCGCGCAGGTCGAACTCCCGACCTTTAAGGCCTTTCAAAGCCCGAAGGCCGTAGCGCGTTTGTTGGATAACTGTCCCTTGGAGTTCTTGGCGGATATAAAGGAACCCGATGCCGAAATCTCCCATCAACCATTTATAAGTACTGCATGCAGCGCAGTCGATACCCATAGCCTTAACGTCGACTGGCGTGTTCCCCGCTGCCTGGACAATATCTGCATAGATCAGAGCTCCGTTAGCATGGGCCAGTTCGCTAATAGCCTTGACCTCATGCATATAACCGTTAATATTCGATACGAGGGCAATCGAGACCAACCGAGTGTTTTTATCAATTGCTTTTTCCATATCACTCAGCCTTATCTGCCAATCCCGGTGCCGGACAACACGCAGCTCGATATATCCTTTTTTCTCGAGAGCAGAGTATAAATACCAAGAAGCAGGAAAATGGAGGTCATCGATTACAACATTCCCTCCGCGGCGTGGGAGGTCCAACCCGGCAACCACAATATTCTCTCCAGCTGTGGTGCTCATGACAAAGGCTATTTCTTCTGGTCTGGCATTGATCAGGCTGGCAAAAAGCCGTTTGGTATCAGCCTGCATTTCTGCAGTGAAATCTAGTCGGTTTTTACCCGGGCCAAGCGCCCGGAACCTTGTATAGCTTTCGATTGCTTTAAGAGTATGGATACTAAAAGGGTGAGTCTCGGCTGCCGCCAGCCAAGGCTTTCTTTTTGCCCGGGGGAAGTCAGCCCGGATGGCCTCGAAATCCGGGCTTCCTGAAGGTCTCTTTTTAATTAAGAAATCTGAAACGGTTATTTTCTCCGAACTGAGATCGACAGCCGAAGCCCCAGCCCAAAAGCCCAGGCTGGTAGCAGCAATCGTTCTAAGAAAGCCTCGGCGCGTTGTGTTATTCTCATCCGCCATTGAAATATTCCTCCTTTTCTCTCTATTTTAAGTCTTAATTTATTTTGCGGAATGATAAAACATTATCCGCCCCCCCCACCGGAAATGTCAATTTTTCACCTTGTTAGATGGGTTATAAGAAGCTTTGAGTTTGCAAGCAATTTTGGCAACGAGAAAAAAGTATGTTATAAAAATAACCGGCCCGCAAATGGCTGATAAAATTAAGGTTTATAAAAGAAAGGAAAAAAGAATGAAAATAGTTCAAACGGGGAGAAAAGTTTTCACGCGATTTATCTTTACGCATTTTTTTTCAACTATCTTGATTTTTTCCAGCACGGTGGCTCTGAATTCACAGACCAGGGACGATGAAATTGTCCTCACCCGGAATCAAGTCAGCATTGAAGGCAGAACTATTTCTTATACAGCGAGGGCAGGAAAAATACCAATTCGTCATAACGAAACCGGCGAGGTCCGCGCTTATATGTTTTTTGTGTCTTACTTTCTCGACCCACCCCAAGGCGGAGAGCGGCGGCCATTGACATTTCTTTGGAACGGAGGCCCAGGGTCCAACTCGTCCCTTGTGCACCTGCGTGGATTTGGCCCCAAGCGAGTACAAACAGGCGGGTCCGCCGTCGATAATCCCGGTTCCTGGCTCGATTTCACAGACCTGGTGTTTGTAGACCCAATTGGCACAGGGTATAGCAGGCCGGTTAAAGCTGAGTTCGGACCCGATTTCTACCAGACACGAGGAGATGCCGAATCTGTGGCTGAATTTATCCGTGTCTTCCGTAACCGCTTCGAAAGATGGGATTCGCCTCTTTTCATCGGTGGAGAGAGTTTTGGCGTGCGGCGGGCCGCATATGTTGCCGAGGTTTTAGAACGACGCCGTATTCCTGTCGACGGCGTGATTCTTATAAGCCTTGAACTTCCCTTAGGAAGACTCGAGCGAAAGCTTCGAACAGCTTTA
>JBBIRF010000099.1:0-2913 GCA_037441905.1 Candidatus Aminicenantota bacterium
TGGAGAAAGAGGCGATAGGGGAGACTGAAGCTAAGGCTCAGGTGCAGGGGCAGGCGCAAGCGCAGGTTCAGGTTCAGGCGAAGCCCGGAAAAGAGACGGGGGAGGCCGGAGAGAGCAAGGAGGCGCGGGCTGCGGCCGAGAAAGTCGCCCGGCCGAGGTCAATCGAGCTTATCCCGCACATTGCGCCCAAATCAAGTTTTGCTGAAAGCTATCGGTCGATCCGGACGGCGCTTCTTTTGAGCTCGGCCAACAACCTGAGGGTACTGGCAATTTCGAGCCCCGGGCCCGAGGAGGGAAAGACGGCCACAGTGGCCAACCTGGCTGTCGTCCTGGCCCAGGGCGGAAAAAGAGTCCTCCTGGTGGATGGTGATTTGCGAAAGCCGCGACTCCATCGCATCTTTGAAGTGAAGAACCTCGCCGGGCTGACCAATTACCTAACCGCCGGCGTTGAGCTCAAAGAGCTGGTGAAGGCAACGCCGGTTCACGACCTCTATTTGATTAACGCCGGACCGGTGCCGCCCAACCCGGCCGAGCTTCTCTCTTCAGAGCGGATGGCCGAGCTCATCACCCAGATGCGGAATTACTTTGATTATATTCTTTTTGATACCCCGCCGCTGCTGGCTGTGGCCGACGCCGCAGTACTTGGCCCTTATCTTGACGGCCTGGTTTTAGTCGTTTGGGGCGGCCGAACGCCGCGGGAGTCGCTGACGAAGACGAGGGAGCAGCTTGACCTGGTGAAAATAAAACCCTTGGGGGCCATTATCAACCACCTCCCTCATAGGGAATATCATTATTATTACCGCCACGGCTACTACCACTACTATTATTATTATGAATGAATTATTGGGAATGAATGGGATGCGGGGCGAGGAGTTATGGATATAGAGGAGGATTAGATTAAATTAAAATTAAATAAATTAGAAAATTAGAGCAAGCTTGGGTTTAAGTAGGGGATAAGTGGGGTTAAATTAAATTTTAATCTAAATTATGGAACATTAATTATAATGGGGGGCAATCTGAAGCTAAATTAAGGTCGTTATTAAATCTTGGCGTCGCAATTGGACCTAAAAAAGGTCCTGTTTTGATTTATGATATTTCGGTGATGGCAAACAGAATTTTTATAACCAGGATGACGATTTTTCTCTCATAGCCAAAAGGGAAAATGGCCATTTCGGTTCGGGGGAAACTATATGATTGACTTACATACACATATCATTCCTGACTGGGACGACGGCGCGCGAAGCTGGACGGAAACCGTCGAGATGTGCCGGATAGCCGCCGAGGACGGGATCGAAGCCGTGGTTTTTACGCCCCATGTGTTTCGCCTGACCAAGTACGGCGACGATTTCGAGGTTCTGGCCCGGCGGGTCGCCCTGTTGCTCGAAAGAATCGACGAGCTTCCGGTCAAGGTTTATCCGGGAGCCGAGGTTTTTCTTGAGGCCGATATTATCGAGAAAGTCCGTCGCTATGGCCTGAGCATTAACCGCTCGAGCTATGTTTTTGTCGAGTTTCCGGCCGAAAGCATTCCTTACGGGGCCAAGGAACTGCTCTACCGGATGATGCTCGCCGGGTTCTTGCCCATCATCAGCCATCCTGAAAGAAACCTGGAGCTGGCCGAAAGGCCGGAAATTCTTTATGACCTGGTGAAGATGGGCTGTTTTGCCCAGGTAACGGCCCTCAGCCTGACCGGCGGGTTTGGGGCCGGGGTGAAGAAGGCAGCGGAAAAATTCTTGAAGTGTCGCCTGGTGCACTTCATCGCCTCGGACGCCCATAATGCCGGCGTTCGAGCCCCGCGGCTTAGCCTGGCTCTGGAGAGGGCGAAGAAAATCGTTGGTCCGGAAACGGCCCTGATTTTGGTCGAGGATGGGCCGCGCTCTGTTCTGGAGAACAGGGCAGTTCCTGACGTGGGCGAGCCAGAAAACCCCAGGAAAAGGGCGGGGGCCTTTTTCCGGTGGCCTTTCAGCCGCCGCTCCCCGTCGTCGTCTTCTTCCTCCTCATCGTCATCATCTTCGCCACCCGGGTCTTCTTCATCACCATGATCATCTTCTTCCTCCCATCATCACCGCGCTCGCCATCATGCGCCTCCCTCGCGTTTCTTTTCCTTACCGGAACCGAAGGGTTTCTTATAAAGTGCTTGAAAATTTTCTTGACTTATCTATCTTTTTTTAAATAAATTAATCACCGAGAAGGGGAGGGTAGATATGCTACGGCAAAAAGTCTTTCAGTCACGATGGCTTGCTTTAACCGTTTGTGGCGCTTTTGCCTTCCTTTTGCTTCCGCTCGACCTTCTGGCCCTGCGGCAGACTCAAGCGCCCGCGGTTGGCTCGCTGGTTGGGTTCATCTACGCCGAGGATATGAAAACCCCCGTAGAGAAAGCCGTCGTTCGCCTGCGTAACCTCAAGGACGGGCAGGAATACGCCAGCACGCCAACCGACAAGGCGGGCGTTTATCGAGTGACGGGAATTAAAGAAGGTCCTTACGTCCTGGGAGTAAGTGCCCCGGCTGGCGATTTCAACTTCGAATACGTTCTGATGATCAAGGCCAACGAGGTGGCCAAGCTGTCTTTGGCTCTGAAACCGGGGGCGGCGAGCCGACTTGGCCAGGAGGAGGAAAAAGAGAAAGAGGAGAGAAAGCCCTTCTTTCTTACGCCCATCGGGATTGCCGTCCTGATTGCCGGTAGCGCCCTGGCTATTTATGGCACCTACAAACTGTTGGAAGAGCTGGGCGTCATTTCCCCGTCGAAGAAGTAAGCCACGAGCAGTCGCCAGCTGGGTGACGGCCGTTGCCAGCCGGCCTTGAGCGAGCCGCAAGCAGGCCCGTCGCAAGCCAGGCTCAAGCGGGCCAAAAGCAAGCCAGGCAAGAACAAGCCACAAGCAACCAACGAGCGGGCCAAAAGCAAGCTCTTTGCGAGTC
>JBBIRF010000100.1:0-807 GCA_037441905.1 Candidatus Aminicenantota bacterium
ATCGTCCCGACGATAAGAGGCGAAGACAGCAGGTTTCTTTGCTGCAGCGAGCGGGCGAGGATGTAGAGCGTGTGGTCGCCGTTTAGAATTCTGCCTTTTTCGTCGACGAAAATCGCTCTGTCGGCATCGCCGTCAAAGGCCACACCCAGGTCGGCATCTTCAGCCTTCACGGCGATGGCCAGGTTTTCCGGGTAAAGAGCCCCGCAATTGGCGTTGATATTCCGGCCGTTCGGCTGGTCGTTAATGGCCAGTACTTTAAACCCCAATTCTTTAAACAGGAGGGGAGCGATGACAGAACTTGCCCCGTTGGCGCAATCGAGGACTATTTTAATTCCGTTAAGGGCTTGAGGCGGAGGAAAAAGACGTCGCAGCCAGTCGACGTAATTTTGTTGATAGGAAAGGTCGGGTTGAATTTCATCGGCAAGGCCAGACAAGCCGGAAAAAGGCTCAGGTTGCTGGCTCCAGGCGGAAGTTTTCCTGGATTTAATCTTGGCGCTCTTAAGGTCGTCGCTTTCTTTCACCAGACCAAAACTCGTTCTTTCTGGCTCGGGATTGGCGAGCGAGCTGAGGAGCCATGTCTCCAGTTCTTCTTCCTGATGGTCAGCCAGCTTAAACCCATCCTGCTGGAAGATTTTAATTCCGTTATCCTCGTAGGGATTGTGGGAGGCCGAAATCATCACCCCTGCCTGGAATTGATGCTTTTTTGTTAGGAAAGAAATAGCCGAAGTCGGCAGGACGCCCGCCAGACATACCTCGGCCGCCTCGCAGCAGGCAGCCTGGGCCACCGTTTGAGCCAGCCAGGGGCTT
>JBBIRF010000100.1:861-2857 GCA_037441905.1 Candidatus Aminicenantota bacterium
AATCAAGTTCTGACCGAGGTATGAAATCAGCGGTGGGACTAGAGGGTATTGGCCGGCTTTACCTCTTATGCCGTCTGTGCCAAAAAGCTTGCCCATTCTTTGCCCCTCAGGATAGGGGAGATTATATTGAAAACCCTTTGTTTTGCCAAGAGGTCGAGTTGCCTCATTTAACATCAATTCAAAATTGATTTGCCGCCTCGGCCGGAAATCATGATTCAGTGACCAATAAGCTTTTTATCCTTCAAGAAGTTTAATCCTCCGGGGGGATGCGTTCAGTCGGGTTATTCTGAAATATGATATTTTAAAATGAAAAAATATTGGTTTTTATTAGTTTCCGTTGCCCTTCTTGGTTTGCAAAAAATATAATTGATAATGAAAAAAGGGTTTAAAAAGTTATCGAAAAAAGCGCAATGACAAAGTGTAGTGTTGAGTTTAGGCTGGCGACATCTAAAATATCATTTTGAGCTTTACCAAGCGGGGATACTCTTCAGCTGAAGAAATTAAAGCATATAAATAGTTTTCATGGTCAACCACAATGTGCGTTATATATTCTTTCTTTTTTGGGTCGGCTATATTATTTTTCATCCTGTATCTTTCAATTAGATTAAGGTCTAAATCAAAAAAATCGAGAAAAAGCAAGGTTTTTTCTGGATTTAAATTTGGAACTATAATTGTATCTTTCCCCTTTATAAACGGGTCGAAAACTCGAGGCAGGGGAGGACTTGATATACCCACGGTATCTTTTTCTACGACAAGATTTATGTAGCCATAAGTGTCATACTCGGCTGGAACCATAATATCTCTTAGTATTTCACCTCTTAGGCTGTACTTGATCAGCCGATACGGAAAGTCTTGCGAGAAGATTAGTTCCTTTTTGGGCGTACTGAGCAGATCTGTAAAGCTGCTATCTCTATATATGTAACGAAACGCTTCCGCCTGCGGGAGTCGATCAATTTGATCTATTATTCCTTTCGCTGGCTCTACAAAGAGACCCGAGGTCTTTTCAATCGTGCCTAACTGGGAAGTTGAGTTCAATGGTTTGTGTCCCTCTTTGAGAATTATATTCGAGAGAAAATATGTTCCCTCGATTAGCTCAATATCATCATAATAGGCGGAGGTTTTGGCCGAGGTTAAGAAATTTCCTCTTAAATCGAAGACGCTAATTCGATAATTAGGATTATCGATTATATATAGCTTCCCGTCGCTTAATTTTTTAATTCTTTTGGCCCGGTCGGATAGCTCCCCTGGTCCCTGTCCCCGCCGGCCGAACTTAAACAAAAATTGCCCATCCTTGGAAAAACATAGAATGCGGCTGTTTCCTGAATCCAGAAGATATAGACAGCCTGCGTTTTCATCCAAAACAAAACAACTTGGTTTATAAAAATCTTCGTTAGGTTTATCGGCGCCCAGTCTCCAAACTAATTCACTTGAAATTTCCTTTATTTCGATATTTCTTTTTTCTTGAGAGAAATGTTTTAAGGTTAAGATTAGGGATGATGAAAATAAGATAAATAGAAAGATTATCTTTTTTTTCATGGCCTACTTTCTCCCTTTGCCAGTCGATGGAAGCTAAGGAACTTCATGAATTTTCGATAATCTTTTTCTGGCAGATTAAACTGAGACAAAAGCTTTTTGTAAGACCCACCAGCTTGCTGCAAGCCAAGCCGAATAACTTCTTTAACTTCGCTTCTTTTGAGGTCTCTTTTCATAAATGGCCGGTAGACAACCTCCCAGAAGCTCTTTCCTTTTTCCGTGATCTCCCGGAAAAGCCTCATCGCTACCTCGCCTTCTTCTTCTTCTTCTTCTTCTTCTAATCTCAGCCTTATGGCTTCAGCTTTTATTTCGTCGGCCGGGGAAAGGATATAGGCCCGGGTAATGATTTTCTCCAGCTCCCTGATATTTCCAGGGAATTCGTACGAAAGCAACAGCTCTAAAGCCTGCGGGCTGAGCTTCTTAGAAGACCCGTATCGCCTATTTAGCTCAGACAGGAAGAAAG
>JBBIRF010000101.1:0-2547 GCA_037441905.1 Candidatus Aminicenantota bacterium
TATTATGCGGGGAGAGGAGCTCGTCGGCACCAGCCCCTCAGGAGTGATGTGGTCGGCTGATAGCCAGAAGGTTTATTTTCGCTGGCGCCGACCGGGAGAAAAAACCGCTGGTTTCTATGCTTTGAGTCTCAAAGAGACCTCCCCGAAGCCAACCTCTCTGGAAGAAATCCTCAAAACCCCGCCCGTTGTTACCGCAGGAGTCCGCCGTGGTTTTGGCGGTGGTTTGGCTGGTGCTGCGGGTTTCGAAATTGCCTTCGATGCCGCCAAAAGGCGAGCGGCGCTAATCTATCAGGGTGACCTCCAGCTTCTTGACTTGAAAACAGGAAAATTAACCCGGCTGACGGCAACAGAAGGCCGCGAGGCCAACGTCCGGTTTTCTCTCGACGAGCGGAAGATTCTCTTTACAGCTGAAGATAACCTTTACGCCTACGGGCTCGAAACCGGCCTCTGGCAGCAGTTAACTTGTTTTACCCGGCAAAAACCACCGGCGGAACAGCCGCCGAGCGAAATCGACAGGTGGTACCAACAACAGCAACAAGCTCTTTTCAAAGAGCTCGGCCGTGGCCGAACGGCCGAGTTTCCGGGTATGGCCGGGGTCCAATTTGGTCCAAGAAGAAAGCCCTTTTTCTTAGAAAGCGGCCAGACCATAGTTTCGCTGGAACTCGCGCCTGATGAAAAAAAGGTTGCCTTCATTCTATCGGAACCAGCCTCCGGAGTTAAAGAAACCATTGTCCCAAATTATGTCACCCGCTCAGGTTATACCGAAACAATTAGCTCTCATTCGAAAGCAGCTTATATCTCACCCAGGCTAAGCCGCGCTGGTTTAATGAATGTGGCTACAGGAGACGTTACTTGGGTCGAACTAAACCAGGGAGACCGGCGGGTTTTCCCGGTTAGCTTTCTCCAGTCGCCTGATGGAAAAAATTGCCTTCTCCAGGCAAGGTCGGAAGACAGAAAGGACCAGTGGCTTTATCTTCTCGACTGGAACTCAGGAAAAGTAACCGTTCTCGAGCATGTTCATGACGAAGCCTGGGTAGGCCCCTTAGGGCTAACCAACGTTTTCTGGTCGAAAGACGGGCGCCGGGTATATTATATTTCCGAAAAAGACGGATACGCCCATCTTTATTATCTAACGCCTGACGGGAAGGAAAAGAAACAACTGACCTCAGGAAAGTTTGAAGTCAGGTCGGCCCGGCTTTCGGCTGACGGGAACTTTGTTTATCTTGAAACGAGCGAAGAACACCCCGGAGAAACCCATTTTTACCGGATGCCGGCCAGCGGTGGCCCGCGGACGAAGCTGACTTCGCTTGTCGGCCTCAACGAAGTCTACCTTTCCCCTGATGAAACCATGTTAGCCATCGTCCATTCGGAAACCAACAAACCGCCAGAGCTCTATCTTCAACCGAATAAGCCGGGCGAGGCGGCTCGTCAGATTACCGTCTCGCCAACGGAAGAGTTCACCCGTTATCCCTGGGTGGCGCCAGAGGTTATTAGCTTTAAAGCCCGGGACGGCGTAGATGTTTATGCCAGGGTCTATCTGCCACCAAACTGGCATCAATCCAAGCCGGCGGTGATTTTCATCCACGGCGCCGGTTACCTCCAGAACGCCCATAAGGGATGGAGTACTTATTTCCGCGAATACATGTTTCATAATTTCTTGCGGGAGCAAGGTTATCTGGTTTTTGATGTCGATTATCGCGGCAGCGCCGGTTACGGCCGTGATTGCCGGACTGCCATCTATCGTCATATGGGTGGGAAGGACCTGGAGGACATCGTCGACGCGGCCAAGTTTCTGGTCTCCCGATACGGGGCTAATCCCCAGAGAATCGGCGTTTATGGCGGTTCCTACGGAGGCTTCCTTACCTTGATGGCCATGTTCAAAGAACCGGAAGTCTTCCGGGCTGGTGCGGCCCTCCGGCCCGTAACTGACTGGGCCCATTATCACCCTGGATATACTGTCGATATTCTTAATCTTCCCCATAAAGACCCGGAGGCTTATAAGCAAAGCTCGCCCATCTATTTTGCCGAAGGGCTTAAAGGCGCCCTCCTCATCTGCCACGGGATGGTCGACACCAACGTCCATTTCCAGGACACAGTCAGGCTCGTCCAGAGGCTGATTGAACTGGGCAAAGAAAACTGGGAGGTGGCTATCTATCCGGTTGAGGACCATTCTTTCCGGAACCCCTCCTCCTGGGTAGATGAGTATAAGCGGATTTTCAAGCTGTTCGAGGCCAACTTGAAATAGGAAAGAGCTGGCGAGGCAGGACTCGGTCGTTAAAACGGGAAACAAGTTTTCCCAGTGAGCCGAAAAGGCAAAGCCAAACCTCTTATAAATTTTCGCTTGCAAAAAAAATATTTCTGAAAAAAATATAATTCTGACCAAAAAGCGGTTAAGAAATGGGCGAAGGGCAGCAGGCGGAACGTAACCGAACCAACGTCCTCGAAGTCAAGAATCTTCATAAAGCTTATAAGACCGGGTTTATTCCCAAACGCTATCCGGTCCTTAAAGGGGTGACCTTTTCCGTCCAGGCCCGCGAAATCTTCGGT
>JBBIRF010000102.1:0-2249 GCA_037441905.1 Candidatus Aminicenantota bacterium
ATCAACTACCCTCAGCCGGACGCGGCCGGGCAAAAAAAGATTAAAACTCAAGTCGACCGAGCCGTCCTCGTTTAGTTTTGGCTCGTAAAGGTTAAAACCACGGCTGATGGCTTCATCATCCTCCAGGATACTCTGTTCGAGCTTCGCCGCCGCGCCCGGTTCTGAAGATTCATAATAAGGATTGCCGAGCTCAGCCCACCGCCAGTAGGAAAAATCAGGCGCATGGATGACATGAATATCGCAGGTCATGTGGAGTTTCGAGTCGGCCTGGTTAGGAAGGCGGTTAAAAGTCCCGTTTTCGGTGAGGTAAATAAACCCTTGACGGCCAGAAGCATGAGCCATCCCCACTCCAGGGAAACCCAGCCCGACCACGTAATAACTGAAAATATATTTTTGAGCGAAATAAGTGTAAAAGACCGAAGTCACGACTTCGAGTTTGCCCTCGTCCGCCAGAGAAAGGAGGATATCCAGCGAAGTGGTCACGCCCGGCTGGAAAGGCTTGGGATAAGGAGAGGCAACGGCCGTTGACCTCAGATTATGCGGGGTAACAACGACGTTCCGAAATTCCCGAGAAATAGTAATTCGATGGGATTCTGGGGGGTTGCCTTTATAAGAGGAAGGGTTGAGGTCAATCTTAACCAACGGAACCAGATGACCATAAGCTTTCTCCCTCAGAATTTCCTCCCGGTATTCGGCCTTAATTTCCTCGAGATTCTCGCCTTCAATCACAGTTACCCAAACCCCCGGTCTCCAGAGGGCCTCATCCCAGCGGTTGGCGCGCCGGTACTTAACCTCGGTGGTGTTTCCAGCGCCCGCATCATAAGAAAAATGATACCAGTAATTCCCGGGAACACCGTTGATTCGGTCGATAAAATGCGTCTGACACTCTGGGTCGAAGTGGTACTCAATCTGGATGCCATTGCGCTTCGCTACAGCCAGGACGACGTCGAACATCGAAAAATAACCGGGAGCAAAAATATCAGGCCTGACCGTAACTATATCCTGGCCGGCCGGGTCAAAAGCAAAAACTTTGCCGATAATTTCCACCCGGCTTCCCGGCTCAGCCGGCGGTTCTTTCGTCGCGAGTAGAACCCCTTCGGTCCTGAGCCTCTGGTAGTCCTGGGTAGCCGGGAAATGATGGCAATGCCGGCAGTCATTATCGGGCGGAACCTGGGTGTGAGTTGAGGGAAGGAGCCGGTTGCGGGTAGCCGTGCCGTTACCTCCCTTGAGGTGGCAACGGTTGCAACTTCCCTGTTCGGGCAAAACGTGCCAGGTCCGGCTTTGAACGCCGGCAACTCTAACCAGGTATTTCCCTGGGGTAAATGAATTGGCCCAAAAGTTCCCTGCGGAGTTGCTGGCTTCAAGCCAGGTTTCGTTTCCCTCAGGAGAAATCAAGCTAACAGGAACTCCAGCCGCGGGGTGGGTGGCCGCTGCTTCCGAGAAAACAGTCCCCGCTATAAGGAAATTATCATGGCAGGTGAAACAATCCTGGCCACTGTTATGGCCATATGCCCCGCTGCCGATTTTCCGCCCCGCCTTCCAGGTGCCAGAAAATATGTTTCCCAAGGTTACAGTGCCAGACATCGTCGCCCAGGCTGCTTTCCCCTGAAATTCAAGGACAAAAAGTCGGAAAAGCCTTAAATTCAAATTAAAATAAACCGAAGACCCTTTAACTTCGCCATGGCCGGTCGTTTTTTCGCCGGTGCGAGAAGTCGCCTCGAGGGAGAGTCTATTTTCTTGCTGGATAATTTCCACTTGCCAGGTAAGAGGCGCGGGGAGCCCCTCGGTGGTTAGTTCCCAGGTTCCCGCCACCAGGACTCTTGTCTGGGATAGCAACCGCACGACCGGAAGCGAAGCCAGAAATAAAACAAGAACTAAAATCGGGATATAATAAATAATCTTAGGTTTTTGGCCTGTCCGGGAGAACGCTTTATCATGCTTATCGGAAAACATAGGTTTTTTATCTGCTTAAAAGGGCATTGGTCCTTCTGATTCTATTATTAAATTAGACATCAGTTAGAGCGTAAGTTTAGCATTAAGAATAAGCTTAGAAAACAGGAAATATAAATCATGTTCCCTTTGTAGACAGCCGTAATTCTACTAATAAAAACTTACCTGGAAAAAGAGGCAGTAATTATAACCTGACCTCCAATTTAATCATCATGAACGCGACAGTAATTTTGGCGCCAAAAAATGTCATAAAAAAATAGGAAATATAGATCATGTCCCGGTTTTAGGTTGCAAAAAAA